>CBFHQJ010000034.1:0-47201 GCA_965657795.1 Akkermansiaceae bacterium
TTCGCCGCCCAGGCGTAACGAGCCTTCGCGGGATTCTTGATGGCATCGTTCCAGAGAACAATCTTGCCACCCTCAACTTTGGCCTTGGCCCACTGCCACTTGCCATCGGCACCGGCGATCTCGAAGCGTTGCAATTCCTTGCCATCACGTGCTTTCAATCCTGAAGCGTGATCGAACGAAACTATGATCTTCCCATCCTTCTTCTCCATTCCAGAGTAAAGTGGGCCGGAGATCACGACGTCTTTCTTGCCGTAGTCCTGGACCAGCGCCCAGCGTGCGAGGCGCTCACCCACGTCGTGCTTGTTCTTGGGGTGAATATCACGGGCGTCACCAATATCGTTGATCACAGCCATGCCGCTCTTTGAAATCGATTTGAGGGCTCGACGCATTTCATCCTGCACAACAACCCAATCGCTCTCGGCGCCAGGCTCAGTGGTCGGCTCGCGAAAATTGGCTAACTGCACCCAATAAAAAGAAAGATCGTGTCCCCAGCGCTGACGCCAGTCGGCCACCATGCACCCCAGAAGCTCTTCATAACTTTGAGCCGTTCCCCCGTTCGCGTTCGACTCTCCCTGATACCAAATGGCTCCCCGATTTCCATATCCGACGATAGGGGCAATCATACCGTTATAGATGGTCGAGGGCATGGAAGGATTCTTCCCTGGATCTCCGGCTTTGCGCGGACCCCGTGGCTTGCGTCCCTTTTTGTCCTTCTCCCACTGGGCCAGTTTTTCCTTGTAGGCCTTCACCTGCTTCTGAAAATTTGCCTCGACCTTCTTTGGATCATATCCGGCAACCGCTTTGGCCTTCATTTCCAAAAGCGCTTTTCCAGCTGGTAACTCGCCGAGGGCTTCCTCACTCGTAAAGGCCTGAACCGGCTTTCCTCCCCATGCGCACTCGATAACCCCAACCGGAACACCCAGCTCCGCACGAAGCTTTTTGGCAAAGTAATATCCGACTGCGGTAAACGAACCGGTGTTCTGAGGCTGGGTCGACTTCCAGTTTCCCTGCCAATCTTTCTGCGGACGACTCTCCGCGACGTTCGCCGAAACGAAAACACGCAACAAAGGATCATTGGCCCTGGCTGTTTCCTCTTTGGCATTCGCGCTGCCCGAAACCCGCCATTCCATGTTCGACTGTCCGGAGGCCAACCAAACCTCACCGACAAGAACATCTTTGATCACCTTCTTGGATCCGGCGGCTTCTACCACGAGATCGCTTCCCTTCGCACTCGCCTCCAGGCCCTTGAGTTCAAACTTCCAATCTCCGTTTTGATCGGCCCTCGTGCCATGATCCTCACCGGCAAAAGTTAGTTTCACCGGGGCATTTGGCTCGGTCCAACCCCAGACCCGCGCCGAGGTATCCCGTTGCAAGACCATCCCGTCCGAGAAGAGACCCGGGAGCTTTAATTCGGCCAGAGCCGGCAATACTGTGAGAAGAAGGACAGTTAAGATTCGTTTCATAGAAAAGTGAGTGGAGACCCTACGGTTCAATTCGTGGCGGTCTTTCCAGATGTCGCCTTGCACTGAATAAAAACGCGCTTCATCTTCCCACCATGCGACTTTTTATCGTCCTCTCCCTCGCTTTGGCCTCCTTTTTAGGCGCCACCTTGGTCCCCATGCCTCGCGAAATCGTCCCGGGAGAGGGGGAAATGCTCATCGATGCCCGCACCCGCGTCATCGCTCCCGCAGAACTTGCGTCACAGGCAGAAGTCCTCGCCGCCGCTCTTCAAAAAACCACCGGATATCAGCATTATATAAAACCGCCCGGCCGCCGAAATTACAAACGCACCATCCGGCTCAGTCTTGGAAAATTCGATAAGCCGGCATTCTATCGCCTCCAGATCACCGAGGATGGTGCCCATATTCAAGGGAGCGACCTCGCCGGCCTCATGCACGGAATCCAAACCCTGGCGCAGCTCCTCCCCGTTGCTGAAAAACCACTGCCCAGAGCCCTCATTCCAGCCCAGACCATCGAGGACTGGCCGGAAAATCCACGTCGCATTTTTCACCTTGATGTCAGCGCCCACCTCTTCCCTACCGACGATCTGAAATCGCTGATCGACTGGCTTTCATTTCACCAACTTAACGAACTCCACCTCCAGCTGAACGGTGACCATGGATGGCGTATGGAAAGCTCAAAATTTCCCAAACTTCACGAAGTCGGAAGCGTCCGTGCATCGACACCCCCATTCGGCGATCCCACCGGAAGCGACTCCACCGAATACGGCGGCTACTACCCTCAGGAAAAATTGAAGGAGCTGATCGCCCACGCAGATTCCCGGGCCATCATAATCGTGCCAACCTTCACCTTCACCACCGGCGCAACTTCACTGATCGCCTCCTATCCCGAACTCGGCGAGTCACCCCTCAAGGTCGCAAACACCTGGAAAGACCGGAACGTAAGCGTGCTCCAAAATGAAACGACTCTCAAATTCCTCGACGCACTCTTCGCCGAAGTCGCCGAACTTTTCCCTGCGGAAGAAATCAGGATCGAGGGGAATTCATCGGAGTTCCATGATACGCTTGGGAAGCTTCTCACCAAATACGGAAAGAAGCTTCTGCTCTCGGAAGGTATCAAAACCACCGATTTTTCCGTCTACCCCAGGCCCAAGGAAGCCGAACTTCTGATCGCCGCCAAGCTTCAGGCCGAAGAAGGATTTAACCCCGTCTACAAAGTCTACCAATGGCAGGCCGCGCCACTTTCGCAAGCCAGTCTCCGGACCCGCTACGTTCATGAGTTTGCAAAGCTCCAGTATCTCGTTTTCCCAAGAATTGCCGCTTTTGCCGAGGCTACCTGGTTACCGGCTTCAAACTTGGATTACGATAACTTTCGGACTCGGGTCGATTCACTCGATAAGCGATATCGACTCGGCAAGGTCTACGCTTCTTTTGCTTATGATCCTCCTCCCGAAAAAGCACTGCACGGCACCATCATCACCTCATCGATCAAAGCTCGCGACAGGCATGGCGCGACTCTCATTTTTGATGGCACCCCCGACAATTTTTTCTGGTCCACCGGTGGTTTGAAAGATGGCGACCATCTGACAGCTGAATTTCCATGGCCGACCACCGGCGAGGTAGCGGTGAACACCGGGAAAAATGGTATGGGCATTGGCATCCTGGAATCCGGCGTCCTTGAGTCCTCCAAAGACGGCAAGGCTTGGGACCCTCCCGCAAAACTCTTTGAAGGGACCGCGAAGTTAGCGCTCCCGGCCGGGACCCGCTTTGTGCGACTCCGGGCCACAGCCGCCCAAAACGAGCCTTTGATTCTTGGGGAACTTAAGATCGCTCCCGCTCTTCTCGCACCCGTCCATCACGAGGAAAGAGAATTCGAACTTCGATTCACCAAAGAAAAAATTATGCTGACTTTTACAGCTGACTTCAGCAAAAATCCCGAATTCCGGGGCGAGATCGAAACCGTCCGAAAGGTCTTCTTCGAGAACTGGCTTTTGCTTGCCGAGAAGATTGGCACTGCGCACTACCCCGACACCCCGCGTACCTTTGAGATCAAACCCGGCGAACCAGGGGAGCTCACCGATGACCAGGTGAAGGACTGGGTTTTCAAGCGGCTCATCCCTCAGCTCCAAAACTACCCCGCCAGTTCTCCGGAATGGATTGCGACTGGAATGCAAGCCCGGCTGCTCGGAGATATCACCAAAGATCCTGATAAAGGAAAATTCAAAGAAGGCGGCTCACAAACCGCAGCGTTTTTCGATTGGATTGCCAAAACCCATCGGGAAGAATCCCTAATCGCAATCTCACAAGACTGTCGAAACGGGAACTATCACGAGTCGCGATGGAAGCTCTTCACCGGGAGAAGTCTAACCGAATTGGCAACCCATTACCAGAAGGCGGAGTAGTTCAATCCTCTCCCAGCAGCGGCGAAGGGCGGCCAATCAGAAACTTGGTTTAGCCAACCCAAATTGGTATTGTTATGTAGTTTTTGACGTAATCGACGCAGGAGGCTTTTGTAACTATCTTGCAGACCAAGTAACCATTGAGCAAGAAAATGGTATGATGAGCTACGAATTCTTTGTTGATAAAATTGATTCTCCTTCGAAGGCTACTTTGGTCAGAATGCTTTTCTGACGATGCTGCCCAGCAGAAGCGCCTAGCTAATATTCAAGCAGAGTTTTTTCTCGCCGGCCTTTCTAATCCTAGGATCACTGTTCGTGGGAACCTTCCTCCAACAGCGCGTGAGCGGATATTGGAAATATGGTTTTGGGTCAGCTCAGTTGGCAAGTATTTGACACACCGAAATCCCTTTCTGACACCTTGGAGTGAGTAATCTGATCGCCCCACTTCTCAGAAGAAGTTGAAAATTTTCAACAACCTCATCGAGTGGGGCTACTAACCAGACAATCCTTACCTACTTCAAACTAATCCGCGCTCTCAGGAAATAACGACCTTGCTTGGCTCCGTCTGGAATCCGAAGTGTCACACTCCGCATTCCTTCGGGATTCATCACTTCTGATTCCACGGTGAAATCTGCCTCGGGGACAAGCGTTGCCCAATCTTTAAAGTCTGATGAAGACTCGTAAGACAAGGCAAGCTCTGGATCTGAACTCACGGTGAGGGTGACCAATAGGTCGCTGCCATCAGCCCCTATTTGAGGCAAATTTGAGTTACTATTCGAACTACGGGGATCGAGGCGGAAGGCATATGCAAAGAGGTTATTACGCCCGTCACCATCGAAGTCTTCACCGAGTTGTGTTCCCGGGTCTCCGACCGTAAAGTGGTCAGCGGCCCACTCAGCATAGTTGCCCACGATCGCAGAACTCGAAAGCGCTACGCGGGGAACGAGAGCTCCATCTTCAAGACTCACTTCCTGATCCAATGGACCGTCCAGATAGTCAGCAAAGATTTCCTGCTCTCCAATCGAGGTTTCCAACACCTCGCGACTTGGCTCAGCGCTAATTGCACCGAGTGCGGCGTATCCATCTCCACCTGTTGCCAGGAAGTTGTTCGTGGCGAGGCCAAATGTTCTTGAGGGATTACCAACAAGCGCAAAATCTGCAACAACCACATCCGGCGAACCATCAGCAAGATAGACCACCAGTGATTGGATTCGCGACGGCGTGTCCAAGGTGACTTGGTCCGAGACTCCTGGACGGCTTGAATCAAACACGATTTCCATTCCGGCCAGTTGAGGAAAGCGACCGTCAAGCGCCGGGAATCGACTCACTGAATTCTCAGCTACAGCGAGTAGCTCGGTTGCGTCCAATTGCAAGATCGCGAGTCGGTTATCGAAGGCAAATGCGGAACCGATTCCAAGGCTCGTAATGTTGGGCCCCAGGATTGAATCGCGAATTCCTCCGCCGTTCTTGAGGGCAATATCAACGTCGTATGACAAGGATTCATCTTCTGCAAATTGCTTGGCATACCAGAGTGTGGAATCGGCCGCGATCCGCCCAAGATTGGTCTCGCGAGAACGAACTTCTGATCGCGCTCCGATCAACGGGAATTCAGTCTCACCAACCACCTCGAACAGTCCACTGATCGAATCGGTTTCCTTGAGACGGTCCCAAATATCCTGAACGGCCTGCGGTGGTCGTGAACCTAGCTCAAGCTCATCGGCGACAAGTTGCGCGGACGTTTGGCTGGCCGCAACCGGCCCACTTCGGTCATCGATGGATTTGATTCGACCAAAGATATCGAATCGCACGATCAATTGGCCCACATAGCGATAGAGTTGATCGCTATTAACGACGAGGACCGGGTTCCCCTCCATATCTGAACGCATCGTCGGATAGGCGGTTTCCGCGGTATCCCCGTCACGCAGAAGGTTGAAAGGACCTTCCACAGTGTCGCTGGCCATGAAACCAGTGCTTCCGGCTGTCACAAGAATATCGATATCACGCAAGATTTGAGCAGAGAGCGGATCTGCTGTGAAATCCTGGGCGTGATCCATGAGAATGATTTTGTTAATTCCCATTCCTTTCAGGAGATCAACTTGCTCGAGAACCTGGTCTACCGCTGATTCCAGCGGCTGGTTGGTTTCCGGATCGCGGCCTCCGAAGAAGTCCAAACCGGGAAGAGTGTTATCAGGATCTGCAACCACATTGAAGAAGTCGGCCGGGGCACGGCCAATCAAGCCGACCTTTTCCCCGCCAATCACAATGTGGGAACTCCGACAGACCTTTCCCGCGTTCTCCTGAACGCTGGCACCATCGACTCCAATCTCAATGCCTGGCGTTTCCTCGGAAAGCTCAATATTTGAGAAGTCGAGGTTCGCGGCAATGAACGGATAGTTCGCGGCATTTACCATATGAGCAAATTCGTCAATCCCTCCGTCAAACTCGTGGTTCCCCATCCCGTTGGCAGTGAGCCCCATTGCATTGTAAAAGGCTATATCAGCAAGTCCGGGTTGCCCAAATTCCGGCACCTCAGCAGAGGCTTCGTAGAATGGATTTGGCAAGGTATGATCTCCTGCGGTCAGGTAGATCGTATTGAGCTGCTCTCTGGCTCCAAGCTTGCGAAGGTTTTCGATCACCGAGCCATAGTGCAGGATCTTTTCTTCACCCGTATTTGGATCCATAAAGGCGGATTCATTGTCCGAGCTATGGAGGATTTGCAGAGCGTATCCGCCGGCCGCAGGAGGTACTGTGATTTCGTGGAGAGTGGTCGTTCCACTCACTTCATTCGCAATCACGAGGGTGGGCACCCCACCTGGAGCAATATCAGCAGAGAGAAACTTCAACCCCTCAGGTCCAAGATCACCACCCAGCGGGAAATCATCTTCCGGATCAACGCTAAAGTCACGTGGCAGAACGTAATCGATAAAGATTGGCTCGTAAGGGAAGGTCACGTCGTAGATCATAAATCCGCCCATCCTCTCAAGGCCGATGAAGGCAAACTTGCGATCTCCAATCTGGCCAACAACCACGCCTTCGGGTTCAGGTCCCTTGTCGTCGGAACGGTTATCGAAGCTGGCATTGTCGTTTGAGGCATTGAAATACTCCGGATAACGATCAGCAATGATCTGCTCGAACTGATCCCCTGAATCGAAGACCAGGTTCCCACTGGCATCCCAAATAGAGAAGGAACGTGTTCCATAGGAGATGATTCTCTCGTGATAACCATCACCATCGTAATCGCCGGTAGCTGTGGTTGTTTTCAAACGACCCAAGTTAGCATCGTCCTGGAGCTCGGCTGCATTCGGGAAGACTTCCGGATCAAGCAGGAGGTCGTCGACACGAACCTCTTCGCTGTAGCCATCGTAATCACGTGAATCACCCTCGTTCGACGAAATTACGAAGGTCTCACCAAGAGTTTCGTAACTATCAATCGCATCCGGCATATATGCCCCAAAGGTAGGATGAGGGCGGATATCGATAATTCCATCTTTGTTCGAGGCATCAAAACCATTTCCTTCCAATGAATGATCCTTGTAGCCCAGGGGAACAAGGTCGACTATTTGGGGAATAGAAAGATCAATAATGGCAAGCGCATTATTCTCCTGAAGCGCTACATATGCCGTGGTATTATCCGGAGAAATCGTGATATATTCCGGCTCCAAATCTTCCGCAATGGACGACATTCTCACAAATTCTCCTTCCGGTGAATGAATTTGACCAAAGAGGCGAATCCCTATCTCCTCCAGAATTCCGCGGAAGAACGGGATTTCATCAAGATCTGAAAAACCAAGGTGGATCACGTCATTTGAGGTTAGGTTCACCACGTCTACAAGATATCCGTCTCCGAGGTTGATAATGGAAATCGACCCCTCGGGATCAACGGTATAGTCGTCGTTAGGTTCACCCTCGTTTGCGACGAGAATAGTGCTGCCATCCGGGCTGAAAGTCAGCATGTCCGGCAAGGCTCCGGCCTCGAGGCGATTCAATTCATTTCCGAAAAGAGTGTCGTAAAAGACAACCCAACCGGGATCAGTTTTAACATCGTTCTGAATCGCGACCGCTATGACACCATTGTTCACAGCCACACTATTTGGAGAGCCTCCCAATTCGGTGATCTGGAAGATCAGTTCCATCTTCGTGGCATCCACAACGTCGATCGTATCCTCGGAAGCATTTGAGATAAACAACCTCTTGGTGATGGCGCAGTAATCCACGATCTCAGCACTACTTTCGTCGAATTCACCCTGAGAGTATGTTCCTGTGACCCGGCCGCTCGAGTAGCGAGTCAAACGAGGAGTCACCGGAGGATCCTGAAGATCAACCATTCCCTCAAGAGGTCCTGAAATATATTCAGATAGAATATTTCTCTCTCCGCCGGGAACTTCGCCAACATAGCTGGATGAGTCGGTATCAATATTACCAAGCGCCCCATAACCGTCTCCTCCGGTCAAAAGGAAATCGTTCGTCGCGAGGTCAAACGTCCGTGCGGGATCACCGACAAGAATAAAGTTCTCAACGACGACATCATAAGTGCCATCGGCGCGATGCACAACAAGTCGTCCAATCCGCGATGGCTCAAACAACTCCACCTGCGCCTCGACACCAGGACGGGTTGGATCGAACTCCATCGTAACTCCAGAAAGTTGTGGGAATCTTCCGTCGCGTGCCGGGAATCGACTCACTCCATTTTCGAGTGTTGCCAACAATTCAGCCGCGGTGACTTCAACCAAGACCACGCCATTGTTAAATGCCAGAGCAGAACTGACTCCCAATCGCGTAATGTTGGGCCCGGTGATGGAATCACGAATGCCTCCTCCATTCTTTAGGACAAGATCTCCACGTCCAAACTCTTCCCGCACAGACCAAAGGGTCGAGTCGGTGACGAGGCGGGCAAGATTGGTCTCACGAGTCCGAACATCGGCCCTCTCCCCGTTCAGTGGGGTCTCGGTCGTTCCCACGACTTCAAACAATTCAGTGATGAGAGGAGTCTCCTGAAGAGCCGTCCAAAGCTCCTGCACTTCTTCAGAAGCAGCGAGCGAGTCATCTCCGTTATATTCACCAAGAGCGGTGACCGTCGCCTCATTGCTTGCGATTGGCCCGCTTCGGACATCAACAAAGTCAATTAGGCCATCACTATCGAACCCAATAATGAGGTTTCCAAGATAGCGATAGAGTTGATCACTATTGACAAGGAGAACAGGATTTCCATCAAGGTCATCCCTGAGAGTAGGATAATCGTCTGTGCCCGAATCCCCGTCACGCAGCTGATTGAAGGGACCGAGCTGATCATCCATCGCGAGGAAGCCGGTACTTCCGGCAGTGACAATCAAATCAATATCTCTCAACTCCGAGGCCGAGAGTGGATCACCTGTGAAATCCTGGGCATGATCAAGCAGGATAATTTTATTGATGCCCTGAGCCTTCAGGATATCGACCTGTTCAAGAACAAGTGGTAACGCAGACATCAACGGCTGGTTTGTTCCAGCCTCGCGGCCGCCTACAAAATCCAAACCAGGCAGAGTGACTTCGGGATCGGCGACAACATTAAAGAAGTCAGCCGGAGCACGACCAATCAAGCCGATCTTCTCTCCATTGATTTCCACATAAGCACTCCGGGCAACTTTCCCTGCCAACTCGGTGACAGAGCTTCCATCAACCCCGATCTCGATTGCCGGAGCATCTCCGGTATCGACATTGGAGAAATCGAGGTTAACGGAAAGGAAGGGATAATTCGCGAGAGGAAGGAAACTGGCAAAATCTTCGATTCCCCCGTCAAATTCGTGGTTACCCATGCCGTTGGCCGTTAGTCCCATCGCATTGTAAAACGCAATATCGGCAGCCCCGGCTTGTCCAAGCGAAGGGACTTGTGCGGCGGCCTCATAAAATGGCCCCGGAAGTGTATGATCTCCTGCGGTAACGTAAACAGTTCCTATATTTTCATCCCCGGCAAGGGACCGTAATCCTTCAACCAAGGCTCCATAGTTAAGAATCTTTTCTTCAAGGGTATTGGGGTCCTGGAAAGACGACTCATTGTCCGAACTGTGTAAGACTTGCAAGGTAAAGTCGGAGGTCGAGCGATACTCCAAGTCGGAATAAACCATCCGATGATCGCTGGCCGCAAATTGAGCACTACGAATATCGGTATCGACAGGCCAATAAACCGCCGTCTCCCGGGTCAGCAGACCAGCTTTTGAATGCAGTAAGTAGTCGGCTCGCAAACCGAACGTTGCGGTATCATTCCCTTCTCCTGCCGAACTAACCGGGGAGAAACGGGCATCGACGAAAGGACTGTCGAGCAAGAGTGTCGCTGGAGGTGGAGTCCCAGTGCTATCGCCATCAACCGGGTCAGCATTCAGGTCACCAAGGATGATAAAAGTCTCGCCGGCAGCAAGACCTCCATCATTCGCCTCATCATCATAAATGTATGCAGATGCAGATGGATCAATGTAGTCCGCCCAAAAGCGAATTTCATCATGATTCCGGCGACCATTCCAATCAACGATTGTTGGGTCTTCAAAATTGGTCTCGGTCCCGTCGTCAAAAACAGGAGGCGTAGGATGACTGGCGAGAAGGTGAATGATCTTTCCATCAATCATGACAGGAACATCCCAATGACTCTTGGAGGACAGTCTGAATACCTCCAACTCATCTTCGTTGTAGTAGCTATCGAGATTAGAGTCACCATCGCTATCGTTGGGATCCGGTGGTAAGAGAGCACCAGGCATATCCTTCCAAAGGAAATTCTGGAAGGTCCGGATTCCGTCCTCGTCAATGGGATACTTGGAGAGAATCACCATTCCATACTGGCCGGGATGATCCCCGAATCCAAAAGCATCTTCTGGATCGGTAATATCGCCATCATTATTAAAATCGAACCCGGAAGGAATCCCGGTATTAGAGGCCGCGCTAAAGACATGGGGATAGTCAATCGGATCAGAGCCGTTCTGGGAAACCATCAAGTAATTCGCTTTAAAGGACTCAACTGCTTCACCAGCTTCGTCGTAATCAAATTCATTCAGTAGAATCACATCCGGCCTCGAAAGCTGGATTATTTCTGCGATGGACTGAGCCTGGGAATCGCTGGAACTACTCAAATCTGCTACTAATTGCCCACTTGTCGGGCGATTCAGCGAGACGTTGTAAGTCGCAACTCTCAACGCCGAAATATTCTCTGCAGGAACTTCCTCGGTGGCCTCCCGGACTGTGATAAACTCTGAACGGGTAATCTCAAATGTGTTCTCATCCTCGTCAGTAATAACAAGCGTTACGTTGTAACTTCCCGCATCTTCATAAGTGTGGACCGGATTTGCCTTACTTGAAGTTTTACCGTCTCCAAAGTCCCATTCGTAACTCAAGGCTCCTTCCCCGCCACTGATAGTCGAGGTGAAGCGAATCGTATTCACGTTCAGGGGCGAAGTGTCGGTCACTTCAAAATTCCCGCTGAATTTGACGTCCGGTTTATCCAAGGTAATCTGCACCCCGTCGAGTCGCCAGCGAGTCGGAGGATTGCCCGTTGGGGTCCGATAGTGGAACGCAACGTAGGTGGCAGGGCTGCTAAAGGGTTTGAGATCGGCAAATCCGGAATCAAGCCAGATCTGCTCTTGGTCAATGGTAGGAAGAGTCGCATCGAACAGCTCGGTCCATGTCCCGGAAGTTGGATCTCCCGCACCATCGTAGTCAGTCGAAACCAGAACACGGAAGCTCGTTCCATCTCCAAAACGCCGACGAGCAAGAAAGTTCAGGTAAGCTTCAGGATTGGCGTCCAGATCAAGGGCTGGAGAGATCAACCAGTCGTCATCATCTCCACTTCCACCATATCCATTGGCCTGGCCAAAAAACGTCATCGTGTCAGAGTCATTCTCAATGGTCCATCCACGATCACTCGCCAAATCAACGACCGACCAGTCACTGAAAGATTCATCTTCAAAATCAAGGGTATTGAGTGTTGGCAACTGGAAGGTCCCGCGAATTTGCACATCAAGAACACGCCAAATAGCACCCTCGCCTCCACCAGTCCCGGTTGAGGTATAGTGGAAGGCAATATAACCATCATCCCCTTCGATACCCGAAAGATCGACCTGACCAGACTCAACCTGATTGAAATTACCATCTGAAAGGACAGCCTCGCTGAGATGAGTCCAGGTTGCTCCCGTTGGGTCACCGCCACCATCATAGTCGGTTGAATAGACCACCTCAAATCCGCCTCCATCATATCCCTTGATTGTCTCAAAGGTGATAAATTCCTCAAGATGATGGTTGAAGTTCACCCTTGGTGAAATCAGCCAGTCGTCACTTGCTTCATCGGCACCAAATCCATTGGCCTCGGCAAAGAACAAACCATCCCGAGTGCTCGCCTCCCAATCTTGATTCGAAGCAAGACTGATAGACGACCAAAGGCCCAAATCACCATTGGAGAAATCCTCTCCCGTGATCAAAGGTGCCGGCTCCTCCGGCGTCATGGCTGTAACCACATTGGTATAATCCGAAACCCCAAAGACATTGAAGGCACGTGCGCGGTAGCGATATTCGGTCAACTCTGTCAGAAACCGATTTTCGAATGTGACCAAATCAGGAACGACATTCTTTTGAACCACTTCCCAAGGGCCACCTGCAATCGATCGCTCGATGAGGAAACCGGTTTCATCGGTCGACTGGTCAGTAAAGCTCACATCAATCTGATCGTAGGCGACAACGTTAGCGAGCAAGTCTGAAGGGACTGCCGGCGGAGTGCCTGTCTCAGTCGACTTCAGCACTGCGCTGAGACCAAGATCAAAGCTTAGATCAGAGCTCGTGACATCACTTTGGTGAACCGACACCGCGATTATATTCTCCCCATCAACCAGAGAATCAGCAGAAATCGGGAATTTGTGGAAGGTCTTGCCATCATCCTCGGCAAAAGCTGTCGCCAAGGTGCTGAAGGTCACCGATCCATCAGGCATATTGTCCCGTTTTACTTCCCGTCCGTTGAGATAAACAACTGCCCCGTCATCTCTCTTAAGAAAGAGGTCGAGACAGATCACATCTGCCTTGGAATCAAGAGTAAACGATTTCCGGAAAAAGTAAGCGGCTTGTGGATTGCTGTTATCGATCAACGTTGCTTCATCCCCTTCATTAAATCCAAGCTCAGCATTTCCCTTCGACCAACTGCTATCATCGAAGCCAGATGTTTCCCAGCCAGCTCCCGGGTCACCTGCGATGAAGTAGGTCCATTCTTCACCGGCATCGACAAGGTTCTCAAATCCGAGACCAGCAGTCGCATCACTCAAATCAAGAATCACAACCTGGCCACCCTCAACAAGCTCAACTCCGGTCTCGTAGTCGATTCCCAGAGTTTCGCGGCGTGCGATGTCGACAGGATTTGTTTCACTATCCAAACTAAAGTGAGCCTGCACTCCGAGTGCGAACTTACCGGCTCCAAGAATTCCGGTCAGCGGAATGATTCCCGACGACTCCTCATTATTGGTCAAAAAATCAGGGCTCGACTCGTCGAACACCTGTGGCGAGTGAAATGCAATCTCACGGATGTCCCCACTATTCGCAGTTCCAGTGAAGGTATCAGGAGCATAGGACCAAATTCTCGAAAGCCGGGAGGAGCCGCCGGAGTCTTCCTGGAGAAAGATCACTCCGTTCTCGTCCATTGTAATATTGTCGAGTGCTACAAAAGTAGGCCCGGGGCGGGAGGCATCCAAAAGGACGGTCATTGTTCCGCCGAGTTCAGGTTGGCTCAGATCGGTGAACTCCATTTTCCATAGTCGGGTCGGAGTATTCATTCCGTCGGTCACCCCACCTGTGGATGCCCAATAAAAGATGTTCTCCATTCCTGGCCGTGGATCCCAAACTCCATCTTCCGGACGACCAAAGTTCGTCACCCCATTCTCGGCACTTATAGCCGTCAATCCTGCTCCATCCAATCCCGAGACATCACCTAAGTCCACCAATTCAAAATTCTCAACTTGAGAAACAGGATCATTATTTTCACCAACCTCGAATGGCTTGTTAGGAATCCGCAAACCATAAAGAGATCCGCCAACCAAGCCTGCCCGCTCCACCGGAGTAGCACCGGTATCATTTTTTACCCCCACGTATATATAAAGCTCACCTTCCGGATAGGCATCATCAAGACCAACCACGATGGTCTTGTCCTGCTCCATCGGACTCGCAACGATATTCTCGATTGAAAACCGTCCAAGGTGAGGAAGATGGAAAGCAGTGCGAGCGTCTCCGCCTGTGAGCACATGTGCGAACGCACGCCCCCCGGCATTTTCCTCGCCTCCCAAAAATATTTTCTCTTCGGTTCCCAATCCCGTTACGCTGTTGAAGAGAGCCGTTTGCTTGGGAAGATCCGCAGAGCAAAGCCGATTGAAGGACCGTAAATCCAGCTCCTCCTCATTTGCTGGTGCCGGAACAACTACGAAAGCATTTCCATCCCACGACTTCACCACGGTATTAAGGTCCCTCGCTGAAATAACCTCCAAAGTCGTCTTATCGATGACCATTTGGGTGATATAAGCTCCAATTGCTCCATGCGCTCTGGGAACCCCTAGAGTTCCCGCCATCTCGTGATGTACGAGTAAGGTGAAAGTGCCGTCGCCATTATCGTAGGCTCCCATCCCATCCGGAATCCCCCCGAAAAGATAGGGCTCGGTCTCATTATCGGTATTTGGCACTGAGTCCGGAACCGAAAATATCGACGTCATTCCGACACCAGGGATATTTGACTGGAGGTAGGAAGCTGTCGACGTTGATGGTCCAGTTGCCAAGCTTGCTTGCTGGTTGTTTTGAGCGACCGCTGTGCGGCAGAGTCCAAAGACAATGAGACTGCACATGAGTCTCATGACATAATTGCTGAAGGAGTGTTTATTCTTCATCGTGGTTTTGTTGGAATGTTGGTGAGCGTCTTGAAACCCCAAGACGCGCTATTGATACCTAGAAACGCAAAAGTTTTAACTTATTTAGTGTTACAAAACCGACCCATCTCGTTTGTTACAAACAGGACACTTTGCTATCATTTTAAATTGACGATTTTGACAAATTAAACATCATTTCTTAATCAGAAAAATTAGACCAATTAACATTGGCGCAGACTTCAAGCCAAACAGACTGCCGGGATGCAAGGATAGGATCTTTGCTTCCTAGGATGGCGGATAGCTTGTTCACCTTGTTTCCAAGCCTACCCATTGCATCCTAGTCTTAGGTTCAAGGGTCGCAGGCCCCTAACCAATCATCGTGTAGAAACTTGGTGATTTCAAAAATCCCGTCTTGGCCTAATTCCTCTTTATAACAGATCTTTAAAGTGACTTTTTTGTCTTTTAGAGGCCTCTCGTTAGAAACGAAACTTCCGTAATTTAAAACAGCTTTAAGATTTTTATCGATCTCTCGATTTCGATCAGTGTTTAAGGGTATATAGGCAACTATATACGGAAGTAAATTTGGAGATGAGACTAAATAACCAGAGTATTCAGTTCCCCCTAATCGGATTTCATAGCCTGGTTGCTTTTCGACAAGGCATCTTACTAAGATTTCTTCTCGTGGTTTGGTTCGTAGCCACTCATCAAGCGAGACTTTAGACCATCCAATAGTAGCTTCCCAGTCAATCAGAACCCTACCGTCTTGGTGGACGAAATAGGCTTGGTATTGTGAGTGGTCTGACCGCCGTCCAGAAATTTTGATATATTCAATAGCTCGGTTGTAGGGTTCGTCAGAAATTTGGGCTGTCATTTTTGTCCACCGAAACCCTGAAAAGGGAGTCGTTAAGCGTTTGATTCCCCATTCGTCCAAGTCAAAGCTATTCGGTTCTGAGTAAGTCGTCCTTCTCAATAATCCCGAAATCTCATTGTAAGATTTCGCTGTGTTTATTTTTTGGATGATCAACTTAATTTCGTCGATCACATCGATTGTAGTGTCGGAAAAGAGATCCAAGCCCTCTCCATCTCCATCTCCTTCGATCTGATCCAGTCCGGATCGCAGTTGATTCTCTACGTCATTAAGTCTTCGGCTGTTCTGTTCTTGGCTGGGGACGCTAGTGAGAAACAAGATAAAAGCAAAGATCGGCGCAATCGCCCCAATTAAAAAAATCCACACCCAAATTGTGGATCTTTCTCCAGATACAGTCTCTTTTTTTAAGCCGTCTTGATTGATTTTGTCACCTAAATTGTGCAATCGCGTCCGGTAGGGCATAGAAATCTCTTACTATTAAGTCCCTTCCAAGTTCGGAGAGAGATACGATTAAACAAGAACCCGAAAATGACATTTCTGTCACTAGTCACCTCATAGCAGAGCATGAGTACAATGAAGCCGTTACCCCCCTTTTCTCTCCAAGTCTTCAATCAAAGAGGGAAAAGGCCGTGGCGAATTTGAGCATACTTTCATAGTGTCGTGACCGTTTGGGAATGGGACTCCTTGCCATCGAAGGCGATGAGGATGAGGGTCGTTTTAGGAGAAATATTAGGGAGTGATTTCAACGTTAGTGAGCAGTCTGAGCAGGAGCGAGTTCCGCGGATTGGTCGGCCATCGGTATGGACAAGGCGAAGGTCGGCGTTGGGGGGAATTTTAACGGTAGGGAGTTTGCAAGTGACGGATTGACCACTTTGTGATCCACCGCCCATTGATTTCTCGTCGGGAGAGTCGATAAGGTTGCGGACGTGGAGTCGAATTTTAGGATCAGCAGGCACGGTATCAAATTCCATTTCGAGGAAGTTCCAGTAGAAAGGATCTCCATTTATCTGCTTCTGAAGATCTGGAGTGGAGTGTTCTCGGTGGTAGAGGCAATAGACGTCGAGCGAGCGTCCGTTGAAGACCTTTATACTAGATCGAAGCCTGGAATGACAGCTCGGTCCCGCTGCGACCGCTGGGTCAAAAGGAGTATTCAATGAGATTATGGTCGGTATTTTTAATGATGCTGCCGTTGTGAACGTCACCGTAGATGGTGACGACGCCATCGCGTTAGGAAAGGAGTCCCCCCTTTCTTCCCCATGTATTCCCCCCAAACCCGTTCTTCATGGACTTTCCGCCAGAAGCAAATTCCTACACTGCACGAACACTCTGCCCTGAGACAGAAGACAGGGATTGGGTAAGGACCTTGATCTCTCTCAAGAAAACCATCTTCACTAAGCCGCGAAATAGATTGCTTCGGCAACCCAGACCGCCTTGCTGCGAATTCTATCTCTTGAGCGCAATAAAAATGGCCACCGCTAGTACGAAAACAGCGATTGCCAATACTTTTATAATCTCCCCTAGTCCTTCAAAGCCCATGGGGGAGAATAGTCAAAAAACTGCCCAAGGTCATCGCTAAAAACATTTTCCTCCGACCAAGACACAGTCCTGCTAAACCTAGACATTTATCTCCACGCCAACCTGCTTTTTAATGCGGTTACGAAGGGTCATAGGCTTCGTAGATTTAAAGATACAGGGGACGGGATACAGAGATTAAGAAGGGCCTGCGGGGGCAACGGGGGCGTGCTATTGCTAGCATCGACTCTGGAAAGGTGCAGGGGCTGCTGGGGCTATTTCCGTAGTTGTTCCGGTCGTCTGCTGTGTGGTGTGTAAAAGAATTAAAAAGAAGTAAGCAAACAGCCCCCGCAGTCCAATGGTTTTTAAACCCTAACTTTATGCGTTGGGGAGGGTGTGACCTTCACGGTAGTGTTCGCGATCAAGCTTGGTCGCTGCTGCTCCAAACTCACCTGTGAACTTCTTGCCGTCAGTGGTCAAAGGTGCGCCCAAGCCAGGCTTGGTTGCGCCAATCCCATTCGCTTCGAAATGAGCCATCATACGGTCCACCGCGTCGGCAACCTGGGCCTTTCCTTTTAAGGATGCTTTAATCTGTTCTGCCGGCAATTCCTTACCCAGCGATAAGGCGTGAGCTCCAATGTGTGCAAGCGCGGCGGAGTGGTGGCCATTCTCGGCATTATGAAGCGGGTTCTGTTTTCCGGTCAGACAGGCATTAAAGAAATTGTGAAGGTGGTCCTGGCCACCCTTGAATTCCTTCACCAATTTTCCGTCCTTATCCACCACCCTGCAGCTGGCTCCATGACCTCCAAGAAGCGAGCCACCCTCATATTCAATGACGTTTCCAATCGTCACCCCACGATAATTCGGCATGCCATTCTTCCAGTTAAGGTCCTTCTTCGGCAAACCTCTTACTTCGAACAAAATCGGCGCGGGCTTTTGGTCCACATAAAGAATCTGCGTGTTGGCGGTATCGCCATCGTCATCGTATCCATAACGGCCACCGATACTAAGAATTACAGGAGGAAGTTCCATGGGATCACCAAGAGCCCAACGGCACACGTCAAGTTGATGAGGGCCCTGGTTTCCAAGATCTCCGTTACCATAAAGTGACTGCCAATGCCAATCGTAGTGGAACTGTTTGCGGCGAATCGGAAGGACCTTTCTCGGTCCGGACCAGAGATCGTAATCAACCGTCTTCGGTGCGTCGACCGGAGCCTCGACCTTTCCAATCGATTTCCGCGGCTTGTAGCAAAAGCCTCGGGCCAGTGTCAGTTTGCCCAGATTTCCCTCTTTCAACCACGCAAAGGCTTCGGCCCAACAAGTCTCCGAACGCCGTTGGAATCCGTGCTGGATCACCGTGCCATACTTGGCTTGTCCATCCGCCAACTTCTGACCTTCCCAAACATTGTGGGACACCGGCTTCTCGGTGTAGGCGTGCTTACCGTTCGCGGCAGCGGTCAGAGCGATGACGGTGTGGGTGTGGTTCGTCGTCGCGATACAAACCGCATCGACGTCCTTGTCCTCGCAAACCTTGCGGTAGTCCGAATAGGTCTTCAGGCCGGTGATCTTGTGCCGCTTCTCCATCTCGGTGACACGGCGTTTCAGCTGGTCGGAATCGATATCGCACAGGCCCACGAGACGGGCCTTCTTGTGGGAAATGACCGCATTAATATGACTTGAGCCACGACCCTTCACCCCGATCACCACGACGCGAAGTTCACCGTTGGCTCCTGCTGCTTTGGCAAAAGGAGAAAGTAACGAGTAAGTGCCAGCAAAGGCCGAAGATCGGAGAAGGTTACGACGTTTCATAATTGGAAATAAGATTACGAAAGAATTACGATCGGCTTGTCACTAATTCATTAGATGCAGAGTGTTTTTTGAAAAGCCGCCCCTAACGGCGACCTGCATTTTGGAGCCTCCGGGTAGCTCGCTTTGCAGCATCTTTCTTTAAAAGAAGATAGCCGGTCATAACGAGAATCCCAATTGCACCCCAGATGACCATACCATTCCTACTGGATCTCATTCCCTCATTATCAACCTCTAAACCCAGGAGAAATGCTGGATCATGGCAGTTAACTTCAGGATTAGATGGCAAATAATGGACCTCAAATTCCTTTGCTACAGGAGTATGACCTCTCTCGATAGCACCGGTATACCTTACCCCATCGACCTCGAACGCATAGATCGGATGATAGTGAACAACCCGCGTTTTCTCATTCGAGCTCCGTAGCGTAGTTTCTTTTTTTTCCTGATCACCGGTAAAGTGTGCTTTCGCCACCAGACCGCCGTCTAACAAAATATGGTAGCGGTCGATCTTCTTCTCATCACCTCCCAATCTCCACAGCATCACTCCATGGTAGAGGAGGAAGCTGAGCGAAACCAAAACGCCCAAGCCAAAAAAATTTGCGAGGAAGCGGTGATGAGCTTTTTACCTGGGAAGTGTCGATGAATTGGGAATCTTCATAAGCCCGACAAATTGTGTCTCAAAGTAAGAAACTCCATCAAGCGCGATCTCATGAAAACGCGATTGATCTCCTTAACCTCTCCGCCAGCTAAGATCATTTATTTCGATTCCAGTAGATGATCACGTTCTTCGTCGCCCGCCCTGCAGCCACCAGATCCAGATCGCCGTCTCCATCCAAATCAGCGGCCTTCATGTCCTCGCAGGCCATCGTGTTATCATCGATCACCGCATGCAGCTTCCACTCGCTGCCGTCTTCTTTCGTGGGCACGTAAAAACGAATCCCAACCTTCTTGCCTGCGCCCGCCCCCTGACGCCAACCCGCAACCACCTGATCATAGCCGAGGCCTAAAAAATCTCCTGTCACCAAGGCGTGACCCTGATTCAAGCCATCATCAACCACCACCCGCTTCTGCGACCAAAGCCCATTCCTGGCCTCGGGGTTAATGACCACCTCATTCCCGTGCATCGGCTCGATTGAAGTAATAAAACGCTTCCCGTTTGGCAGCTTGCCAAGTCGCACTTCCCCCGCCCCCTTCTCCGTCATCTGTCGCGCCGTCCACTGATCCTTTCCTCCCGGATAGAGCAAATGCACCCCCTCCTTGCAGGCGACGAGAATACTCTCGTTCTCCGAATCATCCCACTTCACCGGATCAAAATTGTGCGCCAAATGAAACCCTTTGTGGATAAGAAAGGTCTTCCATTCCTCCTCCGGACGATACCCTAAAAAGTTGATCCCCTCGCCTTTGCCTTTCACATTCCCCGGCCCGTGCAGTGGCAGCACCGCGAGGAAATTCTTTCCGCCCTTTTCCGCCACCCAATGCATCCGGTGCACCGTGGGCTCTCGATGCAATCCCATCACCTCCCGCTTCGCAAAACAATCCGCCGAACCGTTCAGCGAAAAGACCGCCCCGCTGTTCTTGGTATCTCCCGGATTCCATTCCGCGCCCACCGCAATCTCAGCCTTCTTGTCTCCATCCAGATCCTTCGCGCACAGGCAAACGTGATCCTTCTTCGTCAACTTCCCCGTCAATTCTCGCAGCTTCCAATCCGGTCCTTGATACGCCACCGTGCGATCCGAATCCGCCAGCAAAATATCCACCTTCCCGTCCCCATCGACATCCGCCACCGCCAGTCCGTAACCCACTGTGATCTTGTCATCAATCACCTGCGCTTCAAAAACCGCCTCCGGCAAAGCAAATCCCGGGAGAGCCAAAAGAAAAGAGAACGTTGCAAGCTTTAGCATGAACCCGCGTAACATAAACGACTCCGCATTTGAACGGATTTCCTTCATTCATTAGTAATAGTGACATGCCTCTCGGCCACATCCTGCTCGCCTTCCTCGCCTCTCTCAACCTCGCAGGGGCAAACGAGACTTTTTTCAAGGACCACTGCCTCAAATGCCACGGGCCCGACAAACAAAAGGGCGACCTTCGCCTCGATACTCTCGCGGCGGACTCGGACGATTGGCATCTCGTTCTCGAAGTCCTCGAAAACGATGATATGCCGCCAAAAAAAGAACCCCGCCCGAACGCCACTCTACTCAAGCAAACCATCTCCTCTCTCACAACCTCCCTTCTCAAAAAAGTCGAACCACCCATCGCCCTTCGCCGCCTCAATCGCGTCGAATACGAAAACACCGTTCGCGATCTCCTTGGCATCGACACCCCGCTCGCCGAGCTCCTCCCCGTAGACGGTAAAGTCCAGGGCTTCGACAACATCGCCGACGGCCTCTCCCTCTCATCCATCCTCATGGAGCGCTATCTCGAAGCAGCCGACACCGCCTTCGAATCCACCATCCGCCGCATCCCGCCCCTTCCAGCCCGAACCCGCCACACCAAGGTTGTCGACAACAAAGATAACCAGGACGCCTTCGCAAAAAAGAAGGGCGGCGTCATCAAAGCTCACGATTCCTTCGTCAAATTCACCCCCGGCTGGCCGCCTGTCCGGGTCGATGAAGTCCACCCTATCGAAGACGGCCAATACCGCTGCCGAATCGCTGTTTGGCCTCATGATCCCGGCGACCGAACCCTCGCCGTCGCCATTTATGCCGGCCCCCTTTTCGGCCCCGGCAAGCGCCGCTTCATGGGCATGTTCGATGTCACCGGCACGCCTGCGGATCCCCGCATCATCGAGTTCCAAACCTTTCTCAAGGAAGGCGAAACCCTCCACATCGTTCCCTGGGTTTACCCCGACCATGTCACCTGGCGGGACAAGCACGAGAAGCGCCCCGGCATCGGAGTCGTCTGGGTCGAAACCCACGGGCCTCTCGACCAAGCCTTCCCCTCCCAAGCCCAACAATCTCTTTTCGGCAATCCCAACACCATCACCCTGGAACCCGGCACTCCTTTCTGGATGCGCCACCGCAAGGGTGTCAAACTCCATGACGTCTCCTCCACCACGCCCGAGGTCGATGCCGAACGTATCATCCGCGAGCTCATCCCCCGCGCCTTCCGCCGTCCTGTCCCGCCAGAAACAGCCGATCCTTTTGTCAAACTCACCCTCGACCGCCTCGCCAAGGGCCGCACCTTCGAGCAAGCCGTCCGCGCCGGCGTCACCGCCGTCCTCTGCTCCCCGAAATTCCTCCTCCTCAATCGCGAAGAAAAACCCGACGACTACACCCTCGCCTCCAAGCTCTCCTACTTTCTCTGGTCCTCCATGCCCGACCAAGAACTCCTCGACCTTGCCTCTGCCGGGAAGCTCAGCGACCCCAAAGTCCGTTACGCCCAGGTCGAGCGCATGCTCGCCCATCCCAAGCACGAACGCTTCCTCAAGAACTTCACCGGCCAGTGGCTCGGACTTCGTGAAATCGAATTCACCTCGCCCTCCAAAAAACTCTTCCCCGAGTTCGACCCCATGCTTCAGGAATCGATGGTCCGCGAGACCGAAGGCTTCTTCCGCCACCTTCTCGACAGGGACCTCCCCATCTCAAACTTCATCGACTCCGACTTCACCGTTCTCAACGAACGGCTCGCCCGACACTACGGCATCCCCGGGGTCAAAGGCCACGAACATTCACGCGTCGTAAAGATTCCGGACGACTCCATTCGCGGCGGCCTCTTCACCCAGGCCAGCATACTCAAAGTCACCGCCAATGGCACCAACACCTCCCCCGTCCTCCGTGGCGTCTGGCTTCTCGATCAAATCTTCTCCAAGCCCGTCCCCCCGCCACCGCCGGGCATCCCGGCTGTCGAACCCGACATCCGTGGCGCGGTCTCCATCCGCGATCAACTCGCGAAACACAGCTCTGAAGAATCGTGCGCCCGCTGTCACGACCACATCGATCCCCCCGGCTTCGCTCTCGAGATATTCAACCCCATCGGTGGCGAACGGGCGTGGTATCGCTCCCTCGGCGAGGGCAAAAAAATCTCCAAACGTGAACCCTACACCAAAGGCCCCGACGTCGAACAACACGGCACCTTCAAAGACGGCACGAGCTTCCAAACCTTCAAGGAGTTCCGCAAAATCATCCTCGAGGACCAAGATCTCATCACCCGCTCCCTGGCCCAAAAACTCCTCATCTATGCCAGCGGTCGTCCCTTCACCCTCGCCGACCGTCCCTCCCTCGAGGCCATCGTCCAAAAATCAAAAACCGCCCCCGGCCTCAGATCCATGATCCACGCTGTCATCGAAACCGACATGTCCCTCCGCCGCTAGGCCCGCAGCCGAAAGCTCTCGCTTTCGACCAATTCCCAAATCAAGCTACTCAACCAAGCTACTCAACCTCTATCCTTAGTATCATGCACCGCCGCACCTTCCTCCGGTCATCCGGCATCAGCCTCGGACTCCCCCTCCTCAACTCCATGCTCCCGACCTCCCTGCGGGCGACGGTTCAAGAGAAAGAACCCGACATCCGGCGCATGCTTTCGATCTGCTCCCCCCTCGGCATCCACACTCCGCTTCTCTTCCCGAAGAAGTCCGGACGCGACTACGAAGTCACCCCCTACCTCGAACCTCTCCAAGCCCACCGCAAAAAATTCACGGTGATCTCCGGCCTCATGCACCCCAATGTCGACGGTGGCCACTCCGCCGAAAAAAGCTACCTCACTGGCGCCCCTCATCCCGGACAGCCCAGCTTCAAAAACACCATCTCTGTCGATCAATACGCCGCCGAGCGCATGGGCCACCTCACCCGCGTTCCCTCGCTCTCCCTCTCCGCCAACAACACCGGCCTTAGCTACACCCGCTCCGGTGTGCGCATCCCGCCCGAGACCCGACCCTCCCGCCTCTTTGCCAAACTTTTCCTTGAAGGCAACGCCGAACAAAAAGCGGCCCGCCTGCGCCAGATCGAAGACGGCCAAAGTATTATGGATCTCGTACGTGAGCAAACCGCCGACGTCTCCCGCAAGCTCGGCCGCGAAGACCACCAGACCCTCGACCAGTACCTCACCAGCGTTCGTGAACTCGAAAAGCGCCTCGTCATTCAGGAAAAGTGGGCCCACCTCCCCAAGCCCAAGGTCGACCGCGAACCCGTCAGCGATGTCGAAGACCGCGCCGACTTCGTCAGTAACATGGAGCTCATGTATGACCTCATATTTCTCGCCTTCCGCACCGACTCAACCCGCCTCATCACCTTCTGCGGAGCGGGCGGAAACTACGTCCCGACCCTCAAAGGAGTCGACGAAGACTGGCACAATCTCAGCCACCACGGACGCGACGAAAAGAAGATCGAAAAGCTCGCACTGATCGAACTCGAGGAAATGCGCCTCTTTGCCAAGTTCATGTCACGCCTCGACGAGGTCAAGGAAGGCGACCACACCCTCCTCGATCAGACCGCGATTTTCAGCGGCTCCAACCTCGGCAACGCCTCCAGTCATAACAACAGTAATCTCCCCGTCATCGCCGCCGGCGGACGCTTCAAGCACGGCCAACACCTCGCCTTCAATCCCGAAGATTCCAAGACACCGCCCCTCGCCAATCTATTCGTCTCTCACCTCCAGCACCTGGGGCTCGAAGCCGAAACATTTGCAAGCGGCAAGGGAACCCTCACCGGCATGCATGGATGAGTTTTGTTCCAAGAATCAATTAAGTCCCATCATTTCATCTCGTCGCCAGCCAATAAACTTCACCGATCGTCGGGGCGTGAGTTCTGGCCACTTCGAAAGCGGTAATTTGACCGTTAATCATCTTGGTCACCGATTCGGATTTTCCCCAAGCGCAGAAATAATTGCGACGTCCAGCCAGTTGGAACTAGAATTGATTTGCCCGGAGGAAAAATGAACGCTCTTTCCCAGAAATTTGGATTTTTTTCGACTTTTCAGAAGCTTGGAATTGTTCACCAAAGGGTTCCCAATTAATAAGATCAACAGAAGTCTCGATTTGATAGCGCTTACCGATAATAGTACTAAGTTCTACCACATCATTATTGACAAAACGAAAGCTTCCATTTGTAGGATGACTAACTAGGTTAACGAAGCCATTAACAAACTCTAGTCGATCGGAAATCCCATCTTCATCCGTATCTTTTTTCAATGGATCAGTACCTATCGTTAGCTCAATTTCATCGTCTAGTCCATCTCCATCAGAGTCAGGCACTGGATCTTCTCTTATCTCGAGGACAAAATCTTTCTTTGATTCCAGACCACGCGAATTCGATACAGTTACGGTTGCTGAATACAGCCCAGGTGCAGATGGTTGCCCCTCGACATTCATTTTAACGCTCTTCGGAACAAATCCGTCCATAGGATCTCGATAAACAAACGCGGGTAATTCTCCGGCTTTATAAGCCGAAATGGCGACTACGGAACTATCTTCAAGATATAGATAAGGGGCCACCTTTGAAACTACATCTCCGAGTAAAGGGAGTGAACCAAGCGGGGCAGTCGCCAATACATCACCTGTCTTCCCTGTCACTTCAAGGATATGAAATTGAGATCTCGCAATCTCAAGAGGGTAACGAATATCCAAAGTGAAAGTTGATGAATCAAGTGCAGCCACCCGTTCAAGTGTGATGTCAATTCTGTGACTGGAAGAATCGTCTTTTAGTTTGCAACTAAGTTGACTGATTTCAGACTGAAGCAATTCAGGCTCAATCCAGCCTTCGAGGGTAATCTTAATTGTAGCTACGGACGATTTCTCATCAATTGATTTAATCTCTGATTTCAAAGCCCCAACACTCGTGGAATTATTTAACCAATAACCCTTACCAGCAGGACTGCTTTGTTGCCTAATAGTCAGTTTGGCGGATCCCTCGCTGAAGTAGAGTTTCTGGAAAAACTGATCTAAGGTCCCAAGATAGCCCTTAGTTTCTACGCTCTTTAAAACAGTATTAGTAAGGGGGTCCACCGCAACAAATTGGAGATTTTCACCAGAAAAACTATCAGGAACACTCAAGCTAAGAGGCATTTTTCCCCAGCCATTAGAGGGCGCATTTCCTAGTCCCTTAACTCCATATTCTTGAAACGGAAGTTTTAAATCCAAGCCCCGACGGAACACTTTGCCGTTCTTATTAAAAACAAGATCTGCTTTCAAAATAGACCCATCGAACACAAACAATTCGTTGATCCGAGTGCTGTCAGAATACGACAGCTTCAAACTGGGATGCTCTGGGAACTCAAAAAACACATCCCTCACGTCGGTTGGGAACATCACAAGCGGAGCTCCACCTAGTAATCCTTTGCGCTCGAATTCTAGCATCGCGGTTGCTTCCGTCAAAACATCTTCCACTGGAACCAGAGCGCGTGGAGCTCCTTCCTCTACCGTATCGAGAATTGGATAAACGACACTTGGTAATAGGCCGACCTCGCGCATTAAATCTCGCATTCTGGTCTCAACCCTTGCTTGATGAACAATATCGTCACTTGTTTTCAAAAGCTCACGAAGCCACTCTTGGTCCCTATAACAGTCAAGTAACGAAATTCGATAACAATCTTTCAGATCCTCAACTACCTGCTCATTGATGTCCCAAGTACTTAACTCAACTCCAAAATTATTATCAACTAGTTCATTAATTTCTTCATTTGGGTCCCAAGGTAAATAAAACGAAAACTTAGTGTCTCTACCATAATGAAGATTCCACAGATTAACCTTACCACATAATTTTTTTAAGAATGTCTCATTATCGCCCTCGGCCTCATGCACCAGCCACCATGCTGCGTAGCCTACCTGTGGATCGTAATCCTCTAAATTATCGAGAATGTAGGGCGCTCTACCCGTAAAAATACGAAGTTGAGAAACCAAGAAATCGGTGCCAGTACACTGCTCCGAACCATCAAAGACTACTTCATTAAAAACAAAAGATTCGCCCGGTTCAAGCGGCGGGATTACGATATTCTGGCCTGTGATATAATTATAAACAGGTATCGAAATCGATGCCCCATTGAAATTAAACTTCATGAGCATATTAACTGGAAGACTTGTGGTTACTGAACTAAGATTCTTCACTACAAGATTAAGCTTTAGAGACGAAGTTCCGTCAGCTGTATCAATGTTTTCTAGCTCTGCCAGCTCAAGGAATAAATCAACACGATTTCCGGTTGAATCAAAAATAGGATGTTCTTGAGCTGAATATCGGCTTCGGGTATAAGCAGAATCAAAGTATCTTTCAATTTCTTCCTGGTCATCATCCCAAAGCAGTTCTTGACCCTGTTTGTTAGGGTGAAACCAATACATAACTTCGGGCCTCTCGTCAGCTTCAGCCCAGTAACCACTACCTATAATTCCCCAACAATCATCTCCCGGAAATCGAGCAA
This sequence comes from Akkermansiaceae bacterium, assembly GCA_965657795.1. Taxonomy (GTDB): domain Bacteria; phylum Verrucomicrobiota; class Verrucomicrobiia; order Verrucomicrobiales; family Akkermansiaceae; genus SW10. The sequence continues at coordinate 27,239 of CBFHQJ010000034.1, forward strand.
ACACTCTGTCTGGTGAGTTACCCATCGATCCTCTTTGGTGCCAATCATATATAGGGTAAGACGAACTACCATTGGCCGAAATAACAGTAACTCGGTCCCGTGCCGCTTCACGGAGATTGCTGACAGGACCATTGATTAAACCCATAAAATCATCCACAATTATGTCGGCCTCAAGTGGTTCAATGCCCAAGAATTCCCCGCATCTCTGAAATTCATCCCAATAATCGCGGTCCCATCTACTGCCAGTTGGGTAACCAACGGGGTTTGGGTATCTACTTATCAAAAAATTCTCAAAAAGCCGGCCGTTAAAAGAGTCTGAACCAACACTGAGTAATCTCTCTTTAACTCGATCGAAGGCTCCCTCTAGAGGAGGGGCCTGCTCATTTGTATGATTCCTATAGTCATAATGTTCGGCAAATTCATCTCGGTAGCGCCCATTTTCATTCATATCGCTTTGCCAATCTGCCACAATATCGTCATAATCATCCCAAAAAAGCAGCTCACCTAAAATATCGGCAAATGCTGCATCGTTACCACCGTGGGAGAAACATAACAGATCGTAATTTGCTCGTTTCATCTCATTGATTTGCCGTGCGAATGTTGTAGCTCCTTTTCGCATGTTTGCAGAATAATTAGTATTTCCGTAATAATCTGCCCACGAGGTTGGTCTTACGTTCCAACGATCAGTGGGATCAAAGTCATAGATAATCGCACCTGACCAACTTTGATCGTCATGATAAATGCCCGTTTTATGGAATCTGGCGTTATTATTATACCACCTCCGGTGCGCTCGTTTCATTGCAAGGTGCCAATGAGATAAATACGATCGATGCGCATAATAATTCACTGAGTCCCGTCCCCAGTTGAAGGTATTATAGGTTCCAAACCAAGGATTAGGAGCGCCTTCACCACTCGAAAATGAATCACCAGCTACTGCGACTCGAACGGCGTCCGGAATAAACGGAGACCTGATATCACCAGTAGCAACAATCCCATTCATCACTTTTACCCAACAATGGTAGACATTACGTCGTGGGCTAAAGCGTCCCGGCCTAGTTGCATCAAGCAGTGGATATACCACAGATAACGGGGATGTATTTAGCTCATTGCCAAGCATTGGATTATCGTAAAGTAAACTTGTCGCAAAGCTTGATTGGGCTGCAAATGACGCACGACTGACCTGAATGTCCGTCTTATCATCACCATCGAGATCGAAAAACCGAATGAAGAGGCCTGGGTAACGATCAAGAAGAAAAGTCGTTAGATCGGCTTGTTGAGCATAGGAAGCCGAACGCTCAGTATTATCCTGATAACCGCTAACTACTCCATCCATGGAAGATAGCAAGTGTGGCTGATCTAGACAGCCATCATAAAAATAATCTAAACGTCCATCGTATCTTAACTCCTCTAAATGATTAGAGCTTACCCGTGCGCCTCCTCGAGTAGCGGCGAATGATTCTACAAAATGTTCCCAGTAGCTTTCATTAAAATCATCCACTCTTTGCATGCCACCAGTTTCCAAAAAGGACTCTAGTTGTCTTCTATCGCGGGCAACAACGAGGTAGTATTCAGCACTATCTACTTTTTCTAGTTCAATACTAAACTCCCGGGCTCCTTGCCTTTCGGCAGTTGCTGGATTATGCTCTCTCAGCGCACCAACTTCACGTCTGTCTTTTGTAGCCGGACTAAAAGTCACCTGACGGGCAAAATTCCAAAAAGTTGGTGTTTCTCCCAAACATGCCTGGGCGATCAGGTTTGTAGCTAGAATAAGTACAAGTAGTCTCATTTTTTGGAAGGAGAGTATCAAGCGCTCCAAAATCGGTCAATCGCTTTCCCCTAGGTGGATTGAAGTGTCCAGACCCTTGGATCCAACTCGGTATTCTCCGCCGTCCAGTCGGTAACCATCTACTCGTTTTCTATCGCAAAGCGATAAAACCGCTTTCCGTTTTCGAGTGGAATGGAGATTTCGTTGGTCCCATCACGCTTTGTCCAATTCGCAAAGTCATCGGTCTCTTCGATCGAGAAGCGAAGCTTCACACTATTTTCACCAATGTTTGGTTGAAGGAGCACGGAACCTAAACGGGCATCCTTCACCTCGTCAAAGGTAGGTCTTTCGTCCCTCTCTTGGATGGCAGTGTCGTATTCTTCGCGTGTTGGTCTGGAGTCACGTTGAGCGACTACTGAATCAAACGCCGCTGTCGTTGGTCTGAGGTCCCGTTGCGCGACAACGATGTTGTAGGCATTTAAGGTTGTCAGCCCGTAGTCTAATGGATTTGCAATAACGCCATCTCGTCCTGTGATTTGGCCATCAAGAACCGCCTCTTGATATGAACTTTCAAGATAGAACGTATCTGCTTCCTGAGGATTTGATGAGATTTCAGCCTCCTTAGCATCCGTAATCCCATCTGCGTCGGAATCAGCAAAAAGCTCGTCCCTTTGAGCAACGAGCGCCAGATATTCCTCTTCGCTAATGCGGCTATCACGCTGAGCAACCACCAGGTTATAGGATGCCTGGCTGGTTAAATCGTAATTTGATGGATTGGTCGTCACTTCATTACGGCCTTGTGTTGTTGCGGTAGTGACCGCCTCATCGAGGGCGCTTTGCAAGTAGAAGACAGTTTCTTCCTCGGAACTGGTTTGTAGCTCCAGTTCTTTTTCGTCTGTCAACCCGTCCCCATCAGAATCGATGAATCGTGCGTCTCTCTCTTGGACGATTTGATCGTATACCTCGCGTGTTTTTAATTGATACACTTGGGGATTGGAAATCACTTCTAAGCGGCCAGCCTGTTGGGCATTGGCTAGGCCCGAGTCATAAGCATCTTGGAGATAAAAGGCGGTCTCTTGTGACACGTTGGAACCGAGTTCGTCTTCCTTGTTATCTGTGATTCCATCTCCGTCACTATCTACGAAGCGAGAATCCCTCTCTGCGAGCAGAGTCCCGTATACGGAATTAGGGGTGAGTTCGTAATTCTGAGGATTGGTTGTGACATCGCTACGCCCAAGTTCCCTTGATGTCATAACAGCACTATCGAGCGCCCCTTGCAGATAGAAAACCGTTTTGGTTTTAGGGTCAGTATTTAACTCCTCTTCCTTTGCGTCGGTTATTCCATCTAAGTCCGAATCCGTGAACAACGCTTCGCCAGTGGTGGCCAGAGCAAAGTCAGGCAGCTCAGAATCAGCCTGAGCTTCTCCCTCAGAGGTCTTTGATTCGGCGAAGACGAAACTAAGAGGAGACGAATCAATGGAAAAAATAGTTTCTACGTTAGGATCCGTCTCAAGAGACGCTTCGATCACATCCGTTAAACCGTCCCCATCAGTATCGAGGAAACGCTCGTTTCTCTGAGCAAGTATCGCATTGTAAGCAGTCTTAGTCGTAAGATCGAAATTCTGCGGATTTGTGGTGACTTCGTCACGACCAGTTTGGCGAGATTGAGCAACCGCATTTTCGTAAGCCTCATCAAGATAGAAATTTGTTCTCTGTGAGGGATCGGTCGAAATCTCAATTTCTTTTTGGTCAGTAATACCATCCCCATCGGAATCAAGGAAGCGGCTATCCCGTTGTTCAATAATAAGGTCGTAAGCCTCTTTCGAAGTCAGGCCAAAGTTCTGAAGGTTTGCGAGAATCTCCTCAAGCGCAGCATCCTTCGCCCCCGTGAAAAGATTATTGTATACGCTTTCAAGGTAGAACGGTGTCTGTATTGCTGAATCAGTTCCCAGCTCTAATTCTTTATCGTCAGTCAATCCATCACCATCGCTATCAAGGAAACGATTATCACGCTGAGCGACAACAAGATCGAAAGCAGCACGAGTGGTTAAATCAAAGTTTTGAGGGTTCGATAACACCTCATTTTGACCTGCTATCCGTGACTCCTGCAGTGCTTCTTGCTGGTTACCTTCAAGAAAGAAGCTCGTTTCTATGTTTGGATCTGACTCTAACTCTTCTTCCTTAAGGTCAGTGATTCCATCACCGTCGCTATCCAGGTAGCGGGCATCTCGCTCGGCTAGAGCCGTATTATAGGCCTCAGCTGTGGGGCGAGCATCGCGCTCGTTAATAACGGTATTAAATGCTTCAAGTGTCGTAAGGCTGAAATTTTGTGGATTATCCGTCACTTCTCTTCGACCCTTTTGCCGTGCTTCATCCACTGCAGCGTCGAAAGCAGGACGGAGGATGTAGGCGGTCTCAAGTAGCGGGCTCGTTTCGAGTTCAGCTTCTTTAAAATCAGTAAGCCCATCGCCATCAGAATCTATGAATCGTTGATCACGCTCCGCGATTACGGCATTATAGTCCTCAACCGAGACCAATCCGTAACCGAAGGGGAAGACCATCACATCATTCCTTCCAACCTGGCGCGCCGCGGCAATGGCGTCATCAAACTCAGCGTTCTCCAAATAGAAGACCGTGCCTTCACTCGGATTACTCTCCAACTCGATTTCCTTAATGTCAGTGATTCCGTCTCGATCCGTATCTTCAAAACGCGAATCCCTCTGGGCAACCACCTGATTATACGCCTCCTCTGTCTTCAAATTGAAGTTCTGGGGGTTAGAGAGCACCTCAAGAAGCGCAGCCTCCCTCGAGTTGGCCACCGCTGCTTCATACGATGCTTGGAGAAAATAGGTTGTTTCTGCTGCGACGTCCGACAACAGTTCGACTTCTTTTCTATCCGTAATGCCGTCACCATCACTGTCGAGGAAACGGGAATCCCGCTCCTTAATCGCTTTGTTATAGGCGTCTAAGGAGGTGAGTTCGAAATTTTGGGGATTCGTGGTGACATCTGCCTGTCCCGCGATGCGTGAATTATTCACTGCGAAGTCGTAGGCATCCTTCAAATAGAAAACGGTTACTTGATCAGGGTTTGTGCTTAGCTCAACCTCTTTGTCATCAGTGATGCCATCAGAATCACTATCCACAAACCTTGCATCTCGCTCAGCAAGAACTTTGTCAAATTCAGCTTTTGAAGTTAAGCCATAAGCCGCAGGCTCAGCAGTGACATCCGACCGACCAGCTGTTCGGGAGTTGGACACCGCGGTGTCATAATCGTCTTTAAGGTAGAAAACGGTTTCTTCCTCAAGGTCAGTTTCAAGCTCCGCTTCCTTGAGGTCGGTAATCCCATCAGCATCTGTGTCAACAAAACGCGAGTCACGGTCAGCAACCACTGCATTATATTGTTCAGTGGGAGTTAAATTGTAGGTCGCCGGGGCGCTTGTGACTTGATCTCGGCCGGCCTCGAGTGACTGAGCGATTGCAAAGTCATAGGCATCTTGAGGATAGAAAACGGTCGCTTCCTCCGAATCTGTCCCAAGTTCCACCTCCTTGAGATCGGTAATGCCATCCCCGTCTGAATCAACAAACCGAGAGTCCCGCTCAATGACGGTCGCCTGGTAGGTATCGCGTAATTGGCTGAAATCCCTCACGAGATCCTCGAGGCTTGTGGGGACTTTCGGGTCTAGCTTGAGATTCACCTCGCTAAGATCACTGATGCCATCGCTATCGGTATCAGCAAGGAGAGGGTTCGTGAGGTAGACGGCCACTTCCTCTAAATTCGTTAAACCATCAGAATCAATATCATCTTCACCATCAAGGATGCCGTCTCCATCTGTATCATCAACGACTGGGTCTGTCTGAGTGAGAGAAAGCTCTGCTCCGTCCGAAAGACCATCATTGTCCGTATCAGCAACAACGGCATCGGTTGGGCCATTCACTTCATCAAGGTCAGACAACCCGTCAGAGTCGGAATCAGCGAGTTCAAAGTTGGTCCCTAAAATGTTTTGTTCACGATAATCAGACAAACCATCTCCATCAATATCGCTGAAGACCCTATATTCGAAAGAATGTTCCGCAGAACCTGTGCTATTAACGACGACGACCTTCCAAGTACCGTTCTCATCTGGTGACCCTACGAATTCCAAGCTTCGTTCTTCACCACCCTGATCCGCAGGTATCGCAATCCCATTAAAATACCATTGATAAGAGAAGTTGAATGGAAAACCATCTACCGGGGTAACGTCAATATTAAGCCCCACCCCTTCCTCAGACTGGTAAAAACTCTCAAGCTCACTACTAAGAACCGGAGCGAGAGGCTCCCGCACGGTCGTCAGTTGAATGGCCTTTTCAAAAGTGACTCCAAGTCCGGTATCAACATTCGTGACAAGATCACCAACGATGAGTGATTCTTCCGTTAACGAACTGCTGGTAATTATAATATCAGCGCCCCCTAATCCGAGTCTGTTTTCAGTTCCGAAAGTCAGCCCAGAATCGAAAATCGCAAAACCAGTAGACGTCGAAAGAGAGGATCCATCTCCGATCACGATATAGATATTCTCTCCCACTGGATAAGCTGTTGTTCCTTCGGGGATGGGAGCCGATCTTCGGATATCGAAAAATCCAGGAGCAACTCCATTGAACGAGCTTTGACCCTCACCGAAAATCTGAAAATCATCGAAGCCACTAAATTGGCTGACGGTGCTCGAAAAAGTGCCCGCAGCAACAAACCCAGAGCTTCCCTCGATCGATACCCCGGTATTATCTAAGATCGGGACAGCCGTTGCATCTGCAAAGTTAATATTGGTGAGGGAAACAGTAAATCCCGAGGCCGAAGCCGCAAGTAGAGGATACAGGACTAATTTGAGATAGTTCATCAGATTTTTTAAGCGGATTGTTGTTTTTACAAAGGCTCCCTAACGCGGTCATTAGTTCGTTTGGATTGACGTTCTGGAATACCAATTCGTTACATTTTTACGGTGATCCTACTACTGTTGGTATAATGCGGAACATTTTTGAGTTGACGATTTTAACTCAGAAATTCGTAAGTCATTTGTTGACAATTTATTAGGTAGCAACACGGTTCTTATAGGTATGAGCAGAGCTGATGTGGCCCTTTCCAGGAATCAGGTGTATCGCCCTCCCATACTGAATCACACAAGCAGTAAACGATTCTCCATCTTTTGCGATGATTAAGGCTTCAGCTTCGGGCCTAACTGGATGACCACAATGCCTTCATGACCACAAAACCAAGAATAGAATGATTAGGGGGTTAATTGGGCTAAGATAGCAAGTTTGGCTCCATTCAATTCAGGAAGAAGCTTTAGCTGGCCCCCACACGAATGAAAAAAACGGTGACTGTTTCAAGTCGCCGCTTTTTTAAATTCTGAGAGTCAGATCGGAAATCTACATCCGCTTACGCTTCAGTCGAAGCATGGCCTCGGACTTGGCAATGACGACCTGAAGGGCTGCCATTTCGTCGTGGTCCACGTTCTCACCGGCCAAGGCTTCCTGAGCGCGCTTCATGGCCTCCTCAACCTTGGCTTCGTCAATCGCATCTTCGCCGATGGCGAGGTCAATCAGAACCGATACTTTGTTGTCGGCGACTTCGACAAATCCCTCACCAACGGCGAGTTCTTCGACCTTGCCATCCTTGAGGTAACGCAGCTCTCCTGGAGAAAGCGGAGCCACGAGAGCAGCGTGCATGCTCAAAATCCCCATCTCACCCTCGCTACCAGGAAGATAAACATCATCCACAGTGTCCGAGAAGATGGTCTTCTCCGGAGTCACGATGTCGAGTTGGAAGGACATGGGATTTTGATCTGAAAATTAGAAGTTAGCCTTTGTCGACTGAGTCGATGCCCGCCTTCATGTAGAAGTTGGACTCGGGAACGCTGTCATGCTTTCCGTCGAGAATCTCGGCAAATCCCTTCACGGTGTCCTCGATGGAGACGAGAACGCCGTCCACGTTGGTGAAGACCTCCGCAACGTGGAAGGGCTGGGTGAGGAAACGCTGAATTTTACGAGCGCGGAACACGGTGAGCTTATCCTCGTCGGAAAGTTCGTCCATTCCGAGGATGGCGATGATATCCTGAAGATCTTTGTAGCGCTGTAGCACAAGCTGGACGCCACGGGCGACCTTGTAGTGCTCTTCGCCCACGATCTCGGGAGCAAGGGCAGCCGAGGTGGAAGCAAGCGGGTCAACCGCCGGGAAGAGAGCCTGCTCCGCAAGAGAACGCTCGAGCACCACGGTCGCATCGAGGTGAGCGAAAGTGTTGGCAGGTGCGGGGTCGGTCAAGTCATCCGCAGGAACGTAAACAGCCTGAATAGAGGTAATCGATCCCTTCTTGGTGGAAGTGATCCGCTCCTGAAGTCCGGCCATCTCTTCGGAGAGAGTTGGCTGGTAACCCACCGCGGAAGGCGTGCGGCCAAGAAGTGCGGACACCTCGGAACCCGCTTGGGAGAAACGGAAAATGTTGTCAACAAAGAGGAGAACGTCGGAATTGTCCTCGTCACGGAAGTGCTCGGCCATGGTGAGGGCGGAAAGCGCCACACGGAGACGGGCACCCGGAGGCTCGTTCATCTGACCGTAGCAAAGTGCCACTTTGGATCCGTCGGCAAGAACAGGGTTTCCGTTCTCATCGAGCTTGGGATGGCCATTGGGATCCTTCTGAGTCTCGATAACGCCGGACTCGATCATTTCCCAGTAAAGGTCGTTACCCTCACGAGTTCGCTCACCCACACCAGCAAAGACGGAATAACCACCGTGCGCCTTCGCAATGTTGTTGATGAGCTCCATGATGACCACGGTCTTACCCACACCAGCACCACCGAACATACCACCTTTACCCCCTTTGAGGAGCGGGCAGATCAGGTCGATGACTTTAATTCCAGTTGGAAGAACCTCGGCAGAGGAAGCCTGCTCCTCAAGTGTCGGAGCGGAGCGGTGAATCGGAGAACGCTGGTTCTCGTCTTCGAGATCGAGTTTATTTTCGTCCACGACATCACCGGTCACGTTGAAGATACGTCCGAGAATCTGCTTGCCGACAGGAACTGCAATGGGCTGGCCGGTGTCCGCGACATCCATGCCGCGCTTGAGACCTTCCGTGGTGCTCATGGCAACTCCGCGAACCCAGCCGTCACCGAGGTGCTGCTGGACTTCGAGAACAAGCTTGGTGGCTTCTCCGAAGAGTTCGTAGTGCACCTCGAGGGCGTTGTAGATTTCCGGCAGCTTGGCGGCGGCCGAGAAGTCAACGTCAACGACGGCGCCGATGACCTGAACGATGGTTCCTTGGTTACTCATGGTGGGAAAGTTGGGAGATTGAAGTGGTTCGTTTGAGAAATTTTTAGAAAGGAGATCACTCCATCGCTTTCATGGCGGTGGTGATCTCAAGAAGCTCGGCAGTAATAGCGGCCTGACGGGCCTTGTTGTATTCGAGGGTCAATTCCTTGACCATCTTGTTGGCGTTGTCGGTAGCGGCCTTCATCGCGACCATCCGGGCAGAGTGCTCGGAAGCGCGGGCCTCGACCAGCATCTGGTAGATCTGGAAGTTGACGTAAAGGGGAAGGAGCTTGTCGAGCACGCCCTCGGCGCTGGGCTCGAATTCATAATCCATGTTCAACGCAGCGGCGTCATCCGTCTCGGCGATCTCACCTTTACCGACACCTTCGTAGTCTTGCTTTTCAGCGAGGGCATCGGCCTGAATTGGCAGAAGCTGGCTGACCTGAGGAGTCTGAGTCAGGGTGCTGACGAAATTGTTAAACGCAACTGAGATCTTGTCGTATTCGCCGCTGAGAAATTGCTCGGTGAGAAACTTCGCGATGGGCTTGGCGTCGTTAAAAGGAACGGGGTCCTCGACTTCCCAGTCAGTGACGATCTTTCCCCCGCTCTTGGCGATGGACTGGCGGAGCTTTTTACCAACGGTGACATACTCGGTCTCTTCGGCCGCCTCCATGCGAACCTTCTTGAGGAGGTTGGTGTTCAGACCACCGCACAGTCCACGCTGGGTGGAGATCACGAGCATGAGTTCCTTGCTGCCTTCGCGTTGTCCAAGCAGCGGGTGGGATTCCTCGTCAGTGTTGTCCTTGAGATTGACCAAGACCTTGTTGAGCTTGTCGGCGTAGTCACGTCCGGCAAGCGCTTGATCCTGGGCCTTCTTCATCTTCGCAGCAGCAACCAGCTCCATCGCTTTGGTGATCTGCGAGGTGCTCTTAACCGACTTAATGCGGCGGCGGATGTCACGAAGGTTTGCCATTTGAGAGGTTGAAGTTTGAGGTGTTCAGTTTGAAGCAGCAAGCGCTCCGCGCTTATTTCCAGGATCCTTTGAAGTCTTCGAGAGCGGTCTTGAGACCGTCAACGATGTCGTCGGAGAGCGCTTTTTCGTCGGCAATCTTCTGGAGGAGATCAGCCTTGCGAGTGGTCATGAACTCCTCGAGAGCAGCCTGGCATTCCTCAACGCGCTCAACCTCGACATCGTCGAAGTGACCGTTTTGCATGGACCAGAGAACGGCCACCTCCATCTCCATCGAGAGAGGCGAGTATTGATTCTGTTTGAAAAGTTCCACAATGCGCTGGCCCCGGTTAATCTTCGCCTTGGTAGCGTCATCGAGATCGGAACCGAACTGGGCGAAAGCCTGAAGTTCGCGGAACTGAGCCAAGTCGAGCTTGGTCGTTCCAGCAACCTTCTTGATCGCCTTGGTTTGCGCGGCCGATCCCACACGGGACACGGAGAGACCCACGGAAATCGCAGGGCGGATACCTTGGTAGAAAAGGTCGGTTTCCAGGAAAATCTGTCCGTCGGTGATGGAAATCACGTTGGTCGGAATGTAAGCCGAAACATCACCAGCCTGAGTCTCGATGATGGGAAGAGCAGTCAGGGAACCACCACCTTCTTTGTCGGAAAGACGAGCGGAACGCTCAAGAAGGCGTGAGTGGAGGTAGAAAACGTCACCAGGATAGGCTTCACGACCGGATGGGCGGCGAAGAATCAGGGATACCTGACGGTAGGCAACCGCCTGCTTGGAAAGGTCATCAAAGACGATGAGGACGTCCTTGCCCTGATCCATGAGATACTCGGCGAGAGCACATCCGGAATAAGGAGCGAGGAACTGGTTGGTGGCCGAATCCGAAGCGGATGCGGAAACGATGATGGTATTTTCGAGAGCGCCGGCGTCCTCGAGAGTGGCCACGGTGCGGGCAATGTTGGACTGCTTCTGACCAATGCCGACATAAACACAGTAGACAGGCTTGTGACCTTTGAGGCGGCCTTCGGCAGCTGCCTTGTTCTGGTTGGCCTGGGAAATGATGGTATCAATCGCGATGGTGGTTTTACCGGTGGAGCGGTCACCAATGATAAGCTCACGCTGGCCGCGACCGATTGGGATCATGGCGTCGATGGCTGCGATACCGGTCTGGAGAGGAACCGAAACGGACTTTCGCTTAATGATTCCGGGAGCGATTTTCTCAACAGGATATTGGTCAGCGGCTTCGATGGCGCCTTTTCCGTCAATTGGCTCGGCAAGAGTGTTCACGACACGACCGAGGAAATTTTCGCCAACCGGAACCGAGAGGAGCTTGCCGGTGGCTTTACATTCCATGCCTTCGGTGATGTGTTTTCCGTCACCGAGGAACACCACGCCGACTTCGCCTTCCTCAAGGTTGAGAGCGAGTCCGGTCAGTCCGCCGGGGAATTCGATCATCTCGTTCAGCTGGGCGTCGCTGAGTCCTTCGACCTTGGCGACTCCGTCACCGGTTTCACGGACGATGCCGATATTGGTTTTTTCAACGGACGTGGAGACGTTCGCGATTTGGGCTTCCAGTTCCTGGAGGATGCTGCTCATGACAAGTATTGGTGAGAGAGTGGGTGAAGAGGGAGAGAATGATGATTAAAGAGATTCCTTAAGGCGCTCGAGACGAGCTTTAACCGAGCCGTCGAAAAGATCGTTTCCGACACGGATGCGCATGCCGCCGAGAAGTTCGGGGGTGACTTTGAAGTCGAAGTTGAGATCTTTGCCGTATTGGCCTTTCAGAGATTTTTTGACCTTGTTGGAAGTCGTTTCGTTGAGTTCGACGGCGCTCTCGACGGTCACCTGCTTCTTGGCAAGCTCGGCACGGAGGAGGCGACGAAGAGCCTGAAGCATGCCGCGGTAGTCGCGAGGCTTCTCTTCGGCAAGTTTCTTGATGGCGACTTTGAGATGCTTCTCGTTCACCCGCCCGTCCTTTGAGCAAAGGCGGAAGATGCGGCGAGCAGTGCTCTGGGCGACCTTGGAAACTTTCATCGTCGGGCTAAATTTGTAAAGTTAGTTGAGGCTGGAAACAGCTTCGTCGTTGATCCGTTTTTGGTCGGATGCGTTGAGCTCCTTGCCTGCGACCTGGCTGGTGGTGGCGACAACGAGACGACCGAATTCCTGCTTAAGCTCGGCGGCCATCGCGGCACGCTCGGAGCGGGCGGCTTCCTGGGCCTTGTTGAGAATGGTTTGCGCTTGGGCGACTGCTTCCTGAGCCTTCTGCTCACCGAGTGCGGTGGCGCTGTCCTTGGCTTCAGTGATCATGCGCTTGGCATCGGCGTTTGCCTTTTCGAGGAGAGCGGCTTTCTGGGCCTCGCTTTCTTCGAGTTGCTTTTCGATTTCGACGAGTTTGGTTTCGCCGTCTTCGATGCGCTGTTTTCGCTGCTCAAGCATTTCCATGACCGGGCCGTAAGCGAACTTCTTGAGAAGGAAACAAACGATGAGGAAAGCGACGAGCTGTGAGATAAAGAGACTCCAGTGAAGGCCGAACTTATCGACGATTTTTTCGACAGGACTCTGGTTCGCTACTTCAGTAGCAGCTTCGGCAGAGGCCAGGATGAATGCGGAAACAGTCATGATCGGATGGAAAAGTTAGGAAAGGAGGTCTCTTGAGAGAAAAAGGGGGCAGCTGCACCGGGGATTCAGTGAGAATCCCCGGAGGCCACCAAAGTTCGTTAAGCGAGGAAGATAGCGAAGAAGACGATACCCTCGATGAGAGCAGCTAGAATAATCGCGATCTTGAGGATGTCAGCAGCAGCACCAGGGTTGCGGCCGGTGGCTTCGGCAGCCTTCATTCCTAGGAGTCCGATGCCGATACCCGAGCCAACAGCTGCGAGACCAACGTGGAACTTACCTTCGAGGGCGGCGAGGAGGAACATGAGGAGTTCAGTCATTGTATTATTTGGTTTGGTTTTGGTTCCCGACATCCACGCTTGTCTGCGCATGGTCCTGCCGGAAGATCTTGAAAATTCTTAGTGGGCGTGCTCGTCGTCGTGTTCGTGCTCGCAGATCAAGCGGAGGAAGACTGCGCAAAGGAGGGTGAAAACGAGGGCTTGAATCAGGCCCACGAGGAGCTCGAGGAAATAAAATGGAAGTGCCGCAAGCCACTTGAGCGCATCAAGAGGCACCATGTTCATGATGGACTCAAGCATGTTCTCACCAGCATATACATTACCGTAGAGTCGGAACATGAGCGCGACCGGTCGGAAGGCGATCGAAGCCACTTCGATCAGACCGACAAAGAGGAAGATGACGATCATTCCAACGAGCATGACACCTTCAAACTTCCCTTTTGGAGCGAAGATGTGAGCGAAGAAGTCCTTCACACTGGTCTCGGTGACGGCCCAGTAGAACCAAAGGATTGCGAAAGCCACCGCCATCGCGGAAGTCATGTTGAGGTCGGCATTGGCTCCACGAAGAAGCGGAGTGAAGCTATCCCCGGGGTATGGATCACCGTCAGGAGTGACATTGAAGAAGCCGACGGTTCCAACTCCGGGGATCAAACCCATCCAGTTGGAGAAAAGAATCATGATGAAGAGCGTGCCAAAAAACCAGAAGGTCCGCTTGGCGAGTGACTCACCGAGAACACCACTCAGGAAATTAATTAGGCTTTCCAGGATCCACTCGACGAAGTTTTGTAACCTGCTGGGGACCAAGGTGATCTTGCGGGTGGCAAGCTGGGCAACCACGATCAGAAAAACCGCGACGATGAGCATCATCAAGGTCGAATTGGTGAACTTAAACCAACCTGCTTCGTAAAGAACCTCCGCGCTCGCAGGAAGATGGTCGTGACCTTCGGCTGCCATCACGGATGGGGCAGAGGCGAAAAGCACTGCGGAAACGAGGGTGAAAAGTCGGATGATCGAAAACATTGCCGTGGCCCGAAAAATTGGGCTGCGCGGGTAGTAACGAGACTCATGACTTCTAGCAAGTTTTCTTTGTGAAAAATTTCACAAAGTCCGTTTTGGCCCGAAAACTCAACGATTTCGACTGTTCACAGGAACTTCGGAGATCTTCACTTTTGTGCGATGACTCGAAAGCCCAAATCACTCCGCCGGGTGCTACGGGAGTCGACCCAGAGTCTCTCGGTAATCCCACCTTCACCATCTTCAAATGAAGCTCCGGCAACCACGTAAGCTTTCGGAGCCAGCGAATCGGCCGGGTTGATCTCGGGCTCCGAGGTCCATTCCCGGACGCTTCCGGCCATTCCCGCAAATCCCACTCCGGTCACATCAGCCTGATCACGGCCCACCGGTCCCCATTTTGAGGCTTGGCCGGATTTCCCGTCGTGAGTAGCAGCCACCGACCACTCCGACAACGTCGGCAATCGCCCCTGACTCCATTGGGCGTAAGCATAAGCATCCCACCAATCGATCCCGACAACCGGGCATTCGATCGTCATCGACCGACCCTGCCAGGTTTCGCCCTTCACCGCAGCCGGCCAAAGGGAGTCCCAGTCGTTGGGCTGGTGGTTTTTCTTCACCGCAGGCTGCTCGGGATGCTGAAATTTACGGTGGTCCGGAAATTCGAGGAAAGCATTATATTGTGCGAGCGTGACCTCGGTCCGGCTCATTGAAAATCTCTCACGAATCGAAATCTCGCGCCCGTTTGAAATCTTATAACGACCTGCCGGGATTTCGAGATAAGCCTTGGTCTCGACAACCGCTGGAGCAGGATCGGGCTCTTTCTTGTCCTTGGAAAAAACCATCAGAAGAATCACCCCACTGATCAAAGCCACTCCGCCGATCAACGCCCAAAAAGAGGCCGGGATCTTCGCCGGCTCCTTCACTTCATAGACCGGAGGACTGGGAATGGGAGGCTCAACCTTGTTTCCGCCCTGCAATTGCTCCCGAACCTGATGGCTCAGGTCGAGGATCTGCTTCCAAGTCAGAGGCATCGGCCGATTCGCATCGGTCATGAAATCGCAGAGCGACTTCACCCGGGTCGCGCCCGGCAAACCAGGCCTTATCATGGCATCGAACACGCCACCCAAGAGCTGCTTCGTCCGGGTTTCCACCCCCTCATCTCGAGCCCCCTCAACAGCTAGATTCATCACTCTGGCCTGTTCCTTGCCCGAAACAATGAAATGGTGGAGTTCGTAATCAACCGTCGCAACCTTTTCATTTTCAAGGTACAGCATGGCCCCGGAAATCTGCCCAAGAAGAGTGACGATCTCCAAAGGAGAAAATCGGGCCCCGGATTGATAAAGCGACTCCAGGCTTTCGCCATCCAGCTTCTCACGTGAGAAAAAGGTATCGTGGTCATTGGTGACCGCCTCGTAAACCGCCCCGATTCCAGGATGCGTGACCAGCGCCTTCGCGCGCACATCCGCAATGAAAGAATCCACCACCCCCGGTTGCTGCAACACCTTGCTCCGCAGCATCTCGATCATCACGAGCCGTTGCATCGAGATCTGCTCACCTTCCCAGGTCCGCGTGAACTGACCTTCACTGATAGCGTGCTGCAGACGATAATCCCCCAGGATATCGCCTTCCTTGCGCGTGACGCCTGATGTCATCTCCGGATCGATGACGGGGGAATAACTTAGTTCCCTTCTTCAGGCAACTCCGGTTTGGGCTCCGGTTCAGGCTCCGGGAAGGGAAGATTGAGTTTGGGGAGGAGCGAATCTCCCTCGGTGAGATCCTCAAGATCCAAGCCGTCCAGATTATCAAGCTCTCGCTGCAAATCCTCCATCGTGGAATCACTACCACCCTCGCGAAGAAGCGTCCGCGGCTGGGCCCGAATATCGACCAAACGCCCATCATAATAAAGCTCGGCCACAAACCCGTAGAATTTTCGCTGCCCGAACAATAGACCGGTCGCAGCGTCCTGATCCGGCACAAAATACCAAACCTCGGCGATTTCCTCGCCGTCCTTCCAGTCAGCCGCCCCCGTGACCCACTCACTACCGGAATCGCCTTGCTGGATAATGGCCTGGCCGACCTGGCCGTCCACTTCCTCGTAAAAACGCACTCTTGGAGTGATCAACATGGGATCAAAATCTTTGCTGGTATCCACTTCGATCGGCAGAATCAAAGTCCGCCGCTCTCCGTTGGGCTCTTGAGTCGGATTCGTCATTCGCCCCCACCCCAGACGCGCCAGATCCTTGACATCAGGCACCAATCCTTGCGCGACCTTGAAACTCGCCTTTTCAAAAAGCGACCCGGCGCTTGGCCCCGAATTGAAGACGTCATAGTAGTAATCCCTAGCTTTATCGAAGATTCCAAACTCCTCATAGGTTGCCCCTAGACCATAAAGCACGTTGGGATCCTTTGGCTCCCTGAGTTCAGCCTCCTGCAACTTCGTGAGCGCCAACATCAAATCGCCTCCCACCCGTGCCTTGCGGGCGTCTTTTAACAGCGCCTCGACCACCGGGTCTAAAACAGGAGGAGGGACGCTCAAAACATCCTCTTCTGCCACCTTGGCCACAGACTCAAGATCGGGTAGCACTTCCTTCAAGTCCGCCAAGTCGGGAAGAGGCTTCGGCGGCACCACTGCGATCGGTTTTGGCCTTTGTGGAGCGACCGTCACCGGAGCGGTGCGCGCAGCCGGCACCACCACATATTCCTTCACGATCCGCTCCTCGGGCTCGGGAATCCGCTGGTTTTGAAAGGCCAAGGCTACCCCTACCGACATGAGCTGCACAAAGGCCGCCAGACCCAGAACCCAACACGAGACGTGAAACATCCCCAAATTGGGCTTGCGGGAGAGACGTGAATTCTTCATCAGGGAGAGGAGCCTAAGAAATCAAACAGGCCATGTCAACGAGCCTGAATGCCATGAAAACCAGACCCCACCTCACCCCTAAACCCGCCGCCCTCACGGCAGGGCCGGATGAAGTGGCGAAAGGTCTGGCCCACCTTCCCGGCCTCGCTTTCTTCGACACCGCCGGCAACCTGCCCTCCAAACACGCCCCCCCCCTCTCCATCATCGGGGCCCGACCTATCGAAATCATTCGCGGTCACCTTTCGGACTCCTCGGCACTCGAGCGCGCCCTTCAAAAGAGAGCCCTCTCTTCCGCACCCGACTACGGCTTCCCCACCGGCGCCGCCTGCGGCTGGGTTGACTACAATGGCCACTTCACCTTCGGCATCTACCCCGAACTGCTCGTCTACCATCATCAGTCGGACGAGTGGTGGGAAACCGGAAAGCTTTCCAGCCAAATACGCGCGAGCCAATCTGCCGAAGACTTTACTCTCGGCAGTTGGGGGGACTCCCTCCCGCGTGACGAATTCATCGACGCGGTCAAAGCGATCAAAGAATACATCGCGTCAGGGGACATCTATCAGGTCAACCTCTCCCGCCGCCTCCGCTCCAAATGCAAGGCTCCCCGCGGGCTCCTGTCCTTGTACGATAAACTTCGTAATTCCTCTCCCGCTCCGACCGCCTCTTATCTCAACCTGGATGGCCGGGAGGTCTTGTCCTCGTCGCCGGAAACCTTTCTTCGCTTCTCCGGATCTGAAGTCGAGACCCGGCCGATCAAAGGAACACGCCCCCGATTTGCCGATCCCGAGCTCGATTCACGATCCGCCTTCGACCTGCAACGATCGGAAAAAGAACGCGCCGAACTGGTCATGATCACCGACCTCCTTCGCAACGACATCGGGCAGGTTTGCGAATTCGGATCCGTGCAAGTCACCGACATGCTGCAACTTGAAAAACTGCAACACGTCCACCACCTCGTCTCCACCATTCGCGGCACTCTCTCGCCGGAGCACACCCAGCTTTCCGCTCTCGCCGCCTGCTTCCCCGGAGGCTCCATCACCGGAGCTCCCAAGAAGCGCGCCACCGAAATCATTACCGAACTCGAACCCGTTTCACGCGGACTCTACACCGGCGCGATCGGCTTTCTCGGCTTCAATGGCGAGTCCCAGTTCAACATCGCCATCCGCACTCTCATTCACGAAAACGGACACCTCGATTACCACGTGGGCGCCGGCATCGTGGCCGATTCCGATCCAGCCGCCGAGTTTGAGGAAACCGAGCACAAGGCCCGCGGCGTCCGCCTCGCTCTCGAGTCCTGATGCACTCGCTCCCGGCCCATCTTCTCGCCTTGGCCGGAGCCGCTCTCGGCACCCCATGGCTTGCTTGGCACGAAGCGATGATTCAATCGAAAGGAACTCCGCTTGCCCCCACTTTGCGCGACTGGGCTCGTGGATCGGGAATCAACGATCCGGAGAAAGTTCATTTCATCTTCGCCCATGTCATTCCCCTTCCTGCTCCCATGTTCCTTCGCCGGATTCTCGACAAGCGGGGCTTCCCTTGCATCCACCTCGCCGGCCTGAGTCTGCGGAACGGAATTTATCTCGCCGAGACCTCGAGGAATGATGGCGACATCCTAAAACACGAATTGATCCACACCCGCCAATATCAGCGGGCCGGATCAATTTTCGAGTTCCTTCGCCGCTACCTCCACCAGTGTCTCACCCAGGGCTACTACAATTGTGAGATGGAGTGTGAAGCGCGGAATGATTCCTATTCCTAGAAGAAAAATCGTCCGCTGAAGATAAAGGTATTGGTGTCAACATCCGCATCAGCGACGCGATCCAACATGATCAGCGGGATGAAGCTGCGGTTGTAGACGTACTCCATGCTGAGCGCAAAGTTCGGGGTGACAAATGTCTCAACACTCGCCGCCACCTGCTGCAAGTTTTCGAATTCATCGCCCTCATTGCCCAGCTTGCCACGGCCATAAACGACTGCGAATCGAGTCGGCTTGTCGAAGAGGTCCACGTCGTAAGCAGCACCTACGGTAACGGCCTGCACCGTTGCTCCGCTCGCCGGCCAATCACGCTCGTTCTGGCTGATTTCAGCCATCAAGGAAACCGGTCCGTTCTTCCACTCGGTCCACGCATTAAGAACACCATTGCGTTGACGCGTGGTCAGGGGATTGGAACTCACACCGGGGTGATTGGCGTCATCACTATCGTATATGCTGGAGTAGAGATAGCCGCCACCCACCGAGACATCCCAGTCAGCGACCTCGAAATCATACTGACCGCTAATGGCGAAGTTGCTGAGGAATGATCCATCCGGAGTGTCCGCAACGCGCAGTTGCCGACCACCATTCATCGCGGTAAATGCCACCCGCCAATTGTCGGCCATGTAACCGAGTTCAGCTGCGACATCCCGGGTATCGGTCTGATAAAAGTGATTGTTCACCGAGTGGGTGATTGGATTGTAAGCCCCGTTATGGCCGAAGTTAACCGCCATTTTACCCACCGACAAATACCAAGGAGTCTGCGAGAGATCTCCGAAGGTTACAAAAGCCTCGCGGATCTGGGCATTCTCCTGACGGGGAAACTGTAAATCGGTATATATCCCACGAACAAAAACCCTGGCCCAATCGGTGGGCGCGTAGGTCAAGCCAACTGTTGCCACATCCAGAACATCCTCATGGCCACTTCTCCCGCTGGTATGCTGGCCGGCGGCAGCTCCGGGAAATCGGCCCAAAATAGGAAACTTGCCAGCGGTATCCGTCCGCTCCTGATAGTGGGAGTATACGGCGTGACCGGAAAGATAGATTTTACCGGTCTCCAGCAAGCCATCGCGATAAGACTCCAAAATGAATTGGGATTTGTTCACGATGACCTCCTGCTGATTCAGAATCCTCTTGGAATAATCTAGCTTGGTATCCAGGAGCCATTCCGATGGAAAAAGACCATCTGTTAGAGCCTCCTGTCCATGGCTCTGGACACTAAGGGAGGTTGTTACGGCTATGAGAGGTATAATGTGTTTGTGCATGTCACCTTTCTAGACGTGCTCTTTTGAGAGAATTTCAAAAACGTGCTCAAAAGGCAAGGCAAAAAATCGTCCCATCAGCACAGGGCCATCCAGCTAAGGAGAGTAAACGACGTTATCAGCCGATTTCCGCAAATCAAATCCACCTTGCGACCCGAAATCCTAATTCTTAGACAC
>CBFHQJ010000035.1:0-46440 GCA_965657795.1 Akkermansiaceae bacterium
ATTACACTGCCAAGTTATTTTGAGGTAAAGACTCATCCATGCCCGATCTAGTTCACGGCGGAAAACGGAAACCCTAATAAAAGTCTGAAATGTGAACAACAGAATCGGCCCAGAAAGTTTACCAAAAGTTTACTACGAATGACCAAAATAGGCGATTTTTGGCCAAACTGAATTTCCGAATCAAAATCTAAAAATCCGCCGAAATCCCCTTAACATCAGGGAATAAAGATGTTAAAAAGTGGCAGGCCCGCAGGGAGTCGAACCCCGATCTATGGTACCGGAAACCATTGTTCTATCCATTGAACTACAGGCCCTCCGAAAAGGTGCCGGAGGCTAGTCGAGCGTGATCCGAAGTCAAAGCGCAAATTCATCTGATGATCGACCTTGCGAAATGCAAGATCTGCATGAACCTCTGCCGATGCCGAACAATGAGGAAATGTCAGGTCGCCTAAAGTCGGTGATGAAAGAGGCACGTCTGGCTGATCTTTCATCGATGTTCCGCCTCGCTTATGTCAGCGAGGCTTCGGATCGCTTTGGTCCCGAGGATTTGAATGACATAGGGCGGAAGTCGGCGGAGCGGAATACCAAGGCTGACATCACGGGGATCCTGATCATGGATGGCGGAAAGATTTTGCAAGTGCTGGAGGGAGAGAGGGGTGCCGTTGAGGCCCTCTTCTTAAAAATTTCGAGAGATCCACGTCACACCGGAGTCCGCCAGGTTTCCGGAAGTGAGCAAAACCATCGTCTGCTTTCAGCTTGGAGTCTTGTGAGTGGTTCCGGTTCGACGGCGCCGGATTCTTTGATGCAGGAGTTTCATTCGATGCATAAAAGAATGTCAGCTGATGAGGGGTTGGAAGATATCACTGTGGAGGAAGTTGAGCTTCTCAAGGTGATTGCTCTTTTTCGGGCAGTGCCCCTTTGAGGGAAATCGGCAATCTTTTTAAGGACCGCCAAACGAATTCAACATTCTTGTCGTTAATTTATTAAAGATATTCTGATAGTAAGATATTTTTAACTAAATGACTGGTCAGGGTGTTCTCCTCTGCTGCTTTGGTAAGTGTAAGTATCTGGAAACAAGGGGTTGGCGTCTCTTGCTGTTCGCAGAATGGGAGGTTGAGGGGATTGTGAAGCACTTCGTCAAAATTTTGTAAAAAGTCAGATGAGATGAAAGGAATTTTGAGGTGGTTACGTTTATTATTTTTTTTGTGGGTAAATTAAAATTTGAATGCAGTGTGTCGCCGCAATGCCCGCCACCGAAACGGAACTCCGTATCATCCTGCCCACCCGCCGCACTTTCCTTGCGGCTACCGCAGCGGCCGCGACTGGTCTCGTTGCCACGACCCAAACCTCCCACGGATTCTTGTTCCGACAGTCTCCGCCGCTCGATCTCAGTTCACTTCCAAAGTCTTGGATTTCCAAGCAAGGAGAAAAGCAGATCCAAAGCTACGCCAAGTATCTGGAGGGCCTCCGTCTAAAGTACGTCACTCCTATTCAGGTTATCAAGGCTCACGCCAAGACAAAGGGGAGTCTCTGGAATACCCTTCCGCCACGCTCCATGTGGAGAGCAATGGGCGGAACCCTGAAGGCCGCCGACCGCGTGGCCGCAACCATCGGCCAGCCGGTGAAGGAGGTTACTTCGGCGTATCGCAGTCCGTCTTACAATCGTCGCTGCCCGGGTGCCAAGTCGCGCTCATGGCACATGCAGAATTTTGCGCTTGATCTGAAATTCAAGGCTTCCCCCAGCACTGTGGCCCGCGCTGCCCGCGCCGTTCGCTCAAAGGGATTTTTTAAAGGCGGAATAGGCCGCTACTCAAGCTTTACGCACATCGATACCCGAGGACACAACGTAGATTGGTAGTCGAACGTGGTATCTTGATCGCCAAAAAGACCACCTTTTAGAGGTGGTCTTTTTTTGTGAAGGAGAATTTGGTTTTTCCCGGCCTATTGGTTTGCCTCGACGGCTCTGGCGCATCGAAGAATTTCTTTCTCGCCGAGATAGGGTCCGAGGATTTGAAGGCCCACCGGCTTTCCGTCGATAGGCGCAAGTGGGACTGAAATTCCACAGTTACCCGCAAGGTTCGCGGAGATAGTGAAAATGTCGGCGAGGTAGTGCTTGAGCGGGTCTCCGGTGGCGTCACCCATCTTGGGTGCTGTTTCCGGGGCCACGGGTGTCAGGATCGCGTCGACTTTTTCGAAGGCTTGCTCAAAGTCACGGCGGATCAAGGTGCGGACCTTTTGCGCGCGGAGGTAATAGGCATCGTAGTATCCGGAGGAGAGAACATAGGTTCCCAGGATGATCCTTCGTTTGACCTCCGAGCCAAATCCGGCTTCGCGGCTGTCCTTGTAGAGTGCCAGCATGTCTTCCGGATTCTCGATGCGATTGCCATAGCGAACGCCGTCGAATCGGGACAGGTTTGAAGAGGCTTCAGCCGGAGCGATGATGTAGTAGGTTGCTACCGCATATTCGGTGTGTGGAAGTGAGATTTCGACAATCTCGGCTCCCTGGGATTCTAGGTTCTTGGCGGCTGCCTCTACGCGCTCGCGGACTTGGGGAGAAATCCCGTCGGTAAAGTATTCCTTGGGAAGGCCCAATTTCATTCCCGCCACTCCTTGATTGAGACCTTCGGAATAATCGGGCGCTGCTTCGTTCAGTGAGGTGGAGTCGCGCGGGTCTTCCCCGGCAATGGCGTTGAGTAAGAGTGCCGAGTCTTCGACCGTGCGGGTGAGCGGGCCGATTTGGTCCAGGGAAGATCCAAAAGCGACGAGTCCAAATCGCGAGACCCGGCCATAAGATGGTTTTAGCCCAACGACTCCGCAATGGCTGGCGGGCTGGCGGATTGAGCCTCCGGTATCCGAGCCGAGTGTGGCGGGAATTAGATCTCCGGCGACGGCGGCAGCGGAGCCCCCCGAGGACCCTCCGGGAATGTGGCCGGGTGCGGTGGGGTTTTGAGTCGTCTGGAGTCCTGAGTTTTCGGTGGAAGATCCCATCGCGAATTCATCGAGATTGGTCCGGCCAAATGGAATGGCTCCGGCGGCTTTCAGCTTGGCAATCGCAGTGGCGTCGTAGGGTGAGGTGAAGGCGTCTTTGAGAAACTTGGAAGCGCAAGTACACGGTTGGCCCTCGACGTTGATGTTGTCCTTGATTCCGATCGGCAAACCACCAAGAGGGAGAGAGAGATCCGCTTGGTCGGCAGCGGTGAGAGCAGCCTCCGGGTCAAAGGAAAGAAAGGCACCGATTTTCTGGTCGCGCGACGAGACCTGGTTGATCACATCCTGGACGATGTCGCGCGATGAGATTTCTCCGGCGGCAAGCTTTTGCCGCAGGGAGCTGAGAGAAGAGGAGGCGAGAGACATGGTAGGAGGAGTTTATGCGTCGACGACCTTGGGGACCCGGAGCTGACCATTGGCCTGGTCCGGAGTGTTTTGGAGGAAACCCTCGGCTGGAAGGCTGGGGATTGGCTCGTCCTTGCGAACGCGATTCGACATTTCGATGGGGTGTGCGCTGGGCTCGATTCCCTCAACATCCACTTCACCAAGCTTCTCGATGTAGCCCATAATATCTTCAAGCTGTGTGCTGAAACGGGTGACCTCCTCGTCGCTCAGATTGATCCGGGCGAGGTTTGCAACATAGCGAACGTCAATGTGGGGATTAGCCATGGCCGGAGGATGTACCGTGCCGCCTTGAGATGGAATCGCAAAGAGCTTTGAAGCCGAAAAATGTCGGCACTGCTAGCTGGTCGCAATCCAGTCGATATCCCGGCTCGAAAAGTGGACGAATGGTTTCCGTCTAGGAAAGCACTCCGTTGCGGATCAATTCGCTATAAATCCACCAACAGAGAGAGGCGGTGGCAGCGAGGAGAAGAACGAAGAGAACGGTATTCCTTGTTCGATAGCGTCGCTCGTTGATGAGTTGCCCCTTGGTCATTTGGGCGTAAAACAGCCTTTCGCGCTGACGTTGCTCGCGGTCATCGAGTGCAGGGATCGTGGTCCGTTCCCGTTCCTTTTGTTCCAGTAGCTTGAGAGGGGCGTTCTCAATGAGGGTTTCGTATTTTTCAATTTCCGAATCCAAGAGGGAAAGCTCATCGAGTGAGGGAGGGCCTGGCTGGCGTTTCATTTTGCGAAAAAACATGGCTTTGTCGGTTTACTTGAAGAGGTAGATAAGAAGGGCAAGGGAGCCCAGGACGATGACAGGAAGATTAAAGGCTAGGCCGTTGCGAAGCATGGTCTGGAAGTCTCCTTGCGTGGAAACACCACGGATCGACCCTGAGGGGCCGCCAAAGATAGTGCTTTTACGGGTTCCGGCGAAATAAGAGACGGCTTGCTCAAACTCTTCATCCGCCTTGTCAAGGATGACGAGGGCTTTCTGTAGTTCGGTGCTGAGAGCATCCTTGGGCCAGGCTTCCGGGTTGAGGGATTCGATCCGGTTCAGGTGATTCACAAATGCGGCCCGGGTTTGGTCGAGATCATCCAGTTCCTGTTTGGACTCAAAGATCTCACGTTCGATGTTCGTGATTGAAGTGGCAAATCTCTCGGTCAGATCGAGCTGCCCATTCATAAATTCCTGTTTCCGCTGGTTGAGGTCTTCCAGTGCGATCTTCTGGCGCTCCAATTCCGCTCGCTGGGCTTGGAGGACTTCGAGCTGGGTCTGGGCGTCAGCAAGCTTTCCTTCAAAGTCTTCGGTGAAAGCGGCTTTTTCGTCGGAGATTTCCATCTGGGTCTCGCGGACCTTGATGTGCTGTTTTCGGTCGAGGGTAGTTGGCATGGGGCGTGAGCGTTGGGGAATGCTCGAGAACGCTACCATGCGACCATCGCAGAAACGAGAATTTAATTAAGGAAAGTTAGATTTCCTCGGCAATTGATATTTCAGCATTGGCCTCATCTTCTTCCTCATCTTTGAAGGGCTTGATAAACCACCTCCAGAACGGGCGAAGGAAGTAGTCTTTGATGTCCTCCAGGACGAGGTAAGCGGTCGGAATCAGGAGTAAGGTGATCAAGGTTGCAAAGAGGATACCGAAGCCCAGTGACACCGCCATTGGCTTGAGGAATTGAGCGTGGATGGCACGATCAAACATCAGAGGCATTAGGCCTGCAAAGGTGGTGATGGAAGTCAGGAAAATGGGCCGGAAACGTCGGACGCCGGAGATTCGAACCGCTTCGTGGACCCCCATGCCCTCCCGTCTCTTTTGATTGATAAAGTCGACAAGGACGAGTGAGTCGTTCACGACGACGCCAGTGAGGGCCATGATGCCGAAGACCGAGAGGAAGGAAGGCGTGATATCGAGAAGAACGTGACCCGCATATGCTCCGATGACGCCAAATGGCACTGCAAGTAGGACGATGAAGGGTTGGAGGATGGACTTGAAAGGAATGGCGAGGAGTCCGTAAAGGGTGAGAATCAGGAGGCCGTAAAGCCAGTTGTAGCGACTGCTGGTTTCTCTCTGCTCTTTAATATATCCGGCCCAAACCCAACTGATGTCTTGGTTTTTGGAGACGATCTCAGAGATCTCGGATTCAAGACGCTCGGCCATTTCCATTATTTTGACTTCTTGGTTTTTGGGCTGGGCATTGATGTAGGAAACCTGGGCGCCGTTGAGACTCTCGATGGTGCCGGGAGCCTCCTGAAGATTTGCCGTTGCGACGGCGGAGAAGGGGATTACGGAGCCATTCGGAGCCTGAATGGTAAGGTTTTCAAAAGTGAACATCGATTCCCGCTTTTCTTTCGGGAGACGAACCATGACGCGGATTTCTTCTCCGTCACGTTGGAGTCGCTGGGCTTCTTCCCCGTAAAAGGCCTGGCGGATTTGCTGGGCCAGTTCTCGCTGGGTGATTCCCAATTCGAGAGCCCGGGGCTTGAGGGTAATTGCAAATTCTTCCCTTTGACGCTGATTGTCGGCATGCGCGCTCTGAATCCCATCCTGGGCTTCAAACAAGAGTTCAATTTCTTCGGCGATGGCGCGCTTCTCTTGGCTGTCATTTCCCCTGAGTTCAACGCTCAGGCTATTCAATTCTTCCTGACCACGGCTTCGGCTTCCCCATTCGCCGGAGACCCGGAGATAGCGGACATCTTTTATTTCACCAATTTTATCCTGCCACATTTTTGCGATTTCGGCGTTGGTGGGGCCGGGTTCGCTACGTTCGCTCGGTGGCATGATTTCAAGTGAGGCAAATCCTTGCTCCGGATCGCCAGCGCCTCCCCAGCGCGAGGCCCCTGCGCTGGTCATGATGTTGCGCACCAGAGACTCGCCGGTTCCAGGATCAAGGAGTTCCCGTTTCAATTCCTCGGCGCAGGAAGCGATGTAGGAGATTTGTTCATCGGTTTTCTCGAAGGGAGTGTTGTCGATCATGCTGAGGTAGGCCGAGATCCGGTAGCGCTCGACTTTTGGCATGTCGACGAAGCCAATTGCGCCGCTTTTGTGGTATCCCAGCCCAGCCATGGCGAGGGCGAAGAAAAGGCAGATCGTGGTGTAGCGATGGCGGGCTGCGAGAGCCAGGACGGGACGGTAATACTTCTCGATTCCGCGTTCCAGCGAGTCGGCAACCCACTTTTGGAAACGGGCAAAACCACCCATTTTACGGCGGTTGGTGCTGAGATGCTTGAGGTGGGAGGGAAGGATGAGCTTGGATTCGATAAGCGAAAAAACGAGAACCGAGGCGACGATTGGAGGGATTTGGCTGGTCCAAGCCGACCAAAATCCGGGAAAATAAGAGAGCGGAATGAAGGCCACGATCGTGGTGATGGCTCCGAAGGTCACCGGGGTCGCCACTTCCTTTGTTCCGAGAACGGCCGCGTCCAATGGGGTGAGATTTTCGCGTAGCCGGGTGTAAATGTTTTCCCCGGTCACGATGGCGTCATCCACAACAATTCCGAGGACGATAATGAAGGCGAAAATGCTCATCGTGTTGGCCGTCATCCCAAAGTAGGGCATGAGGAGAACTCCGCCGGCGAAGCTGATCGGGATGCCCAGAACGACCCAGAAGGCGAGCATGGGACGGAGAAAGAGTCCCAGGACAAGCAGGACCAATCCGGCTCCCATAATAAGGGAGTTGCCGAGAGTGGAGAGACGGCCCCGAATACGGATCGATTCGTCATCCCAGGCTGAGAGGCTGACTCCGTTTGGGAGGAGGTCGGTGGTATTCTCGATGTAGCGATGCACTGCATCGGAAATCTCGATCGCGTTTTCATCAGCTGCCCGCAGAATATCAATCATGATGGCGGGCTCACCATTGAAGCGGGTCATCATTTGGGCGTCCTCAAAACCGTCTTTAATGTAAGCCAGGTCGCCGACGCGAATCTGGGCTCCATCTGCCGCAGTGACCACGATGTTGGAAAAGTCCTCCTGCGTGTAGGCCTGCCCATCCGTCCGGATCATGATTGATCCAACCGGTGTTCTCAGGGAGCCGGCGGAGAGGGCGAGGGAGGATCTCCGGATGGCGGCCACGAGGTCCTCGAACGAAAGTCCGTAGTCTCTGAGTTTTTGATCGTCGGCTTCGATGCTGATCTCGAGCGGTTGGTTGCCGCGCATATCGGTCCGCGAGATTTCAGGGAGATCGAGGAGTTCGTTTTCAACCCGCCGCGCTGTTTTGTAGAGATCTGTTTCACTTAATTCACCCGTGATCGCGATCGTAAGAACCTCGCGGTAATTGGACATGTTGGGAATGTGAATTTCAGGGCGCTCCGTTTCTCCCGGAAAGGTATTGATTGCACTTACCCGGGCTTCAACCTCATCCCGCAGTTCCCGAAGGTCCACTCCGTCCTCTGCTTCGACATCGATGTTCGCTGATCCACTTCTGGCTTTCGACTCGATCAATTTGACTCCCGGAAGGTCGCGAAGTGATCGCTCGATCGGGTTGACAATGTGCTCTTGAACATCTTGCGGGCTGGCTCCCCGAAAGCGCATGTTGATTTCAACTTCCCCGATGTCATAGGAAGGCTGAACTTCAAGCGGGATCTTATTAAAGGCGGTGTAGAGACCAGCGAGAACGATGGCCACCAGCAGAAGGTTGGAGGCGATGTCATTCTTGGCAAACCAGCGAATCATATGCTGGTGACTATAACGGCTGATTTGGACCTGTCCTGTCGTTTCTTCGAGTTTTCCGGGAGAGAAACAGAAAGAGCAATCCTGCTCCGAAGCCAACCCAAAGTCCTGGAATCAGGGTGGGGTCGCCCTTCCAGAGGATGAGCTTAGCGTAAAGTGTGATTGCCAGCAGGATGGCTCCAAGCGAACGAGTCGACCGGAAAGGGCAGGTCAAAAGAACATAGACCGTAAAGACAGCGTGTCCTGAAAAGGGTGGGAAGTTGAAAATGGGGCGCATCAGGCAGAGAATGCCGATCGCGATATCGAGAAGCAGGGCTGTTCTTGTTTCGGACGTTCGATTGAAGCGGTCGACAATAAACGCCCCCACAACCACGGCGGCGGGAGCGTAATACCAAAGGCGGTAGGATCGCCGGGAGCCCTCGAAGAATAGAATCGCGTAAACTGCCACCGCCAGCCCGAAGGAAAAGGCGATGACAAATTTGGACCGGAGAGGAATCACCAGAGCCTTGACAGATGTTTTGCAGCTACTTGCCATCGGGCGTTTTGCCTAAAGACAGGGCTGAGAATATTCGTAACTCGTAGTGATACAGAGTGGGAATGGGAATCATGCGAGCGTGGCGCCGGCTGCGAGATAACTCACACCGTCGATTTTTCTTTCAGCAACCTGCCTGTTTCGAAAAATAGAACAGGTTTTGGTCATGGCAATGAAGCCTCTGCCGTGACCTTGTTTATCGATGAGGGGAGATTGGAGTATCCAAGGGTAATTAAGGATTTTGGGGGGCTTGGTTGTAGTAGCGGAGAGCACCTGCGTCAATTGTGCCAAAAGATGACCGGCGGCAGCCCAATGCAACAGCTGACTATTTTGAGGATGCAAGGAGCGCCGCAACTACTTCTCGTGACAGATGAAAAGATCGACACGATTGCCAAGATGATTGGATGCAAAAACGACTTTCATTTCTCGAACGATTTTTTGGATTAGGGTGGCATTTGTACTTCGGAGTTTTGAGGCCGATCTATCGGCTGATGAGCCGGAGTCGTGCGAATTGTTTCTGGTCCGTCGAGGGTGGCAGGGGGCTGGTGTAGGTCACAAGTGATGAGCCGTTGCCCTGGTTCACGCGCGAGGCGAGGTGGTCCGAGGAAAGAGGAAACCAGGATTTCAAGTCCGTCGAGTATTCGGCGATAATGATCGCGTCGTCTCCGCCTAGTTTTTGGAGGAAGGAGAATGAAAAACTGTCGCCAAGGATCGATCCTTTGAGAGTGGAGGCAAGAGCATAAGTGATGATTTCATTACCAGTTCCCATGAAGGTTTCTCCATCATCTTCACCCGGAGATCCTCCGGTTGTAATGCTGGTTCTCCAGTTCAGTGGTAAACTTGGGTCGGTCCCTGAATAGGCCAGGCTGTAGCCATCTCCGTCTGCGCTTTTCGGCCATGGATTTTCATCGCCATAAGTGAAGTTTACGATGGTTGAGGTGTCACTTGCTTGGAGGCGAATTTGTTCTCCGCTGTTGCTGAGTTGTCCGGAGTATTCACCCGCGATGATTGCGGCGCCCGGGCCGTAGCGGAATTTGAAGGCGGCTTGATTGGCTACGATGATAAGTCGTTGGCCTGCTGCCAGCGTGGTTTCCTGAGGGAAAATGAAGGTGACTCCATCGGTGAAGCTTGCTCCGCTCAGGTCGATTTCGGTGGACTCGTTGATGTTGTGAATTTCGATAAACTCAAAGAGATCGCTATCGTCATAACCTGCCGCCATTTCGTCAGAAGTCGGATCCGCTGGATGGTAGTGAAGTTCACTTATGACGGTGTTGCCAACATTCGCGAGGTCGATGGCACTGGTATTGGTGACGGTAATACTGTCGCTTCCGACTTCGAGGCCCTGCAGATTGTAGGCTTTAAATTCCAGGAGATTTGTTCCGACAGAGATGGGCGTGGTGATCAGCCAGGAGTTGGAATCTGTCCACGTAATTTCGCGGGCGATGCCATTGATCTCAATGGATCGGATATCGATCCATCCATCTCCTTCTAGGTCCACCGCACTATCTGCTTCAGAGAAGTCGTTTCCACCATTGGTTGTAATCGTAAAGGGGATTTGGGAAGGTAGTGAGTTGGCGGCGTGACCAGCACGACTGCTGATGTACCCCGGGATGCCATTTAGATTGTCACCTGTCAAAGTCGTGAGGTGAGAGGCAAGAGGGCTCGCATAGATGGAATTGAAGGTCGTCACGGTGAGGTCATTCAAATGACCATCGAAGAGTCTGCGATACTGGGGGATGCTGAAGAGTTTGACGACACTGTTTCGACTTGGAATGACGGACGAAGTGGTTCCGAGTTGGAAAGATCGGTCGAGGTCCCACTGGAAAATGATGATCTTGTTGTCCGTGGGGCGCACGTAGTAGCGGAAGTTATGTTCCCAGATTCGGCTGTAAATATCGTCGGTTCCATTGAGTGACATCATGGCGAAAGTCCTCATCCATTGGTCGACATCAATGAGGTCGTCGAGGGCAGATTTGAGAGCCATGCCACTCAGGTCCATTGCCTGGTTCAGAGCGACCAGTTGAGAGTAGTCGTCCCGGCCTCGCGACGAGCGAATTTGGAATCCCCAGCGATATGGTTCTTTGTCGGCACTCCGGTCTTCAAGGTCATAGCGGCCTCCGGTGTGGTTGTAGGGATTTCCAATTTTCAAGCCTTCCGCGCCACCGGCGGTACTGCTGGGATTGTAGAGGAGTTCGTGGTTGAAAAGTGTGCCGGGTTGGTCAGCGTCAGGGAACAATCCGTCAAAAAAGGTGGAGGTTTGTCGGCTCATTGAAAGGAGGCCGATGCCCCGGTCGCCGCTGGAAGGGGGGATGATATGCGCCACGTCATCATAGAATGACCAATAACCTCCGCCAGCCCGGTTCATGAGGTTCTTCGCAAGCAACTCCTTGAGGTTGGGGCTTCGCTCAATCGAGATGCTCTTGTGGACTCCCCGAAAAGGTTGGTCGGGTTGGAAGCGGACATTGAAGCCGTAATGTCCGCTGTTGAAACGTCCAAAGCCACTCGCCTTCAAGCGCAGGGCGACGTCGTAATAAACCGTCTCTTCATCTTCGATTACGGTAACCGGGAAGCGATCATTGCTCATGCGGTTGGTATTTAAGAATAAGAAAGAGCGGTCGCTGTCCGACATTATAATGCGGAAGTTGTGTCGGAGGCCGGAGTTGTCAGCGAGTCCGTCCTGAACCTTGTAAAAGGCTCCGCCTTTTTCGGCGCCGTTGGGGAAAAATGATTCTGTTGAGAGAGAGTCGCTTCCCCGAACATAGAAGCGGATGATACGGCTGGAGCTTTGGCCTGGGATGATTCCGGTGAATCTGCCGCCAGATTCAGCGCTCATTGTCACGCTGCTGAAGCCTCCTCCATTGATCGAGTAAAAGAGCGTAAGATTGTCTATGCCATCAGTATCGGTTGCCTGGATGGAAACTGAAACGGGCTGTCCGGAGTTCGGAACCGCCGGAGTATGCGAAAGATTGCTGAGCGCCGGTCCGGTGTTTGTCAAGGAGACCGAGTTCGGGGATCCGGGAGTTCCCCAACGATCCGGGACGTTGAGAAGCTGGGTCTTCTGGAGGTAGTTGAAATAGAGGCGCGAGTTAATCTGGTTTGAGCCGGAGATCCACCTGGCCCGGAACGAAATTGTGTATTCGCGACCGGCGACGACTCGCTCGGAGTTGGCAAAGGTTGTTTCGAGCTTGTTGTGTTTGTCTTCGGTTGGTCCGGTTGCCACCACGTGGAGGCACTGGTTGCCGGGGTCATCCGGGTCCGTTACGACGATGGTTTTTCCATGACTGCCGTGAGTCCCCAAAGCTCGCCATTTATTAGCCGTGCTGCCAAGAGTGTCGGATTCAAAGTCCCCATTTTGGATGAACTCAATGCTTCCGTTCTCGATGACGCTGACGTCGTCGAGAAGGAATTCCCCGGCATCCAGAAGTGCGATGAGGAACTCATGGTAAACGTTGTTTCCAATTCCGTCGTTGATCGCGGTGCCGGTGTATGTGAAGGATTGCCACTCGCCTGATTCGATGGAAGGAGCCCAGGATCCGGCGACGTTGTTATCGTTTCCGGGATGCCGAAGCTCGAGGCTTGATCCGTTTCCATCAGCCTTTGCGTGCCATTTCCCGGAATCATAATAGCGGACTTTGTCAGCGGGATTGCCGGCCGGATCAATGAGGAAGATCATTTCACCGCCATTGGCGAGTTGGCCGGAGTAATCTCCGATGATGGTGGCGGAGGGGTGCTTGGCTGATAACGCGGAAGCGTCTTTCGCAATAACAAGGTATGAATTGGGCGCGATGGAGGTCGCAGGAAAATTGAATCGGATTCCACCTGCAATTTTCCATCCGGTGAGGTCGATGGGAGTGGCTGATCTATTAAAGAGTTCGATCCATTCCTCGTCGCGTTCCAAGTAGGGGGTAGTTGTGTTTCCGTCGTTTCCGGGCTGGGATTCAAGAATTGCCTCAATCCCCATGACGATATCGCTGCTGTTGGCATTGGATTGATGGACTTCGATCGAGAGGCGGTTGCTGCCTGTGAGGACGTTGGGGGTGTTGAGGGTGAGTGTGCCGAGCGCGGCGTTGCCAACCCCAGGCGAGGCTGGGCTGGTGGGAGAGATTGTCCCGCCGGGCATTCCGATACGACCAATCTCGATGCCGTTGAGATAGATGACCGCACCGTCATCAATGTAGTGATTGAGAATTAATTTGCTGACCGGATTACTGCCGGAATAAGTAAATTCGGTTTCAAAATAGTAAGTGATTTTTGATGAGAGAGTGATTTCGGTTCCGATCGGCTCACCGAGGGCGGTGTTTTCCCTTCCCAGGAGTCCGGGGCCTTGGGCCCAACTTGAGCCATCGACGGGGTGGGTCGAGGTCGCCCAGTTTGAGGGGAGGCCCGATTGACCGGCATCAAGATTATATCGCCAGATGGAATCGAAATTCAGGGCGGTTGTGGTAGTGATCGGAGCGGGTGAGTCCGGCGCGCCACGGTCGGGATAGGCGTGGTAGAAGATTTCACTGATCACGAGACCGTCTTCGAGTGTGACCGAGTTGGCCGAGCCGAAGGTTGGAAAATCGGGGCGCAACCATTCTCCGATACCATTCGGGAAGCGTGCTTGGGCCCGGTCGTCGACCCGGAGAGCATCGACGATGGTGTTCTTTCCGGGCAGGTAGAGGAAGAGGCGATTGTTATCGGCAGGGGTGAATCCAAGGGTGGTGGAATCAAGGGTAAGGAAGTTGCCGGGGGCGAGCGATCCTGTCGGGAAGATATAGTCTGGATGAAGTGGATCTGAGGAGGAGATGACAAACCCCGTGTAGTTGATTGGGGATTGGGTTGGGTTTGTGATCTCAAGGTGAAAGGTGGTGTCGAGTTCTCCGGCGATCTCGTTGAAGGCCAGGGAAGTCGAGGGGCCGGTTGCGTTCGGAGATCCGGGGGTGCCGTTGGGAGTGCTGCTGAAGCTCCAGTTGGCTGCTTCCGAGGTGCCGGTTGCGGGATCGATTTTAGCAAGCGTCACGCTGGAGCCATCGGGAGCGACGGGCCATGGTGAGGTGTCGGAGTAAGTCAACTCGTCCATGATACGGCGCTTGTCGAGGGAATCGGAGGCAATGCCCCCGGTGGGGTTTTCGCCACCGCCACCGCCACCGGTCGCGGGAACAAAGAGCTGGAACCCACCCCAGTTGCCCTCGCTGGCACTGCCGGATTCGACTTTGCCGAGAATGAGTGCGTTGGCTCCGGGGAAAGGGGTGATGTTTTCAACAGCGACGCCTGAATTCGCTGGCGCTAAGACGGATGATTCATCGGTAAGGCTGCCATCGCCGTCCGTGTCGATGGTGATGGAGGCATCGCGTCCGACTCCTCCATAAACGATAAGGGTGTATGTTTCTCCGGAATCGAGACCTGATATTTGCCAGTCGAGATCTGAGTCGGAATTGCCGGCGTTGACAAAAAGGTAGTCGGAAAAGAGGGCGTTGCCTCCCTGACTCCAACCGCTGGCTGTCCCCGTGATGGTAAAAGTTGCGGAGGATGCGGAGCCATCACTTTTAGTAAGATTAAGAGTGGGATTGGAGCTCGTCGAGGGATGGCCACCGACCGTGAAGTGATTCCACGTGCCTCCGAGTCCGTTCACGCTGCCTGACATGTTGGCGGGGGGAGAGAGTTGACCTGCGGCTCCACCATTACCATTCCCCTGAATGTCGACGTTCCAGAGAGTTTCCGCATTGAAAGCCGGGGGGGCGGAATTCGAAACAATGAACGAGCGGTTGTTGTTATAGAGTCTGAGAGCGTTCCCGGAATTGGAGAGAAAGCCATCGTAGGGCCCGAGCGCTCCGGAGTATCCGGTGGATGCTTGAAGTGCGGCGGGGTCGCTGGCGATGACGAGATAACCTCGTGCCGGAATGGTCGTGCCTTCCGGAAAGTTGAATTGCACATCTCCATCGAGTCGCCAGTTGGAGATGTCGGTATCGACGGCAAGCTGGTTGTAAAGTTCGACAAATTCGAGAGCAGAGTTGTCCTCTGCCGGATGATAGTGAATCTCGTTGAACACAATTACGCTGTCTCGCGCGCTCAGAATTTGCGTGGCCAATAGGGTAACGAGCAGGTGTTTTTTCACGGGAAGGAAGGTTTGAAAAAAAGGGGAGCAGTCTGGTGACTGTTCCCCCTTATCATAGGAATATCAGGAATCTACTGTTCGACGATCCGGTAGTATTTAGCTGGAACGATCGGGCTGTCAACAATCTGGCTGGTGGTGGTGGCTGGACCCGCAGCGGCATTGAGGCCTGTTACAATCGGTATCCAGTCTTTTAGATTGGTGCTCGCTTCAATGTCGTAAGTGGCACCAGGGGCGCTCGTCCAAGTAAGAGTGACATCTTCTCCATCGTAGGTGATGGATTGAATGCTTAATCCCGCTCCGGAAGCGCCTGGCAGATTGCCCACCAGTTCAAATCCGCCCCAGTTGGCTTCGCCGGAATTACCGGGGGTGATGGTTCCTGAAATTTGTCCATTGGAGTCGGAGGTTACGGTGAACTCGACTCCACTTGCCGGAGGGACCCGTGTTGGTGTTTCGTCGAAAAGGTCACCGTCCCCGTTGGTATCAACAGTCATGGTATGATCCCGGGCGACTCCGCCATAGGGTCGGAACTTATACGTGCTGGCCGGGCGAAGGCCGGAAATATTCCAGGCAATATCAGGGTCGGCATTGCCGGCGTTGACAAAGAGGTAGTCGTCAAAAATAGCTGCCCCTGCGGAAGGGTTGGTCCAGGCTGAAATGATGCCGGTAATGTTGACGCTGACCGAAGTGGGAGTTCCCTGGGCGTTGACCAGATCAGTCCAGGATGGATCGGTGTCGGTCCCATCGTGGCCGGTGACATCAAGTGCGTTCCAGATTCCTGAAAGATATCCGGACGCCGGGCTTGCGCCTTGCATGAGAACAGGATTGCTGGGAAAGACTCCGGGGATGCCCTGGAAATCAGCACTCAGAATATCTGCCGAAGGAGTAGGGGTGCTTGCCGGGTTGGAGGGATCAGTGCCGTTTCCGATTTCTACGTTGTCGTCGACTCCGTCGCTGTCGCTGTCCCGAAGATTTGGATTTGTTCCCGGTTGGGTTGCTGGATTGGCCGGGTCAAATGAAAGGTCCGGATTTTCGACACCGTCCTGAAGCCCGTCACCATCGGTATCCGGATTAAGAGGGTCGGAGCCGGTTGCGTCTTCATCGAACCAGAAACCACTTAGATTTTCAGCGGCATCGTTGTAGCCGTCGTTATCGCTGTCTTCTTCATTGGGATTCGTTCCCAAACCAAATTCGGTGATGTTGTCCAAAGTATCGGAATCCGGGTCGCCGCCGGCTCCGTCATCACCTGAATCAATATTGGGGTCGAAATTGTTGTCGACCTCGTAACCATCCGGAAGTCCGTCCGAGTCTGAATCGTTTGAAGTGGGGTCGGTGTTTTGAGTATTTATTTCATCACCGTCGGTGAGCCCATCGCCATCGGTATCAGTTTGATTTGGATTGGAGAGGGCATTCCATTCCTGAAGGTCGGTGGCACCGTCGGTATCAGTATCGACCGTGCCGTCACTGGTCGTGAGGTCACCGAAGTGGAAGGTTTCCCAGTTATCACCCATGTTGTCACCGTCGCCATCGGTGGGGTCGTTGAGGTTCGGAGGGACGATCGTGTCCCAAGTGACTATCTGATGGGTCGCAAAGTCGCCCGTGCCGGAATCGCCGATGACTTCAAATTGATCACCAGCGACGACTCCAATGACGTCAAAAAAGATCATGTCGATGGTGTTGTTCACCGAGGTTAGAGTGTGCTCTGCCGAGGTTCCGGCGACCTGTCGAAGTCCGATGGAAGCCGGAGAAAATCGCTCTCCGTTTAGCCCATCGGTGACGATCCCAATCCGAACGTTTTCCGGCGATCCTTCAAGCGCAGTGAAGGTGAACATGACGTCGTCAGCGAGTCCTGCCGCGCCATTGGTCGTTGTGCGAACTTGCGTGTCAGGAGAGACTCCGTCGGGGTGGTCAACGGTGGCATATCCCGGGAAGGGTCCAACTTGGGTATCGGAACTGTTAAAGGTGTAGAGGGTGTTCTGTCCTTTAAATTCGATACGATAAAAAAGATGAGCGGCTGTTCCGTAAATATCGTCTCCATCCGGGTCGAGAGATTTGGGAGTGGATGCGGTTTTCCACTCCGAGATCTCGGAACCATCGTCGTCATTAAGGACCCCGGCGAAGTTAATTTGCGCGGCTTGAGCTGCGATGGGCACCACGAACAGGGAACCGATGAATCTTAATTTCATGGAGTTGAGGGGAATTTTTTGGGAAGAAGACGAGAGGGTGAAACGGAAAGCGAAGTCTATCGCTTTCTGTTGAAAGACAGGAGCAGGAGCGAAAGTGAAACAAGGAGGCTGCTTCCGGGTTCCGGGACGGTCAGGGCATCCCAGGTGACAATCTGGTGGGTTGCGAAATCTCCCGTGCCCGAGTCGCCGAAGACCTCAAATTGATCACCTCCGGCAACTCCGGTGACATCGAAAAAGACCATGTCCAGAGTGTTATTCACCGATGTCAGGGTGTGTTCGGCTGAAGAGCCGCCTACCTGGCGGAGACCAATGGAAGCAGGGGAGAATTGTGCTCCATTTAATCCGTCCGTAGCCACTCCGATGCGCACGTTTTCAGGTGATGCCGCAAGAGCGGTAAAGGTGAACATGACGTCGTCCGCTAAACCTGCTGCACCATTGGTGGTCGTTCGGACTTGGGTGTCGGGAGAGACGCCATCCGGATGGTCGACCGTCGCATACCCGGGGAAGGGGCCGACTTGGGTGTCGGAACTATTAAAAGTGTAGAGAGTATTTTGGCCTTTGAATTCGATACGGTAGAAAAGGTGGGCGAGTGTGCCATAAGTGTTGTCTCCATCGGCGTCCAACGACTTGGCTGTTGAGCTTGTTTTCCATCCGGAAATTTCGGAGCCGGTGTCGTCATTAATGACTCCGGCAAAGGTGATGGTGGCGCCCTGAATTCCAGCGGGAAGTAGAAGAAGGGTAGGGATGATGACGTTTGTTCGTTGCATGAATTAGATAGAATTTCGGACAGTAGTTCAAATCTCGGAGGTTTCTGGAATAAATAAGTTCAATTTAGAATGTTGAAAAATCACACGAAGATGATCTCTGTCAAGCAAGCGGGATCTTTTTGGGGGCGAATTCTCCAAAGGAATCAATCGTTTGAGGGCAGGATTTTAATTAGGCGGTGGTTGAATGAGTCGGCGATCCAGAGAGCACCATCTGGGGAGTAGCGGGCGCCGTGGGGGCGGTTGAGTTGACTTGGTTTGTTCCCTTTCTTGCCGGGAGTGCCGTAAAGAAGATGAAGTGTTTTGGCTTTGGGTTTGTATAGGCGAATGGTCTGGTTGTTATCATCACTGATGACGAGATTACCGCCGGGATCTAGGGCGAGGTGCTTGGGGCCGTTGAGTTGGGCCTTCACGGCGGGGCCCTCGTCACCGTAGGATCCTTTTTTTCCGGAAAGGTTCACGACGGTGCGCAGGGTGCCGGTGGGCGTGACTTGCCGGACGGCGTGACCTTCACGAGAAGCGAAGTAGATGGAGCCATCCTTGCCATAAATAGCGGCTCGAGGTGCCAGGAGTGGAGATTGAAGTGCGGGAGAGCCTTCGATCGGTTTTCCTTTTTTGCCATTTCCGGCGAGAGGTTTCATCGAGAGCTTTTGCAGGTCGATTTCGACCACTTGACGTTTGTCGAGATCGGCGACCAGAAGCCGATTGCCATCAGGGTGAAGGTCGACGGTGTAGGGTGATTTAAAATCCAGTTTGCCATCGCCCAAGGTGGAGATGGTTTTGGTTGTGAGGTTCAGGACGCGGATGCGGCGATTGAAGGTGTCGGCGATGAAAAGACGGCCACCAGGGTGCAAAGTCAGATCGTGCATGCCATTGAAGCGGGCTTTGGCAGCCGGACCACCATCTCCCTCGGCAACAACGCCTAGTTTTTTTCCGCCCGGTGAGTTTGAGCCGGCGATGAAGGTGAGTTTGTTCTCTTCGATCTTAAAGACCCGGTTGCCGTTTTCGTATTCCACGCCGTAAAGGGTCCCGCCTTGATCAAAGACGATTGAGAAGGGTTCAACAAGACCGGTAATGATCTCGGGTTTTGCTGCCAGATTGAGGCCGCAAATGAAAAGTAAGGCAAGGGTGTGAAGAAATGAAGGTGTTTTCATGGGAGAAGAGTGAGGGTGATGTTGGTGGGGGGATTGCAGTTGGTCATTTGAGCTGGTAGAGTTCGAACGGTTTGGTCGCGAGATTCGTAATGAAGGCGAGACAGTAAAGAGGCCGGAGCATTTGTTTACTACGGGGTGAATGAATGACTTCTGTGTAGAATTTTTCTGCCGGTCAGGCTGGGAGTAATAGACAAAGAAAAGCCCGGAGCCTTGATCGGCTCCGGGCTGATGGGAGATTGTGCTGAAATCTGATTATTTATCGTTCACACGGGCGAACTGTTTCAGGCGAAGGCCGTTGAGAGCGATGAAGCCGGAGGCGTCGTTCTGATTGTAGGCTTCTTCCTGTCCGCCTTCCATGGTTGCGATATCTTCGTCATAAAGGCTGTTCGGGGAACGGCGTCCGGCATTGATGACGTTGCCTTTGTAAAGCTTCAGTCGAACTTCGCCATTCACGGTTTTTTGAGTCTCGGAAACGAGGGCCTGAATGGCCTCACGCTCTGGCGCAAACCAGAAGCCATTATAAACGAGCTGAGCGTATTTCGGGATAAGCGAATCACGCACATGCTGGGCCTCGCGATCGATGGTCAGGGTTTCGAGATCCTGATGGGCAGCGAGAAGAATGGTGCCTCCGGGTGTCTCGTAGATACCACGCGACTTCATTCCCACGAAGCGGTTCTCGACGATGTCGATGCGGCCGATGCCGTGCTTGCCACCGAGGTGGTTCAGGACACGCATGACACCATAAGGAGTGAGGAGGGTATAGCCGTCCTTTTCTCCTTTGACTTCGAAGTCCGCGAGCTCGGAGATGTATCCGGCAAGACTATCATTTTTCAGGCCGACGATATTGCCGTTTTCAAAAAGACACTGAATGTATTCCGGAGTGTCGGGAGCGTCTTCGGGCGCGACGGAAAGAACATACATGTCCTTGTCCTTGTCAGTTGAGCCATCATACCAGGTGTCCTCGAGAGCTCCTGCTTCGAAGGAAATGTGGAGAAGGTTTCGGTCCATTGAGTAGGGCTTCTTGTTGGAAGCCTGGACGTTAATGCCGTTCTCTTCGCAGTAGGCGATCATTTCCGCGCGGCCGGGGAATTGCTCGCGGAAGGAATCGTCACGCCAAGGGGCGATCATTTTGATGTCAGGAGCGAGGGCGTTGAGGGAAAGTTCGAAGCGGACCTGGTCGTTGCCTTTTCCGGTGGCACCGTGGGCGATGGCGTCCGCTCCTTCGGCGCGGGCGACATCGAGCATACCCTTGATGATGCAGGGGCGGGCGATGGAGGTTCCGAGGAGGTAGCGGCCTTCATAAACCGCGTTTGCCTGAAACATCGGGTAGATGTAGTCTGCAGCGAACTCTTCCTTGAGATCACCGATGTAGCACTTGGAAGCACCAGTGCTGAGAGCTTTTTCTTCGAGTCCGTCTAGTTCCTCGGCTTGCCCGACATCCGCGCAGTAGGCGATAATTTCGGCGTTGTATTTCTCTTTAAGCCAAAGAAGGAGAACGGAGGTGTCAAGACCACCTGAGTATGCGACCACGATTTTCATCGCGGTTGGGATAAGGCAGAGTGGCGGACTTTGCGAAAGTTTTTTTTCGCTATGGAGCTTCGATGAAGAAGGGTTGGCTGATGAGCCTGAAAAAGCCTTTGTTGCCCCGGGGGACGGTGGTTGTTGAATTTCCGACAATTTCGAAGGGGCTGCCCACGTTGGTCCAAATGCTTTCCCGCAGATTGCTGGAGGTTTGGATGGTGTATTGCATGCCCTCAATTCCGGTGAATGAGAATTGGGCGGAGGAGCCTTGAGTGGAGATTGAAACTTCTGGAGCAGTGAGATCCGGCAGGAGGGTGAAGTTGTCGATCGCAACAGCCCGGCCGTCGGCGGCGGTGGAGGCCGGGTAGAAATTGAGACCGATTTCGGTGACGTCGGAGAGAATGGCCGGGGTGAGGTTGACCTCGATAAATTCCTCATCATCGTCATCAAAAATATACCACTGATCCCTTGAAAGTGAGTTTTGAAGTCCGGCCCAGCCGGATTGTTCGATGACGTAGAAGTCGCTGTAATAAAAGGTATCTCCGGCGAGGATATAGAACTCGACGTCCGAGAAGGTATTGATGTCCTCAATGAAGACATCGCAAAGGATGGTATCAACGCCGGTCTCTGCGTAATTCCCGACAAAAATCCCTCCAGATGACATAATGTCGGCAAAAAGAGAGACCCCCGAATCCTGGGTGAACGTGGCGTAAATTTCGGGGTCGCCGGAGTTGGAGAGGTTCCAGGGAGCGTTGAAGGCTTCGTCGGTGGCGTAGTTGTAAAAAGCCCAGCTTTCGCCATTGGCCTGTTGCGTGAATGGTTCGAAGCCACCAAGGGTTTGGGCGCCAACTGGAGCGACGAGTAAAAGAGAGAGAAGAAGTTTCATGTCGGGTTAGACGGGCGGACCTGCTTTTTCCAGAAATTGAATTAAAAAATCGATCCGTTTTCTCACTTCCGGAGTTTCGAGGAGGCGTTGACGGTCGTTTGGGTCGTGAATAAATTGTTGCGCGACGGCGTCCGAGCAGGTCGCGGAGTCACCCGCTTTATCCAGAGTGGTATTAATCTGCTCGTTGACCTCGGACGGGAAGTTGGCCAGCGTTCGATTGATGGCGCGGCGGAGTCGGCCGAGATATTCCGTTTCTTCGCCGGCAGCCAGAGTTGTGTCGAGAATAGGTCTGATTTTAGCGTGAGGGTAGGGTTTGTCGTCGAGCCATTCCTCAAAGTAGACGCGAAAAACTCCGTGAAGAAGGAGGTTGGAGGTGCCGTTTTCGGACTCCCGCGAGGCGCGGATGAGGCCGATCGTTCCGACGGGAGCGGCGCAGCGGTCGGGATCGCTGCTGTCGTCCCCGAGGAGGTTGCCGACGCAAAACATGCAATTTCCTTCAAGGGCATCATTGATCATCTCCCGATAACGCGGCTCAAAGATATGGAGGGGCATTCCGCCGTGCGGGAAGAGCACGGTGTCGGGCAGGAGGATGACTCCGCAGGATTCGGGGATTTCTAATGAGTCCATTTTATAGATGTCGTCGTCATATGATGGGTGGACATGTGCGGTGAGTAGTTGGCCCGGAGTTTTACGCTCAACCTGGCGCAAGGAACGGCGAGCTATGAGCGACAGCCAAATTCCAGTCGCCGACGTCGAACAGTCCTTCTTTACGATTGAGCGAGAGCTTGGTCGAGGTCGGCGAGGATGTCATCGATGTGCTCGATGCCGACGGAGAGGCGGACGAGTTCGGGGCGGATGCCACCGGCGAGTTGTTGCTCGGCCGTGAGTTGCGAGTGAGTCGTGGTGGCCGGGTGGATTGCCAGTGATTTGGCGTCTCCGAGGTTGGCAACGTGGGAGAACATTTGGAGCGAGTTGATGAACTTGGCTCCGGCATCAGCTCCACCTTTGATTCCGAACACGACGACGCTGCCACCTTTGCCTCGTAGGTATTTTTTGTTCTTGGCGAATTCAGGGTCGTCTTCGAGCCCGGGGAAGCGAACCCACTCGACGGAGGGGTGATCTTTGAGGTGCTTGGCGACAGCGAGCGAGTTGTCGCAATGGCGTTCCATGCGGAGAGGGAGGGTTTCAATGCCCTGAAGGAATTGCCAGGAGTTGTCCGGAGCGATGCAGGCTCCGAGATTGCGAAGAGGCACGGTGCGCATGCGCAGAATATAGGCAAGCGGGGCGAGCATATCGGGGAGATCGTGTCCCCAGCGGAGGCCGTGGTAGGAGTTGTCGGGGTTATCGAAGAGAGGGTGTTTGCCGCCAGCCCAGTTGAAGCTGCCGGAGTCGATGACAATGCCGCCGAGGCCGGTACCATGTCCGCCAAGCCATTTGGTTAGGGAGTGCACGACGATGTCGGCTCCGTGCTCGAGTGGTTTGGTGAGGTAAGGAGTGGAGCAGGTGGCATCGACGATGAGAGGAATTCCGTTGTCTTTGGCGATGGCGCCGACGGCGTCGAGATCCGTCACTTCGAGAGCGGGGTTTGAGACCGTTTCGCAGAAGAGGGCGCGCGTCTTATCATCAATGGCGTTGGCGAATTGCTGGGGATCTTGCGAATCCACAAAGCGGACCTCGATGCCAAGAGCGGGGAGGATGTCGTTGAACTGGGTGTAGCTGCCTCCGTAGAGGTTGCGGGCGGAGACGATGTTGTCACCGGCTTGGGCGAGGTTGATGATGGAGTTGAAAATAGCGGCGGTGCCGGATGAGTGGGCAAGACCGGCAAGTTCGTGGGCACCTTCAAGGAGGCAGATGCGCTTCTCAAGCACATCTGTGGTGGGGTTCATGAGTCGGGTGTAAATGTTCCCGAGTTCTTTGAGCGCGAAGAGATTGGCAGCGTGCTCGGTGTCCTTAAA
Source organism: Akkermansiaceae bacterium (assembly GCA_965657795.1). GTDB lineage: Bacteria > Verrucomicrobiota > Verrucomicrobiia > Verrucomicrobiales > Akkermansiaceae > SW10. The sequence continues at coordinate 23,129 of CBFHQJ010000035.1, forward strand.
TGTAAAAGCGGTGCTCTTGTAAATGGGAACGGCCCGAGAGTGGGTGTCGGAATCAGGTTGGTGACCACCGTGAAGGCAAAGTGTTTCGTGTTTCATGCTGGGAAAAATCTAGCATGGATTTCGGAGATGGGAAATACTGGTGTGACGCGTTGTTCGGGAACGACAAACTTAGAGTCGGCCTTCGTTTTTCAGCGCTTCCATGATCTTCAGAGCCGCATAGGCATCGTTCGCGGCGTAGGTGAGTTGACGCGGGGTAAGATCGGGGCGAGCCCAGTTGCTGGTGGTCGTTGATTTGGACTTCTTGAAGCATTGCTTCATGAGGACGCCCATCGCTCCACGCACTCCAATCTGGCCGCGATATCCCATCTTACGGAAGATCTGATCGAGATCGAGGACATGATTGAGTTCGATGTCCAGGCGACTCCGGATTTGGCCATGGTCATTCTGTAGTCCAAATCCGACCTTGAGAACATCATGCGATGAGATGAGCTCCGAGGTGGCCTTTTCGCACTCGTGGTGGTGGAGTTGGAAAATGAAGGCCTTATCGGTTAGCGAAAATTGCACGACGTGTGGTCCGCTGCTTTTTTGTCCGGCGCGGAAGGTGGGTTTTGCTTCGGTGTCAAAGCCGCCGATTCCTGCCGCGAGGATTTCATCAACCGCATCGTGGCACTCGGCTCGCGATGAGGGAACGTGGATTTGGTCGAGGGAAAGGCCGGGGAATGGAGGGAGAAGGGCCGTTTCAGCTTTGGTCGGGCCCATTAGGCCGCTTGGCTTTTCGGCTTTCTGCTTCTGACTTGGAGAAGCCTCATCGGTATTGCCTATTGTTGACGCCGGCCCCCTGCGACGACGGCGACGACGACGGTTTTTTTTTGGAGGATTCGGCTCTGGATCACTCATTTTGTGCAAGTTGGGAGAGAGTCTGGAGGAAATGCAAGCGCTCGGCAATCCCTCCCTGGTAGGAAAAACTTCCTACGTGAAGAATTTGGAGGCCGAAGTGGCGAGATCGGGACTTGAGGCAAAGAGGACGCCTCTGCGATTCATGAAGGTAGGACCTTCGGGATTGAGTTGAAGTGTCTCGCCATCGATGTCGCTGACCGGCAGGCCAAGTTCGTTGAAGAAGCAGGTGGTCGCAGCGAAGTCCCAAAGTGAACCGCCGCCGGGAGTTGGTTTGGGAAGCTTAAAGTAAAGCGCCGGGGTGTTTTGCGCGACCGCACAAGCATTGAGCACCGAGCCGGCGTGATCGATGAGCTTCCAACTTTTTAGGCCGTGCATTTTCACGAATTCGTCGAGCCGTTCCCGGAAGGCCGGTTTGTTGGCTTGAGCGATAAAGCTATTGTCGATCAAGAGGGTGAGTTGGCCATTGGGGCAGGGTGATGATATCCTCCAGTATTCCCCGTTTCGGCGGGCTCCTCTTTGGTGAACGGCGTGATAGAGTGTCGAGGTGGCAGGATCGAAAACGACTCCAATCACTGGAGTGCCATCGCGGGAGACCAGCGCAATGGACACCGAGTATCCCGGCGTGCCCTTGGTGAAGGCGAGAGTTCCGTCGAGGGGATCGATGCACCAGAAGTAATCGTGTTGATGGCGGCTGGAATCGTCAGGGCTTTCTTCGGTGAGGAGGCCGAGTTCAAATCTGGCCAAGCTTACCTTGAGAGCTTCGAGAACCAGATTTTGGCTTTCAAGGTCGATGGCGGTGACAACCTGGGAGGCGAGTGAGGTTCCGCCTTCCTTGTGTAGAACCTCGTGGTCACCACAAAGCTTGCTTTGGATCATCTTGCCAGCCTTGGTCGCGGCCTCGATGGCGATTGATTCGAGTTCGATGAGTTGGTCGGATGTGAGCTGCATGAGAAAACGGTTAGAGTGTTGCGAGGACTTCGCGGGCGAGGCGTTCGCTGTAAGAATTGATTTTCCAATGACCGGGGCTCCAGCCTTTGAGGAAGCGGTGAAAATCAGTCCAGGCGATGGGGAAGAGGACCCGCCATTCGGACTCGATGGCTTGAGCGTCGAGTTGAGGGTGTTTGATTGCAAGGGCCGTGGCGAAGGTGGCAAAGTAGTGATCGAGGACTTCGGACTCTCTTGATTGACAGCTTGATTCATCGAGACACGAGCCCATGAAATAGGCGAGATCCTTCATCCCACAACCTCCGCCGACATACTGGAAATCGACGGCAGCAACTTGCTCCCCCGAATCGCAAAAACAAAAGTTGGCGAGCTTGGCATCTCCGTGAACGAGAGTCTGGAAGCGGGCGTTTTTGAGAGCTTGATCGAGTGCGGGGGCTGCGTTTTTGAGCGGGAGGTCATCGAGTGCTTCGAGTTCCTGACTGCGGGTCGCGAGGTGCCAATAGGTGCCGGTCTCCCAGAGGCTTTCGGGCTTTACTCCCATAAAGTTGGCGTGAAAGTGCGCGAGCCAATCGAGGCAGGCATTAAAAGAGGTTGAGGAGACAGAAGTCAGGCGACTTGGATAGCCGGCCGGATCGAGGTCTTCAAGAACGAGAAGGATTTCTTTATCATGTTGGTCGAAGGCGATCCTTTCCGGGATCCGGGCCTCCGGTGGACAGAGCTTGTTCCACTGAAGATACCAGGCGGTTTCGATCTGGTAGGATTTGAGCTTTCGTTGGTGAGACAGATTTGAATTCCAACCGCGAGGGTGGTTTGCAGTTTCGGTCATTCGGATGTGTTTCGCGATGACGGTGGAGCCTCCATCCAGTCGTAGGCGCAAAATGTGACCGTATCCGCTCCAGAGCTCCTGTAAGACCTCCACCACTTCCAGCGTCGAGGCGCCGGTGGCGGAAAGGATGGTTTCCTGAAAGCGAAGATTGAGGGAGGGGAGCATTCGGTGGTCTGGTTGGAGATCACCGGATATTCAGCTTTAGACTTCGCGAGGTCAACCTAGGGTTGTGAATCGGGTGCAGCAATGTAGCGGTCAATTTAAGATGTCTGATTCTCCCATTCAAAAATTCACGGTGTCACTTGCCGGACGCGTCAGAGGCAAGTGCCGTTCCCTGGGCAAGTGGCTGCGTGATTCGCCTCGGCTTAAGAGTTGGTTCTACCCGCCGGAAAAGGTGGTGACTCCGGCGGAGAAGTATCGCGAGGTGAACGTGAATTACTTTTCCGATTTACACACGCAGGAACGAATGTTGGCGGACAAGCAACGGATGGCTTTTTACCACGAAGCGATCCAGCGAAAGATCAAACCTGGGGATCGGGTGATTGACCTCGGAACGGGGACGGGGATTCTTGCCGCCTTGGCTTCGCGAGCGGGGGCGGGCCAGGTTTATGCGGTCGATCATTCCTCGATCATCGAGCACGCCAAAATGCTGGCGGCCGAGAACGGGATCGAGAATGTTGACTTCGAGGATGTGCATAGTACGAAGCTGTAATTAGACGAAAAGGTGGATGTTATTCTGCACGAACAAATCGGCGATTTCCTCTTCGACGAAGCGATGATTCCGAACGTGAGCGATTTGCGCGCCCGGCTTTTGAAGCCGGGCGGGTTGATTTTACCGAGCCAGTTTGAATTTTATTGTGAGCCGATGACGATGCATGATGACAGGCGTGAACCTTACATTTGGGAGCTCGAAGATGTTTACGGATTCGACTTCTCCAGCATGGAAGCGAGCCGCCCCTACGATGCAGAATACAACGGATTGGTGAGCTGCGATCTCGGGGTGGTGAAGCACTTTCTGGGAAGGGCCGAGCCGGTGGTTGAGGTCGATCTCAACACCATTACGGAATCAAGTTTGCCCTTGGAAATCTCTTTCACGCGCAAGGTCGTGAATGCCGGGATTCTGGATGGCATGGTGGTCTTTATGAAAGCCAAGGTTGATGACGACCTTGAGCTCAGTTCAAGTCCACTGGATCCGAAACGGGCCCCGCATTGGGGCTTCCGTATTCTGCGATTGGACCAGGTTCATGCCGAAGTCGGCGAAGAAGTTTCTGAAGTGGAGGGGATTTCAGGGTAAGGTTGGGCGCTACCAGAGTTTAGAGGCCTTTTACAAAGCAACCGGTTATGAGGAGCATGGATTGGAGGTCGACTATGATGTTTTTCAAAAAGCCAATCCGCCTCAGCTTGGCAAAACCTATGCTCCTGAAGATGTGGATCTTCAATTGAAGCAATCAGCAAAGTGTGTTGATGCCGGGGTGGCGATCGAACATGTGACACGCGGCTTTGAAGGTCCAGCCCCTGATCTGGGCTGCTATGAACTGGGTGGCAAAATGCCTCATTACGGTCCCCGGCCAAAGTGAAGCGTTTTGATGGTTGGGGCTGGTTTCTTGGTTTGTTTCAGGCCTAGGTTCTCTGGCGATGATGACGCAGGAAATTCAGGAACACATCACTTCAGCCATCGAGGCAAATTTTGAGGGGGTAAGCTCGGAGTCCGGGGAGATGATGACCAGCGCGGGCGGAGATGGCCGCTTTCTTGGAAAGGTAATCGCAACCCGCTATGCGGGTCTCCCCGATGGGAGAGATCTTTTTCTCGCAATCGGTGAGACCCAAAAGAAGGTGCAGATCGTCAAGCTCGGGAGGTCGGAATGTCTCTCTCCGGCAAAGTCCGATTTGGATCTGCTGCTTAGAAAAGAGCTCGGGATCGAGATTGAGGATTAAGCCTAGGGCGTTTTGGGCTGCCAGTAGTCAGGCATGGCCTCGGTTTCGTGGTATTTTCTCCGCCAGAGTTGGGCTGCCGGGAGGATATGCTCGGTCTTTCGACTCGGAGAGAGTTCCCAGGTGAATGGCATTTCGGGTGTGAAATGCTTGAGGAGATCATCGTAGGGGAGTTCACCGGTGAAGGGGACCCGGTGATCGCGTTTTGGCCACTGCACGTCATGCAAATGAGCGCCGATGAGGTAGGGGGCCATTTTGCCGAGCCATTTGTCGTGGTCAAGGAGACCGAGGTTGTGCTTCAAGCCGACGTGGCCGAAGTCGTGCCAGTATCCGATTTGTGGGCAATCTTTGAAGTGCTCTTGAAGTCGAATCATCTCGCGCTCATCGGGAACGTCCTCGTATTTGGAGCGAGATTCGACGGCGAGTTTCACGCCCGCCTGCTTGGCGGGTTCGATGAGCCGCTCCAGAGTGTCGATCGCCCGTTCAAAGTATTTTGGTCCGTGTTTTTCGCGGCGCTTGACGCACTCGAGTTTGTCATCCGCATAATCGTCGCTGAGCTGTTCTCCCGCGGCGAGTTTTTTGGTAAGTGCGCCGGTCCACTTTTTGTGGGGCATGGTGGCGACTGATCCCATATGAAGAACAACGTAGTAAGCGCCGAATTCGTGGGCGATTTCGAGGGTCTTCAAGGTTTCTCGAAAGGCCTTGTCGCGTTCGTTTTTGTTGTCGGACGAGAATTCGTAGGCGTCGGGCGCGTCGATCATCACCTCGGTGGGCGAGGGGAAGTAGTTATGCACTCCGACGCACTTGAACTTGTTGGCAGCGAAGGATTTTTTGATTCCTGGAAGCTTGGCGATGGTCATCCCGTGAGACAGCTCCAGAGTGTCGAAGCCGAGTTCGAGGATTTCATCGATCATTTCCTCTCCACAGGTGTGGCGGGAGTTATTCCAACAGGTGGAGAAGGCGAGCATTTGAGTAGCGGGATGATGTCTCTGGAATCTTAAAGCAAGAGCTTGCAGTTACTTTTGTTTTTCGACTACGACGTAGTAGGCGCCAATTTCTCCTTTGTCGGTTTGGAAGACGGGGGCGAGTTTGTGGGAGCCCTTGGTCAGTTTGGTGGTGAAAGAAATCATGGCATCTTTTTCACCAACGGGCTTTGTCTCAAGGTCCTTGCCGTTGAGGCGAAGAGTGGCTTGAGTGATTGGCAGCGTTGTGCCGACAGTTTCCCGGAAGGCTTTCGATGATCCTGGTACGCCCTTTCCGGCGGGCAGTCCCGCTATGATGGGGTGGTTTGCTTCCGGTGCCCAGCGGTAGGCGCTGATTTTATAGGTTCCGTCTGCGACAACTTTGACAGCCCAGTAGCCTTTGTGTTTTCTCTGCTTTTTGAGGTCGATTTTCCCGTAAGCATTAGCCTTGCGGATGTGGCCCTGATTCCAGGGAGGACCGGTGTTGAGCCAATCGTGTGCGGTGAGCGTTGAAACGCGATCGTTGGGGTGGCCAAGGTAGATTTCAGTGGTCTTGGCAAATGTGGGTTTAAGCTCGGTCCACCAAGCCTCGTAAAAGGCTCGCATTTTTTCGAGCTGCTCCGGGTTCTTCTTGGCGATATTTTTTTGCTGACCAGGGTCTGCCTTGATGTCGTAAAGTTCCTTGCCGTTAATCAGGCGGTATTGCTGGGACATGACCGACGATTGACGCCACTTGATGGGGTCGATGACTCGCTGGGAATCGGTGATGATGTAGCGATCCAGCCACTGGGTGTCGGTACTGGGATCGATGAGATTCTTGAGCGAAACACCATCGAATTTAACCTCTGCGGAATTTGGGACTTCACAGACGTCCATGAGGGTCGGAACGAAGTCGATGGCGTGAGTGAGTGTTTCAATTTTACGGTGTTCGTTGAGACCGGCGGCGGGCCAGTGAATGAACATGGGAACCCTGTGTCCGCCATCGTAGGGAGAACCCTTTTTGCCCTTCATTCCGGCGTTGAAAACGTTGGCTCCGCTTGCGGTGCCGTTGTCCGTGGTGAAGATGAAAATGGTGTTGTCCTCAATGCCCAGGTCGGTGAGAAGCTTGCGGGTTTTACCGACGTTGTCATCAATGTTGGTGATCATGCCGAAGAAGGCGGCGATGCCTGCCTTTTGGTCCTGATACATGTCCATGTATTTCTGTGGAGCGTGAAGGGGGCCGTGAGGAGCATTCAGGGAAATGTAGGCAAGGAAAGGCTCGTCTTTCTTGGCGGCACTTTTGATGAAATTGTTGGCCTGCTCGAAGAAGACGTCGGTGCAGAAGCCTTTCGCTTTTTCGATCTTACCATTGTGGAAATAGGCTCCGTCAAAATACGAGTTGTCCCAGACATCGGGAGTTTGGCCAACGCCTCCGCCGCCATGACGGTAGACTTCTTCAAAACCCCGGTCTTCGGGACGATAGGGATAGTTGTCTCCGAGGTGCCACTTACCGAACATGGCGGTGGCGTAGTCTTTTTGGAAATGTTGGCCGAGAGTGACTTCGTTCTCACGGATCATGGAGCGTCCCATGATGGTGTGCCAGACGCCGGTGCGGTTGGTCCAGTGGCCGCTTAGGAGCGCGGCGCGGGTTGGCGAACAGGTGGGAGCCACGTGGTAGTCGGTGAGAACGGTCGACTCTGAGTAGAGTTTGTCGAGATTGGGGGTCTTGATGACCGGGTTGCCGTGGCAGGCGAGGTCGCCGTAGCCTTGGTCGTCGGTGATGACAATTACTACGTTGGGGCGCGTCTGGCCTAAAGCGCAGGCGATGAGGGCGAGGAAGGAGGTGAGAAATTTCATGTGGCGTAACTTAAAACAATGAAGATTAGAGAACCCAGAATTATGAAAATTGCGATCATATTTGCGAGTCCCGAAGCACGAAATCTTGGGAAAAGGACCTGAACCAAGACCAAAAGGATGATTGCAAAGCCCGGGAGGCGGAAGATCCGGTGAAGAGGGTCCCAGATCGTGAACAAGAACTGGGAAGTTAGGTAAACAAGAAGACCGAAATAATAAAATCGGTCGACTGGTCGATATGTTCGGGAATCCGGCATTGTGCGGGGTCATTCAATTCCGAAAATTGAAAATTGAAAGATGTCATTTGAGAAGAGAAGTTTGCAGCAAGATGAAATTGACAGAGGAAATGCTGATTGCCGTTCTCATGGGGGGACCCGGAACTGAAAGAGAGGTTTCGATCGCTTCCGGCAAGGCCGTGGTGAAGGCGCTGCAGAAGAAGGGATATCGAGCGGTGGGGGTTGATGTGGTGGATACCGCTCCAAAAATGCCGGAGGGGACTGATCTGGCGTTCAATGTCATTCATGGAACTTTCGGGGAAGACGGTGGCTTGCAGCGATACCTCGAGGAACTTGGCATTCGCTACACCGGAGCGGGTGTTAAGAGCAGCGAGGTGGCTTTTGACAAAAATCTCAGCAAGGATTGTTTTCTTGAGCATGATGTTCCGACGCCTGGTTCGGAACTCGTTGATTGCTCAAACGGGGTAATGTTGCCGAAGATGCCGGTTCCATTCGTAGTCAAACCTCCGCGCGAAGGGTCCAGCGTTGGGATTCGGGTGGTGAAAGAGGAATCCGAGGCTATCGCTGCTATGGAGCATGCGGCTGGATTTAGCTCTGATTTGTTGGTGGAGGAATTTGTGGAGGGGCGTGAACTTACGGTGGGGGTGCTCAATGGCGAGGTCTTTCCAGTCGTGGAAATCGCTCCGCCGGAGGGAGATTGGTACGATATGGAGACGAAATACCCTTGGCTGAGCGGCAAAGAAGTGGGTAGCCAATACACCTGTCCGGCCGATTTGACGCCCGAGGAGACAAGGATTGTGCAGGTTGCGGCAAAAAAAGCGTACGATGCGCTAGGAATAGAGGTTTACTCTCGGGTCGATGTGTTGTTGAATTCGTTCGGAAATCCTTACGTTTTAGAAGCCAATACTATTCCCGGGATGACCGAAACCAGTTTGTTGCCCATGGGCGCGGCTGCGGCCGGTTATTCCTTTGGAGATCTTTGCGTGAAGATTGCCGAGCTTTCTCTGGCCGCGAGGCCCTGACCATTCCATCCCATGTTTTCCCGCCGCACCTCAACTCGAACCCGTAAATCCCGTGAGCGCATGCTCCACCTCAAGGTGAATTCGCCACGGATTATGTTCTTCGACTGCGTGAAATTCTGCGCGCGATTTATGAAAGTGGGAGTTGCGATTTTGGCGATGGTGGGGGTTGGTATTGGCTCAAGTTACGGTTGGCAGAAGCTTTTTGTGGAGAACAGTGAGTTTGAAATTGATGAGCTGAAGATTCAGACTTTGGATGGGGAGAAGACCCGTTTTCTGACGGAGAAACGTTGCGTCTTGAAGACTGGGATCGATTTAAATAAGACCATTTTCGCCATCGATACCGACGAACTGCAGGCTTCGATTGAAGCGCTTCCTGAAATCAAGTCCGCTAAAGTGAGTCGGAGATTGCCGGGTGTCCTCAAAATCGAGGTCGAAGAACGACATCCTGTTGCCTGGGTGGCCTGCCGGTCGCTCAAGATTAAAGAACGCGATCGCGAAAGTGGACTCCTTGTTGATGAAGAGGGGATTGCTTTCCGGTGTGATTCCGCTGAACTCTGGAAGGTTGGGGAGAAACTTCCGGTGGTGATGGTCCAGTCTGCCGAATCGAGCCAGATCGAAGACGGACATAGCATCGAGCATAAGGGGTTGAATTTTGCCTTGGAACTGGTCAGGCGTGCGAATGATAAGTTTGAAGGAATCGAGCGGCCTGCCTGGGTCGTGGTAAAAGATGAAATCATGCTCGAGATGAAGACTCTCAATGGCACTTTGGCGACGTTTTCCTACTACGATCAGGAACGGCAAATTAAAAATTTAGTAAAACTCGTTTCCCACGCTGAACTGCAGGGGAAATCGCTCGCAAAAGTAAACCTCATCCCCCGTCGCTTTGTTCCGATTCACTATCGTTGAAGCGTAGATTGATCCCATGGCACGTTCCAAGATTCACGTAGGTCTCGAGATTGGATCCACCAAGACCGTGATGGTGGTGGCTGAGATCAAACCTGACGAATCCGCAAAAATCCTGGGAATGGGCGAGACCCGTTCGGCAGGCGTGAGAAAAGGGGAGATCGCCGATTACAAGCAGGTTCGTGCTTGCGTGAAGTCAGCTTTGCTTGAGGCAGAGGATGTGAGCGATGTTGTTATCAAAAGCGTTTTTCTCTCCGTCACGGGAGCCCATATCAAGGGCGTCAATAATACCGGGACCTTTCGCCTGCCCGAGGACGAGCAGGAGGTTGATCGTCATCATCTTGAGGAGGTCAAGGAGATCGCCCGGGACATTGCGATTCCGAGCGAGCACGTTTATCTTCACCATCTTGCCCGGCACTTCACCCTCGATGGTCAGGCCCACTCGACGGTTCCTTATGGTCTTTTGGGGCGGAGTCTTGAAGCCGACTACCACATCGTGCACGGGGTGCGGACCCGCATCCAGAACAGCATCAAATGTGTTCGGGAAATTCCGCTCGATGTTGATGACGTCGTTTTTGCGCCCATCGCTTCGGCCCAGATTTGTCTGAACCGGGAGCGGAAGGAAGACGGGGCGCTTGTGATCGATATTGGTGGCGAGACGACCGATTACGTTCTTTATATCGACGGCGCCATTGCCGCTTCGGGTTGTGTTCCCGTGGGAGGCAATCATGTTTCGAATGATATTCACCTGGTGACCCACATTCCATTTTCAAAAGCGGAGAAGGTTAAGATTGCCGAGGGCAACGCATCCGCTGATCCGGCTAGTTCGGTTGGGATTGTGAAAGTGGAGGATGAGAAGGGATTCCCGCCGATTGAAATCAAACGGCAGGTTCTCAACGATGTCATCCGTGGGAGGCTTGAAGAAGCCTTCGAACTCGTGATTGAAGGGTTGCCCTCCGGCGCGTTGGAGCAGATCGGAACCGGCGTCTTTTTGACGGGTGGAACCAGCCAGATGCGAGGGATCGGTGAGTTGGCGTGTGAAGTCTTCGATCTTCCGGTTTACAAGCCGGAGCAGCCGGATGTGAGCGGCGTGCATGCTTACTTCAAGGATCCCCAGTATGCCACGGCTCTGGGCTTGATTCGCTACGCCCAGATTTTGGATGAGGAAAAACCTGCGATCGGGACGGGCAAGGTGAAGGATCTGATCAAGACCTTCTGGCCATTTGGCTCCTAGTGAAACTTGAGTCCGCTACCTGGTTGATGCGGCGGTGCCGGTTGTTGTGGTTGGCCAGGTTGTTGCAGTGGCTGAAGGCCGGGGTTTGCGACGATGAGAGTGGAACCGTCACCGGTGGACATGGTAACCACGACGAGCAAAATTGAGATTCCAAGTATGCCGACCGTGACGAAGCAGCTGGGCTCAAAGGCAGTCTTGTAGCGATTGGAGGCTTTTGCTTTGGCTTTAGCCATTTCATTTTTTCTCTCGGTGGCCTGCTTCTCCAGATCAGCCTCAGCCTTGGCTTTAGCCTCCTTGTCCTCTATTTCATCAACCGCCTCAGCTGCCTTCTCGGTCATGGTGGTGAGGGCTTTATCCATTTCCTCCTGAGCTTTTACGGATTCATCGATGGCTTTCTGCGCGTCCTCTTGAAGCTCGATGTAAGCTTTGATCATCGGAAATTTTTGGGCCATTTGAACCCCGATAAGAATCGCGGAAGCTGCGAAAAGAAGCTGCGCCATCATCGTTAAAACCTTGGCCTTGTTGAGGAGTCCTATCAAGGCAAGGAAGATACCAACTCCGATGGCAATGAGGGCAATTAGATTGAGGGTTGAACTCTTATAGTTTTCTTCCCCGGAGTCATCTTTTTCACCATCTCCGTCGATTTCCTTTCGTATTTCGTCCTCCGAGACCCCAAATTGTTTGGCTTGTTCGGCAATCGCCTTGTCGGTAATGGTTTCACTCTGGATAATGGATTGCATCCCGGTCTGAGTGGCGATCTTGACGATATTCTTCTCCACTTTGAAAAAGTTCATATCTTGTGAGACGGAAACCCAGGGAAAGAAGTAGAGGATCAGGGCAATGACGCCGCTGGCGATAGTGACAATACTCAACCAAGTCGGAGCTCCGGTTTTGGCGGGTGCTTCGGACGGAGGTTGTCCTTGAGCTGCGCTTGGTGCGACGCCGGAGATTTGCGGACTCAGATTGATCCCACCGGCTGCGACAGGCTGAGCCATTGGCGCGGCAGCGGCAACGGTTGGGGCTGGCGCAAGAGGGACGACATGGGGCACATCTGGCAAGAGGCCCTCCACTTGCCCGGCGGGAACCCATGCCTCCAGACCTTCGGTCCAGATCATGGTCTCGTACGTGATGTTCCCGGAAGCGTAGTAGGACTGCAGATCCTGAAATGAGTAGGGGCCCTGTTCATTTCCCTCGCCGTCCAATACCCGCCACTCTTGATCGCTCATGTTGAGAAACTATGGATTGAAGCAATTTCGTCAAGCCAACCCGTCGAGCCTGAGCCGGGTCACTTTGCGGTCCATTCGAAAAGAAGCCGGGGGAGGTTGAAGTCGCTCTTCAGAAAAAGATCGTTGTGTCCGGCACCTGGGACGGGGATGAGCTTTTTGTCGTCCGAAGGGGAGAGTTCAAAGAGCTTTTTACCATTCGAAAACGGGATGACCTGGTCTTCCTCACCGTGAATGACAAGGAGGGGGGATTCGACCTTCTTCAGATGGCGGTAGTTTGGAAAGCGATCGCCGGGAAAAATGGGGATGTGGGTAACGGCCCGGTAGGCACTGAGAAAGGGGGAAATGAGCACCACGGAATGGTGTTTTGACCGGGAGGCGAGCCAGCAGGTGGGACCGGAGCCAACCGATTGTCCCACCAAAATAATGTTCTCTGGAGCGACGCCTTGATCGTCGATGAGATAGCGGTAGGTTTTTTCGATGGCGCGGTAGCAGCCTTTTTCGGTCGGCTTGCCACCACTCTCGCCGTAACCGGGGTAGTCATATGAGATGACGCCAAAGCCTTTGATGTGAAATGATTCGAGGGCTGGCTTAAGAGACTCAAGGTTTTGAGCATTCCCGTGCGACCAAAGGATGGTGGGCATCCCGGGCCCGGGTTTGAGGTGCAAAATGGCGACGGCTTCTTCCCCTTCCCCGAGACTGGAAATCCCGGCGCGATTTTTGGGGTAGGGAGTTCCGGGAGGCTGAAAGATGATGTTGTCGGCCATGAAACAGCCGTAAAGAGCGAGCAGAACGTAGCACCAGAAGAGGGTGTGGAATGGGCGCTTCCACGACCATTTTCCGATGATGATTCTCTTCCAGTCCATATGTTAAGATAGTCGGGGATTTAAATAGGTCGAGGTAAGGATTGGACAAGGCAGCAGCAATCCCTCACTTTTGGCAACGATGAATCGACGATCTTTTGTGTCAGGATCTGCAGCTTTCGCAGGGGCTCCGTTTTTGATGACTTCCAAATCGCAAGCTGCGAACTACGGGGAGTTTGGTGATGTTAAGAAGCGGGTCGCTTTGATCGGTTCGGGTTGGTATGGCAAGATCGACCTCTTGCGATTAATTCAGGTGGCGCCGGTTGAGGTCGTGGGGCTTTGTGATGTTGACTCCAAGATGCTTGCGGGAGCGGCGGATATCGTTTCAAAGCGGCAGTTAAATGGCAAGAAGCCACCCATGTTTAAGAATTATCAGGAGCTTCTTGATCGGGAGAAACCAGATCTTGTTTTGATTGATACTCCCGATCATTGGCATGCCTTGCCGGCGATGGCGGCGATCGAGACTGGTGCCGATCTTTATCTTCAGAAGCCGGTCTCGGTGGATATTGCCGAGGGGCAGGCCATTCTTGATGCGGCCCGGAAAAAAGGAAGTGTGGTTCAGGTCGGAACACAGCGGCGTTCCACGCCTCATCTTCAGGATGCCAAGGAGCAAGTGGTGGATGCGGGCTTGTTGGGAGAGGTCGGCCATGCGGAGGTGTGCTGTTATTATCATATGAGATCTCGCAAGACTGCGGAGCAGGCTCTCGCTCCGGTGCCAGGTCATCTGGATTGGGATTTGTGGACCGGGCCGGCTCCGATGCGACCTTTCAACACGGTGGCCCATCCGCGCGGTTGGCGGGCGTTCGAAGAATATGGTAACGGAATCGTGGGAGATATGTGCATTCACATGCTGGATGCCGTTCGCTGGATGCTGGGGCTCGGCGAGGTGAACCGGGTTTCGTCAAGCGGTGGAATTTACGTTGATAAGAAGAGTATCGCCAACATCCCGGACACCCAAACCGCGACATTTTCCTTCGATGATTTGGAGGTGGTGTGGAATCATCGCACGTGGGGTGACGCTCCTGATCCCGAATTTCCATGGGCCTTTTTCATCTATGGAGAAAAAGGAACTTTGAAGGCTGACGTTCACAAATGGGAGTTCACTCCGCGAGGGAAAGGGAAAAAGTTGAGCGGCAAGGTTGTTTTTGAACTCGAGGAGTATCCGGAGGATCAAACTGAAGAGGGGATCGAAAAGCATGTTGCTCCGGCTGTCCGTGGTCACATGCGGGATCTCCTTTTGCGGACTGGAGATCGCGGGCGTCCGGTCGCTGATATTGAAGAAGGATATCGATCTACTTCGGCATGCATTCTTGCGAACATGTCGCAAAAGTTGGGCCGATCATTGGAGTGGGATGCGGTGGCCCGAAAAATCAAAAATGATGAGGAAGCCAATAAACATTTGGCCCGGCCTTATCGTGACGGCTACAAACATCCGTCCGAGAAGTAAAAGGGTCATGAAAAAGCGGCAGTCCGGAGACTGCCGCTTTTGAAATGAATTGGGTCCGGAGAGCTTAGCTTTCCTTTGGCTCGGGAAGCTCCTTTTTGTTCTCGAGGACTTTATCGACAAGGCCGAAAGCTACAGCTTCCTCCGCAGACATGTAGTTGTCGCGATCGGAAGCAGTTTCGAGTTCCTTGGCGGTTTTGCCACAGTGGTGGGCAAGAATGTCATTGAGGCGACGCTTCAAACTATACATGAACTCAACAGTCCGCTCGACATCGGCAGCTGTTCCCTGGGCCCCGCCGCTGACCTGGTGGATCATGACGTGTGAGTTGGGAAGAGCGAAACGCTTGCCTTTGGTTCCGGCGGTCAAAAGAACCGAACCCATGGAGGCGCAGATTCCAATGCAGTAGGTGTTCACGTCACAGGTCAGGAACTGCATGGTGTCGTAAATGGCGAGACCAGCGGTGACTGATCCACCTGGTGAGTTGATGTAGATGTGGATGTCCTTTTTAGGATCCTGCATCTGGAGGAAAAGCATCTGGGCGATGACCGAGTTGGCCACGCCATCATCGATGCCGGTTCCAATAAAGATGATGCGGTCCTTGAGGAGACGGGAGTAGATGTCAAAGGCCCGCTCGCCACGGCCATCGGACTCGATGACAGTGGGGATGTAGTAGTTGTTCTGCGGAGTGGAATCTCCGGATTCAGAGGTTGGGATCATGAATTATTTTTCTTCGGTTTCAGGTTCTACCTCTGTCACGTTCGCGTGCTCGACCAGAAAGTCAATGGCCTTACTGAAGAGCATATTTTGGCGAATGTTACCAAGCTGACCGGATTTTTGAAGTTCCTTCATGTATCCTTTAACGGGCTTCTTGGCTTGTTTTGCCATCATCGTGACTCGCTGGAGCATGTCGCTGTTCTCAACTTTGAGTGATTCGGCTTCGGCGATCTCGGTGAGAAGGAAGTTTGTCTTGAGGCTGCTCTTGGCGCGAACCTGGGCTTCCTCAAAGAGTCCGGCCTGACGTTCCTGGACCTCGTCTTCGGACATGCCTGCTTCCATGCCCTCTTTGACCATGGCGTCGGCCTGGCCCTGGGTTTCGGACTGAAGGAAATCCTCTGGTACGTCGAAGTCCACGAGTTCATTGAGCTTGGCGAGGACGCCGTTGATCTTAATCTCTTCGAGCTGGCGTTTCTGACGCATATCGAGGTCATCGCGAATGAGGGCCTTGATGTCGTCGAGCGACTTGCCCTGTTCGATTTGATTAGCAAAGTCGTCGTCCAGTTCGGGGAGCTTTTCGCTCTTGAGTCCGGTGACGGTGACTGCAAATACGGCCTCCATACCACGAATTGCTTCGATGGGAAAGTCGTCGGGAAGAGTTACGGTGATCTCCTTGTCATCGTTCGGCTTGGTGCCGACAAGTCCGTCGGTGAAGCCCGGGAAGAAGGCTTCTTCGTCGAGGCGGATCCAGTAACCTTCATTTGAAGCAAGTGGCTTGGCCTGCTCACCACCGACTTCGTCGAGTGGCTTGCCATCAATGGTGGCGGTGTAGTCGATCACCGCAAGGTCGCCTTTTTCGGCGGCGCGGCCCTCGATGTCCTCGTAGTCGGCGAAGCGCTGACGGAGTTGATCAAGGTTTTCGTCGACGATCTCGTCAGTGACTTCTGCTTTCGGAATTTCGATGTCCAGTCCTTTATAATCAGGGAGGGTGAATTCGGGGGAGGTGATGAGCTCGGCATCGAATGTGAAGGAGCCGTCCGCTTGGTGCGTCACGTTTTCAGGGTTCTTGACATTAAGAACCTTGAGATCTTCGTTCTCCTTAAGAGCTTCCTGAAAGCTGTTCTGGATGAGTCGTGATTCCACTTCCTGTGAAATGTCTTCGCCGTGGGCTTTTTCGATGACAGCCTTTGGCGCTTTGCCGGGGCGGAAACCGGGGATGCGGGCCTGGGTCACGAAGGCTTTTAAAACCTTGGCGCGCTCCTCGGCGACTGTTTCAGCGGGGACCTCGATGCTGAGGGTGGCGAGGCACTTTTCTTTTTTCTCCAGGCGGATGTTCATGACTGCTTAAATTTTGCGCTTTTCGCGGGGGCGAGAAGCTAGGGAGGTATTGCGGAGAGGTCAAGGGAGGGAAAAGGGATTTCTTTGAGCGCTTTTTTGGCGCTGGTGTCCAAGTTGACAGTTCATTGACCTTGACTGGGAGCGCTGTGATCGGCGTAATTGGTCCTAAGAACGAAATATTTCACTTTATGCGATCATCTGTGACTCCAAAACAATCTCTCAAGGCGTTTACCCTGGGGAGCCTATTATTCACCAGCCCGGTTATGGTGGGTTGCGCGACTGCGCAGGATTTTTTGAGCGAGGCCGCTCTTTTTGACGACAAGAAGATCACAGCGGTGGAAATTCGCTATCGCGGAGCCAAGACCGTGAACGAGGCCCGCTTACGGACTCACATGGCAGTCGCTCCGGGCAAGACCTACTCCCAGACCATGCTCGATGGCGATATTCGCACACTTTATGAAAGTGGGCTGGTCGATGACGTGGAGTTTTTTGCCGAGGATGTCGGTGGTGGAGTGAAGGTGATTGCTGAGGTCGTAACGCGCCCGCTGATCCGCGGAGTTGGATTTGATGGGAACGTGAAGTTCTCCGACAAAAAATTGGCCGGGGAAACGAAGGTGACGGTTGGCCAAATCCTGAGTGATGCCGAGATCGTGAAAGCTCGTCGTAATATTGAAAAGTATTATGAAGACTACGGATACCCGGATGTCACCGTCAGCCACCGTCTCCAGTCTACTGGTAAAGCCGGCTACGCGGACCTGGTCTTTTTGATCGGGGAAGGCGAGAAGAATGAGGTTTTCAATATTCGTTTCGAGGGTAATCGGATCTTGAAGGACGCCGATTTGCGAAAGGAAATGGCGACGAAGGAAAAAGGATGGTTTTCCTTTCTCTCGAAGTCCGGTCGCATCAACGCTTTGATTCTCGAAGAAGATATCGATAAGCTGGAGGACTTTTATAAGAGTAAAGGTTTCTGGCGGGCAAGAGTTGGTTCGCCAAAGCGAATTCCCCGGAAGGGTGACGGAGTGGATCTGGTCATTCCCGTGGTTGAAGGGCCTCGCTACACCGTGAACGCGATTGCTTTCCCTGATATCAAGATTTTCAAGAAGGAAGAACTGATGCCCGCTCTGAGCCTCATTGGGAATATGCCTTATTCCTCCAAGAAGATGAGGGATGATATCCGGATGATCCGCAGTTACTATGGTTCGCGTGGATACGCCGATGTGGCGGTCGTTCCTGATGTCCGTGAGACCAAGGGATCAAAGGTGAACATTTTTTACCGCATCACCCCAGGAACCCGGAAACGGGTGGGACGCGTGAACATTCAAGGGAACACCAAGAGTCAGGACCGCGTGATTCGTCGAGAGGTGCCCATGCGTCCGGGTGAAAATTACAACTCGGTGGATTTGGAAACCACGAAGCGTCGACTTAAAAATCTGGGATATTTTCAAGACGTGCAAGTCACAGGTTCCAACAGTTCGCAAGATGGCTACCGCGACGTAAATATTTTAGTCCAGGAGGGCAAGACGGGGACAATCAACTTCGGTCTCGGATTTAGCTCCATCGATAGTGTCATTGGACGAATCAACCTTGAGCAATCCAACTTCGATATCACGAACTGGGGACGTTTCACCGGAGGAGGCCAGCGCTTCAGCGTGAACCTGCAAATTGGTGCCCAGCGGACTGATTTTCGTGTCTCCCTTGTAGAGCCATGGTTCCTCGGTCAGAAACTTTCACTCGGGACGGATCTTTATTACCGAGATCTCATTTTCCTAAGCCCGGAATTCGATCAAACCAATATTGGAGCCTCGGTCTTCCTGCGAAAGCCTGTTGGCCGTCGTAGTTACGTCAAGGGAGAATACCGCATCGAATCAATCGAGATCGAAGCCGAGAGCGATACTTCCCAAGCCTTTCGGGATGAAGAAGACGAGTATCTTCGGAGCGCGCTTTCGCTAAATTACGTTTACGACAGTCGTGACAGTAACCAGTTGCCCCGTAAAGGTCATAAGGTTGATCTTGGAATCACCTACGCCGGTGGTCTTCTAGGTGGTGACGTGGAGACCTTTACGGTGTCGGCGTCCGGCACCAAGCACTGGGCCCTTCCTTTTGACACCATTCTAACTGCGCGTGGTTCCATGACGGTGGTTGATAGTCATGGTGACAACGACCGTATCCCAATTTTTGAACGCCAGTTTCTTGGTGGTCCCCGCGATCTTCGTGGATTCCAATTCCGTGACATCGGTCCACGTGATGACACTGGCCCGAATGCCACTCAGGAAGTTTTTGGTGGAGCAACCAGTGCTTTTGGTTCGCTTGAGCTGACCTTCCCGGTCATAGGCCAGGTGAGAGGTGCGATCTTCTATGATGCCGGATTTGTAAACTCGGATTCCTGGGACTTCACCACTAGCAACCTAGCGAGTGATGCAGGAATTGGAGTTCGTCTCAATCTTCCGGGCATAGGACCTTTGGCAGTCGATTATGCGATTCCACTCGAGACACCTGATGACCGCGCCGATGATGGCAGCCAAATCCAGTTCTACATGAACTATCAATTCTAATAGAAAGGTTCTCATCTCCTTCAAAGAAAATCGAGTCCCTTTGCGGGGACTCGATTTTTTGTGCTCGTGGTTGAATTTAGTAGGTGACCTTGAGCCTGAAGAACTGGCGTGAGGTGAAGTCGAATGGGGCGCTCAGCCGGTAGGTGTGGCGGGGGATGCCATCAGGATCATCTGCGGTGCTGACGAAGATCAAAGAGGTCCCGCCACCCATCCAGGACCCGTTTGCCAAACTCGGGGAGACCTCGACTGAGATGGCGGCTTCAGTGGCATCAGGATCCTCCCGGTAGCTCACCGAGGGATAGATGGTTCCGTTCAGATTAATCGTCGAAGCGTCGAGGTGTTCTTCGGCCGAGAAGACGGTATCAGACAGTCCTTGGGCGTATTCAATAATAGCAACGAAGCCATCTCCATCCAGGTCGGCAAGCGGGTCACCTTCAAACGGGGTTCCGTCAGCAGTGCCGGGGCTTCCTCCGTTGGCGGGGCTGGCACTCCAACTGGTCGAAAGCGTTGGGTCTGGATCCGAGCCAGAATTATTCCGAACCAGCGAAGGTCCGTTTCCATCTGCAGTCTCGGGCCATGGGGCAATGTCGTTGTAGCGGAAGCTGTCAATTACGTTGCCATCCTTGTCGACCAAGGTGATCCATTCTCCGGTATTGGAAAGCCGGCTCGAGTAGTCACCGGCAATTGCAACTCCGGGATATCGCGCGGCGAAGGCTTCGGAATTGGCTGCGATGACGAGGCGCTGGCCTGGATCGATTAAAGTTCCTTGGGGGAAGGTGTATTCCACTCCTTCAAGTTCATTGCCAATTGGAATGAGAATAAAGGCGGCGTCTCCCAGGTCCACGGTGCTGAACCCGATGTTGAGAATTTCGATGAATTCGAAGTCGTCCTGGTCGAAGGTAGGATCGACCGCCAGTTCGGCCGCAGTCGGTTCGGTTGGGTGGTAGTGAACTTCGCTGATGACAATGTCGGTTGGGCTTGCTGGTTCGGCCGTCGAGAAGAAGGCCTGGTTCATCGCGCTCCATTCTCCCGAGATGGACGGTAATGGTTTCCGGAAGATTGAGGACAACGCTGTCGCCTCCTCCAGCCGGACGCCCGGTGAGGGAAAGGTCGAAGCTCATATCAGAGCTGCCGGCATTCCCTTGGTGAATCTCCACAGCAATGGTGTTTTGCCCCGCAGAGAACGCGGAAGTAGGGATGGAGATGGTGTCGATGGCGTTGTCGCCC
Organism: Akkermansiaceae bacterium; assembly: GCA_965657795.1. Classification (GTDB taxonomy): domain Bacteria; phylum Verrucomicrobiota; class Verrucomicrobiia; order Verrucomicrobiales; family Akkermansiaceae; genus SW10. The sequence goes on from CBFHQJ010000035.1 coordinate 43,281, forward strand.
ACAGTGTTCCCCGAATACAAGTCGAAGGACGGGTTGGCGGGCAGGTTGGGGTGGTTGGCCGCTTCCGTGCCGTTGACGTAAACAACGTAAGCATCGTCATAGATGATTCGGAGCTGAAAGTCTCCGAAGATTGAAGGGTCCGGAATGTTGACGTTTTTCCGGAAGTAGGTTGTGGCAAATTTAGCATTGTTAGGTCCCGATTCTACGACGGTGGTTTCATCACCATCTCCATAACCGAGTTCCGCGGAACCGGAATCCCATGCGGAGTCGTTGAAGGCGGGCGCGCGCCAGGCGGTGCCCTGATTGCTTCCATCATCAAGGTATCTCCAGCTTTCTCCGTTGCTGATGTAATCGGTTTCAACAACGCCGCCCCCGCCACCTCCATTGATGGCCAGCATTGCTGCTGCTGGATTCGCGTTGCCACCAAGAAGACGGGGGTCGAGAGCATCCTGCCAGTCGGTCTCATCCGGATCGCCGGTTCCAATCATGTAGTAGAAATGCGTTCCCGCTGTCGGGACGATGGCATTGATGGAAGTTCCCGGGGCGACATCGCCTCCGTGTTGGGAGTATGTTGGAGCGGCAAGGTCGGGGTATAAGTTGGCCAGGCGAAGGTGTCCAAGAAAGTCGTCGCTGCGATTGTTGATGACTCCGATCAAGCTGTTTACCGCATTAATCCAATCTTGCTCGTCAAGCGGGTCTGTTCGTTTGGAATCACCCCAGCGGGCTGATTCCGCAATAATGACATCGGCGACGGTGGAGCGGCGTGAATCCATAAGACCAAAAACCTGGTCTCTCGTCAGTTGCCCTCCGTTGAAAAGAGCAAGGTGGGCCCGGTCGGCGAATCGCAAACGATATTCCTCGGTGCCATCGGCGAGATCAAAGTGAAGGAAGGATGGGTTGCTTTTATTGTATGCGCCCCGACTTCCGGAACCATTGGAGGTATTAATCCGATCATTGGCCCCGTTCCATTTGCCTCCCGCGCCCATGGAGTGTTCACCGTCGTGGACAAAGAACTGGAATCCAAAGCTGTCACGCTCGCGGTCGCGGACAGTATACCAGTTGTTGGAGGCTCCCACGAAGTCGGAGAGGGGGGCATCGTAGTTGCCGGTGTAGCCGATGATCATTTGGTAATCGATGAGGTTGTCGACATCGAGGTAGATGGGGAGAGACGGGTTTCTCGATCCATCTGCATTGAGCCCCTGCATCATCATGAAGTTCGCGGTGGTTGGAGCGGCTTGTTGATTTCTCGCCATGTTCCAAAGGGTGTTCCAATCACTTCCGGTCGCAAAGGAGCCATCGGTCGCTTCCGTGTTGTAGCCACCACTACTTCCGGCGGATTTGATGGTATCGTAGTTCTGGTCGTCTCCACCGAGGTAAGCTTCCCCGTGGTTCGCCTCGGCTCTTTCCTGGGTCATGAAAAGTCCCCAGTAAACTCCGTTGAGATAGAGATGATAGTAGCGGCTGCGGGTGTAGGGTCGTTCAAATGCGCGCTGTAAATCACGTCCTAAAACTTCCCGAAGAAAGGTGTTCGAGGAGTCATTCTGGAAAGCCCAGGAATAGTTCTGCGACGTTCGCAGATCAAGCTTATCGAACTGGTCAACGCCTTCTGATCCGAACATGGGGTAATCGAGTTTCCCGTCACCGTATTCGCTTCTAAAGAAAATCCGGAACGCGTGTTTCGGGTTGCTTTTACTCCGGCTAAATCCGCCTCGAACGCGGATGCCGCAATTGCTCTGCACATTGCTGGTGGTGCCATCGGGATGAATGACTTCGAACGAAGCCGGTCGCTCCCAGCTTCTGCCGCGGGAGCCTGGATTCACGTAGATTCCCTGGCCTCCACTTCCGGTGAGGTTCGCTTGATTGGTGGAGATCGCGATGGAGGGGATTGCTGAAAGAGCATCCTTCATCTCCTGTGCGGTGTAGCGGTTGGTAATGTCTGGATCCATCCCGTAGTTGAAGAGCTGGCCGTTCTCCGAACCGGTTGGCCAACCGCTTGGCGCCACTCCGTTGGCATACTGGGTTCGCACATCTTCGAGAAAGAAATAGGTGTGGGTATCCACATTGGTTTCGAAGAAGCCGGCCTTGAAGGCGGCCGCCCGAATCGTCGTGGTAGAGCTGATGGTGATTGGCCCGGAGTAAATCGCCCCGGTGCTTGCGGTGGGTTCCGAACCGTCGGTTGTGTAGCGGACCTGAGCATCCGGAGTTGCTGAACTTATCGTAAGGTTGAAGGGTGTGGTGAAGAATCCTCGATCGATGTCAAAGGTGGTGTCGGCTACGAAACCTAGGGCGACCGGTCCATTGGCTGCGTCGGGTGTCGGTGTTTCCAGGTAACCGAGCGTAAGCCCGTCGGGTGCGAATCCATAAGAAAAGCCTTCTTCCTGCGCAGGGTATTCCGGCGAAAACTCTCCTGCGACCGCAAAGCCGCCAATCCCGTCGTCGCGGGTCAGGGCGAGATACTCTCCGTTGGCTGAGAGTCTGAAATTCGAGTGCAGCTGGCTTCCGACAGTCGTCCTGTTTTTACCAGATGCGAAAACAATCAGGTAGGTATCCGGTTGCATCACAACCGAGGGGAGAGCCCACTTATTTAGAACAGTATTGTCATCGGTTAGATAAAAAGTGGAAAGGTCCGCGGCATTGGGGCCGGGGTTATAGATCTCAACCCAGTCTTCGTTGTCACCGTCTTCATCGAGAAGACCGTCGGATGCGGTATCCGCCGAAAACTCATTGATGCGGGGAGTGGAGGGGTCGACATCAACGAAGAGGCTGGTGCTGCGGGAGGTGTCGCCATCGATGTTTGTCGCAGTGATGGTGTAGATCGTGCTGGTGTTCGGTGAAACCGAAATGCTGCCGAAGCCACTGCCGTTGGTCTGTGTCAGAACGTTTCCAATACCATTGTCGATCGAGACTGCCGAGAATGGAGGAGAGACCTGCCAGGAAAGCGTGGCACTGTCTCCGGAGGGGATGAAAATAGGATTGCTCTCAAACTGTGTGATGGAAGGACCGGATGAGAGATCCACCCCGCTCAGGTCGTTTCCAAGAAGGATGAAGGTGCCAGAACCGGTATTAGAGGGCTCGTAGCTCCAGGTTTCATTCCCGATCGAAACCGTTCCCTGGGCATCGTGAGCATCGAGGATCTCAATCACATCGCTCATGGGATAGT
>CBFHQJ010000036.1:0-45936 GCA_965657795.1 Akkermansiaceae bacterium
TCAGTGTTTCCTTAGGGAAATTTTTCTCACTCATCGTTGTATTAAAAGTCACTATATTCCACGCTGGGCAAACAAGCGCAAATAGCGCACGTGGCTACCCCTTCGGAGCTCGACCAATTGATCAGGGTCCGTGACCAACTCATCGTCCACAAACATAAGAACCGCTCCATCTTTCAACGCCCCGGCCGCCGCACGACAGGCCTTCGGCAGGGAAATGAAAGGCGGCTGGAGGTCCCCTGGATCAAAACTCGCCTTGCCTGCCTCAAGACTTTCCCGAAGGGCCGGCAGATCCAGCCAAAGGAATCTTTGTCGCTCCCGGTAGCCCGATAGTTCGGCCTCCACACTTATTTTCAAAATGGCACGAACGGTGACATTCGGCCATCCGGGCAGATCATAGGGGATTGACCGTTCGTTCATGAAACTCTTGCGAAGCAAAGCCCCCCCCTCCCCATAAGAAAAGCCGCATCCGAGGATGCGGCTTTTTTGAAAAATAGATACGCTCGGCGACTAGCTTCCGATCTGGGTGCTTCCCTGAAGGGTCGCGCCTTCCTCCATGCTGAGAGTCTTGGTTTTGATGTCACCCTTTAGGAAGGACCTCTCCTTAAGCTCGCAGCGGTCTGAAGAAATCGTTCCTTCCACCTTACCGTAAAGCTTCACCTCACCGGCTTTAACATCGCCCTTGATGTTGGCGTTCTCGGCAATGGTCACCTTGCCCTTGTCCGAAATGATCTCACCGTCGACTTTACCATCAACGATCATGTCGTTTGAAAACTTGATCGATCCATTGATTTCGATCCCTTGGGTGAGGACGTTGGTTGCGTTTGCCATAATCTTGGGCGGAGTCAACCTGCTTTGGAGGCCTCTGGCAATGCCATTTTTGGGAAAGCTTTTGACAAAAAGCCCCGCAAAGTGGACCTCTCTGCCGTGAGTTTTGCCAGTCAGTTCGAAACCCTCATGGAGGCCCCGTCCCCTCTCATGCGGAGATTTCGCAAATTACTCGATCCCTGCCCCGACAGACAGCTCGAGAGTATGGCCCGCCAGAGCCAAACCCTGACACGCCGACACTTCGGCAAAACGATGCGACTTTTCGCCCCGCTCTACCTCTCCAACGAGTGTGTGAATAACTGCCAGTATTGTGGATTTTCGCGCGACAACCCCATTCTCCGCACCACTCTCACCGTCCCCCAGGTCGTTGCAGAAGCCAAACATCTCTACGATTTGGGATTCAGAAACATCCTTCTGGTGGCCGGCGAGCATCCAAAATTCGTGTCGGACGGCTATCTCCAGGAGTGTATTGATGCACTCAAGGCCCTGATCCCCACGATCGGAATCGAAGTCGGCCCGATGGAGGACGATCAATATGGCGATCTCGTCGAGCACGGAGCGGAGGGACTCATCGTTTATCAGGAAACTTACCATCAGGAGACTTATGAGGTTCTCCACACCGCTGGTCCCAAGAAAAAATTCCATTGGCGGCTCGACTGCCCCGAGCGCGCGTATGCCGGAGGATTTCGCAGGATCGGAATCGGAGCGCTCTTTGGCCTTGCCAACTGGCGTTTCGAAGCCATCGCGCTCGCGACGCATCTCGACTACCTCCTACGACATTGCTGGAAGGCCAGCTTCACCATCGCCTTCCCCCGTATGCGGCCACACGCCGGCAATTATCAATACACGCCCGATCCCGAGCTGTCGCTGGACGACCGGAGCCTCGTCCAGCTCCTGACCGCCTTTCGCTTGTGTTTTCCACAGGTCGGCATTGTTCTGTCCACCCGGGAACCGGCAGACCTCCGCGACTCGCTTTTCCCGCTGGGTGTCACTCATATCTCCGCCGGTTCCCAGACCGATCCCGGAGGCTACACCGGGGCCGGGACCGACGACCTTCATCTCACCCTCAAAGGACGCAGGGTGGAACTCGAGGAAGAACAGGCCTGTGACCGGGCGACCGGACAATTCGAAATCGACGACAAGCGACCGGTCGATGAAATCGCCCGCCTTCTTAAGACCCAGGGATTTGATCCAGTTTGGAAAGACTGGGATCCCGCCATCCTCGCAAAATCATGAACCTCACAATCAACGGAGAGAACCGACAATTTGACGACGGGCTCACTTTGCAAGCCCTGCTGGTGGAATTAGGCCTCGGCGAAAAGCCGGTCGTCGTTGAACTCAACCGGAAAGCGCTTGCTCCCTCGGAATTTGAGGTGCAAGAACTCAGCGACGGCGATCAACTTGAGATTATCACGATCGCCGCCGGAGGCTAAATTTTATTGCTCGTTTTTGGAGTCCGGCTTGGGCTCCACCTGCTCGGTTTGCGGGACAGGATTCGGCTCGTCTTGTTTCTTAATGACGGTGAAGACAAGCACAGCGATTACGACCATGAGGCAGCCCAGAAAAATATACTGCATCACTGCCATATTTCGCTGAAGCCGCACCATAGTGTCACTCACCTTCTCCTCGGTGTTCTGGACATTCTGAAAAAGATTCTCCATCCGAATATCTGAATCCCTCATTCTTTCCTGAACACGATCAAAAGTCTTCATGGTCGCCTTGCTGGTATCGTCCATGCCTTTGAGAGTATCGTTGAACCCGTCCATGGAAACAGCGAGACGCTCATCCTTCTCGTTGTAGGTTTTCATCTGGGTATGAATTTCACCCAATGCCTTGCCGACAACCTGCTGCGATTTACTGAAGCGCTCCAACCCCTGATCAAGCCCTTTCATCGCGTCAGGGAGATGTGACAGCGTATCCCGCAAGATTACGTTATTCTCATTCTGGGACTCCAATTGTTCGCGAATAGCACGAACCAAATCGATCATCTCCAAGTAACCTTCCGAGATTCGGGCCAACTGCTGATCGCGCTTGGAGGGACGCCTCCAAAAAGCCCACTTGCTAACCTTTTCCTCCGGAGCGAAAAGCTCTTCACGTTTTGGCGGTTCGGGCCCCAGCACCTCCATCTCACCTGAAGATTGAAGTTTTTTGGCAACGAGTTCGGCGACTACGTCCGGATCGGGAACAATCGGCTTGGTATCCTCCAAGACCTCCTCGCCGGATGGTTTCTCCGACTCCTCGTCATCTGTTTCAAAGGCACTTTCCTCATCCAACGTTAGCTCGATGTCATCGAGCACCGAATCTTCAGCCACTTCGAACTCTTCGGACTCTTCGGACTCTTCGGACTCTTCGGACTCTTCGGACTCTTCGGACTCTTCGGACTCTTCGGACTCTTCGGGCTCTTCAGACTGAAAAACTTTTGAAGGATCGGGAATGGCAGGCTTTATCTCGGGAGCGCCAAACCCCACTCTGGGCAGTTTCTCATCCTCCGATTCGGTCTCATCCTCATCCGGACCATCTTGGTCGCCCTCGTAAATTTTTTCACGATCCAGAGCGATCTGCTCAATCGAAGAATTTCCGGGCTCGATTTGATTCGTTGAAGCGACTTCCGGGGACGCCTCACTCTCAACCTCTTCAAACATGAAACCTTCCGAAACCGGGGCTGGAATGTCCTGGACAACGATTGACTCACTCGCTTCCTCCGTGGAGTAAACCGCAACCGGATCTAGCCTGACAACTTCAACCGAAGGCTTCCTCATTGGATACCGGGCAAGCATGGGCTTCAACGGCGCAATTTGCGAATCCTCAGCTGAATCCTCAACGATCTCAACACGATCCGAGAAATCCGCTGGCTTCATACTGGGAGGACGCGGCGGTGGAATTGGGGAGGGCATGGGCGGCGGAGCGGAGGAGGGCATGGGCGGCGGGGTCAGAGGCGCAAAGCCCGGTGGAAGGTCCACCTTGCCTCCTGCATCCTTTGCGGATTCTTCAGGTGAAGTATTTGGCTCTTTATCGTAGTCACTCATGATCGCAATCTTTGTCTAAAGCAACTAAAGCGACTTGAGATAAAACTGCAATCCCTCGTCTTGAAAACGTGAAAACTCTCTGGATTGGGAGTAATAGCGACGCTCCGATGGACGGAAATTTGAGCGACAAAAGATTTCGAATCAGATAGCACCAGCCCATGAAGCTTCTGTTGCTCGCTTTGACCGCATTCTTTTTCTCCGCCTGTAAAAATGATTCCGGTTCAAATACCGATCGAGACGATATCATTTCCGTAGATTTGGATGACGAAGGAATGAATTCGGCAATGGAAATGGCCCGACAAACCTTCAGCGCGGATTTTCTGGCAAAAATTGAGAAGGAAGAAGCCCGGAATCCCGACTCAATTGCCCAAGCTCTTGCCAAAGTATATTTCACCGACACGGGAGATTTAAACGGAGGCGAACACATGTGGGTTGCTAAAATTAGCCCCAATCAGAACGGATCCTATTCCGGAATTCTCCAAAGTAGGCCGGGAGTGGTCACCTCTCTCAAAATGGGAGATAAGGTCAACTTCCAGCTGGAGAGAATTAGTGACTGGATCCTTGTTCAGGACGGAGTGACCCACGGCGCCTTCACCGTTCAATATCTACGCTCACGAATGACGACAAAAGAACGAGAGGAACACGATTCAAACTACCCTTTCCGCTTTCCCGCCGTCTCCGACACCCCTGAATGACACCAATGTCCGCAATTGTAGCAACCCTCAGGGAACGCTTTGGTCACGATGCGTTTCGCGACGGCCAGGAAGCAGTTATTGATTCCATCCTTGCCGACCGTTCCGCCCTCGCAGTCTTCCCCACCGGAGGAGGAAAATCGATTTGCTATCAGCTTCCCGCTCTAATCCTCAATGGTCTCACCCTCGTGGTGTCTCCACTCATCGCCCTGATGAAGGACCAAGTCGACTCATTGGTCGCAAAGGGCATTCCGGCCGCGCGACTCGACTCCACTCTCTCGGCCGACGAGGCACTCGATCTTTACCGCCGACTCGAAAACAACGAACTTAGACTTCTCTACGTCGCTCCCGAAAGACTTGCGAACGAAAAGTTCCGGGCACGACTCGCCAAAATCCCCCTCGCCCTCCTCGCCATCGATGAAGCTCATTGCATCTCGGAATGGGGACACAACTTCCGGCCCGACTACCTAAAACTGACCCGCTTCGCTGCCGAACTCAAAATCCCACGTGTCCTTTGCCTGACCGCAACCGCTACCTCGAAAGTTGCCGGAGACATTTGCAAATACTTCAGCATACAGCCGGAGGACCACCACCAACTGACCTTCTATCGGCCAAACCTCGATCTCGTGGTCACGCCTATCTCCGACCGCGACCGTCGCCAACATCTCCTGGACCGGCTTCGCGAATCCCCGATTCAATCAACCATTATTTACACGACCCTTCAGCATGGAGCCGAATCTCTGGCCTCATTTTTGAAGCACAACGGACTACCGGTTCGCCCTTACCACGCCGGACTCCGACCGGAGGCTCGTTCGGAAATTCAGGACGCTTTCATGTCCGGCGAAGTTCCCATCATCTGTGCAACTATCGCTTTCGGGATGGGAATCGACAAATCCGACATTCGCGCGATTTATCACTACAACCTCCCCAAATCACTTGAAAACTACACCCAGGAAATTGGCCGCGCCGGGCGAGATGGCGAACGAGCGCACTGTGAACTGCTCGCCTGCGAAGACGACCTCCGCACCCTCGCTAACTTCACCTACGGTGACACCCCTCAACCTGATGCCGTTCGGGCCATTCTTCGTATTCTTCTGGATCAGCCTGGCGAATTTGACATTTCGACCTACGAACTCTCGCGCTCTCATGACATCCGCCCGCTTGTCATTAATACCCTCCTAACCTACCTCGAACTGGAAGGATTTCTCAAAGCAACCGCCCCCTTCTACTCGACTTACAAGGTCTCCTTTGCCCGCGACCTAGACCACCTTCTAAACGGCTTCGATTCGAACCAACAAACCTTCCTGCGCAAACTCTTCGCCACCGCCAAGCCCGGCTACAAATGGCAGGAGATTAACCCAGAAGAGGCCGCCTCCGCAATCGGTGAGTCCAAGGACAAGATCATCAAAACGATCGGCTACCTTGAGGATCTCGGGGACATCGCAGTCAAACCGTCCGGAGTTCGCCAGGGATATCGGCTTCTCAAAGAACCGGAAGATCTCTCCGCTCTCACCCAACGAATGATCGACCTCTTTCAGCGCCGCGAGAATTCAGACCTCCAACGCCTCCAGGAAGTTGTCGATCACGCCCTTGCCCCGTCGTGCTTATATTCCTCATTGCTTCATCACTTTGGCGAAAAAATGGAAGGCTGCGGCCACTGCTCGCATTGCCGGGGTGATGTGCCACCCGAAACCCTCCCGTCCTCTTCGCCGCCGGAGATCACCGATGAAGATCTCACTCTTATTCAAGATCTCATCAATCTCAAACAACCCGGCCTTCGCGCCCCTCGTGCCCTCGCTCGTTTTCTTTGCGGAATGACCTCTCCCGCCACCACTTACTCGTGGTATCTTCCCGAAGGTGCCCGACGTAAACAACGCCTCACCTCGCACGACGCTTACTCGCTTCTCGAACTCCACCCATTTCAAGCTGTTCTCGATATTTGCGAGGCCCAGATCATCCACTGACTCTATGAAAAAGTTTCTTTTCCTTGCCACCCTCCTTCCCGGTTTCGCCCAGGAGCCCATCACCAAAATCGCCTGTGGTTCCTGCTACAAACCGGAACGCGACAACGGGATTTTCAAAGTCATCGCCGCCGAGAAACCACAGGCCTTTCTCTTCATGGGTGACAACATTTACGCAGACACCTCCGACCCGAAGGTGATGAAGGAAAAATATCGTCGCTTGAACATCCAGCCCGATTATGCCGCTTTCGCCAAAACCGTGCCCATCATTCCGATTTGGGATGACCATGACTACGGCCTTAATGATGCCGGCCGCGAGTTTGAGATGAAGGACACTTCAGCCCAACTTTTCTTCGAAGCGTTCAGCTTCGCCCAAGATCATGCAGCCCGGAAGACTCCCGGAGTTTATCATTCACGCATCATGGGCCCGAGAGGCAAGCGGATTCAGTTCATCATGCTCGACACCCGATACTTCCGCAGTCCCCTTGTCAAAGTGAAGAAGGGAAAACGCAAAGTTTACGAGATCGAAAAAGGACCGGACGCCACCATCCTCGGCAAGGCCCAGTGGAAGTGGCTGGAAGCTCAACTCGAAAAGCCCGCCGAACTTCGCATCATTGTCAGCTCGATCCAGATCCTCAACACTGATCATCGTTTCGAAAAGTGGAGCAACATCCCGGACGAGCGGGCTAACTTCATCCAACTCCTGGAAAATTCCAAGCCTGGACCGACTGTTATCCTGAGCGGAGACCGACACCTTGCCGAGGTCTGCTACCTGCCAGCCAAGGAGACAAAACTTCCCTTCAACCTTTTCGAAATGACCTGCAGCGGAATGACTCACGCCGGAGCTCCGGACGATCCCTCCCCGCTCCGCGTCCCTGGAACTTACTCCAGAAGCACGAACTTCGGCCTCCTCGATATCACCTGGAAAGACAACAAACCCGGAGTGATGCTCACAATCAAGGACGCCAAAGGGAAAATCGAAAGCCAGACCAAGGCTTTCTAAAGAAGACCCAGCTGATCTCCTTCTTCCTCAAACTTTACGCCCACTCCCAGAAGCCTCACCGATTTCCCACCCCCCCGGCTCCAGGCCAATCTAAGAAGCTCTTCGTACACCGTCTCTTCCATCAACCCTCCGGCCTTCTCAGCCGTGGTCTGGGTGAAGTCTTCAAACTTTAATTTCACCACCCGTGATTTGATTTCCTGATCGGATTTGTGCTTCACCGATTCTTCCACCTCCGATCTCAACTTGCGCAGGACATTCATCAGCCAATCGACGTCATCAATATTTTCCCGGAAAGTTCGTTCCTTCGAAAGCGACTTTCTCGTACGATCCACCGAGACCTCCCGGTCGTCGCGACCACGGCACCGCTCGTAAAGTTCAAGCCCCCAGCGCCCCAGCTTTTCGGAGATCTCAACCTTGCTGAATGCCTGCAAGTCTCCGCAGGTTTCCACGCCTAACTTCGAGAGCGTTTCCTGGCCCTTCTTCCCTACTCCTTGAAGCTTTGAAACCCTCAGTCCCCGCATAAACCCATCGATATCTTCCGGCCTCACCTCCAACTGGCCATCGGGCTTGTTCCAGTCACTCGCCACCTTGGCGATCATCTTGTTGGGTGCAATTCCAGCCGAAGCGGTAAGCCCGGTTTCCAGATAGATGGTCCGGCGTATCTCCTTTGCCAACGCCGCCCCGGACTCGGCCCGATGACTGACATCGAGATAGGCTTCGTCCAAGGAAAGGGGCTGAATGAGATCGGTGTAGCGCCCAAATACCGACCGAATTTTCGCCGACTCCTCCCGGTAAACGTCGAAACGAACCGGCGTCAGTATGATCTCCGGACAAAGCTGTCGGGCCTTAAAAACCGGCATGGCCGAACGGCACCCAAATTTGCGGGCCTCGTAATTCGCCGTCGTCAAAACGCCACGCCCCGAACTTCCGCCTACCCCAACCGGCTTACCTTCCAAAGAGGGGTCATCACGCACCTCAATGGCCGCATAAAAGCAGTCCATATCAATGTGAATGATCTTCCGGGGCATTGATCCATTCTACATCAAAACCTCCCGAAAGCGCCAGCTTTCAGGCCTGGTGACAGAGTTCCGCCACGACCTTGACCTAAACGCTAAAGAAATCTTCGCCGAAGGCTCCTGACTTCTGTAAGTAGTAGTCATACCCACCGGAGTATTTTTTCACCTCACCATCCGCAATGTGCCAGGTGTGCTCTGCAAGCGAGCGGATAAAGTGCACATCGTGTGAGATGAAAACGAGCGTTCCTTCATACTGTTTGAGTGCCGAGACCAGAGCCTCGATTGAGGTCAAATCAAGGTGCGTCGTCGGCTCATCCATCAGGAGAAGGTTGGGCGGATCAACAAGGAACTTCACAAGCGAAAGACGTGACTTCTCTCCTCCTGAGAGAACTTTTACCCGCTTGGAGACATCATCTTTTTTGAAAAGGAACGATCCTAGAATAGCACGGGCTTCGTTTTCACGCATACCACCACCGGCATCGACCACTTCCTCAAGAACCGAATTATTTTCGTTCAGGGTCGCAGCCCGATGCTGGGAAAAGTATCCAATCTTGGTGGTCGTTCCGACATTTCGACGACCGGCGTCCCCCTTCTCGATTCCTGCCAGCATCTTCATGAGCGTCGATTTACCGGCTCCGTTTGGTCCGACCAAAACGATGCGATCACCACGTTCGATATGAACGTCAAGATTCTTATAGAGAACATTATCACCGTAGGCTTTGTCGACATTCTCGAGAGAGATCACCCGCTGGGTTGAGCGTGGAGGCTGGGGAAAGTGAAAATGGAAGAGCTTCCGTGGCTTGCGCGGCTTGGGAATACGATCCATCTTCTCGATCATCTTAACCCGACTCTGCACCTGCGAAGCTTTGGAACCAACCGAGCGGAATTTATCGATGAACTCCTGAATACGGGCAATTTCCTTCTTCTGGTTTTGGAACGCCTTCATCTGCTGATCGTAGCGCTCGTCTTTCAACTGAAGAAACTTGGTATAGTTGCCTGTGTAGGCGACGAATTTTTGCTCATCGATCTCGTAAACTTTCTCAACGACGCCGTCCATGAATGAGCGGTCGTGGGAAATGATCAGAAGTGCCCCGGGGTATTGCTGAAGATACTTTTGGAACCACATCAAAGAATTGAGATCCAAGTGGTTCGTCGGCTCATCAAGCATGAGGAGGTCAGGTTCCTCCACCAACAGGCGAGCCAAGTGGGCGCGCATGATCCAACCACCGGAAAACATGTTGGCTGGTCGCTGGAAGTCTTCTTGGGAATACCCCAGACCAGCCAGGATTTTTTTGGCCTTCGGCTCAAGTTGGTAACCATTCAGCTCTTCCCAACGATCCTGAGCCTTGCCAAATTCCTCCGAATCAGGAGCCCCGGTCCTCATGGTCTCCAAAACCTGGCGATGCTCCTCGGTGATCCCCATGGCAATCTCCATGATACTGGCATCGCCGGGATTTCCAGCCTCCTGAGCGAGATAGCCCACCATACCATATTCATCAAGATCAACAGTGCCTTGATCCGCATCCTCTTCCTTTAGGATAATCTTGAAGAGCGTCGATTTCCCGGCCCCATTCGGCCCCACCAGAGCGACTCTCTCGCCCCAGTTGATGGTCATTTCCGAGTCTTCGAACAGCACGCGGCCACCGAGGGCCTTGGTCATTTTCTTGATCGTCAACATGGCGGAGTTGATGTCGCGGCTGATCGCCCCGGAGTCAAGAAGTTTGCGGTCGAGCAAGCGAAGGCCCCAATATGGGGGGCCCTACTTCTTCACAGCTTCAATCCGCTCCTCCAGAAGTTTGGCCGATTCGGTTTTCCCCATCTTTTTGAAGACTTGATAAAATCCCCGCAGGGTCGCGAGGTGATTTGGGCGCAAGGCCAGTCCTTCACGAAAGGCTTCCTCGGCTTTCTCAAGCTTTCCTTCCTCCAGGTAAAAGAGGCCCAAGCGCCACCCCATGGGATAGTCCACGGTGGGAGGAAGAAGATTTGAAGGACCTCCCTGCCGGTCGCCTGCCGAACGAAACCAAGTTGATGCAGAAAGTCGGGTTGCCCCTTCTTCGTTTTGGGCAATCAGCCCCCTGAGCTCCGGAACCATCATCATCAGAGTATTCATGGCACGCGCCCAGCTTGAGTAACTACTTGTCTTCGAGGCCAGTGGCTGGGTTTTGCCCAGAGCATCCACCCGAACCAAAAACTGATCGAAGAGCGCTTTGCTGCTCTTCATATCCTTGTCGGCAATCGCCATCCGAACCGCCAAGTAGATCGCGATGCAATTTCGGTAGGGCAATGCGAAAGATTTATCCTTGAACCACTGCTCGTCGCCATGGGTCTTGAGAATTGCCTGACCTTCCTCAAACGAGGCGATATCGCTCCTCCCCATCATAATACGACCTCCCACGGTCCGCCCCTCCCAAAGGAGCAATCCTGCTCCTCGCGAAAAGAGACGTTTCTCGTCGACCTCGATTCCGGCAAGCTCCTTGGCAACCTTAACCGCTTCCTCTTTGTCCCCTTTCATCTCATAGAGAGACGCGAGGTAAACCTTGGCCCTAATCCAGCCATCGCAATCATAGAGACTCACCTTTTCTTCATCCATGTAGGCCTGATAAAGCTTGGCGGCTTCATTGGCCGATTGGATCGCGAGCGCGGCGTTTCCACAGCGGGCTTCAACGTGAGCCAACATGAGGTGATATGGAGGATACTCCGGCTGCAACTTCACCAACTTGCGGGCAACCGGTAAAACTTCATCACGAAGTTTGGGAACATTCGCAGGAGCCTCGGACTGACTGCTCACCCAAAAGGCCATCACCGAGTAATGATCCGGATACTCATCCAGCATCGTTTTGATGCCCTCATTTGCTCGCTTCTGCCCCACCAAGGGCTTCCCGCCGTCGTCGAATCCATCCCGCTGGAGAAACAGAGAAAAGAGTCGGCCCTGAATATCTGCCGGGTATTTCTTCGCAAGCGCATTAAAGGCCTGCCCTGCCGCTCTCACCCCGCTGGTTAACAAGTAACCGGCAGCCTGGGCGTATCGTTTTTCGAGATCCGTCCACCGGGTCACCTTTCCAGCCGCTTCCGTCTCCAGCAAATCAAGCATCCGCTCCACTGCTGCCTTTCGCTCGGCAAAGAATTCGTGCTGGCTCCCGGCGAGGCTAATCGCGATTCCCCAGTAGGCCATCAGGCAATCAGGATCCAACTTGGCCGCCTCACAGAAGTGACGATAGGCCTCAAAGTCCCAGGAGGCGTTCATTCTGCCCATTCCCTGCGCAACATGACTCGCGGCCACTTCAGACTTTGAAGAGATCGCCATGTGACCTTCGCCCAGCGCCGGAATCACCTTCGGCTTCCCAAGTTCGGCCAGGACCGGATGAATCACATCTCCCACCTTAAATTCCTCGGCAGCCAACCCACCGCAAAGCACGACGGAAAACATCAACAGCAAAAATTGTCTCACGCCGGAGTTCTCTGACAATCAGGCTCACTTGGCAATCACTCAATCAGGGACGAAGACCAGGACTCGACAGTACACCTCATCCCGGTCAAAGCTCTCCCCATGACCATCGGTCTCATCGGATGTGGAAAAATGGGATCCGCCCTGACATTGGGCGCGATCAAAGCAGGAGTTTTTGAATCCAGCCAGGTTCTCGCTTACGACCCTGTCCCGGAAGCGATTACCGCTCTTGGACAAGGAGTCGTGGCAGCCGGTTCGCTCGCCGATGCCATCAAGGGAAGTGATGTGCTTCTCCTGTGCGTCAAACCCTACCAAGTCGCGGAGATCCTCGCCAAAGTCTCTTCACTTGTGGAATCCGCGGACAAGCTTCTGGTCGTTTCCATCGCCGCCGGAGTCAAAATCGAAGCCATGGAGGCGAGCTGCGAAAACAAAGCCCGCATCATCAGAACGATGCCAAACACGCCAGCCCTCGTTGGTGAAGGTGCGGCCGCCTTCGCTCTCGGCGCGCATGCCACACAGGATGACGCTGATTTTGCGGAGAAACTTTTGGGCTCCATCGGAGTCGTTTATCAGGTAAAGGAAGCTCTGCTCGACACCGTGACCGGACTTTCCGGCAGCGGTCCGGCCTACGTTTACACTTTCATCGAAGCCCTCGCCGACGGAGCCCTCCTCGAAGGTCTCCCACGAGATCAAGCACTCGCCCTGGCAACCCAAACCGTTCTCGGAGCCGCGCGGATGGTTGCAGAATCCGGCGAACACCCCGCCCTGCTCCGCGACCGGGTCACGTCGCCCGGCGGAACCACCATCGCCGGACTCGCCGCACTAGAGGAAGGAGCGTTCCGTTCCACCGCCATCAAGGCCGTGAAAGCAGCTACCGATAAAGCCCGCGAACTCGGACTCTGAATTTCACCATTGTTGATCATATTTTTGCTTCCTCTCCCGAGGCCCCCGGTCCACCTTGTGCTTAAGAAAACTTAAATGAAGATCATCGCCATCGCCAACCAGAAAGGAGGAGTGGGAAAAAGTACCACTGCGATCAATCTTTCCGGTGCCCTGGCCCTCAAGGGAAAGAAAATCCTCCTGATCGATCTCGATCCCCAAGCCAACACCACCAGTGGAATTGGTGAGGAAGCCAGTTCTGACGGCTGTCTCTACCTCCCGCTCATCGGACAGGCCCGCATCGAAGACAAAATTATCCCCACCCGGATCGATAATCTCTCGCTGATCCCCGGTGACATGGACCTTGCCGGAGTGGAAATCGAGCTCGCCCAAATGCCCGATTACTTGTCACGGCTGCGTGACATGCTCGAAAAGCTGGGAAAACAGCAGGATTTCGATTTCATCATTCTCGATACCCCGCCATCCCTTGGAATCCTCATGACTTCCGCGCTGGCCGCAGCTGACGAGGTGGTCATTCCCCTGCAGTGCGAGTGGTTTGGACTCGAAGGACTCGCGAAAATTGTCCACATCATTGATCAAATCCGCGAATCAGGGGCCGGCGGCGAGGTGAAACTCGAGGGCATCGTGATGACCATGTATGACGGTCGCACCAACCTCTCGAAAGAAGTGGTCGCACAGGTCAAAAGCTTCCTTCCCAAACAACTTTATAAAACGCTCATCCCGCGCTCCATCCGGATCGGGGAAGCCCCAAGCTACGGGCTCACCATTTTTGAACACGACCCGCACGGAGCGGGCGCGAAAGCTTACGAAAAGTTCGCCAAGGAATTTTTGCGTAGAAGACGTTAAAAGCCTCCTGATATTTTGCAATGTCAAAATAAATGAGGATCAAGGATGCGGCTTGACCATCCTTGGCTCTCTCTCCATTGTCTGCCCTCCCAGCGGAAGTTGTTTTTCGCAACCTCCATTCCCTTTTTCAAAAAAGACCTTCTTTTTAAATCTAACTCCTTTTTACATCAGTGTTTGCACGACTTTTTGGCCTCTTGTCGAATGATATCGGAATCGATCTCGGCACCGCCAACACCCTCGTCAATGTCAAGGATCACGGAATTGTCCTCCGTGAACCATCCGTGGTCGCCGTGAAAGCCGGCACCAACGAGGTTCTCGCCGTTGGAGACGACGCCAAGCGCATGCTCGGCAGAACTCCAGGCAACATCGTCGCCATCCGTCCACTTAAGGATGGGGTCATCGCCGACTTTGAAGTGACCGAAGCCATGCTTCGCCACTTCATCAAGAAGGTGAGCAACAAGCGTCGAAGCCATCCCCGCGTCCTCATCGCCATTCCATCTGGCATCACCGAGGTGGAGCGCCGCGCAGTAAAGGAATCCGCCGAACAGGCCGGAGCCCGGGAAGTTTATCTCATCGAGGAACCCATGGCAGCCGCCATCGGCGTTGGCCTCCCCGTTCAAGACGCCTCTGGAAATATGATCGTCGATATCGGAGGTGGCACTACCGAGGTCGCCCTGATCTCACTGTCTGGAATCGTTTACGCCCGCAGCGTCCGAACTGCCGGCGACGAACTTGATGAATCCATCATTTCCTACATGAAGCGGGGCTACAACCTCATGATCGGTGAGCGCACCGCCGAGGATATTAAGATCCGCATCGGTTCAGCAAACCCCCTCCCCAAAGAATCCTCGATGGAAGTCAAAGGCCGCGACCTCGTTTCAGGCCTGCCAAAGACCATCACCATCACCTCGGAAGAAGTCCGTGAAGCGATGGCCGATCCTCTCACGACAATTGTTGATGCGGTCAGGACCACGCTGGAGCGCTGTCCTCCGGAACTCGCAGCCGACCTTGTCGATCGCGGACTCGTTCTTGCCGGCGGTGGAGCCCTCCTCCGCGGACTTGATAAACGACTTCGCGAGGAAACCGGTCTGCCAGTTCATGTCGCCGAAGACCCGCTCAGCGCAGTCGCTGAAGGCACTGGAAAAGCCCTTCAGGAAATCGCCTTTATGAAGCGCGTCACTAATTCAGACCATTAAGAATCCGGAATCCGGAGATGAAGCCACTCAATTTTTTCGCTCTGATCCTCTTTCTTGCAGGACTCGTGTGGGTTTTCACCCTCAGCGAAAAATCAGTGCGCCAAATCCAAAAGTCCTACTACTCGGCTATCTCTCCTCTCATCTCGAAAGGAAGTGAGACCGAGGCCTTCGCCAACAAGTTTCTCGAAGAGGTTGAACACTCCGAAGATCTTGAAAAGCAGGTCCAGCAAGTGAGCGAAGAACGTGATCGTTTCAAACTCATCGCCGCAAGGGTGCGTGAACTTGAAGCGAAAAACAACGAACTCCGTAACGCGCTTAATTTTAAGAAGAAGACTCAATTTGATGTGGTCGCTGCCCGGGTTATCCGCAAGCAACCACAAATGTGGGGAAAAACCATCGAGATTAATCGAGGAACCGACGACGGCTTCGATGCCGATCCCGAGGTGGACCTCTGCGTTCTTGCCTCGAACGGCGGCTTGGTGGGCCGGCTTCAACTTTCGGGCGAGCAAATTTCATCCGTGCTTTTGATTACCGACGAGATCTCCCAGGTTTCAGCCCGGGTCGAGGGCACCAGCGAGGTCGGCATTGTTGTCGGCCGACAAACCACCTTTGGCCAGACGCCCCGTTTGCGTCTGCGCTACCTCTCTAAGACCGCCATTCTTCGCAAGGGAATGAAGGTCTATACCGACGGGCGGGGAAAATTATTCCCTGCAAATATTCCTATCGGAACCATCGAAGACTTTGAAGTAGGCCCCGTTTACGGCGAGGCGGAAATCAAACCCGCGGTTGACTTCACCAACCTAAGAAACGTCTTCGTCATTACCGATTCAACAGGTGATTAGGACCAAGACATGTTTCTCTACTCGATCAGCCTGATTGGCTTCCTTCTCCTAAGCTGTATTGTGCAGCAGTTCCTGCCGTCCGTTTCCTCCTGGTATGATGCGCGAATCCTTATTCTCCCTCTGATCGTTCTTTGCGGCTCGGTCACCGTATCAACTGGAATCATGCTAATCCTGGCCTACCTCGGGGGCTTTCTTTGGGATGCTCAACAGATCCTCTCGGTCACCCAGGGCGATCCCATTGTTTATCAGAATTCGCCTGACTCCCTTAAGTTTGGATATTCCATCATTCTTTACACCCTGATGGGATTTCTGATGCAGGGAATCAGGCCAGTTTTCCGGGAAGGTAAATGGTATCTTTCCGCCGCCCTCACCGGAGTGGCCATCTTCCTTTATCTCTTCGTGGAATATCTTTTACGAGGTTTTGTGGTCGGAGGGTTTCATTCCAACGATGGAATGATTCAGCAAATTTGGGCTTCTTCTGTTCTCACCATGCTCCTCTCCCCGGTCATTTTTTGGATTCTCTTCCGCGTTGCGGATCTCTGCGGTCATACCATCCAATATAAAAACTAAGCCCATGGAACCAAAGTATCGCCTCAGACTCTACCTTCTCACTGCCCTCATTCTGACGGGTTGCGGAGCGCTTCTCTCCCGGCTTTACGAATTCCAAATCGACCGCCGCGCCCAATTTGTTGCCAACATTCCGACCACTCACACCGTGGAGATTCGCGAACCGGGAGTACGTGGGCGCATCGTCGATCGCAACGGAGTGGTTCTTGCCCGCAACCGCAGATCCTATGAAATCGTCTTCAACCTTGAGGACATCTACCACGGATATCAGGACTTCAAAAAAGTCGAGGAGGAAAAAAAACGGATCGCCGGCACCTTGGATAAAGAATCCAAAAAATCAGAGTCCGAACAAAAGCCGGTGGAAGATCAAATCGTGAAAATAGTTCGGGAATGGGTGGTTCCAAAACTTGAGGCCGCTGGTCTGACAGGTGGGCGATACACCGATAATATCAAGTCCCACTACAAAACCCACGAGGGATTGGTACCTTACACCTATCGCCGCGACCTGACACCCGAACAATTCGCCCAAATCGCCGTGCGCAGCCACGAAATGCCCGGAGTTGAGGTTCGCGTCATGCCCCACCGTGTCTATCCATACGGGGCACTTGCCGGACACATTATCGGCTACGTCAAACAGTGGGAAAAAGGTGACGTTCCTGACGAATATCGCGGCAGGGAAAACAAAAACCGACACTTTCAGGGCGATGCCAAAGGACTGACCGGGGTGGAGTTTACGGCTGATGAATTCCTAAAAGGACAAGGCGGCAAACGAATCCTGGTTCGTAACGAAAGAAACAAGGTCATTGCAACCGAGGACTACCAACCCGCTCGTGAAGGAGCAGAAGTCCAACTCACCATTGACAGCCGGATCCAATTCATCGTCGCCAACGTCATGCGCCGGATCGGTCGCGGCGCGGCCGTCGTCATGGCCCCCAACACGGGCGAGGTCCTCGCCATGGTTTCAGTCCCCAACTTTGACCCCAACGATTTCATCCCGGCAATCACCCAGAAGCGATTTTCAGCCTATAACACCAATCGCGCCACTCCTCTCATCAACCGGGCCATCAAACCATACATTCCGGGTTCCACCTTTAAGCTACCAACCGCCATCGCCGCCGCACGTGACGGAAAAACAGGCACCTGGCACAATTGCGTTGGCTTCAGCCAATTTGGAAAAACGAAAATTCGTTGCTGGAAAACCTACGGTCACGGATCGCTCAATCTGACCGATTCCATCCAACGTTCCTGCAACCCCTACTTCATGTCTCTTGCCGGAACCCTTGGTTCTAGGGCCATGGTCGACACCTTTGAGTTGGTTGGATTTGGCAAAAAATCAGGTATTCTCCTTCCGTCCGAAGACCCCGGATTTCTCCCGGGAAGTGATACCTGGAAACGGAAGTATCCAGGCGCATCCATGACCCGGGCTACCCTCGCGCAGTTCGCGATTGGCCAGAGCCAATCCCTTGCCACCCCCCTGCAAGTCTGCTCAATCGCCGCTACAATCGCCAATGGTGGAAAATACTACCAACCGCGCATTGTTCGCCGCATTCTTGGCAAAAACCAAAAAGGTGAAACCGAAGTCCTCAAGGAGAACATCCCTATCGTTAAGGCCAACTTGATTGATAAAGGGGTCAGCAAGGAGGAAATGGACATCATCCGGCAAGGAATGTGGAAAGCCGTCAACAAGCTAGGAGGCACTGCGACCAAGGTAGCCCTGGAAGACGTCTTCATTGCCGCCAAAACAGGGACCGCTCAAACCGGAAAGACAAGTATCGAGCACACTCACAATGCCTGGACCACCTCGTTTGCGCCATTTGACAAACCTCGCTATGCCATTTGTGTGATGGTCGAGAACGGCAAGAGTGGTGGTGCTGTGGCTGGGGTTCTTTCCCAACGCATCTATCGTGAAATCTTCAACATGGAAGCCGGACTGAACACCCGGATCACCCGCCTCGGCACCTATGCCGGAAATTTTGAAGCCTTTGAGAAAATCGAATTCCCCGAAGGCGAAATCTACTCACTGAATAATAGTGACGAAGGTGAAACCGGCGACGAAGTCGACGACGCTCTCCTTCCCGAAGACCTCCCAGTGCAGGTCGTCCCTAACAAAACCCCTCTCCCATCGATCGCCCCGACTCCAGACCAGCCGGCCGAAGATGACTAAAACTTAACTTTTAACACTTTAGACAAATTTAATCATATGATCCAAAAAATCAAAAACGCACTCGGCCTCACCAGTGTGGACCCTCGCGAAGGGCGAACCATCATTGTTAACTCGGAAACTCTCGAACGTCGAACCGCACTCCTTGAGGACGGTGTTCTTGAAGAATATAATGTTGAACGTGACGGCGACGACAACATCGTCGGCGGCATTTTCAAAGGCCGCGTCAAAAATATCGAGCAAGGTCTCAAGGCTATGTTCGTTGACATCGGCCTCGATAAAAATGCCTTCCTCCACTTTTGGGATGCAATCCCCGCCGCTCTCGATGGAGGCCTCGAAGAAATCCGCCGCGAAGGTCGCCCGCAAAAGAAGCAAAAGAAGATCTCTTCGAAGGATATTCCGAGTATCTACCCGGTCGGATCCGAGATCATGATTCAGGTTTCCAAAGGTGCGATCGGAAACAAAGGCCCCCGCGTCACCACCAACATCTCCCTCGCTGGCCGTTACCTCGTCCTCATGCCCTATTCCGATCAGTTCGGAATCTCCCGGCGCATCGACGACCCCAAGGAACGCCAGCGCCTTCGCAAGATCATGCAGCGCCTCAGTGTTCCCGATGGAATGGGCATCATCATGCGCACCGTTGCAACCGGAACCCGCGCCCGCCACTTCGTCCGGGATCTTGCCATGCTTCTCGAGCAGTGGGAGCAGGTGGAAGATATTCGAAATAACAAAAGCGCCCCCGTTTGCTGTTTCCGCGAGCCTGATTTGGTAGAAGGAACCGCCGCCAACTTCCTCACAGATGAAGTCGACAAGATCATCTGTGACGATGAAAAAACGACCGAGCACATTCGCGAGATCGCGTCCAAGGTCTCGCGTCGTGCCAAGCGTAAGATCCACTATCTTTACTCCAAGCAGACGATTTTCGAACGCTTTGGGATTCAAAAGCAGATCGATGAAGCTTTCATGCGACAGGTCTGGCTTCCTTGTGGCGGCTATATTGTGATCGATGAAACAGAAGCCTTGATTTCTATCGACGTCAATACGGGCCGAAACCGCGGCTCCAAAGATGTCGACAAGATGCTCCTTCAGACGAATATCGAGGCGGCAGAAGAAGTTGCCCGCCAACTAAGATTGCGAAACATCGGCGGACTCGTCGTAGTCGACTTTATCGACATGCGTCATCGCCGTGACCAGCAAGCGGTTTACCGCGCGATGAAGGAGCGTCTGAAACGCGATAAGGCCAAGACGCAAGTCCTCCAGATTTCCTCGGTTGGCCTCATGGAAATGACCCGCCAGAGACTGAATGAGAGTCTCCTGGACTCAACTTTGGAGCCTTGTCCATACTGTCAGGGACGCGCCCGCATCAAAACGACCATGTCGATGAGTATCGAAATCCAGCGTCGTCTCAACACCGTCATTCAGCGCCAGAAGGAAAACAACGAAGACGGAGATCTTATCGTTATGGTCAACACCGATGTTTTGAATCGCTTCAAGTCCGAGGATTCCAAGATTCTTATGGAACTGGAACGCTCACACAGTGGCCGCCTCATCTTCCGGAGCGATGCAAATCTCCACCGGGAAAGATTCGCCATCATTGACGCGAGATCTGAGAAGCCTATTGTTCAGTATTAACCTCCGAATTTTACCAACAATGATCATCCCGATTCTACGCGGCATGCTCGTGGGAATCGGGATTTTTTTGCTCGTTCCCATCACTTCTTGCTCCGCCCAAAACCCCGTGCCCAAGGAACCCAAAATCCAACTCGACAAAACTCATCTCCATTCGTTTGACGGTGACAAGCTTCCTTACACCAAATGGATGCCCAAGCAGGATCCCGAGCTTATCATCATCGGAGTACACGGGATCAGCGGAGCGACGTCCGACTTCCGTCCACTCGCCAAACACGTTCTCGCGAACCTTCCCAAGGTCGCCATTTACGGAGCCGAAACCCGGGGACAAGGTAAGGATCCCGTCAAAGAGCGGCGCGGCCACATTCACAACCGGGAAGAATGGTTCAAGGACCTGACCACTTTCACCGGCCTGATCCGCAAGAGGCATCCTGACGCCAAAATCGTCTGGTGCGGGGAAAGCATGGGCTCACTCATCGTCCTCCACACCTATGCATGGGCGGAGGACCGTAAGAATCTTTGCGACGCCATGGTTTTGGCCTCACCCATCACCGACATTCGATCCGACTTTCCGCAATGGAAGACATCAGTCGCAAATCTCGCCGCTTTCCTCTTTCCGAAAGCGAGGATTTCGCTGGAAAGCCTCTCAGGCGAAGACGAAGTGAGAGTCACCAAGGATACCATTCATCAAGAACAAGCCACCACGAATTCCTACCACATCAAAAAGCATACCCTCCGACTGCTTACCACCTTGGGCAACATGATGCAGAAGGCCCGCAAAGCGTCCCAAAAACTCGATATTCCCTTGTTGGTTCTCCACGGCGGGAAAGATGTTTTTTCAGACCCCAAGGATGTGGAGCGCTTTTTTGAGGGCCTGCCCAAGACTATCCCCTCAACCCGGAAGTATTACCCCGAGAGCTTTCACCTCCTGTTTCACGATCACCAGAGTGATAAGGTCGTCGCAGATATCGCCAAATGGATCAAGGCACTCCCTCCAGGCAAATAGGCATTATCATATTTAATACACGAAAATTTTTGCGTGTTTCAAATTGCGCTCTATCTTCTCTTAAACCAAGAAAAGATGAGCTACGTCAATCTGCGCAAACAAATCATCGCGCTGGCTAATCTGCCTAGCCGCGACCAACCCGTCATCAGCGCCTACTTTGACCTGAGTCAGCCGATCGAACTGAACTGGTCGTTGAAGAGTTTTCCAATTGGGTCAGGGCCGCTCACCGCTCCTACGATGGTCAGAGTCAGGAACACTTCATCAAAGCCGCCGAGCGAATCCAGTCCTGGCTTTTGAAGAATACCGAGAATGCTCGTAGCGCCGCCGTTTTTTCTCGTGCCGGCCATCCCGACTACTTTCTCCCCCTCACTTTTCAGGTTCCTCTTGAAAATTTTCTCAAAGCGGACAGCCAACCAGCCATTTTCCCGCTCGTCGAGCTTCGTGATCGCTTCAGCCGCTTTGTGGTGGTGATGACAAATCGTAATTCTGCCCGAATCATCGAGATGAACCTGGGGGAAACCTCCCTCGAACTCCTCGCTGAACGACCCGAAGCCAAAGAGCGCCATGGTCGCGAATGGACCCGGGAACACTATAACAGTAATACCCGGGAACGAAACAAGCGTTTCGTCAAAGAGAAGGTTGAAATCATTGAGCGGCTTATGGGGAACCGCGGCCACAATGCATTGATTATGGTCGGTGAGCCCCAGGATGTGAACCGCCTCAAATCAGCCCTTCCGAAACATCTTGCCGACAAGGTGGTCGATCAAATCCGAACTGGATTCAGTGATTCCCGCGTTCACTCAGTCCTCGAAGATGCGATTCAGAGTTACCTCCAGGTCGAGAACGACGAATCGGAGACTGCGGTTAAGCGCCTCTTCCGCGCTCACCGTGTCAACCGACTCGGTATTTTCGGGATTGCCGCTACCGCAGCCGCGCTCCAAATCGGCCAAGTTGAGGAGCTTATCATTTCCAGCACCTTGGGCCACGCTGATCGCGAAGTCCTCGTGCGGCTGGCGAGCCAGCATAACATCCCTATCGAGACCGTCCGCAATTCAGAATCACTGGATGAACAGGGCGGTGTCGGAGCCATCCTTAGATACTCGACTCCTCCATATCAAAGCGGCCAAAACGAAGACGCTGCTTAAGCTTTCACCATTGCCACCCCATCATGAAAAAACTAACTCTTCCCCTCATCTTCGCCATCATTTCCTCAATCCTGATCTATGGTGACGAGAAGCAAAAGACGGCTCCATCCCCAGAAAGGGCAGATCCTTTGCAGCCCACAGCCGCAATTCAGAAAGCTTTGGACCCCGATGAGGTTCTCAAAATTTTAATGGCTGGAAATAAGAAATATGTCGAAGGTGTTTTACGCGATGTCGATATCGAGGCGAGGCGTGACCGGGCGGTAGAAGGCCAGTTTCCAAAAGCCTACATCCTGTCCTGTGTCGACTCACGAGTCCCGGTTGAGAAAGTTTTTAATCTAAGCATCGGCGATATCTTTGTTGGACGGGTTGCCGGAAATATCGAAACGACCGAGCAACTTGGATCTATGGAATTTGCCTCGGCAGTCAGCGGAGTAAAAGTCATCCTTGTCTTAGGACATGAAGCTTGCGGAGCCGTCAAAGGGGCCTGTGACAAAGTCAAACTCGGCAATCTCACCGCCCTGCTGGACCAAATTCAGCCAGCCATTGACAAAGTTGGAGGGCATTCCGAAGACCGTTCCTCAAAAAATTCCAGATTCGTTGACGAGGTGATCACTCAAAATGTTCTCGCGACCGTCAGCGACATCCGTGAACGAAGCCCTGTCCTTCAGGGGCTCGAAAATCAAAATCGTGGGAGGAGTCTACTCTCTCGCAAGCGGACGGGTGACTCTTGTCGAATGACCTCCTTCCAGCCGCGTAACAGCCCTTTGCCCAAACACTTCTCACGAACAGCACTTGAACTCTAACGAATTTTAAAGCATGAAACCAATTGCCAACAAACAATCGCCCATGAGTTCCAAGCAAACGGATCAAAGCACTCCCCAGTGGACCTTCCTCACGAACCACTTCCACATTATCGTGAGTCTTTCCCGCGATCCTTATTCACGGATCAGGGATTTATCGGATGAGGTTGGCATCACTCAACGCGCCGTACAGCGGATCCTGGCCGAGTTGGTGGAAGACAAGGTGCTAAAAGTCCGCAAGGAAGGGCGCCGAAATCACTACACCATCAACCGGCGGAAGCGACTTCGTCATCCTCTCGAGGAGCAGCACAGCATTGGTGATCTGCTCGATATTCTCAGCTAAAAAAACTACGTCTCGCCCAAAGAACACGGATGTTTTAAACTCTGCCCATGGCAGCAGGCGGTAAAAGGAAGGTCACCAAGAGCATCACCGTTCAGGAGTTCCTGGAACGTCATGGAGATAACCTCGGACTTAGCACCGAACATCCGGTCACAGGTCTCGACCGTGTCATCGAGGAACCAGCGGTCAACCGTCCCGGACTCGCTTTGGCAGGTTTCATAGACTACTTTGCCAAGAAACGAGTTCAGGTTTTGGGCAATTCCGAAATCTCTTACCTTGAGAAGCTTTCCGACGAACTTCGTCTCGAACGCTTCACCCTCCTCTGTGAGCAGGATATTCCCTGCCTGATCATCGCTCGAGGACACGAACTGTCCTCTGCACTCAAAGAGGTCGCCCGCGAGAAAAACATCGCCACTCTCCACACGCCGCGGCCAACAATGTCGCTGCTGAATGCCGCTACAATTAGCCTTGAGCATGATTTTGCTCATCGCACCGCCCTCCACGGTTGCATGGTAGACTACCGGGGAATCGGCGTTCTCATCATGGGAGAAAGTGGAACAGGAAAGAGCGAGACTGCAATCGGGCTCCTCGAAAAAGGAGCCGCCCTTGTCGCCGACGATTCCATCCAACTAAAGCAAATCAGCGGAGAGCTTTCAGCGAGCGCAAAAGATTTTGCCCGGGGATATCTCGAGATGCGCGGCATCGGGATTATCAATGTGGCAAACCTCTATGGATTGTCCGCCATTCGACCAGAAAAGCGCCTCGACCTTGTCGTGGAGCTCAAATCGGCAAGTGATCTGAATAAGGTTGACCGGATTGGAATTTCACAAAAAAAGATGCGGATCCTCGATGTCGATATTCCACTCGTGGAGATTCCGGTCGCCGCCGGAAGAGACACCGCAAGGCTGATTGGAGTGGCAGCACTTGATCTCCAACTGCGCCGAATTGGTTACGATATGGCCGATGAATTTAACCAAAGGCTACTTGCCCAGATGAATCTCAATCCAGATGGGTAAAGAAGCTCTTTGGTCGGTCTATCTCGTTCGCTGTGGCGATGATTCACTTTACTGCGGAATCTCAAATGAGGTTGGCCGCCGTCTTTCTGAACACCAGAGCCAGGGGCCAAAATGCGCCAAATACCTGCGCGGTAGAACGCCAATTGTCTTAGTCTATCAAAAGGAAATCGGCACACGTGCCGAAGCTTCAAGCGAGGAATATCGGATCAAAAATCTTTCTCGTAAATCAAAGGAATCGCTCATCGCAGGATTTTCAGCTTCGCACTAAGCAGGGGTGGTCACAACCCATCACCCCAAATTCGTAGTGCAAAGCGATCAACATACGTTATCAGCTCCGGCGCATGAACACACGAATGATAATCCTCCTCCCTTTGTTGGGTCTTTTGGCCCATTGCTCTTCGGATAGCTCTGGTGCAGGCGCTGAAACACTTCCGGTGCTTTCCAGCCCCGCTCGTGCCAAGGCCTGGGGTTCGCCTCAAACTGTCCCCACCAAAGATGGCTACAAAATGACTTACACCAACCCCGTCAATGGTAAGGAAAAAGTCACTATCACCGGGTCCAGCGAACTGATGTTCTTTCTTTATTCCCCCCCGAATTTAAAAGGCACCCGCATGGTCGAAGGGAAAGCCACCACCGTCGATGAGGCGCAACTCTGGAAGAAAGCACTCGTCGCCGGGCAAACCGTAAAGTGGTATCACGCCTATTTGCCTTCGGCTCACAACGGAAATATTTTCCGGACTTTGGGCACCGAACTCAAGGATAGCTCCGGGCGCACCGGACAGTATCGCGTTGAAGTTGAGGGCACAAAAAACCAGATGCAAAGCTAGCTTTCAGAGCTACGGTTCGGGCGTTAATGAACGCCCCGAAAACCGCACTCATCACCGGAGCCAATGGTGGCATTGGCTCCGCTTTAGCCCGTAAACTACATAAGTCCGGAACGAAGCTCGTTCTCGCCGGACGAAACGAAGCCGCCCTGACCAAGCTGGCCTCCGAACTCGGAGCCAAGGCCCTTATCTGTGACTTCACTCAAGCCGATGAGGTCGCTTCTTGCGTAAGTTCAGCACTCGAGGAACTCGGCGAAATCAGTGCTGTTGCTCACTGCATCGGCTCCATCCTGCTCAAACCGGCGCATCTGACATCGGTCCCTGACTGGCAGTCAGTCATGGACACCAATCTGAATTCAGCCTTCTACCTCCTCCACAACTTGGGCAGGCCCATGAGCAAATCCGGAGGTTCAATTGCCTTCGTCACCTCGGTGGCTGCCGAAAAAGGACTCTCTAATCACGAAGCGATCGCCTCAGCCAAAGCGGGACTTGCCGGGCTTACCCGCTCCGCTGCCGCCACCTATGCGAAGAGTCAACTCAGAATCAATTGCGTTGCTCCCGGTCTCACCGACACCCCCCTTGCTGCTCCGATTACCGGAAATGAGGCGGCACGGAAATTTTCGGAAGCAATGCACCCGCTCGGTCGTTTGGGCACCCCCGAAGAAATTGCCAGCGCTCTCTACTTTCTCCTTTCACCAGATAACACCTGGATCACCGGACAAACGCTCTCGGTCGACGGTGGGCTATCGACATTACAGACCAAGTAGGTTGGCTTCAGGAAACTAACCTCCGTGCCAGTGGAGTTTTTTGCGAAGGGTTTCGTAAAAGGAATGACCGGGGAGTCGTATCAACCTCAGGCTCTCTTCGTGACAAGTGACGCGAACGACCGAGTCTTTCTCGATTCTCAGGATGTCCCGGCCATCGACTGAAAAAAGAATCGGCTCCTCCCCATCTCCTGCCGGCGAAAGTTCGACCACTGAATTTTCGCCAACTACCAACGAGCGATTACTCATGCTGTGTGGACAAATAGGCGTGATGACGAAAACTCCAGCTTGAGGTCCCAGCAATGGACCTCCTGCCGCCATGGAGTATGCCGTCGAGCCGGTCGGCGTTGCCACAATCAAGCCATCAGCCCGGTAGTGATTGAGGAGTTCTCCATCGACCCGGGCCTCGAGTGACACCAATCGTCCCGTCTCACCCCGCATCAAAACCGCCTCATTCAGCGCTAAAAATTGATGGGCTTTTCCACCCTCCTCAATCATCTCCACCTTGAGCATGCTACGCTCCACAATATTCATCTCTCCCTCCGCCAGATGGTCGCCCAGCAAATCGATTTCCTCGTCTGTGCACGCGGTCAAAAAACCCAGCGTCCCGATGTTGACTCCGGCAATCGGCGTTGGTCCCGGACCTAGCCGATGCAGGGTCTCCAACAAAGTCCCGTCACCACCCAGCGAGATGACAAGATCAGCCCCCTTGGCAAAGTCCAACTCACCCACCTCCTGAATCAAGCACGCGGTTTCCTCTTCCAGAACCACCTCAATCCCTCGCTTTAAAAGACACTCTCGAACATTTCGCACCGCCATCGGCGCATCTGGTTTGCGGGGATGAGCGACGATAGCGACCTTCACGGGAGGCACTCTAGCACCCGCGGCAAACTCCGGCAATCGTTCCTTGCCTGTCCTCAACTCTGCCGACATCTTTTCCGCATGTCCCTGACCCCGCAAGAAGCCAACCGCTATCTGCGACAAACTATGCTCGCCGAGATCGGTGAAGCCGGGCAGGAACGTCTAAAGACCTCATCCATCCTCTGCATCGGAAGCGGAGGACTTGGTTCACCCGCCCTTCTCTATCTCGCCGCCGCTGGCGTGGGAAAAATTGGTATCATTGATCCCGATACCGTGGATCTCTCAAACCTTCACCGCCAGATCCTCCACGATACTGATCGCGTCGGAACCCCCAAACTGGAAAGCGCTAAAGCACGGCTCCACCAAGTCAACCCACACGTCGAAATCGTCCTTCACGACGGACTGTTTGAACCAGGTAATTGTCTCGAGATTCTGACTCCTTACGATGCCATCCTGGACGGATCAGACAACTTCCCTACACGCTTCGCGGCAAACGATGCCGCCTTCTTCCTGAAGAAGCCGCTCATCCACGGAGCAATTTTTCAGTTCGAAGGACAAGTCACCGTCTTTGCCCCACACCTCGGCGGTCCCTGCTATCGTTGCCTTTTACCGGAACCGCCCCCTGACGGAGCGGTCCCGACATGAACCGAAGCCGGTGTCCTGGGCGTGCTCCCCGGAATTGTTGGCAGTCTCCAGGCGATGGAAGCGATCAAACTTCTCGCTGGCATTGGACAGCCTCCATTGGGACGCTTGATCCACTATCGCGCACTCTCGACCACCTTCCGCGAGATCAAAATCAAACGAGATCCCGGTTGTCCTCTTTGTGGAGAAAACCCCACCATCACCGAACCCATCACAGAAAAAAAAGACATGACCGAACTCCCTGAAATCACCACTCTCGAACTTCGCCAAATTCTTACCGATGGCTTTGAAGGCATCCTTCTCGATGTCCGTGAGCAGGACGAATACATGATGGCTCATATTGAAGGATCCGAACTCCTCCCACTCTCAGGCTGGCCCGCCTCAGCTGCAAATCTTCCCAAGGACGCCAAATACCTCGTTCATTGCGCCGCCGGA
Source organism: Akkermansiaceae bacterium (assembly GCA_965657795.1). Lineage (GTDB taxonomy): Bacteria > Verrucomicrobiota > Verrucomicrobiia > Verrucomicrobiales > Akkermansiaceae > SW10. Next base: position 27,943 of record CBFHQJ010000036.1, read on the forward strand.
ATGCGCAGCGCCAAAGCCGGAACCTGGATGCTCCAAAATGGCTTCACCGACGTCACTAATGTCGCTGGCGGCATGAAGCATTGGCTTCAAGAAAATCCCATGTAGCATGGGCGTCCCCGCCTGCCTCTTCATTCGAAATCGATATCACCAAACTCCCCACTTTCAAGGTCGGGAGTCTCCAGCGCTTCCATGATTTCGGCAACAAATCCATTATTGAGTCCTAACTCTGCCATCTCGCTTTGAAACACAGGCTCATCGTTCAGGTTTACCAAAAGCTGAAATGAACCACGAAACGATAACCGGTTTCCCCCCATCATCCCGCGGATCAGACTTTCGCGCTCTGTCTTATGCAGACAGAAACCCAACAAGCGCCTGAGACCCTTTCGTTCGCTCGCGTCTGGCGCGGTATTTCTGAATTCTACGAATATCGCTGGAATGAGATCCTGGTGATCGCGGAACCACCTTGTAGCGCCCTTTTGATCCTTGAAAAACCAATGAGTCGCCGCCCTGACAAGAGGAGCCTCACCCAGCGGAATGAGATCACCGCAAACCCGAAACTCGCGAAGATCTTCTCTCCACCGCATCCTCTTTGCTCCTCGAAAAATTGCCTTTGATGTATCACTTTCATACCATAATTCGGCGGCCTTTAAATCAGCTTCCAACCATCTTCCAAACAGTGCCCCCTGAGCCACTCGGAGTGTTTGACAGCTATCATTTCGGAGCTCATTTTCGAGACGTTTAAAGAGGACCGCCCAGTCAGTTTCATCCGGCAATTCTTCCGCAAGCCCGGCCAGAAGAGAAGGTCGTAACTCTGCGCCTAGATCTGGGCTGAGGCCGGCCGGCCCGTTGAAATTCGCTAAAGGCAAACTCTGGATGGTCTTTTGCCAAACTCCGCGTCATCTCGGCAGGCATCGGACCAGAGTTTCCAATGATCTCCGGAAACAGGCCCATTTTTCGGTGCTCACTTTCCAGATCAAGGAAATGCTCCCAAGCAGCCTTGGAATCGCTCCGGGCCCATCCGGCAAAAACTCGCTGCAAGGCATAGATCGTATCAGCTCTAATATTCGCCGAATGAGAAAATCTTCCCGCTGTCCGCTCCTCCCAATCCCTTCTTGCCCGATAGAGTTTATCCAGAAAAAATGATAAGGCCGACTCGTGATCAACCATTCCCCATCGCTTGATCACTGTGGTCCACCACGTGTCATGGTCTTCGAAACTATCATTCCGCCGCAATCTCCACCTCGGCATCATCCCAGGTTTTCACAAACCTCCACTGCAACTCCTCATATCCCACCTCCTCGATTTCAGAACGAGTCCAACTCGCAGATTCCTCCTTCATCGCTGCGCGCAACTCGGTGAAAATTCGCGGACGCACTTGGGCGAGGGCCAAACTCGTCATTAAAAAAATCAAACTAGGAATCAGTCGGTTCATCGTTCTTCAAAAGTTTAGCACCCCAGCGCTTTGGCAGCATGGGGTAAAATAACTGCCCCCAATAAGTTCTTGGGATGGGTTCTTGGATTCCGAACGCTTCAGGCTCGTGATCGGGACATCGATAGGTTCCAAAAAGCAAATCCATAAGCGGAGAAATGTTCGCATAATTCCCCGTATCGCGCGCACGATCGTGATGCCAATGGTTAAGTTCCGGAGCCCCAATAAACCACCTCAGCGGACCGATCGGCAAGCGGACGTTCGAATGGATAAAAATCGCCCACACTCCCCGGAAGGCAATCAATCCCGCGATCACATGAGTCGGAAACGCCAGCAGAAAGATCGGGAGATTGATCAAACCAATGGTATAAACACTATCCAGCGGATACTCGCGATGAGCCGCCAACCAATCGAGATGCTCCGCACTATGATGCACCGCATGAAAGCGCCAGAGGAAAGGAACCCGATGCTGCAAGCGATGTCCCCAATAGACAAAAAAATCGCTTAGAAGGATAACCTCCACCGCTTGCAACCAAAGAGGCTGACTTTGCACCGCCTCATGAAACCCCGCAGGAATCGAGTTTTGTAACCATCCGCCCCACTTGTTTAAAACCCAAACGACAAGGGCAGTAAAAATCAAATACTGTCCCAGTAAAAAGAAGAGATCCTGCCACCATTCCGGTCGAAAAAACTTCTGCCTTTTCCGGGCCGGAAAAACCATTTCAAGTGGTCGAAAAAACACGCACAAAGCCAGAAAAGCCACACCCACCGACAAAGCGATCATCGCCATTTCACCTAATGTCATTTCTCACCCTCCGCTTCCGAGTTCGTCTCAAGAGGTGGCACCGCCAGCTCCCAGGCTTCACAAACCTCCATCAACATTTCGCTCCGGGTTTTGGACCCGGACATGAGTGGACGCTTCGAAGAAACCCCGTCACCCCCCACCTCACCAGAGTCACTGACTTCGCTCGTCATTTCCCGGGAACTTTTCCAAATCAACGCACCTCCAGCCGTCAGTGAAAACAAGACGATAGAGACCTTGAACCCGGATTTCTGAAACATTCCCCGAAAATCGCTGAATCTATTTCGCGAAAGGATCGCGATCCTCTTCTTCACCTTCCTCAGGTGTTGGTGGAATTCCGGGAATCGTCACCGCTTCGGTCGGCAAAATGCCAGGACTCTTCGACCCCGATAGCAACGGGCGATTTGGTGGCGTCGGAGGATCCGGTGAAAAATGCTCGCCCACATCCAAAGCCCCTCCGATTGACTTGGGACCAATTGGCATGACCCCGGTCTCGTCTTCGACCTCCGGCTCGACAATCTCAACCGACTTTTCCCCGGCGAGATTGCGAGCCAACTGCCAAACCACCAAACCTCAGGCAGTGAGCGAAAACAGAACCACAAATAGCTTAATCAAACGGCTGGCAATCACGAGTTACTCGAAATACTACGCGAAAATCGCCTCCCCCTTCAAGATAATAGCTATCAAACCAGCTCCTCAATGTCTTCAAGGAGTCTCGACAATCTCTTGACGAATTTCGCCAACCCCCTCCACTCCCAACTCAACAACATCTCCCACTTTCAAAAACTGCGGCGGATTCATTCCCGCCCCCACGCCCCCCGGGGTTCCGGTCGCGATGACATCTCCCGGCAAAAGAGTCATAAATTGGGAAATGTAACTCACCAACTCACGCACATTAAAAACCATGTCACTCGTCGAGCTATCCTGACGAATCACGCCATTCACTTTCGACCAAATCCGTAAGTTCTGCGGATCAGCAATACCATCCACCGGAACTATTTGCGGCCCAGCCGGGCAGAAACCATCATGACTCTTCCCTTTATTAAACTCCCCGCCACGTTCCTTCTGCCAGGACCGCTCGGAGTAGTCGCAAAGTACGAGATATCCTTGAACAAAGCCCATCGCTTCACCCTCGTTTACCCGCTTTGCCCGCCGGCCAATCACGACGCCCAATTCAACTTCGTAATCAAGCTTCTCCGCCCCCGGTGGCAGCTCGACCGGATCAAAAGGCCCGGCCCAACTACTCGGAGCCTTCTGAAAAAGCACCGGCTCGGCTGGTATCGGATTCCCCAATTCTCTCGCGTGGGCTGCATAATTCTGACCGACACAAACGATCTTGGAGGGCTGGGCAATCATCACTATTGAGGTGGAGCCGCGAGCTTAATCACGCGGGTCTTGGCAATATCGTCATGCAGGCAATTACGCTCTTTGCGGAAGATCATCAAGACATCGACAATTCCAACCCAATCGCCAACCCGGGGAATCAACCCCAACATGGAAATCACGAGGAATCGTTTAAAAGCGATTGTCATAATGTCGGCGCGCGTTCCATCCAGGTTCACAATCTGCGTTTTCATAACCTTTTTGCCAATGCTCTGGGACGATCCCTGCCAAAACGTCCACTGCACTGCCATGTAAACAGCCGTCATCACCAGCGCGATAACAGTCGCTCCAATTTCATCGAGCTCTGCCATCTTCTCTACAAATCCCAAATCCGCCATCGATTCCGAAATGAAAAGCTGAATCATCACGACATAAGCCACGACCGCAATGACTACCATGACGATACCATCGATAAGCGAACCCAAGAATCGCTCTCCGAGAGAAGCGTAGTTGTGAGGCCCCGGAATACTGTCGTAAACCGGAGGCGGCTGAACTTCCGCATTCGGAGCAGCATAAGGATTTTCTTGGGACATGAGAGAACTCTAACAATTCTTCGGCCCCTCCGCAAGTGGCACCCCTTCCCGTCACGACTCTTTTGCCAACCCAGACAAATTCCGTGTTCATTTCTCCAAACCTGAGTTAACACCCGTCCGCCTCCATGTTTGAACTCCTCCAGACCGATCCTGATTGCAAGGCCCGCCGCGGCCGCCTTACCACGCCCCACGGAGTGATCGAGACGCCGATCTTCATGCCCGTCGGCACCCAGGGGTCGGTCAAGACCCTACACCCGGAGGATCTCCACCTCATGGAGGCCCAAATCATCCTTGGCAACACCTACCACCTCTGGCTCCGCCCGGGGACCGAAGTCATCAGCAAATTGGGTGGACTTCACTCATTTACCACCTGGGATGGCCCAATGCTGACCGACTCAGGCGGCTTCCAGGTCTGGTCGCTCTCCAAAATTCGTAAAATCACCGAGCAGGGCGTTCAATTTCAAAGTCACCTCGACGGCACCCGCATGATGCTCAGTCCGGAAAAGAGCATGGAAATCCAGGCCACTTTCGGGTCGGACATCGCCATGCTTTTTGACGAATGCCCTCCCTACCCCTGCGAGCGCAAGTATGCCGAGGAATCCACCGCCCTCACCACCCGCTGGGGAAAACGTTGCAAGGAGTGGATTGAATCCAACAAGCCCACCAGCGGCGACGGACGCCAGCTCCACTTTGGCATCGTTCAAGGCTCGGTTTACCCCGATCTCCGCGAGGAATCGGCCCGGGCGCTCGTTGACCTCGATTTGGATGGTTATGCAATTGGCGGAGTCTCCGTCGGTGAGCCCGAGGAGGAAATGTTCGCGGCCATTCAAAATGCCGAGCCCTTCCTCCCTGCCAACAAGCCCCGCTATGCCATGGGACTGGGCACTCCAACCCAGCTTCTCGAAATGATCGGCCAGGGTGTCGACATGTTCGACTGCGTCCACCCCACCCGCTGCGCCCGTCACGGGCAGGCCTTTACTCCCGACGGCCCCATCCACATTAAAAACAAGGCCTTTGAGTTCGATTCAGCCCCGCTGACCGCCGAGGCTCATCCTCACGTTGCCCGCTTTTCGCGCGCCTTTTTGCGCCACAGCTTCAGAGCCGGTGAAATTATCGCCCAACGCGTCCTCTCTTTTCACAACCTCCACTTTTACCTCCAGCTCATGGAAAACGCCCGTCAAGCAATCTCCGAAGGACGATTCCGCGAGTTCCAACGTGAATTCGGCGCCCGCTACACCGCAGGAGCAAAATGATCTACTTTCCCCGAAATCAAGCGGTTTAGGGTTGCTTTCCTTCGTCAATCCTAGTTTTTTCCTCCCCCGCAACAAACTTCGCATCTAGCGGAAATTTTCAAACAAACTACTTTCTCCGAAGTGACCTCAACTTTCTCTATTCTAGCTGCCAACGAAGGCGGTGGTATTCTTGGAAACCCCATCCTCATGATCGTGCTGATGATCGTGATGTTCTACTTCCTGCTCATTCGCCCGCAGAAGAAGCAGCGTCAGGATCAGGAAGCACGCGTCGCTGCTCTCAAGAAGGGCGACAAGATCGTAACCATCGGCGGAATGCACGGGATCGTGCACCACGTCTCCAAGGAAACCATCACCATCAAAATCTCCGAAGGCGTCTTCGTTCCCTTTAATAAAGTGGCTATCGCAAGCGTTGAAAAATCCGGCAAAGGAGATTCAAAAGCCGAAGAGAAAGCTTCGGAGGAAGATTCCAAAGCTGATAAGAAAGCCTAAATCCGCTTTCAATCCGCCCTTCTCATGCTCCGCCACCTGTCAGGACCAACCGTCAAAGCCCTTCTTTTGGGCCTTTTCTGCTGTCTGGGAGCCCACGCAAAACAGGCTGAGGCCAAGAAACCCAAAGCAGAGCTTCTCGCCCTGCGGACTGTTCATCCACAAAGTCAGAGTCTCCTCGCCGGCCTTAAAGCGGGAACAGGCAAAGTTCCGCCCGGCTACAAGGTCTTTCAAATCCGGGTGATTGACTACGAGACTGGAAAAAAGATCGGCCAAGAGCCCATCCTTTTGTCACTCAAGACCATCGTCACCGAAAAGCATGTCCAGCTAGCTCGCCCTGATCAGGGAATCGGGACCCTTTCTGTCACCTTGACCGAAGGAGGAGGAGAACGCCTGAACACTGCGACCAAGAAAATGAAACTCGGGGTCGACCGAATGGCCGTCGTTCTAGAAGGTGAATGCATCATCGCCCCGACCGTCCAGGCTGTTCTCAGTCAGCGCTTCATCATCAATGGCCTCGACGGCAAAGCCGAGGTGGACCGCCTCACCAAAGCGCTCAACAACAAGCGCCAAAAGTAATTTCCCAATCATCTAAAGCAAGTAATTCATGGACCTCAAAGACCACCCTCTCATCGTCGTTGGTGCCGGAATCGCCATCGTCGCTCTTATCTTCTGGTATGTCGCGACCGAGATCGATCGCCGCAAGCGCAACGTCGGCACCGTCGCCATCGGAATCGTCATCACGCTCTGTCTCCTGGCCGTTCTTCCAGTAAAAGATAAGCTCAAAGGCGGAATTGACCTTGTCGGTGGATCTTCCTTCATCGTGGAAATTCAACCCGGAGAAGGCCCTAACGGCGAAATTCTTCCGGTCACCGAAGGAGCAATTGAGCAAGCCAAGGAGACCCTCTCGAAGCGACTTTCCAACAGTGGCTTGAGTGACAACCTGATGCAGCCTCTTGGAAAAGACCGCCTCATCATCGAGATGCCTGGGGTTGCTCCCGAGCGCCGTAAGGAAATTGAAAATACGATCAAACAGACCGCCATCCTCCAACTGAAAGCAGTTCACCCCAACAGCCGATCCATCATCGCCCAAATGGAAGCTGGCACCAAAACAGTCGAGGTCGGTTACAAGGTTTACCCGATTCGCGTCACCGACAAGGACACGGGCAAGGTGATCGGGCAGGAGAAAATTCTCCTCAGCAGCAAAACCATCGTGGAAGGCGACAAAGTGAATTCCGCGCGCCCCGGCCAGGGCATCGGAGTCATCGACGTGACTTTGAATAAGGAAGGTGGCAAGCGCCTTCAAAACGCCACCTCCAACATGACCTTGGATCGTGACCGCATGGCTGTCGTCTTGGATGGCGAGGTTCTCGTCGCACCAACCGTGCAAGCCGTTCTCAGTCGCCGATTCGTCATCACCGGCCTCGACGGACGCGCCGAAGTGCTCTCGGTTTCCAATGCGCTGAGCAATCCTCTTCGCTACCCCCTCAAAATCCTTTCGAAGACGGAAGTGAGCCCTCGTTATGGTAAAGAAGTTGTTCGCCAGGGTATCACTGCCGCGATCGCAGGCTTAGCTTTGACTCTCCTTTTTGTCCTAGTTTACTACCGTTTTGCCGGTCTTGTCGCATTGGCCGGACTCATGGTGAACATGCTCATCCTTTTTGGAGCGATGGCCATGTTTGGAGCGACCTTCACCCTTCCAGGCATCGCTGGAATCATTCTGACCATCGGTGTCGCGGTTGACGCGAACGTTCTGATCTACGAACGATTGCGCGAAGAAATGGCCGGAGGCAAATCCCTCGGCAACGCCCTCCGTGCTGCATACGAAAAAGCCTTCAGCGCTATTTTCGACGCCAACATCACCACCCTTCTCACCGCCCTCATTCTCCTCTGGCGGGCTTCCGACCAGATGAAAGGCTTCGCGATCACGCTGACCATCGGAATTCTTTCCTCCATGTTCGCGGCCCTCCTCGTGACCCGCGTCTTCTTCTTCTGGGGAAGCGACACCGGAGCTCTCAAGAAGTTAAGCTTCATGAATCTGATTCCCGAGAAAACGATCAAGTTCATGGAAATGCGCAAGCCAGCCTTCATGATTTCAGCGGTCCTATTGATCGGATCGCTTGTGGTGATGGGAACCAAGCGTGAATCTTCACTTGGCATCGACTTCCTCGGTGGTAGCCGGATCGACATCCAACTCGCAGAGGGACAGGATCTTACCGTAGATGGAGTCCAGACTGCACTCAACGGTCTCAGCCTCGAAAAAAACATCACGGTTCAGTCTGAGCAACCCGTCGGAGCCGAGGGCGACCTGATCTCCATCAAGTGCGCCACTAATGATCTTGAGAAGATTGAGAGCGAACTTCGCAAGATTGATACGCTCGCAGAGAGAGACGACGTGGGCGAATACCTCATCGCGATTGATGATGAAACAGTCTCGGCATCCCTCGGTGGCGAGTTCCTGAAGAATTCCCTTTACGCTCTTGGGCTCGGCCTCCTCGCAGTTTTGATTTACATCAGCCTGCGATTCGAATTCTCCTTCGCCGTCGGCGCTTTCGCCGCCCTTTTCCACGATATCGTGATTTGTATTGGCGTCGTGATCCTCTTCGGAACGGAACTCTCCCTGATCCACGTTGGAGCCTTCCTTACCATCGCAGGTTACTCCATTAACGATACTATTGTGGTCTTTGACCGGATGAGGGAAACCCTCCGCTCGAAACGGGGCGATGTCGCCCAAGTGATGAACCTCGCGATCAACGCGACACTCTCCCGGACCATTCTGACCTCGGTCACGACCTTCGTGGCAGTGCTCGTTCTTTGGTTCTTTGGTGGCGCCGCTCTCAAGGACTTCTCCTTCGCCATCATGATCGGTGTGGTGGTCGGAACCTATTCCTCCATCTTCATCGCGGCCCCAGTCGTTTACATTTGGAGTAAGTCGCGCGGTACCAACCTCCGCAAGGAGCTCCTTGATGCCTCGCTGGACATGTCGACCGACGTCGTCGACCCCACTCCGGGCAAGTAGATCCAAATTCTTTTTTGATCCAAGCCTGCCCGGAGTTCGCTCCCGGCAGGCTTTTTCAATCATTGCCAAAGATATTTAAAGAACCTAAACTAAATCCCCCAATGACCGCGATTAGATTCCCCCTCATATTTGCCGCTTTCTGCCTCGGGCTTTGCGGACAAGACACTCCCATCGCGGCGATTGAAACCATTCCCCCCACCGGTAAAACCGCCGAAGTCTTTGAGGACGATGGCTCACGAGTCGCCGTTTTGGGTTATCACGTCTTCCACGCCACCAAGCCGGCAACCCAAATGCGGATCCCGACTTCAAAATTCCGGACCCAGATGGAGGCCATCAAAAATTCCAATGTTCCCGTCATCACACTCGACGAGTTTCTGGCCTGGCGTCGGGGCGAAGGAGAACTCCCCCCTCAATCCATCCTCATCACAATGGATGATGGCTGGAGATCGGTTTATGCCGAGGCCTTCCCCATCATGAAGGAGCTCAAGCTCCCCTTTACCATTTATCTTTACAAAAACTATGTGGGTTCAAACCGCGGAGGCAGGGCTCTTTCGCTCAAGATGATCCGTGAGATGGTAGGCAGCGGACTCTGCACGATTGGATCGCACTCGGTCAGCCACCCATTTCCAAGCAAGGTCAAAAAAGCGGCTAAGGAAGGACCGGAAGCCTACGACAAGTTCCTCCGCAACGAACTGGGCGGTTCCAAAAAGTTCCTCGATGAAACCTTTAACACCAAGGTGACGACATATGCCTATCCCGGCGGCTACCATACCGACGAAATGTTCCCTCTCGCGGACGAGTTCGGGTATGACCATCTTTTCACCGTAAAACCGGGAAAAATTCGCCGGGATTCACCTTCTCACACCCTTCCACGCTACATCGTCCTTGGAAATCATGATGGAGCTTTCAACGCCGCCATGGTTTTCCGCAATGGTGCCAGAGTCGCCAGCATCCCCGTCACCCTACCACACCCGACCAAGCCGGAACCCGGCGAAATCATCGCAACGCGCCTTCCGACCATCAGAGTCGACCTTTCCGGAGTAGGCAACCTTGATCCCGATTCTGTCGTCGTGCGTGTCGCAGGCTTCGGCAAAGTTCCCCTCATGGTGAATCCGGAAACTCTCGTCTATCAATGGACGGTGAGCCGCCCGCTCCGCCAGCCACTGTGCGAAGTCACCACGCAATGGCGACTCAAAGATGCGGAGAAATACGAACCAGTGATGCGATGGTCGTTTCGGATCGATCACGAAGCAGCTTACCAGGCCAAGTAAGACTTTTCGAACAATCACAGCCAAAAATCGATCAAGTTACGGCCCAATCTTCCATTTTCAATGTGAATAAATCAACCCCCGCTTCAACTTCTACTAAAATCAGCTGTTTTCACTTGCCCTTTAATCAGAATTACTCAAGTTTCACTAAAATTCCTCAAACTTCATGAGCAATCAAACACTCGACGGAGCACAAGCTCTCATTAAAACTCTCGACGATCTTGGTATCGAATTTATCTTTGGCTACTCCGGCGGAGCCGCCATCCCCATCTTCGACGCGCTCGAAACGGTCGAAACCAAAATGAAGTTCATTTTGGTGCGCCACGAACAAGGAGCCGTTCACATGGCGGACGGCTACGCCCGCGCAACCGGTAAGCCTGCCGCCGTTCTCGTTACCTCGGGCCCAGGTGCAGGAAACACCGTCACCGGCCTCATGACCGCTCAAATGGACTCCGTTCCCATGCTTGTGATTTGCGGACAGCAAGTCACCTGGATGCTTGGCAAAGACGCCTTCCAGGAAGCTGATATTTTCGGAATCACTGTTCCAGTGGTGAAGCACAACTATCTTGTCAAGGAGACCAACGACTTGGTCCGCGTGGCCAAGGAAGCCTACCACATCGCAACGACCGGCCGCCCCGGCCCCGTGCTCATCGATGTTCCCAAGGACGTTTCTTCCGGCGATTTCACCGCGACCATGGATCCTGAACTCGATCTTCCCGGCTACGATCCCTATGAATCTCTGAACATCGACCCTGCTGGTGTCGAGGCAGCTGTCGCTCTCATCAAGAATGCGAAACGCCCCGTGATTCTTGCCGGTCAAGGCACCATGATCGCTCGCGCCGACAAGGAGCTGATGGAACTGGCCACCAAACTCAATTGCCCGGTCACCTCCACCCTGCTTGGCAAAGGGGTCTTCCCGGAAACTCACGAGCTCAGCCTCGGTATGCTCGGCATGCACGGAACCGCCTACGCGAACAAGGCCATGGTCGAGTGCGATCTTCTTCTCAACGTTGGTTCACGATTTGATGACCGCATCATTGGACAGCCCGATAAGTTCTGTGCCGATGCCAAGGTGATCCACATTGATATCGATCCTGCCGAGATGGAGAAGATGATTGTCCCCGACGTTCAAATCGTTGGTGACGCGAAAGCAGCCCTTACTCTTCTCAATCAGGAAGTTGAGGGACTGGAGACCGCCGAATGGCTTAAGACGCTGGACGGCTACAAAAAGAAGTTTCCTCTTAGCTACAAGAAGCAGGGTGGTCTTCGCATGCAGCAGGTCATCGAAGAGCTCTACGAACAAACAGAGGGCAAGGCTATCGTTTCGACCGACGTCGGTCAGCACCAAATGTGGGCCGCCCAATTTTACAAGAACGACGAATCCTATCACTGGCTCTCCTCAGGTGGAGCCGGAACCATGGGCTTCGGTTTCCCTGCCGCCATTGGAGCACAGCTCGCCCACCCGGAAAAGACCGTCATCTCCATTTCTGGCGACGGTGGATTCCAGATGACTTTGTTTGAACTGGCGACTGCCGCGATTCACAAGCTCCCCATCAAGATTGTTGTCCTCAACAATCACTACCTCGGCATGGTCCGACAGTGGCAGGAATTATTCTTTGAGAATCGCGAATCGGGTGTCGATCTCGAGGGCAACCCCGACTTCTGCAAGTTGGCAGCCGCCTATGGCATTCCAAGCGTCCATTTCAAGCGCCCGGCTGATTGCCAGCGTAAGATCGAGGAAGCCCTCGCCTACAATGACGGCCCCATCCTCATCCACGCCGAGTGCGTCAAGTATGAGAACGTTTTCCCGATGATCCCTGCCGGAGCAGCCCTCGAAGATATGATTACCGAGCCACCCAAGACCCAGATGGCCAAACCTGTGGGATCAACCTAGGCCTGAAAAACCGCCCAACTCAAAAACTCACAAACTTAATTCCATGTCTAAAACGATTGTCACTACCGACACTCCGATAGAGAACGCGACCCGCGGAGCTTCGAACACGCTTTCCATTCTCGTGAACAACAGCCCGGGTGTCCTGATGCGTATTTGCCAGGTATTCTCGCGGAGAGCTTATAATATAGATTCACTCGTCGTCTCTGAAGGTCGCACCGGTGCATTCTCTCGAATGACCATCGACATTTCCGGAAACCCCCAGGGACTTGAGCAGATCATCAAGCAGGTGAACAAGCTCATCGACGTGATTCACTGCTTCGAACACACTGCCGAAAATTCGGTGGTTCGCGAGATGCTTCTCGTCAAAATCATCGCTGATAAGGACGAGCGCTCCGCAGCGCTTCAAGTGATCGAACACTTCGCCGGAAAAACCGTCGACATGAGCCCAAATTCCATGATCGCAATGTTCACTGGCACCACCAGCAAGATCGACGCCGTCGTTCTCATGCTTGGTCAATTTGAAGTCATCGAAACCATCCGTACCGGTAAGGTCGTGATGGCCCGGGGCAGTCAGGCCACTTAGCCCTCCCTGCCATCAAAATCCTCACTCAGAGTCCCCGACCAAGACAGTCTTGGTCGGGGATTTGCGCTTTTAGAAAAGCTTGTTACTATTCAACAATGATCTCCAAATCGGTCACGGTCCACGGAATCTGGGCATCCGCCATGGTTGGCGCATTTTTCGTCGGAACAAGCTGGCAGAAATCTACCACTGGGGCTGATTCAAGTTCGATCTCGTCTGACCAGAGCGCTCGCACCCAATCGACAATTGTCACCAGCCGATCCAACGGGATTTCGGGCCCGACGTCACAACGTACCGGCTCCGGGAGAAGCGATGTCATCTCGGAAGTGTTCGAAGCAAACTCATTTTCAGAAATGGGTATTGAGGGGCTCTCCGCCATGGCCTTCAAGGATCCCAACCAAGTGAAGCGTCGCTTGGCCTTCAGCCGCCTTCTCGCGGAAATGACCAGCGACAATGCCATGCAGATTCGCGACCAACTCATCGAATCCGGCATGAACACGAGAGATTCCGAATGGCGCGACTTTAACTACGCCTGGGGCACCATCGCCGGTGAAGCCGCCTTCTCCGACTCGCTAGGCATGGAAAAAAAGGATCTCTACTCCGTGATCAGCGGCTGGGCTGCGACCGACCCTTCAGGCGCCATGGCTATGCTCGACCGCCTTCCCGAAGATCTTGCCGACCAGAAAAACCGCCTCCAGGAAGGAGTGGTCGCAGGACTCGCCGACCGTAATCGCGACGAAGCCACGGAATATGTTTCGAAGCTTCTCGCTGGAGGGCGAACCGATGCCACCCGCTTGATGGAGACTGTTGCCAGCGAAGTCATCCGTCAGGAAGGTTCGGTGGAAGCCTCAAACTGGGTTGCAACTCTGGAAGACGGTCCGCTCAAGGGCTCCGCAATGAATGAGGTGGCTGAGCGCTATGCTCGGACCGATCCCCAGGCCGCCGCCGGATGGATCGAGGAATTTGCAGCTGAAGATTACGCTACCCGTGCCGTCGCGGAGGTGGGTGAAAAGTGGGCCGAGCGTGAACCTCTCGCCGCGGTCTCCTGGCTTGACCAGCTCCCGGAAGGTCCAGGGCAGAAAGCAGGCCTTAACTCAGCCTTTGGCGACTGGGAGGACCGCGATCCGGTCGCTGCTGGAGAGTATCTCCTCGCGATGCCGAGCTCGCCCAAGCGTGACTCCGCCATCAGCGGCTTCGCTCGCGGTTATGCTTGGCAGGACCCGCAGACGGCTATCGCTTGGGCACAGGATATTAAAGATCCTGCAATTCGTACCGAATCACTCAAAGGAGTGGGCTTCGCCTACTTTCGCCGCAAGCCGGATGAAGCGAGAACTTGGCTCGCCAACAGCGGCCTCTCCCCTGAGATTCAGTTGGAGATCGTCAACTCCCGCCGGCGACGCTAATTCCGGAAACTGTCACACTCTTCCAATTTGAAACCTCTCTGGTTTTCTCTTAGGATGATCGGGTGAAGAAATTTTCTCTCCTTGCAGCGTTATCGCTTGTCACCTCGATCAATGGCTTTGCGGGACCTCGGGTGGCAAACACCTCGATCACGCTTCCTTCAAATCCTCCAACTTCGGTCATTGAGGTTGAAAATGCTTTTAGTGGGCTGTCTTTCTCCTCACCACTTTGCCTCCGAAGCCCGGCAGGCGAAACCAGACGCCTCTTTGTTTGTGAGAAAACCGGAGACCTCGAACTCGTCCCCGACGTCACTGCGGCCAGTCCGGTCAAAACCACCTTTCTTGACCTTGATCAAATCATCGCTGCGCGTGGCGAAACATTTCTCACCAGCAGCGAGCAAGGCCTCCTGAGCGTTGCCTTTCATCCCGACTATGCAAGCAACGGGGATTTTTTTGTCGTCTACAATGTCCGCTCGGGCGGAGCGAACTACCAGCGACTTTCCCGTTGGAATGATCCGGATATCACTGACACCGTCGCCGATCCAAACTCGGAAACGATCTTGATTGAAATGATCAACAACGCCTCCAATCACAATGGCGGCGATCTCCAATTTGGCCCCGATCGTTACCTCTACATGAGCTGGGGAGACGAAGGAAATCAAAACGATTCCCTGAACAACAGCCAGTTTCTCGATAAGGATTTCTGGTCATCTATCATTCGCATCGATATTGATCTCGAACCCGAAGACTACACCGCTTCAGATGGGACAGGTAGCGACGACGACAACCTCCCCCCCAACAACCACCCGGCGGTGAAATTGACCAATGGTCATCCAAACTATGAAGTCCCGGCAGACAACCCTTGGGTCGGAGTGACTTCCTTCAACGGAGTGACAGTCAATCCAACACAAACCCGGACTGAATTCTTCGCTCTTGGCTTCCGTAATCCATGGCGGATGAGCTTCGATGATGAAGAACTGTGGGTTGGCGACGTGGGCCAGGGGGCACGTGAAGAAATCACTCTCGCCTCAATCGGGACGAACCACGGATGGGCCTGGTATGAGGGTGACCTTAACGGCCCAAAGTTTAGTAATAGCATCAACGGCGCTTCTCGTATTTCCGCAACCCACACCCCACCGATCTGGGACTACAACCATGGCACCGGCGAATTTCAAGGACGCTCGATCACGGGTGGATTTGTCTATCGAGGAAACAATATTCCTACTCTCACCGGAAAATACATCTTCTCCGACTACGTCTCTGGAAATATTTGGGCGCTTGAACGGACTGACACGCCGGGCGAACCCGAGGTCGAACGTATCGCCGGTGAAACCGGAATTGCAGGCTTTGGCCCGGACCCCTCGAACGGTGACATTCTCATGGCGGACCTTGGAAACAACGTCATTCAGAGAATCGTTGCCCGCGATCTCGATTCCAATTTTCCCGAAACTCTCTCGTCCACCGGAATCTTTTCAAATCTTGCAACGCTCACTCCAGATCCGGGGGTCGTTCCTTACGAGGTCAATCTCCCCTTCTGGTCAGACCACGCGCTCAAGCAAAGATGGTTCGCCATCAAAAACACCACCGACTTGATCGGCTACTCGGAGAACGAGCCATGGAGTTTTCCAAACGGAATGATCTGGGTGAAGCACTTTGACCTGGAACTCGAACGAGGGAATCCCGCCACGAGCAGACGAATAGAGACCCGTGTCATCGTGCGCAACCAAACCGGGGAAACCAGCCCGGTCACCCTGCTCTCCGAAGGAACTTCGTCCCGGTATCTGATCCCCACCGACTCATCTCTCGAATCCACCTGGATGACGCCTTCCTTTGATGACTCCTCCTGGAATTCTGCCACTCCGGGAATTGGATATGATGAGGACTCGACCTACCTGTCTGAGTTCGGAAGCGGCGGCAATCTTGGCAATAACCTCAACGGAGTGAACACCTCGATCTATTTGCGAATGACGTTTGAAGTCGATGACGCCGCAACCATAGCGGAGCTCACCTTGCGGATGAAATACGACGATGGCTTTGCCGCCTTTCTAAACGGTCAGCCCATTGCTTCTGCCAACGCCCCCAAAACTCTCACGTGGCAGTCCGGAGCCACTGGAAACAACTCCGACACGAGCGCCGTGTCTTTTGCGGACTTCACAATCGACGCCTCACTCCTCGTCGAAGGTCAAAACATCCTCGCCATCCAAGGGCTCAACAATGGGATCAGAAGCTCGGACATGCTCATCAGTCCGGAGATCTTCGGAGCTCGCCTGACCAGCTTCGTGGACGGAATCTATGGGGTCTCCTACCGATGGAATGAGTCCCAGACTGAAGCCACTCTCGTTCGCAGCGCAGGTGAAAACATCGACCTCACCATCAACACTCCCGATGGTGTTCGTAACCAAACTTGGAGCATTCCCTCCCGTGCGTCCTGCCTCGCCTGCCACACTGAAAAAGCAGGTTTCGCTCTCTCCTTTAACACTCCACAGCTGAACCATTCCGGCGCTATCGAAGGAACTTCAGGCAACTTTCTGAACCTGCTCCATTCCAGTGGCTACCTTTCTGAAGACCCCGGACTGCCACAGACTCTCCCGAGACATATCGCCCCGGATGAATCGACCTTCTCTCTCGAAGCCCGCGTCCGCTCCTACCTAGAGGTGAATTGCACCTACTGCCATCAGGAAGGAGGCATCGACCCCGAGAGCTGGTTTGGCAATCTGGACCTCACCATGCACGACACCGGCCTCATCAACGGAGAGCTCTCCGGTGGAGCCCAGAACCCGGGCGATCGACTGATCGTCCCGGGCAATCCAGACCGTTCGGCAATCCTTTCGCGGGTTGCTGCAACCAATGGCTACACTCGCATGCCTCCACTTACCACGAATGAATCCGACCTAGCAGCCATCAAAATACTGACCGATTGGATTAATCGCGAAGCAAGCACTGAAACAAACTACAACGCATGGCGCATTGCTCGCTTCGGAAACGACGCCTCCCTAGAGGGCGAACCAAATGCCGATCCCGATGGCGATTCGTTCTCCAATCAATCCGAGTATCTCGCGCAGACCGATCCCAAAAACGGAAACGAGTTTCTTCTAACCGGATTCACGCAAACAGGTTCCGAAATTGGAATTGTTTTACCCGGAATCTCAAATCGATCCGTCATTGTGGAGCGTTCCATCGATCTCTCGACCTGGCTTACTTGGAATGCTTTGGGAAATAATGGCATTCCTCGAAACCCGTTCCAGTCGACAACGCCAATCACCGGCCCCGCAATCGAACAGCGGGAATACTTCAGACTCAGAATCCAGGAACGTTAGAATTACCCCGGTATGGGCGCAATTCATGCCCAGTCTCCCGCAATCCACGAGAAGTTTTACGATTCAATCCATGACATATTCCTAACGTTGGGATGAACATCCCCCCGGCAAAGGAAAAGGAATTATGCAATCATACCGGAACATCCTCGTTGGCATCAATTACACGACCGCATCTCGTCATGCCCTGCTGAAAGCGTATCGAATCGCTTCGGAAGAAGGAGCAAAGCTAACTGCCTGCCACGTTGTTCCTCTGGGCGAGATCACCGAGTTTGTCGATTTCTACATGATTGAACACAAGATCATGACTGATGCGGCTCTCTCCAGCCTTGAGGGATTCGTCGAAGAAACCCTCGGCGACGATCACGGGGTCACCTGCCTCATCCGCGAAGGAATCCCTCACCACGAACTGGTCGCGAGGGCGAACGAAGATGGCTATGACCTGCTCGTAATTGGAGATGATGACTATGCTGCAGATTCCCGAAAGGCCGGACAATTTGCCATCAAATGCCTCCGCTTTGCAAAAATGCCGGTGCTCCTTATGAATCGTCCCGAGACTAGGCTGTGTGGACAAATTAAAAACCCTTGAAAATCAGTGAATTTGAGTGATTTTAGGTCATGAAGGTTCCCTTC
>CBFHQJ010000037.1:0-45834 GCA_965657795.1 Akkermansiaceae bacterium
CAGGGATGACCATGCTAGTGACTCATATTTCGGCTGCCACAGCTGCTCTGGTTTGGTGCATCGTGGAGCGTCTGCAAACGGGGAAGACCGGAGTTGTGGGTATCGCGACCGGAATGGTGGCAGGCCTGGCGACCATCACGCCAGCCTCTGGCAATGTCGGACCGATGGGCGCGCTGGTGATCGGAGCTTCCGCTGGTGTCGTTTGTTACTTCATGTGCGGAATTGTCCGCCACAAGATGAAGATCGACGATTCTCTAGACGTTTTCGCAGTCCACGGAGTGGGCGGCATTTTGGGAACAATCATGGTTTCCTTCCTTGGGGTGGAGGGTGTTCTCGGTGGACTTGGAATCAACAAGGACAGCGCCTTCGAGCAGCTTGTCGTTCAGTTGAAATCGCTGGGGATTACCATCGTGTGGTCCGCCGTTGCAACGGTGATCATTGTTCTGATCATCAAGAAGACGGTCGGCCTACGCGTGTCGGAGGAAGTTGAGGCCGAAGGGCTTGACTCAGCCGAGCATGGCGAGACCGCTTATAACCTTGATTCCTGATTCAGGGATCTCAGCCCGATCCAAAATAAAAAGCGGGGCCGGTCAGGCCCCGCTTTCTTTGTTTATGTGACTTGGCAAAATTGAGGCGTCGAGACCTGTCGTTTACTCGGTGGCGATGCGGACCCGGTAGAAGTATACCGGGCTGCCAGCAGGCGCGCCGTTGTCGGTGTAAGTCTCAATCGCTTCATCTGCGGTGATCGATTCTTCGATCTCCAGCCAACCACCGGGTTCGCCGGAAGGAAGCATCGTAGTACTTCGGTCGATGGCGTAGTTTGCGCCAATCGTCGCGTTGTAGTTGAAGCTGACGAGGTTGTTCGTCGTGTCAACGAGCAGGTTGCTGATGGTAAGAGGTTCGACTTCTTCAACGAAGGGAATGTCCACTTTGATGCTGATGTCATCGATATACATGACTTCGGTTCCGGTTGCATCAATACCAACATCCTGAAAGCTCCAAAGGGCGACGACGTGCGTCACCGGAACGCCTTCGTGATCAAGATCAGGAATAACGCCACGGCCCTTTGTTTGAGCCCAGAGATCGGTGGGGAGATCTCCCACGTTGGTGCGTCCATAGCTGTGGTTCTGTGGGTTTTTGCCGTTCCATCGCAAAATGACCTGAACGGTATCGTTGTCTGCAGGTCCTCCGATTGAAGGTCGGTAATACCAACCGGAGTAGGCGTAATCCTTGCCGATCATTTCGGGCGTGATCTCGATGGAACCTGGCTCCGGTGGTGCATCAAATGAGCTGGTGCGTGCTTCGCCCCACTGCTGTCCACCTAAGAGGGTGAAAACCCCGGATCCGGATCCGCTGCGTGATACCGTGTCGGAATAGGTGAAGCGGTTGTCTTCGCGCCATCCTTCAAGGTTGCCGGTCTCAAAGTCGCCATTCATGACGAGCTCCTTGCCAACAAAAGGTTCAATTGAAGTGGCACGCAGGGTGGTCGATGCCATCGGGGTGGTGGGATCATTTGAGGTGAAATCTACGGAGGCGGTGAGAAGACCGAGGGCCTCACCTGGGTCAACTGTGACCTCAAGGGCTTCGGATGCTCCGGGCGCGATTTCAAGGGGAAGGCTTAGATCAGACAGGGTGAAGACATCGGTATTGGGGCCGCTCAGTGTGGCCGCGGTTATTGTGAGCGTATTGGCTGCACCGCTGTTCGTGAGGTTGATAATCTTGGTGATTGGGCCCCCGTTCTGATCAATTTCGCCAAATCCCAACTCGACTGGAGCTGGGAAATTAGGGTCATCTTGGGAGACTGAAACTTCGAAGTTGTAGTCATCGATGTAGGCGGAGACTCCGGCAGCAGCGTCAACATTCCGGTCGTTAAACGAAATAATAGGCAAGGCCTCGGTGACGGGGTTTCCGCTTCCATCAACGGCCGGGATAATCCCGGTCAGGGTGATGGGCTGCCAGCTATCCAAGGTGAAAGTGTCAATGGTCTGGTAGTTTGAATTGGCGCTGGTTTGGAGTCCATTCCAGCGGACAACCAAGCCCATGCGGTCATCTGCTGCAAAAGTGGTTCCGGTCGGGATATAGACCATCATCGAGATTGTGAAGACGGACACTCCGGGCTCGGCGGCAGCTGGAAGAGTGATGCGCTGCGGAACTGCATTGAGTGCGCCCCACTGGCTCGCTGTTTCGCTGGAATCTCCCTGACCCACCATGCCGGTTCCACCGGCAGCAGGGTTGGCAGCCAAGATGAGGTCTAGTCCGTTGTTACCCCGATTCAGGTTGTTTCCACCTGATTCGAAGTCCTCGCTAAGGATGCTGACGTTGGATTGGGCACTGAGTGAGGCTGCGGTGAGCATCAGCGCAATGGTTGTATGTCTGTATTTCATAATTTGCGTGCAGGAAAGTTATCACACAAATTTTTTGGGGCTGTCAATTTGGATTCCTCGGGCTTCCCAGATGAATCGCCGGGCGTTGGCTGTTATTGGCGGAAACGAGATCGAGACGACCATCTCCGTTGAGATCTCTCGCCTGAAGTTGTCGGAGATTGCCCCGATGATGGAAACCACTCGCTGCGGGCCAGATCTCCTCAAAATTTCCTTCGCCAGCGTTCGCCAGGATCACACCCAGTCCGGCATTCATGCGACCGGTTTCACGCTGCGGATCGTAAAAATTCTGCCCGAGCGCGAGGTCAATTTCTCCATCTCGATCAAAATCGCCGGGCGCAATTGACATGACCGGAGCCAGTTGCGAGAGCGTGGGCAGGGGTTCGAAGGTGAATGTTCCCGAGCCGTCGTTGCGGAATATCCCTGAAGCCAAGGTGTTGGCTTCAAAACGAAGGGCCTCGTTCAGAGCTTCCGGAGTGTAAAGTTCCGGCAGCGATTTCAGGGCAAAAGCGGAGTAAGAGGGGGCATTTTTCTTGAGGTGGGGCATTGCGGTCGTGGAGCAACTCCGGCCACGAACCGGAAGGAGTTTGCCTTCCTTCAACTTGGCTTCAACCAGTTGCAGTTTTCCCTGACCGCCGAAATCCGAGGCAAAGAGGGTAGCAGGGTGCTCCTCGTCGACATGATATTTGGTATTGAGGCCAAAATTTCCCGCGATGAGGTCCAGGTCCCCATCTTGATCCAGGTCGGCGGCCTCGATGCAGGTCCACCAACCGGTGAGATCGTGGAGGCCCGCTTGCAAGGTGGTTTCCACAAATCCTGAAGCGGTGTTTTGAAAGCTTTTAACCGGACCCCATTCGGTCGAGAGGGCGAGGTCGGATCGATCATCGCCATCAAGATCGGCCCAAACGGCTCCGGTCACAAGTCCGGCTTGATCCATGGGCGTGGTCATTCGCGTGAAGCGTCCTCCTTCATTCACGAGGAGAGTGGACTCAGGCGTGGTAGGATAACGGTCGGGAACGTGGCGTCCTCCGATGAATAGATCAATGTCGCCGTCTTGATCAAAGTCACAAGCTTCGACGCAGCTTCCGCTTGATCTCACCCTGGGGATGATGCCAATGGTCGCGGGAGATAATTTACCGGTGCCATCGTTGAAATAAAGTCGGTCCCGGTAGCGGTTGGAGGTGGCCTCATGTGAGGCGCCGCCGGAGACGACATAAAGATCGAGATCGCCATCGCCGTCTGCATCAAACCAAGTCGATGCCACATCTTCGAAATCGCCATGCTGTAGGGGGAGTGGTTTCTTTGCCGGAAGGAAGGTTCCGTCTTCCTTTTGGAGGGAAAGGCGGGCATCAAATCCATCTGCGCCACCCCAAAAAATGTCAGGACGTTTGTCGCCATTCACATCGGCGATGGAAAGGGCGGGGCCAAATCTCGAAAGGCGGTTTGGAAGCAGGGGCTGGGAAATGAAGTCGTTGTAAAAGTTCTCTTCGTGCTCGAAGTCGATCCCCAATCGCTCTGTCTCGTTCGCAAAAAGGGGGGT
Organism: Akkermansiaceae bacterium; assembly: GCA_965657795.1. Classification (GTDB taxonomy): domain Bacteria; phylum Verrucomicrobiota; class Verrucomicrobiia; order Verrucomicrobiales; family Akkermansiaceae; genus SW10. Next base: position 3,922 of record CBFHQJ010000037.1, read on the forward strand.
GGCTTGTTCGGGTTTCGCTGCGGGAATGGCCTCTCCGGACTCGGTGATGCGGTAGTGTTTTCCGGTCTCCAGGTTTTCGAAGGATTGTTCGAAGCCGCCGGGCCATTGGATGATGAGCTTGTGAATGATTTGGGCCTTTCCGGTGCCAAGGTGGACCACCGGTTCGCAGCCCGACATGTAGCCACGCGAGTTGGTGAGAATGCGATTCATTGTGGTGCCGTCCTCTAGCTCGGCGATGATCCGGGAGCCGAGACCAAAACGGTTATTTTTGACTCCGCGCAGGCTGACAAGAATTGCGTTTTTCGTACCGTTGTTTCGAAAGATTCCGACAGGGTCATTCATATTGTTGACGACGACATCCAGGTCGCCGTCCCGGTCTAGGTCAGACAGGATGGCTCCGTGGCTTACGCTCAAATCATCGAGCCCCCAGGCTTTTGAAACATTCAAGAAGCGAAGGTCCCCTCCATTTTTGTAGGCAAGGTTACGCTCCTTGAAACGAGGACTGTCAAGGAAGATGTCCTTCAGTTCCTGCTCGCTTGCACCCGCTTCCTTTGCGGCTACGATGCGAAGGTTCATGTCCGAATCCTGAACGTTACGTTCGATGCCGTTGGTGAAGAAGGCGTCCTCGAATCCATCATTGTCGAGATCGCCAAAAATACCGGCCCAAGTCCAATCGGTGCTGTCGATTCCGCTGAAAAAGGCGGTCTCGAGAAACTTGCCGGTGCCGGTGTTCACGTGCATGGCGTTGCGCATGTATTGACGGGGCTCGAGGTTGTCGAGGAACCAAGCGGTGTCGGTCATGGCACCCATCATGGTCTTCTGTTTGAAGTGGGTGGTTGCCGACATGTCGGTGCTCAGATAGTCGAACCATCCGTCGTTATTGATGTCGGCAAAATCGCTCCCCATGGAACTCCATGAGGTGTAGGCGAGCGCGTCTTCCGATTGTTCCGAAAAGGTGCCATCCTTGTTGTTGAGGTAGAGCCGGTCGGGCGTGTGGAAATCATTCGAAACGTAAAGGTCGGGATAGTGGTCGTTATTGTAGTCCCACCAAACAGCCGCGAGGCCGTGGTCTCGTGATTTTTTAATACCCGCCTGAAAAGTGACTTCCCGAAATCTGAACGGTTGTTTCTGATTACTGCCTTCGTTTCTGAAAAGGATGTCCTGGGTTCCCAGCTCTCGCGGAACGCCGTCGATGACTTCAAATTCCCCTCCATACTTTGGGTTCGGCTGCCAACGACCTTCCCCATCCTTTACCAGGTCGATCTTGGTGCCAAACATTTCACTCAGACCTAGAAGCCGGGTTTCGGTCCGGTAGAAATCGAGATCGCCATCGAGATCATAGTCTGAAAATGCGACCATCGTCGGGGCCCTCAGAGAGGCGTTCCCAGTTCCCACGGTGCTGCCCTTGAAGGTCCCGTCGCCCCGATTGATGTAGACTTCATCGTAAGCGGCCTTGTTGCAAACGTAGAGGTCCAGGTCCCCATCGTTGTCGAAATCAGCGAAAGCCGCTCCGGAGCCCCACGTCTTAAGATCGCGAAGTCCGGAGCTTGCGGTGACATCGCGGAACTGCCAGGGGGAAGTTTGTTTCAAGAGTTTATTGGGGCCGTCCTGGGAGACGAGGAAGAGGTCAGGCAGCCCGTTGCCATCGATATCTCCAACCGCGAGACCCGCTCCGGAGAGGAGGTAATTTTTGATATTCTCGCGATTGAGTTGGTTTTGAAAATCGATCCCAATTTCCCGGCCATCGATCTTTGTGAAAAGGGGGCCTCCCGCCTCCTCGGAGAGATTCAGGGGGCTTGCTTCAATCCCAGGTGCAATCTTTGTCCAAATCGGAGTTTGCCAGCTTGCTTCCGATTCTGGCCTCTGGTTTCCTGCCTCCTTGGCATCTTCCGAGCACGCGGAAAGGAGCAAGGCGGATAGGCCGGCAATGTAATGAGGTTTGAAGGTCATGGAATCCGTTGATTTTTAAGTCCGTTCGGAGAGCCTAAAAAAAAGCTGACAGGTTTGCCACCTGTCAGCTCTGAAAAATTTGGCTGGGAAGCCGATTAGCGGCGGCGTCGGATGAGTCCGAGTCCGCCCAATGCAATCAGTAGCGCAGATGAGGGTTCCGGGACGGTGTTGGTCACGGAGAAGCTCCAGTTGTCAATGTAAGCAGCGACTCCGTCGGCAGCCGGATCAGCCGGATCATAAAAGCTCAGGATGGGGGTGAGCTCGGTGATCGGTTGGCTTGCGTTGTCAACCGCGCTGATGGGCACATTGACCGAGATGGTTTGCCAGGTATCCTGGGCGAGTGTGTCCCAGTTGTTGTTGCTGGACCCGGGGCTGACGCGATTTCCGTTGTCGGGGCCACTTGATTGACGAATGATCAGGTTCACCCGGTCAGTGCCGGCACCTGCGGAGGAGAAGGTGGTCGAGGAGGGAAGGTAGATGTCGAAGCTCGCGACGATGGAATCAACCCCGGCTACCGTTCCGACTGGCAGGGTGTGGCCGATGGGCGTAGTTCTGATTTCGCCCCAAACCGGCGCTGCACCGCCGATATTGACGGAGCCAACATTGCCCATGCCGGATCCGGTGGGGTCGCTGATGGTTGTGAGAACTGCGCCGGGGTTTCCGCCATTGAGACCGGAGTTGTTGGAGTCAAAGTCATGCTCACTCAGGACGACCGAGGCCCCGAAGGAACTCGCGATTGAGAGTGTAGTGATTGTGAGTGCGCGCTTCATGTCGAACAAATTTGGAGACTTCGAACTTCAGTTACAAGCCGGAAAAGCCAACTCGTTTGGAAAACTGATGAACTTTTTTGCGAATGAAGGAATAAAATCACGGGGTTATGCGTCATACCTTGTGAATACTTGAATTTACAATGTGATCACGATGAATGCACAAAAAGCAAAATCAGAATCGCTTCTCCAAGGAACAAGACTATGAAAACACTCCCGAAAGCACCGAAAACCACTGCCTCCCGCTATGACGCGGACAGCAGTCTAAGGCTCTACATGAGAGAAATCAGCGAGACTCCCTTGCTGACTCCTCAGGAAGAGATCGAACTGGCCGCCCTGATCAAGAAAGGCGACAAGGATGCCCGGACCCGCATGATTAAGGCGAATTTGCGTCTGGTCGTGAAAATAGCCCAGGATTACTCGAACTACGGTCTTCCGCTGATGGATCTGATTTCCGAGGGAAATATCGGTCTCATGAAGGCGGTCGAACGTTTTGATCCGGCCAAAGGGGGGAAACTCTCCACTTACGGCTCCTGGTGGATCAAGCAATCCATCAAGCGGGCTCTTGCCAATCAGAGCAAAACCATCCGCCTACCGGTCCATATGGTTGATAAAATCGCCAAATTGCGCCGTGTGATGACTTTGCTCACCGAATCTTACGGTCGCGAACCGACCGACGAAGAGTTGTGCGAGGAGACCGGGATGGCGCCCAAGAAACTTTCGCTCCTCAAGCGTGCCGCACAGCGCCCGACCTCTCTCGATGCTCCGGTAGGCGATGAAGACAGCTCAAGTTTTGCTGAAATCATCGGCGATGAGCGCGCCGAAGATCCTTTCGAGGCACTTTCTGAAAAAAATATGCTCAATCAAATCGACACTCTGCTCGAAGTTCTCGATGAACGGGAATCTAAGATTATTGAGGCCAGATATGGGCTTGGGGGCAAAACCGCGATGACTTTGGAGGAAGTTGGACGCGAATTTGGGGTCACCAGAGAAAGAATTCGGCAATTACAAAACATTGCGCTTGATAAAATGCGGAAAAAATTGCGTAAAAGAGAGGAGCCGACGGCGGCTTTTCTTTCGAGAAGGGCTTCCTGAGGTTAGATAACACAATCCATTGCGATTGGGATCGTAGGTGTGAAGAGTGGCGGGGGTGACCCCGTCACTCTTTTTCTTTCCTCAAAAAGCCGGAAAGAATCACGCTCTCCAGAGCTCCAAAGCAGGCTGGCAGGAGACAGCCTCTCCGCGCGCTTTGAGCAAGACTCAGCTGCGGAGGGGGTGGATATTCACGGGGACGCCCGGGCTGTGGAGTTGCGAAACAGGCGGCCCGCTCACCGGAATGTTTTCCCATTCAATCGGTGCGGAGCTGTATTCGCCAACCCGGGCCTCGGTGAATTGATAGGGCTTATGGTGAACCTGCCCGCGATGGATCTTGCCGCTGCGGGATTCCGAAAAAAGAAGGTAGCGCTCGAGAAGGAAGAATTCCAGCGAGCCCGGTTCCGCCGTCAGCAGATCGCCGGAGCCCTCGTAGTCAAACACCGCCTCCTCCTCGCGGCCCTTGCGCTGGCAGCGATAGACGGAGCCTTCGGCGGACATGCGGGCGTGCTGGTAGGGGAGGTGGAAAAATTTACGCGCAACCTCGACCGCGATCGGTTGATCGCAATCCAGCGAGAAAAACCAGACGCCCGGCCGCCCCTGCTCGTCGTGCACGTAGGCGCGGACGTTTAGTTCCAGAAAGTTCGAGAGCCACGGCATTTGCGGCAGGAAGCGGGGTCGGACCTTCCTCATGAAAAACGGAACGAGCCCGAGGTAGGTTTTCCCTTCGTGCAAATCAACCGAGAGGCGATCCGGAATCCGTTTTGCGATTTCGTTGGGATCGATTTCCCAGTGAAGAAAAAGTAAATTGCTCCAGGTCTGAAACATGACGGGGGAGCCCGTCGGTTTTTCGCGGACGGTAAGTCGGTCCTCAAGGGTGGGAGTTCTCATCGGAGGGTCGATATTACTCGCATTTCAGCTGTGAGCAACGCTTGCAATTCCTTCAGTGACCTGCTTTATCTCCGCTTCCCATGGCAGACGAAAAAGACCGTAAAACCCTCGAAGAACGCCACCAGATGTCAGATCTGGAGCGCTTGCGCCACTCTTGTGCTCACGTGCTGGCGACCGCGGTTTCGCGGATCTGGCCGGATGCTCAATTCGCCGCCGGCCCTCCGGTCGAAGGTGGATTTTATTACGATGTCGATCTCAAGCACCGGATCTCGCCCGATGACTTCGCACAGATCGAAGCCGAGATGAAGAAGGTGGTGAAGGAAAACGCCACTTTCGAGCGCATGGTGGTAAGCCGCGATGAGGCCATGGCTCTTGCCAAGTCGGGGCGATTGGCCTCGGTGGCCGAGCGCGATGTCGAGTCGGTTTTCAAAGTCGATCTTCTCAACGACATTCCCGAGGACGAGGAAATCTCGATTTTCAAAAATGGTGATTTTTGGGACCTCTGCGCAGGTCCTCACGTCGGACGCACTGGTAACTGCAAAGCCTTTAAGGTGATGTCAGTGGCCAGCGCATTTTACAAGGGCGACAAGGACAAACAGTCGCTCCAGCGAATTTACGGAACCTGTTTCAAGAATCGCACGCTCCTTGACGAGCACCTCGAGCGACTTGAAGAAGCAAAGAAGCGCGATCACCGTCGCCTTGGTAAGGAAATGAACCTCTTTGCCTTCGACGAATCGGTGGGGCAGGGGCTTCCGCTTTGGAAGCCGAAGGGCGGAATCATTCGTCGCGAACTGCAGGATTTTATTTCCGAGGAACTGGATAAGCAGGGATACTTCCAGGTGTTCACCCCGCACATCGGCAAGCTCGATCTTTACCGGACTTCGGGACACTTCCCATATTACGAGGACAGTCAATTCCCGCCTATCGTAGAGCGCGATGCTATGAAGCAACTTGGGGAGGAAGGCGCGAAATGCAGTGATTTGGTGAACTTTATCTCTACCGGCGAGATCGAGGGCTTCCTCCTTAAGCCGATGAACTGTCCTCACCACATCAAGATTTTCGACAGCGAGCATCGTTCCTACCGCGATCTTCCCGTGCGACTTGCGGAATTCGGAACCGTTTACCGTTGGGAGCAATCCGGTGAGCTTGGCGGCTTGACCCGCGTTCGCAGTTTTACTCAGGACGATGCCCACCTTTTTTGCACGCCGGAACAGGTTGGTGATGAAATTCAGGGCTGCTTGGGGCTCGTCAAAAAGGTCCTCAATACTCTCGGTATGACCGATTACGGGGTGCGCCTTTCTCTTCGCGATCCGGATAGCGACAAGTACGTCGGTGATCCCGCGAATTGGGATAAAGCAGAGGCGGCCCTGCGCGAAGCTGTCGAGACCCTCGGTGTTGACTACACCGAGGAGCAAGGCGAGGCTGCTTTTTATGGTCCCAAGATCGATTTTGTGGTCAAGGACGTCATCGGCCGTGATTGGCAGCTGGGAACGGTCCAGGTTGACTACAATCTGCCCGAGCGATTTGACCTTAGCTACGTTGGTTCAGACAACAAGGCTCACCGCCCGGTCATGATTCACCGCGCGCCCTTTGGCTCGCTGGAACGATTCGTCGGGCTGCTCATTGAGCACTTCGAGGGTAAGTTTCCGACCTGGCTCGCTCCCGAGCAGGTGAGGGTGCTTCCAATCTCCGAAAAGTATTCCAAAGCGGCTGATGAATTGGCCAAGGAGTTGGCCGAAGCCGGTGCCCGCGTCACCGTCGATCACGCAGGTGACAAAATTGGAGCCAAGATTCGCCTTGCACGCATGGACCGAATTCCTTATCTTGCCGTCCTTGGCGCCCGTGAAGTGGAGGAACACTCCGTTAGCGTGCGCCATCGGGATCAAGGCGATCTCGGCAGTATTTCCACGAATGATTTCGTCAGCAAGATTTCCCAAGACATCTCCAGCCGCTCACTTTGATTGCCGGCTGTCATCCATTCGCGTGTCTCACCTATGAGAGGTGACCTTTGCATCCGTCCTTTGCAGGGCGAGTTCGAACCTTTCGGATTCATGGTGGGTTCCTGCCAAAATGATTTCTCCCCCCGATAACCACAACCAGCCAGAACCATAGCTAAGAAGAAAAAGAAGTTCAAAAGAGCACGTCGGGATATGACCCGGGTGAACGAGAGAATTCGTGCTCCCAAGATCCGTGTTGTATACGGTGAAGACAGTCAGCAACTTGGTGTCATGACGACCCGTGAAGCCATCGATAAGGCCAAGTCAGTCGGGCTTGATCTCGTCGAGATTGCCGCCAAAGCTGATCCTCCGGTTTGCCGGATTGTCGATTACGGAAAATACAAATACGAGCAATCCAAGCTTAAGAAGACTTCGAAGAGCAAAGGTCCGGTGAAGATGAAGGAAGTGAAATTCCGTGTCCGCACCGAGGAGCACGATTACAACATCAAGTGTGCCCGCGCCGAGAAGTTTCTCGATGAAGGCAACAAGGTTCGTGTGCAGCTTCAGTTTCGTGGTCGTGAAAACGCCCACCGTGACATTGGTTTCGAAGTCATGCAGCGGGTGAAAGAAGATCTCGCCGGAATGTCCCACGTGGATATGGAGCCCAAGCTCGCTGGTCGTGCCATTGGCATGGTTCTCTCTCCCATTGCTCCCGAGAAACGTGAGCGTAAGTTCATGCTCTCTCATGGTGAGCTCATCCACGAGGATGAGGCCAAGGATCACGAGTTTGACGACTCGGATGACATTGAGACCGAAGAAGATCACGAGGGCGAAGAGGAGTAAAATTCTCTGATGCTGATCCTTTTTGATGTCGACGGCACCCTGGTGGATACCGGAGGTGCCGGCCTCACTGCGTTGCAAGACGCTGCGGTCGAGGTTTTCGGTGGCGAAGGTCCGCCCCTCGATCTCGCCGGAAGTACCGATGGAGGTATCGTGCGGGGTTTGTTCGAGTACTTCGGGCGAGAATACGACCTGGAGATTGAGGAAGAGTTTTACCAAGCCTATCTTCCTCGAATGAACGCCAATCTGGATGATCCCAAATATGGGGGCCACCTTCTTGAGGGGGTCTCCAGTCTTTTGGCTTCTCTAGAAGAAGAGGGGCACAGCCTGGGACTTCTGACCGGAAATATCGAAAGGGGAGCCACGATCAAAGTGGCCCACTACGGAATTGCCGAGCACTTCCAGTTTGGTGCTTATGGAGATGATCATTGGGATCGTAATAAACTGGGTCCTATTGCCCTGGAGAGGGCAATAGAAGCGACTGGTCGACAATTCACCCCGGAAGAAACTCTGGTGATTGGCGATACTCCCAAGGATGTTGCCTGCGCCCATGCTTTCAGCGCGAAATGTGTTGCCGTCGCGACCGGGAGTTTTAATGAGGAGCAACTTGTTGCCTGCGGTGCAGACCGGGTTGTTTCCGATCTCGTTGGGTTCGAGCTCGAAGGGTTGTAGCCGAAAGCTCAAGCTTTCGGAGTCCTGAGATGATGCGACCAAAAGCTGGAGCTTTCGGCTACCTTTTAGAAACGGAAGTCCGAGCCGAAGTAGAGCCTCCGCGCGGTTTCATCGTTGACCAATTCCTCCGATGATCCTTCGATCATGACTTTTCCTTCCACAAGAAGAGAGGCACGGTCAACGATATCGAGGGTTTCTCGTACTTGGTGATCGGTGATCAGGATTGAAAGTCCGTCGGTGTCTCTGAGTTCGCGAATGATCTTGTGAATCTCTTGAACGGCGATGGGGTCGATTCCGACGAATGGCTCGTCGAGGAGAAGGAGTTTTGGTTCGGTGCAAAGACAGCGGGCGAGTGATAGTCGGCGTTTTTCACCGCCTGAAAGAGCGAGCGCCATTGATTTGCGAACATGAGTGATGCCGAAGCGCTCGAGAAGGAAATCCGCCCGCTCGGAACGTTGCTTTTTTGACATTCCTTTTCGTGTTTCAAGAACGGCTAGGAGATTGTCTTCTACGCTGAGTTTTCGGAAGATCGATTCCTCCTGCGGCAGGTATCCCATTCCGTGTCTTGCCCGCTTATGCATTGGTTGGCGGGTGATCTCTTGCGATAGGAAGGAGACCTTCCCCTCATCCGGGCGAACCAAGCCGGCGACCATGTAGAACGTGGTGGTTTTTCCCGCGCCGTTTGGTCCAAGCAAGCCCACGATTTCTCCCGGGTCCACACGGAGTCCGACTTCATCGACGACCTTGCGGCCACCGTAGGACTTCTGGAGGCCTTCGACTTGCAGGAGAGGGGATGCTAGGCTCATGTTTCGGCTATTTCTTTGTCTTGTTGCTTCTAGGGGTGATCTGCGTGATCCATCCGCTGGGGCTCCATTCCACGAAGAGGTTCTCCCCTCGCACCTCTGCTTTGATCCACGCGTCGTCGGAAATAGATGTGATGGCGTATGAGGTTTTGTCGGCGTTTTTCTGGGTGACGTCGCCCATCATGAATGTGATTTTTTTTCCGCGAAAAGTGATTTTGGAGTTCTCTAATTCGCCGTCTTTGCTCATTTCATAGAGAGCATTCTCTCCACCCATGTAGATTTTTTGACCATCCTTGTTCTTGCCGTTAACCCGAACTTTTCCGCTCGCGATAAACTGTTTGAGGTCTCCAAAACCGCCAAATTTTGCGAGCGGATCATCCTTTTTCTCTTCATTCTTGGGCTTCACTTCCGATTCATCTTTTTCGGGGGGGTAGAACAGAGCTTTTAGTTGCTTGTTGCAGGTCATGGTCATTCCTTTGCCTTGAATCTTGACCTGGCCCATGTAGTCAATTTCGTATTTCTCTCCATCGAGGTAAATTCCTTTGCTACATGTGATAATTAGCGAGTCCGGGTCTGGTTCGAAGAGTCCCTCAAGCGGTTTTTCTTCTTCATCTTCGGCAGGTGTTGGGGCGTCGAGTTGGGAGATGAGTGCGGGGGCGGCCTGGCTGATCGCTTCCAGAAAATCTGCCATGCGCTTGATCGATGCTTCGCTAAGCGCTTCGGCTTTCTCGTAGCCTTCAATTGCTCCCAGATCAGGGGTTTTCTTGACTTTGACGAGGTTATCGAAACGTTCGAGTTCCGCGTTGGTCACGCGGGGAGGGGGGGCTGCTGCCAGAATGGGAATGGCCGCAAGGAGAAGAAGAGGGGTGGTTTTCATGGGGTGGTCTTTTCTTTTTTGGGAGGGATTTTGATTTTTGAAGTGGCCGGTCCCATCAGGAGGGCTTGGCCGGTGGCGAGCGAGAAAACTCCCCCTTGGGACCGGGCGGCGAATTTACCATCGGCTCCAATCATAAGCACTTCGCCTTTGGCGATGAGCTGCTCTTTGTCGACGAGGTAGTCAGCGGTGGGGATCGTAGCCGTGCTGCTGATGTTGCCTTCATCATCAAAAAGCCAGAGTTTGAGATCATGCCCCTCAAGGAGTGCACCGTCGCTTTGAGCATCGTCAGCGACGGTGAGGTCCTTGATGGTCAGGAGTGAAATCTTGTTTTCATCATCGTCCAAGTAGGGGAGGACGAGGTCCTCGATGACTGCTCCAGCGGGAACGTTGAGAAGAGATTTCTTCTCTTTTTCAGCCGGGTCTTTGACTTCTGTTTTCGCTTTGGGTCTCGCCCGCTCTTTTTCCTCCTGACACGCGGGCAGGATGAAAAAAAGCGAGATGAGGAGCAAAAGCTTCATGAGTCGGGGTGAGCGGCGCGATGAATCGCGAGCAGGCGGGTGAGGACGTCCTCGATTTGATCGAGCGGGATTTGGTTTGGGCCGTCTGAGAGGGCTTTGGATGGATCTTCGTGAACCTCCATGAAGACGCCATCGACTCCGGCTGCCACGGCACAACGCGCGAGGACAGGGGCGAGTTCGCCATCGCCGCCGGTAGTGCCTCCGAGCCCTCCGGGGCGCTGGACCGAGTGGGTGGCGTCGAAAATGACGGGGACTCCTTTTTCGCGCATCCAGGGAAGCGAGCGCATGTCAGCAACGAGGTTGTTGTATCCAAAGGTCGTGCCGCGCTCGGTCATCGCGAATTGATGGCAGTCGAAGTGCCGGAGCTTGCCGAGGATGGGGTCGATGTCCCAGGGGGCGAGGAACTGTCCTTTCTTCACGTTGACCGGCCGTCCGCTTTTGGCGGCGGCAGCGAGGAGATCGGTCTGACGGCAGAGGAAGGCGGGGATTTGCAAAAGGTCGATCGTTTGAGCGGCGATCTCGATTTCTTCTGGCGTGTGAACATCGGTGGTGACAGGCACGCCGAGTTCCTTTCCGATTTCACCGAGAATGCGGCAGCCTTCTTCGACTCCCGGGCCGCGATAGGAATCGACCGAGGTCCGGTTGGCTTTATCGTAAGAGGCTTTGAAGACAAATTTGATCTCGAGCCGGTCGGCGATTTCTTTCAAAGCCCGCGCCATGCGCCAAGCGAATTCTTCTTCCTCCAATCCACAGGGACCAAGAATGAAAAAGGGATCTCCGGAACCAACCGTGAAATTTCCGAGTTTGAAAGTGTTCATGCGTCAGGGTGGTCGGCGGCGACTTCGTTGAAAAGCTTGCAAACATTTTCGGTGGCCACCTTGAGCATGTTGGCCTCGGCGGTGTTTAAATTGCCTTTGGTCTTTTCGGTGAGCATCTCCAGTGAATCTAGGACACTGCGAGCCGCCCGGATATTCACCGAGGTTTCGCCGGTGGCGGGATTGGGGATGCGCCCGAGGAAAAGTCCTCCATTTTGGGCCTGAAAATAAACGAAAGCAGCAAACCGTTCGTCCGGGCTCTCTGCTTCGGGTGGAGAATCATTCATGTGGTAAAAACTACCTGAGCCGCTTCTATTTCTCAAGAACTGCCTCTTTTAAAGAGTGATAAAGGCTAAGGGTTGCGAGGGGCCAAGTGTGACAGCTTGTCGTTTGGGATCCTTGGGAAGTGTGACATTGTGCCGCGGTTGGTTCAGTCTGCGCGGAAATTTTGCCCATAGTTCAATGATTCCGGTGATTGGCACAGGTCTTGCCAAAGAGAATTCAAATATCGTCGGCTAAAGGGTCGATTTTCACAAACCAACTTAATTAGAAAGAAAAATATCATGGGTAAAATTCTCGGAATCGACCTCGGCACCACAAACTCCTGCATGTCTGTCATGGAGGGTGGTGAAGCCACCGTTCTCGAAAACTCGGAAGGCGCACGCACCACTCCATCGGTGGTCGCCTTTGCGAAAAATGGAGAGCGCCTCGTCGGTCAGGCCGCCAAGCGCCAAGCTGTCACCAACGCCAAAAACACTGTTTTCTCGGCCAAGCGCCTTATCGGACGGAAGTTCGAGGAACTTACCGAAGAGGACAAGCGGGTCCCTTATAACATCGTGAAGGCTGACAACGGCGACGCTCACATTGAGGTCGAGGTTGAAGGCGAAAAAAAGGTTTTCTCCCCACAGGAGATCGCCGCCATCGTTCTTGGCAAGCTCAAGGCTGATGCCGAAGCCAAGCTTGGTGAGACCATCACGGAAGCTGTCATCACGGTGCCAGCTTACTTCAACGACTCGCAGCGAAACGCCACCAAGGCTGCCGGTGAGATTGCCGGGCTCAAGGTGCGCCGCATCATCAACGAGCCCACCGCCGCATCACTTGCTTACGGACTCGATTCCAAGGCCGATCAGAAGGTCGCTATTTATGACCTTGGTGGAGGAACCTTCGATATCTCAGTCCTCGAGATTTCCGATGGCGTCTTCGAGGTTCTCGCGACAGACGGAGACACCCAGCTCGGCGGTGACGATTGGGACAATGCCCTCATCGACTTTATCGTGGCTGACTTCAAGGAGAAGGAAGGCATCGACCTCTCCGGTCAGCCCGACGCCCTTCAGCGGATCAAGGAGGAGGCCGAGAAAGCCAAGATCGCACTCTCTTCTTCTCAAAATTACGATCTCAACCTGCCCTTCATCACTGCTGATGCCACCGGGCCGAAGCACATTCAGATTGGTCTTTCCCGCAACAAGCTGGAGCAACTCACTGATCACCTTTTCACCCGCACCAAGAAGCCCGTCACCGACTGTCTCAAGGAGGCTGGTGTGAGCGCCGGGGAACTCGACGAGCTTGTTCTTGTCGGTGGAATGACCCGCATGCCCAAGGTGGTCGAGACCGCAAAGGATCTTGCTAGTAAGGATCCTCACCAGGGAGTGAACCCCGACGAAGTGGTCGCTATTGGTGCTGCCATTCAGGGTGGTGTTCTTCAAGGCGACGTGAAGGACGTCCTCCTTCTCGACGTGACTCCTCTCACTCTCTCAATCGAAACCGAGGGAAGCCGCGCCACCGCCATGATCGAGCGCAATACCACCGTTCCTGTGAAGAAGTCGCAAGTCTTCTCGACAGCTGCTGATAACCAGCCCGCCGTTGATATCCGAATTTGTCAGGGTGAGCGTCCGCTCTTCGCCGACAACAAGCTTCTTGGCAACTTCCAGCTCTCGGGTCTCGATGCGGCCCCTCGCGGAATGCCTCAGATCGAAGTCACCTTCGACATCGATGCCAACGGAATTCTCCACGTCTCCGCGACCGACAAGAAGTCCGGCAAGGAGCAGAAGATCTCAATCGAAGGCTCCAGCGGTCTTTCCGAAGAAGAGATCGAGAAAGCCAAGCGCGAAGCCGAAGCACACGCCGAGGAGGACAAGAAACGCGCCGAAGCGGTCGACACCAAGAACAAGGCTGAGTCCATGGTCTATCAGGTCGAAAAGCAGATTGGTGAACTTCCTGAAGAGGCTCCTGCCGAACTCAAGGAAATGCTCACCGGCAAGCTTGACGCCGTCAAAGGCGCTCTCAAGGCCGATGATCTCGACCTCATCAAGTCCACCACGGAGGACCTCGAAAAATCACTCGGCGAACTTGCCCAAGCTGCGCAAGCCGCCGGGGGAGCAGGCGGCCCGATGCCTGACATGGGCGGAGCTCCCGACGTTGAGCCAGCTGATGACGAGGACGGCGAGCCTCGCCAGGCGAAAGGCAAGGTCGTCGACGCCGAAGTCGTCGATGCCGAGACTTCTGACAAGTAATCCTCAATAAACGAAAAACTCTCGCGCGGTTCCCTGTATCAGGGAGGCGCGCAAAACAACCAAACAACCAACATAGAAAAAACAATGGCTAGTATCAAACCACTCGGAAACCGCGTTCTTGTGAAGCGGCTCGAAGCAGAAGCAGTCTCCGCCGGAGGCATCGTTCTTCCTGACTCCGCTCAGGAAAAGCCCCAGGAAGCTGAAGTGACCGCACTCGGCACCGGAGGCACCGACGAAAATGGCAAGGACATCGTCTTCGACGTCAAGGTCGGCGACAAGGTTCTCATCTCCAAATACGGCGGCACCGATGTCAAAGTGAATGGCGAAGACCAACTCATCCTCTCCCAGTCCGACATTCTCGGAGTTCTGGAAGACTAATTTTAAACTGAAAATTTCAAACTAAAGAAACAATGGCTAAACAACTCCAATTCGACGAAGCAGCACGTCAGACCCTCCTCCGCGGGGTCGAGAAGCTCGCCCGCGCCGTCAAGGCAACCCTCGGACCCTCCGGTCGCAATGTCATCCTCGACAAAAAGTTCGGTTCTCCAACCGTGACCAAGGACGGTGTGTCCGTGGCCAAGGAGATCGAGCTCGAAGATCCATACGAAAACATGGGCGCACAGCTCATCAAGGAGGTTTCCTCCAAGACTTCCGACATCGCTGGTGACGGAACGACAACGGCTACCGTGCTTGCCGAAGCCATCTACAAGGAAGGCCTTCGCAACGTGACCGCCGGTGCCAACCCAATCAGCCTTCAGCGCGGTATTCTCGAAGCTTCCAAAGCGATCGTGGCCCAGCTCGCTGAAATCTCCAAGGAAGTCTCCGACTCCAAGGAAATCGCACAGGTTGCAACTGTCTCCGCCAACTGGGACCAGGAAATCGGTGGCATCATCGCCGAAGCCATGGACAAGGTTGGCAAAGACGGAACCATCACTGTGGAAGAAGCCAAGGGCATCGAGACCACTCTCGACGTCGTCGAGGGAATGCAGTTCGACAAGGGCTACCTTTCTCCTTACTTCGTGACCGATCCGGACACCATGGATTGCAAGCTCGAGAACGCTTACATCCTCATCCACGAGAAGAAGATTTCGAACCTGAAGGACCTCCTTCCCGTGCTCGAGAAGATTGCCAAGACCGGCAAGCCTCTCCTCATTATTGCGGAAGACGTCGAGGGAGAAGCTCTTGCTGCTCTCGTCGTGAACAAGCTTCGCGGGACCCTCAACATTGCAGCGGTCAAAGCTCCTGGATTCGGAGATCGCCGTAAGGCCATGCTCGAAGACATCGCCATCCTCACCGGTGGACGTTGCATCACCGAGGACCTCGGCATCAAGCTTGAGAACATCGAGCTCGAAGATCTTGGTGAAGCCAAGAACGTCGTCATCGGCAAGGAAGAGACCGTCATCGTTGAAGGTGCCGGTGGTTCCGAGGCCATCTCCGGCCGCGTTGGACAGATCCGCAAGCAGATCGCCGACACCACTTCCGACTACGATCGTGAGAAGCTTCAGGAGCGTCTTGCCAAGCTCGCCGGCGGTGTTGCAGTCATCAACGTGGGTGCTGCTACCGAGTCCGAGATGAAAGAGAAGAAAGCCCGCGTGGAAGACGCCCTTCACGCCACCCGCGCTGCGGTGGAAGAAGGCATCGTCCCAGGAGGTGGTACCGCTCTCATCCGTGCGACCGGTCAAATCGGTGACCTTGGTCTCGCTGGAGACGAAGCTACCGGTGCTTCCATCATCATTTCCGCGATCGAAGCTCCACTTCGTCAGCTTGCTGCCAACGCAGGTCTCGAAGGTGCTCTCATCGTCGAGAAAGTGAAGAATGCTTCTGGAAACGAAGGCTACAACGTCGCTTCCGGCGAGTATGTTGACCTCATCGAAGCAGGTGTCGTTGATCCGACCAAGGTGACCCGTTCTGCTCTCCAGAACGCCGCTTCGATCTCCGGATTGATGCTCACCACCGAGGCCCTCATCACCGACATCCCCGAGCCCGAGCCTGCCGATGCAGGTCACGGACACGACCACGGTGGCATGGGTGGCATGATGTAAGTCATTGCCGGTTTGCCCGGTCTCTCCGTTGCAAATCATTCAAAAGCCGGACGGGAAACCGTCCGGCTTTTTTCGTGTGATTCATGCCTGAAATGACTGGTTTGTAGTTTTTTAGGCTTTTGAACTCGTCAAATTGTGTTTCTTTGCCCCATACAATCTTTCGTTTACGAAAAACCAAATAATTTTAAAGGGGGCCATGAGTCCTTTAATCCGCGGGGGGCACGGGGAATGGTCCTCCTTATCAATGGTTCGAAAGTCGGATGAGAGGTCGGTTGGATTTTGTATGACTAATGCGATAAATGACTCGAATTCAGCATTTTTGACTTTCGGACCCTGATGGTTCGTGATCATTTCGTTGCAAGCATATGCACAAAAAAATACTATTAAACGGTGCCGCTTTTGTGGCGACCTGTCTCACCGCTTCAGGTGTCATTACTTGGACCGGGGGAGGTACTGAAAGTAATTTTTATGACTCCGCAAACTGGGATTTTTCAGGGTCTCCTTCTTCTGAGATGGTTGCTGGAGGCGGGAATCCTAGCGCTGGTACGGACGACGATATCATTATTACAGGAGCTACGATCAACGAATCGAGTGGGGCATTCTCCAATATCGAAATTGGAGAGGGGTTGGAAGTGACTCTCGACGGAACCTTATTCACTTTTACCAATAACAACGGATTTACGGGTCTGGATAATAACGACGATGTTCTCGCGACGCTAAACTTGCTCGGGGGATCAAGTCTCAGTGCTCAATTTGCAGCGATTGGAATTACCGTCAATGTTGACTCGACCAGTAGCGTCAGTTTCAGAGGCGGCGGAGATCCAATTAACAGCCAGCTTGAGAAAACGACAATTAATCTGGAGCCCGGAGCTCAGCTCACTCTTCCGACCGTGGCTGAATTTACCGAACAAGGAGCCGACATTGCGGTCAACGGGGTGACCTTCGCAGATGATCCCTCGATTTTGACTTTTAGCGGAACGACTGCGACCGCAGTTGCTGTCGTGCCTGAACCAAGCTCATCACTTCTCGTCGCTCTCGGTGCGTTGGCCCTGTTGGCTCGCCGTCGGAAATAGGTGGTTAGGGACTAAACTCAATTCTTTGACATTTTTCGGGACGGCCCTTCTACTGAAGGGGCGTCCTTTTCCTTTTCTAATGATCCCACGTATTCTTCCAATCCTTTCGCTGACTTCTTCTCTTGGAGTTGCTCATGTGAACGCACAAGACGTCGTCATCAGCGAATTTCTTGCCTCCAATGTTTCCGGTGTGACGGATGAGGACGGAGAGAATTCCGATTGGATTGAGCTTTCGAACCTATCGGGAGAGTCGGTTGATCTTTTCGGTTGGTCGCTCACGGATGATGCGAGTGATTTGCAGCGATGGGTGATTCCCCGGACGATTTTAGCACCAGGAGGGAAGTTAGTGGTCTTTGCTTCGGGGAAGGATCGCGCGATTACCGGCCAGGAATTACACACTGATTTCAAACTCAGTGCTTCAGGCGAATACCTTGGGTTGGTCCGACCGGATGGCGTCACTATCGAGTCCGAGTATGGACCAAGCTATCCGGTGCAGTATCCGGATATTTCCTTTGGAATTGGTTCGGTGGAATCCAGTTCAGTGACCTTGATTGGGGCCGATACGCCGTTACGCTATTTGGTCCCGGAGAATGCCAACTTTGATGTTGGAGGAGCGGCTCCGTTTCACGAAGTGGGATTTGATGACAGCGGATGGACGAACGCCCAGATGGGGGTGGGGTATGCCACAGCGAGTTCGGATCCTTATGACGATTTTATAGGCACAGGTGGAGATCTGCAGGGGGATCTCTACTTGGAGAATACCACGGTCTATCTCCGGGTTCCGTTTCCGGTGGCTGATCCAGCGGCGATCGCAGCTCTGCAATTTAAGGCCCGCTATGACGACGGCTTTGCAATTTACATTAATGGAAGCCCAATCCTGGCTTCGGCCTTTGAACCCGTTGACGGGGTCTGGGATTTCGAAGCGCGGGCACGGGGTAATCACAATGATACCGAGGCTATCGCACAGGAGCCTTTCACAATTGATTTGAGTCAGGTGAATTTGGTATCGGGAGAAAACATTCTCGCGGTGCATGGTTTGAATAGCAGCCCATCGAGTTCTGATTTTCTTTTCGATGGGGAACTCACTGCGCAAGTCAGCGGAGATGGCGCAAGCGAATTGATTTATATGCCGACTCCTTCTCCCGGAGAGGTTAATGGAGGTGGTTCGACTGATCTGGGACCAGTCATTCGGGACGTGACCGAGAATCCATTGCGTCCGGACCCTTCCTCCCAGAGTTCCTTGACGATCACCGCCGAGGTCTCTGCGAGCGCAAATGCGGTGGCGCGCGTGGACTTGATTTACCGTCGCGGCTTCCTCGCGGAAAGCACCGTTGAAATGATGGACGACGGGGTGGCTCCGGATACGATTGCGGGAGACGGTGTGTATTCGGCTGACCTTCCGTTGACGGGATTACAAGCTGGCGAGATGGTTCGCTGGCGAGTGGAGTCGCGTGACGTGGACGGGGTGGTTTCCACGAATCCTTTCTTCTTTGATCCGCTCAATTCTCCCGAGTATTACGGGACGGCAGCCATCGCCCCTGCGCTCGATTCCGATCTTCCGGTTCTGGAATGGTTTATTGAGAATCCCAATGCGGCGAATAATCGGACCGGGACGAGAGTGGCGGTGATGCATCTGGGCGAATTTTACGACAATGTTTACTGCCGCATTCGCGGTGGGTCGTCGGCCGGACTTGCAAAGAAAAGCTACAAATTTGATTTTAATACCGGGCACCATTTTCGGACGGTCGAGCAGTTGGACGGAGTGAGGGCCGAGGAGTTTAATCTGAACACGACTTGGACTGATAAGGCCTATGTTCGCCAGCCTCTCAGTTACGAGATTTACGACATGGCGGGTTCTCCGGGCTCGGAGTGCATCCTGATGCGCGTTGAGCAGAATGGGCAGTTTTTCAGCGTGGCTGCTTACACCGAGCAGGTGGATAAGAGGTTATTGCAACGTGAAACCCGACTGGATGATGACGGGGCCCTTTATAAAATGTTCAATCCCGGAACGAGCGGGACCTCGGGAGTTGAGAAAAAGAACCGGCGCTTTGAATCGAATGCCGACCTTTCGGCGTTTGTGAGCGGTATGAATTCGAGCGGAACGGCGCTTGAAAATTTCATCTTTGATCATGTCGATTTACCGCGCCAGCTCAACTACCTGGCCGCCACCGTTCTGACTCAGAATAACGACAATATGTCGAAGAACTACTATCTGTATCGGGATAGCGAGGGGAGTGGCGAGTGGACCCAATTGCCTTGGGATACCGATCTGACCTGGGGGAGCCACTACATGACAAATGACAGCATCGCTCACGATGGCATCTGGGCGACAGCGGATTATGTTTTGGGCGGGAGAAATTCCAATACCCCGATTTCGCCGAGTCATCCTTTTGTTGGAATTCAGGAGTTGCCGGGCAACCGGAATTGGAATCGGCTCATCGATAAGCTTCTCGAAAATGACCGCGTGAAAGACATGTTCCGCAGACGATTACAGACTTTGGTAGATGAGATTCTGATGAGTCAGGTGGTGGATGATCGACTTGATGAGATGGCGCTGCTGCTTGGCAACGACGCAGTATTGGATCGTTCCAAGTGGGGGCAGTTTGGCCAGTCGCAATCACTGACCCAGGCTCTGGGTGTTCTTGAAGATGATTATCTGACACCACGCCGAACTCATTTGTCCGTAACCCATTTGGCGGCCAATGCGGCCGGCTATCCCACCGCTCAGACAAGCTCGGCCTTGCTGCCCGGACCGGTAGCAAGCGAGACCACGGTGGCCTTCGGTTCGGTCGAAGGAAGTCCTTCTTCCCTCAATCAAGACGAGGAATATATCGAGATCGTAAACTCCGGGAATGAAGCCATTGACCTCAGTGGTTGGACGATCTCCGGTGGCGTGGAATTCGAGTTTCTGCCAGGAACGATTCTTGAGGCCAACGGCAGCATCTATTTGAGTCCAAAAGTGGAGGTGTTCCGTAGTCGTGCCACGAGTCCGACCGGAGGCGAGGGATTGAATGTGGAAGGGAACTACTCGGGGCAGGTTTCTGCACGAGGCGAGGTCGTCACATTGAGCAATGCGGTAGGAATTGTCATTGATGACCTGCTCACACCATTCGCCGAAAGTGATCCGCAAAAGTATCTCCGCATCACCGAAATGCACTTCGCTCCGCTGGGAGGAAAAGAGTTCGAATTTATCGAGCTGATCAATATCGGTCCCGAAAGCCTGGACTTGGCCGGGATTCGTTTCACCGACGGTATTGAAGCGGAACTCAGTGGCTCTTTGGCACCGGGAGAGATTGGTTTGGTGGTTTCAAATCCTGCCAATTTCCCGGGTTTGAAGATCGTGGGGATTTTCACGGGAGCTTTGAACAATGGTGGAGAGCAGGTCACTTTGCGCGATGTCGCCGGGGAAAATATTTTATCATTCGACTACGAAGGCGATTGGTTTACGGCGGTGCGCAATTCCGGATATAGTTTGGACTTTCGCAATGAGTCGGCTGACTGGTCGACGTGGGATGATCGCTTGGGTTGGGCGACCAGTTGCGAAGTCGGAGGTTCGCCCGGCCTGGTCAATCCTGTCCCGCACAGCAACGACTATGAATCCTGGATTCAATCCTATTTCACGGAAGGAGAGCTGGGAGATCCGCTTGTCAGTGGACCCATGGCAGATGCCAATGGGGATGGTGCCAGCAACCTTATGCATTATGCATTGGGTATTGATCCCAAGGTGGTCCTGAGCGGAGCGTTTGGTGACGTGATCATCGATGGGGGAGTTGTTTCCCTTCGTTTTGATCGACTCATGAAAACACCGGATCTGACGATCGCCGTTCAAGTCTCCGATGATTTGCTTGATTGGTCGACTGAGGCGATTCTCACAGATTCGGAGTCACAAGAAGGTGATCTTGAGACAGTGACCTTTAGAAGTCCGATTTCTTCTTTAGTTGAAGCCCGTCAGTTCCTGCGTGTCCGGGTCACGCGAAATCCATAACACATACAAGAATCATGAAATTAGAACCTGTAAAATTGGCAACCTTGGCCACTCTGGTAGTCGGGCCCACGGCGCTCGCTGATTATCCAGCAACCGTCCTTTCCTCAAATCCGCTAGCCTACTATCGCTTCGAAGAAGGCCCCGGAGCGACCACACTGGTTGACTCAAGCGGTAACAATCTCGACATCGACAATAGTAATCCGGTGGGAACCACGATTCTAGGTTCGGATGCGGCTGTCGGTGCCGGGGTAACCTTTAATCGGGATGGCTATTTGATCTCACCTCTGAAGCTGGATCCTTCGATTGGAGATTTCACCATCGAGGCGATTGTCAAATCCGACGATAATGCGGTGGCCGAAGGCGTGGTGATTGCCAATCAGGATGGAGACATTGGAACCGGTCGCAGTAACTTGATCGTCAATCTGGCAGGAAACTTCACGACCTTTTCGGGCGGTGCCACGACGAACTCCGGGGTGACAAACACCGAGGATGGCTTTGATCACATCGTTCTGACTTTTGATCAAAGTGCCGTTGCCGGAGGTGTGGATCCGACTTTCCGATTTTACATCAATGGGGTGGAGGCCGGCACCGGAACCGCTGTTCCGGAAGCTGCGGATGGTAGCTGGGTGATCGGTGCCAACAAAAACCTGCTCTCTCAGTTTTTCAGCGGCGTCGTTGACGATGTCGCAATCTACGGAACTCGCCTCGATGACCCGGATGGTGATGGTGATATTTCTGATTCCAAAGTGGGAGAGCACTTTAAAGGATTTCTTTCCGATTCGATTACCCTGGGGGCCTTCGCGTCGAACGCGGCCTATTTGGATTCCGGCCAGAGCACTGAGCTCACCTGGCTGGTCTCTCCCGAGTTGACGGCTTTGACATTGGACGACGGAACCGGCCCGATCGATGTGTTGCCTCAAACCGCTAATTGTGAGGGGGCGATAACGGTCTCTCCAACGGTCACGACAACCTACACCCTGACCGGAACCGGATCTCTCGGCACCGAGTCGCTGGAAGTCGAGATCACGGTTGATGAACCTGCTGTGATTAATTCGTTTTCCTCCAATGTCACCGAAGCAAGTCCTGGTTCCAACGTGACTCTCTCCTGGGATGTCAGCAATGGTTCCACCGTTGTTATCGATAATGGGATTGGAGAAGTGAATTCCGTTTCGGGAAGTGTGCTGGTCCCCATTGATGAGGAGACAACCTTTACCCTTACCGCATCCAATTCCCAAGGGCAGGTGACTGAAACAGTGACGATTACGTTGACGGATGCTTCACTTCCGGTGGCTCATTGGAAGGTTGGCGAGGCCGCGGGAGAGCAAGATGGTATGATCTTAGTTGGTGAAGGCGGCCCTGCCTTCGATGGGCTCTTCGTTGGAACTCCCTCTTTTGATTCTGACGATCCCGCTCCAGTGCCCGGAGGTTCGACAGCGTCCATTGCATTTGACGGTGCCGGCAGCTGGGTTGAGGTGACCAATTTCACCGGAATCGGTGGCAATGCGGCTCGCACGGTGGCTTTTTGGTTCAAGGGCGATCTTCAGACCAACAACAACGCT
Source organism: Akkermansiaceae bacterium (assembly GCA_965657795.1). GTDB lineage: Bacteria > Verrucomicrobiota > Verrucomicrobiia > Verrucomicrobiales > Akkermansiaceae > SW10. The sequence goes on from CBFHQJ010000037.1 coordinate 26,253, forward strand.
ACCCTGGTGGGCTGGGGAACCGGTGGTACCACCAACCGCTTTGACACGAGGATCAATACGGCGGGAGTCGGGCAGATCCGGACCGAAGTGGCTGGGTCGGGCAGTAACGCGACGACTCCGATCTCCGACAATACCTGGCATCATTGCGCCGTTATTGTCGACCCTACCATTGGCACAACGATCGGAGATGTCCTGTTTTACATCGATGGAGAATTGGAAGAATTGACTTTCACCGGGGGAACCGAAATCAACACCACGACGACCAACCCCGTTTTGATCGGGGCATCTCCCGGGATTGCCAATCGCGCGCTGACAGGAAAAATGGACGATATTCGGATCTATGACCGGGCTTTGAGTGAAGATGAGATTAAAGCTTTGATTGAGCCTGGAGCGGGCGAGGAACTGAGGGTGACCGCAATTCGTCAGCTCGAGAATGGTAATGTCGAAGTTGATTTTGCCGGAGCTCCGGGTGACTATCTCTTTGAATATTCCTTTGATCTGACTTCGGATAGTTGGCTTGAGCTTAGCGACAATGAGACGATTCCCCCAGGAGAGACCAGCGCTACTGCAATAGATGATTTCATTGCGCCCAATCCTGAAAACCTCAAGGTTTTCTACCGATTCCGTCCCGCCGAGTAGTTTGGTGGGCAGAGTGATTTAGGTTTCAGCAGCCCCGGTGGATCCGTTCCGTCGGGGCTTTCCTTTGCATTTCCTCTCTCCATCGGATACCTTGTTCCTTAAGATGAGTAAGAAGGGAATTTTCCATTGTTTGGTGCTGGCTGGCTTATGCATCTACACTTTTATCGCGTGGTCGGGAGTACAGCGTGATGAGAGAGATGCCAGGGAGGCGGCAAAAGAAGCTGCCGAAAACGGCCAAGCCGATCCTTGGGCAGAAGTTAAGATGGGTGAGAATCGACAGGCCGTTGCCGAGGGAATGGTGAGAGTGGGAATTCCGCTTTTGGTGACTGTGATCTATGGCGGAATCCTTGCTGTGCTATACGTTTTGCCGATAATGGTCGACAAGGTGAGCGAGGAGATCATGGGATCAACCGCTGAAGTGGATGATGACCCGCTTGACGAAGCCCGTGCGGCGGTTGCCGATGAGGATTACCCCGAAGCCATTGCAGTTTACCGGAGATTTTGGCTGGAAAATCCGGGGGAACGAAAACCGTTGATCGAGATCGCCAAGATTCAAAGGGACCATCTGAAGAGCCCTGCGGCTGCCGCGAGCACGCTTGAAGAGGGTTTGGACGAGTATGGCTGGCCGGAGGATGATGCGGCGTTCTTGATGTTCCGTATCGCTGAGATCTACGAAGAGGATCTTGAAAATCAAGATCAGGTCATCAAGGTGATGAAGCGGGCGGTGAAAGAGTTGGAAGGGAGCCGCCATGCGGGGAACGCCGCTCACAAGTTGCGCGAATTGGAAGCAGGCTAGAACGTGGAGCGAGTTCAAAAAGCATGGAGGCTTCTGCAGGCAGTTGCTCCTTTTGTTCCCATTGCGTTAGCGTGTTTGGCGGGGGCTATGTTTGACCGCTCGGTTGCGCTGGCTCTGTGTTTCTCGGGACTTGCCTTTTTCATGGCGCGTCCAACCCTTCGGTGGTGGATCGGAATCGCTTCGGTGTCGCTGTTAGTAGCGTGGAGATCGCAGGTGCTGGAATCCCCGGTGAGGGATAGCCTGTCTACACCCTCGAGCGAATTCGTTGACGGAGTTCTCACGGTGGGGAGGAAAACCAGCCCGACACAATCGGATAGGTTTGGGGTTTTGGATGAAGATGGGGTTAAGCGCCGGGTTGTCATTCTTGAAGCCGAGGAGTTTCGACCGGGGGAAGTCAGGCGTTTCAAGGGCAGGTTTTTTGTGCCTCCCCGTGAGCGAAATCCGGGCCTTTATCCAGAGCTTGAGTTCTGGAAGCGCCACGGAGTGCATGGAGGAGTTTGGATTGATGAGAGTGAGTTGGAGTCCCTCAATTGGTCTTCGGCGTCCTATCGCTGGGCCGAGGATCTTCGTAAAAGATTGTTGGGTTCGATCACGAAGGGATTGCCGGACGGAGGTTCCGGACGCGATGTGATTTTGGCGATGGTCCTCGGTGAGAAGCCGCCGCGTGATTCTGAAATCAGCAGGGCGTTTCGTGAGAGCGGAGCGATGCACGTTTTTGCGGTGAGTGGGTTACATGTGACACTGGTTGGGGCGATTTTTTGGATGGTCCTGATGCATTTACCAATTCCCCGCAGAGTGGGTGTGTTTCTCGTGATTTTAGCGATGTTGACCTATGCTCTGGTGACTGGTTTGAGGCCTCCGGCAGTAAGGGCCACCCTGATGGCGGTCTGTTTTCTGGGAGCCTACTTTTTTAGACGGCGACCTTCGGTTTTCAATGCGCTTGCTCTGAGTTTTACCCTGGTCGTTCTTTGGAGGCCCGCCCAAGTCTTTGATGTGGGGTTCCAGTTGTCTTACGGGGTGTTACTTGCCATCAGCGCGGGGGTAGGGATCACGCTGAAATTGACAGGGAAGATCGCGGAGTTGGATCCGTTTTTTCCTTCCCGCTTGTTGAGCGATGGTCAGCGGAAGGTATTGAAGGTTCGGACCTATTTCGCAAATCTTGGTGCCAGTTCATTGGCGGCGTGGGTGGGCTCGATGCCGATTATGATTTGGCACTTTGGAATCGTGACTCCAATTGCGGTCTTTACGAGTTTGCTTCTCATTCCGGCAACCATGGTGATTTTGGCATTGGCATTTTTTGGGGCCCTCGTGGGCTCTGTTGACGAGCGACTTGGAGTCGGAGTCAACCGGGTGAATAGTGGAGTTGCGTCGAGCGCTTTTTATGTCGCAAAAGGGTTTTCGAAGGTTCCGTTGGGCCACTGGCGATCCCGCCGACTGGCTCCCGGAGATTGGGTGATTTTCGATACTCATGACGGAGGTGCGGCGTCGTTCCTTGACGTCGAAGGTGGCGCAATGATTGATGTGGGAAGTCAGAAGTTTTACAGCCGCGAGTTGCGTTCCATTTTGCGTCGATGGGAAATGAAGCCCTCTGTTGCCTTTCTGACCCACCCGGACGGGGATCATGTCGGAGCTTTGCCGAGCCTATTGAATGATGGGATGTTGAAGAAGGTGGTTTCGCCGGTGGATCAAGCTCTTAGCCCAAGATATCGCGAGTTCTTTTCGCTGGCGGGTAGTGCGGGGTGCGAAGCCAAGGTGGGAAATGCCGGAGATCGGATTGAATTGAGTGACGAGGTCTGGGTCGAGATTCTGAGCGAGGGAGAGGAGGGGATTCGCAATATCGCTGACAACCGGAACATGGTCATGAAAGTTCATTGGCAGGGATGGAAGATCCTCGTGACGGGTGACCTCGGGATGGTGGGCGAACTTGATTTGATTTCGAGCGGTGTCGACTTGACCGCTGATATTGTCCTCATGGGGCAGCACGAATGGGGTTTCTCAGGGCAGCATCAATTCCTTGCTGCAACCGGAACCAGGGTGGTGATTTCAAGTGGAGCGAGTTATCCGGGTTATGAAATGCCGAGGCCAGGTTGGACGGCACATTTGGAAGATGAGGGCTACCAGCTCTTCAATCAATGGGAGACGGGTGCAGTCATGATGGACTTCTCAGAAGAGGAGGTTGTGATCCAGTCACACCTGGATGATGGGAAGCGGGTGGTCCTTCAGCGGTAAACCCGAGCCACTCTCGGAGTGATTTGGGTGAGGATTTCCCAGGAGATCGTCCCCGCTTTTTCGGCAAGATCCGAAACGAGCAAGTTGGGGCCAAAGAGCTCCGCTTCGTCTCCGGGTTTACAGCTTTCGAGTTCGGTGACATCGACAATGATCTGATCCATTGTGACGCGACCGAGGAGAGGGCACAGCGTGTTGTTGAGCAAAACATGAACCCCTTTTCCAGAAAGCGATCTAGGGTAGCCGTCGCCATAACCGAGTCCCAGAACGGCAGCTTTGGTTTCGCGCTCCAGGATGGTCCTCCCATAGGAAACGCCGTGTCCTTGGGGCAGATTAGTGATGACGGAAACACGGGATTTGAAAGTCATGACCGGGGTCAAGACTTCCTGGTGGACGGATAGCGGAGAGATTCCATAAAGGAGGAGTCCGGGGCGAACGAGGTTGGTGGTTCGGCTATGGTAGTCGAGGAGGCCGGCGGAGTTGCTGAGGTGCACGTGGAAATTGTCATTTCGACCGGGGATGCTCTCGACCAGCGAGTCAAAGAGCTCAAATTGCTTGCGGGTGAACGCAGGATCTTCATCGGCCACCGGTAGGTGAGAGCCTACTCCGGTGAGTTCGATCCCAGATGCCCTGCCAAGCTTTTCCAGAGCCTCGCCCAGTTGATGGGGCAGAAATCCGCCACGGCCCATGCCGGTGTCGAGAGCGAGGTGGGCTTGAATCGGCGAGTCCTGTCCGAGCCGGTTGAAGTGCTCCATTTCTTCGAAGGAACAAAGGCAGGGAGTCCAGCCGCAGGCTGCGATTTCTTCGCGCTCGGCGGGAAGGGTCGCGCCGAGAATGTAAGGACGGGTTGTGATTCCATTCTGGAAGAGTCGTCGGGCTTCTCCGGCGTTGGCGACTCCGAGGAAAGGCAGGTTTTCAGTTTCCAGTTCCTTGGCGATTTCAATGAGCCCATGACCGTAAGCACCTCCCTTGATGACCGCCATGATTTCCTTGCCGGAGTGCCGTCGGGCAAACCGGAGGTTTTGAAGGAGTGCTGAGCGGTCAATTTCGGCCCAGGCGCGTGGCGGTGATTCGGTCACGGGGAGAGAATAAGTGGAAATTAGGAATTAGAAATTCCCAAATCGTTCTCTATGAAAGGGCATGTCCGAAATGGTGAGCGAATACGAAAAGTTAGGATCTTTTTATTTGGGGAAGGAGTATGACATCGAAAAACGGGAGGTGACCGATGATCTCCTTCTTTATGATTCCAAGGATTTGGTCACTCACGGGGTGGTGCTGGGAATGACGGGTTCGGGGAAGACCGGACTCTGCATCGGTCTGCTGGAGGAGGCCATCATGGATAATATCCCTGCGATCGTGATCGATCCGAAAGGAGATATTTCGAACCTTTTGCTCACTTTTCCGGAGTTTCAGGGCGAAGATTTCCGGCCTTGGATCAATGAAGACGATGCTCGCAAAAAGGGAGTGGAGCCGGATTCTTTTGCCGAGAAAACGGCGAAGATGTGGGAAAAGGGAATCGGTGGATGGCATCAATCTCCTGAGCGCGTGCGTCAGCTTAAGGAGAAGACGGACATCAATATTTTTACTCCAGGAAGTAAGGCCGGGATCCCGGTTTCGATTTTAAGTTCGCTAGACGTTCCTCCCTTCGAGGTGATGGATGATGGCGAGTTGTTGGGTGAGCGGATTGAATCGACGGTGTCTTCGCTTCTTTCGCTGGTGGGAGTGGATGCCGATCCGATCCAATCGCCGGAAGCGATTTTGCTGGGATCAATCTTTAACCACTGTTGGTCGGCGGAGCAGTCGTTGACTTTGGAATCGTTGATTCGGAATATTCAAAAACCGTCTTTCGATAAAATAGGAGTGATTGACCTGGAGTCATTCCTTGGAGAAAAAGATCGTCAAAAACTGGCGTTGAAATTTAACGCCCTTTTGGCAAGTCCGGGATTCTCGACCTGGCTGGAAGGTCCGCCACTGGACATTCAGCGAATGATGTACACCGAGGATGGGAAGCCGCGAATCTCGATTTTTTCGATTGCTCATTTGAGCGACAGCGAGCGGATGTTCTTCGTGTCCTTGCTCTTCAATCAGATGCTTTCGTGGATGCGGATGCAGTCGGGAACGACCAGTCTGCGGGCCTTGCTCTACATGGATGAAATTTATGGCTATCTCCCGCCGACGGCAAACCCACCGAGTAAGAAGCCTCTCATGACGATGTTGAAGCAGGCCCGTGCTTTCGGGCTGGGGGTTTTGGTAGCGACACAAAACCCCGTCGACTTGGATTACAAAGCACTCTCCAACATGGGCACCTGGTTCCTGGGGCGCATGCAGACCGAGCGGGATAAAGCGCGGGTCCTTGATGGTCTCGCGGGTGCGGCCGATGCGCAGGGCGGCGGATTCAACAGAAAGGAAATGGAGCTCCTGCTCTCGGGGCTTGATAGCCGGGTTTTCCTCATGAACAACGTCCACGAAGATGGGCCGGCGGTGTTTCATGTGCGCTGGGTCATGAGCTATTTACGGGGGCCGTTGACGCGTCGTCAGATCAAGGTTCTCATGGATCCCAAGCGTGATAAATTTGCTCCCGCCAAAGCAATCGCAAATGCTCCCGCAAATCCCATGGGGATGAGCCAGGCTGCTCCGCCGGTTGCTAAAAATGAGCGGCCGGTCGTGGGACAGGGGGTGACCGAATTTTTTGTGCCCTTTGCGGGTGAAGCTGAAAATGTGACTTATCATCCGGCGTTGCTTCGGGAGGCTCACGTGCATTTTTCTTCCCGAAAGGCGGGGCTGGAAGGTTCGCGTTTGATTCGGTTTGTGAATCCGATGGGCGGCAGGTCGATCGATTGGTCGACCGATTCCGGCTGCACTATCCCGGTGAAGTCACTCGATGACAAACCTCGCAAGGGTACCGACTTCGCGGAGCTTCCGGGCTACGCGATGAACAAGGACAACTACAAACCGGTTGAGGAAGAATTCGAGGACTGGATTTACCGAAATGAGCGGGTGAAGCTGATGTATTCTCCGCTTTATAAAATGTATTCCAAGCTGGGCGAATCCGAAGGTGATTTCCGGGCGCGTCTGGCGGTGAAAGGTCGGGAAGCCCGTGATGAAGCGGTCGACAAAATGCGCGATCGTTATGCGGCTAGAATCCGAACCAAGACCGGTCAGCTCGAAAGAGCCGAGTTGGCAGTGAAGAAAGAGGAATCGGAAGCGAGTTCGTCGACCTGGAAAGCCGGAGCCTCGATTTTAGGAGGCCTTTTGGGCGGATTGTTTAGTGGCCGTAAGTCACGTAGCAGCGGGGTTGCGAGCGCGACCCGGGCAATGAAGCAGCGCCGTGACGTGAAGCTGGCCGAGGACAAGATGGCCTTGATCGCCGATGATTTGGCAGAACTCGAAGCCGAGTTGGCGGGCGAGATTCGGGAGTTGGAGGAGAAATTCGATGCGTTCACCACCGATTTGGAGCCTGAGCCGATCAAACCCTATAAGAAGGATATTGATGTGAGGGAGGTGGCCCTGATTTGGTTGCCTTACGATGGGGAGGAAGATCCAGTTTGGTAAATGGAAACCAAGGACGAGCTGAATTTATGAAGATCGAGGATCTAAAATTGACGACCGAGGAGGAGGTCATGTTTTTCGACACTGACTGTGGCGGGGTCGTGCACAATATCGCCTATTTGCGGATGATCGAAACCTGTCGAACCAAGTTGGCTGGTCTGATGGGGATGGATTTGAAGACGATGGCCAAGACCCAACTCTTCCCGGTGGTAGTTCGGACCGAGATTGATTACAAACAACCCGCCAAGCTTGGTGATCATCTGAAGATTCACGGTCGGGTTAGCGAAATTGGAAGGGTGAAATTTTGGTGCGACTTTACGGTTGTCCGGCTGGGCGAGAAACGTCCGCTGATCCAATGTCGTCAGGCCCTCGCTTTGGTACAAATGCCGCAGGGTCGCCCGCAGCGTTTGTTTTTTGATTGGATCTGAGATTTCCCCGTTTTCGCTTTATGGTTTGGGGGGAAGGCCGTAACACGGGGGCGCAATGGCTCACAAACCTGTCGTTCTCATCATCCGTGACGGCTGGGGTCTCAACCCCGGTGGAAAAGAAACCGCTGAACAAGATGGCAATGCCGTCGAGTTGGCAGAGACACCCTTTCACGATGAAATGGAGGGCGTTTACCCGAAGGGGTGCCTTTCGGCCTCTGGCATGGACGTGGGTTTACCCGACGGCCAGATGGGGAATTCCGAAGTGGGCCATTTGAATCTTGGAGCCGGACGGATTGTTTATCAGGATCTTACAAGGATTAATAAGTCCATTGCCGACGACGCCCTTAAGGATAATGCAATCCTTAAGCAGGCCTACGCGAAGGCAAAAGGTCACCGGCTTCACTTCATCGGTTTGGTCTCGGATGGTGGCGTTCATAGTCATCAGGACCAGCTCATTGCTTTGGCCAAGGCGGCCCGCGAATCGGGATGTGAAGACATCATGGTTCACGCGATCACCGATGGTCGGGATACTTCCCCAACCGGAGGAAAAAGTTACCTCAACTATGTTGAGGACGAGTTGGCCAAGTGCGATGCGCGGATCGGAACGGTGGTCGGTCGCTACTATGCCATGGATCGCGACAAACGCTGGGAGCGTACCAAGTTGGCTTGGGATGCCATCGTGCACGGTCACGGAGCCAAGAGTGATGTGCTCGCGAGCGAAGCGATTGCCGAACAATATGCCCAGGATAAGACCGACGAGTTTCTCTCGCCCTCCATCTTCTTCGATCACGAAAAACAACGAATCAACGACGGCGATGTCGTTCTCTTCTTTAACTTCCGGGCGGATCGGGCGCGTCAGCTCTCCGAGGTCTTTTTGAGTGGCGGTAAATTCGACCACTTCGAAACCGGAGCCATTCCCAAGGTTGAGTTTTTCACGCTGACCGAGTATGACGAAACTTACGATTGTCCTGCGATTTTCCCGCCGGAAACGATCAAGATGACGCTTGGCGAAGCCGTTGCGAAAGCCGGTAAGAAGCAGCTGCGAATTGCCGAGACCGAGAAATACCCGCACGTTTCCTATTTCTTCAATGGCGGCGAAGAGACTCCCTATCCGGATGAGGATCGCAAGGTGATTCCCTCACCGAAAGAAGTGGCGACCTATGATTTGAAGCCTGAGATGAGCTCTTATGAGGTGGAGGAATACGTCCTCGGTCATCTGAAGAATTACGATCTGGTCATTATCAATTTTGCTAATCCCGATATGGTGGGGCACACCGGGGTGGTTGAGGCCGCCAAGAAGGCCGTGACCCGGATTGACGAGGCGGTTCAGGCCATCACCGAGGAGACTTTGAACCTTGGTGGTAAATTGCTCATCACCGCAGATCACGGAAACTGCGAGTTCATGCGCAATGCCGACGGATCGCCTCACACTGCTCACACCACCAATTTGGTTCACCTCTGGTATGTCGCCGATGATGCCGAAGGCCGGAATGTTGAGGATGGCATTCTTGCCGATGTCGCTCCGACCTTGCTTGATATGATGGGATTGGAGCAACCGGAGGAGATGACCGGGAAGAGCCTGGTCAAGTAGGGCTGGTTTGTAGTCCGCACGGTCGGATCGAAACGATGGGCAACAAAAAGCGAGAAGCTTACTTTGCCACTTGTTCTCTTGTCTGTTCCTCGATTGTTGTTTTGGCAGCTCTACTTGTTCTTTTGGGATACTCTCCGTTTCATGCATCGGCGAGGTCTTGCTGCCACGAAATATGGACAATATTATTTGGTGAATCGGGCTGAGATGATCAGGGTTCTAGGCTCACCAAAATTTCATATTCGTCCAAGATGTCGCTTGCGGCATCTTCCCAGCTTCGAATCGGGTGTGCTTGTGCGGCACTGCCAATCTCCAATTGCTTGAGAACTGCGAGCGCCATCCCTTCCGTGTCGAAGGCATCGGCCGTGATTGCGTTTGGTAGGATTTCGGCGACTCCGGATTGTTTGGAGATGACGCTTGGGACGCCAAACTGAGAGGCTTCGAGGGAGGAAAGGCCGAAAGGTTCCGAGACGGAAGGCATGCAGTAAACGTCTGCCATGGAGAGGAGGTCGTGGATTTTTACACGATCGAGAAATCCGGTGAAGTGACATCGATCTGCGATGCCGAGACGGACACTTCCGGCCATCAAGGTGTGAAGTTGATCACCTGTTCCGGCCATTGCGAAACGGACCTTTGGATTGTGATCGAGGACTTTGTGAGCGATTTTCAAGAAGTGCATGGGTCCTTTTTGCCTCGTCATTCTCCCGAGAAAAACGACGAGCTGATCGCGGAAGGGCTTAGCGGTCCGGTAAGCATGCACGGGGGAAATGCCATTGTGGACGACAACAGTTTTGGCCGGATTGGCGGCGTAGTGATCGATACAGATTTTTCGAGTGTATTGGCTGACTGCGATGACGAGATCGGCCTCTTGAATGACCTGTTTTTCGATCTCATGGATCCGTCCGGATTCGTCGGGTCCGGCCCGGTCGTAACTGAGTGAGTGGACGTGGAAAACGAGGGGCTTCCCCGAATTTCGCTTAATCTTGAGGCCCGCCAAGGCCGTCATCCAATCGTGTGAATGAATGATGTCGAAGGGGACTTTCATCGACGCCTCAAGAGTATCTCTGGCGTAGTCAGTTACCCTGTTCTCGAGATCTCCGAGGTAGAGATTTTTGGCCGGGTTTGCATCCAGGTAGGGCTGCAGGGCGGGTGAATGGGCGAAATCACCAGTCGGAATGATTCGAATTGAGTCATTCGGATACGAATTTCCGCACCCGGGAAGGAACAGGCTGAGCTCGGTATCTTCAGAAAGGGCCTTGGCGAGCCCTTCGCAAGCAACGCCCAGACCGCCACTGATCTGCGGAGGGAATTCCCAACCAAGCATAAGAATGCGGATTTTAGCCATGATAATTCAATTTCCGCGTTTTTTTTGCATTTGGGATTGGTCTTCGATGGCGTGGAGGCATGGGGTGTGCTTAGTCTCCCGCCAGATGCAAGCTGCTGACGAAGCGACCTTCGACAAAGATAACTACATTGAAACGGGCATGCCAGCCGAAGCTGGAGAACTCTTCCCTGGGTTGGTGGTGGAGCACCGGGATCAAGGACCGTGCCAGGTTTTTGTTTGCGATAATTACTGTGCGCTCGCGGTGACTTGTGTGGATGTGCGGACGGTTCGTTTTCGCTTCGCGCCCAGTGGCGATTTTCCGGACGATTTTTCCTATGCGGTCGTGCCGGATGCGCTGGAGAGGGCTGTTTCGCCCGAGGTTTCGAAAACGGAGACTCATTACATCATCAAAACCGGCGAATTGGTGGTCTCGGTCTCGCTCGAAGGATTGCGGGTGCGGATCGAAGACAACGAGGGCAATTTGCTTTCGGAAGATGAGAAGGGGTTCCACTGGTATCAAAACGAAGCATACGGTGGGGAAGTCGTGATGATGAGTCGCGTGATCCAGTCCCGCGAACACTTTTACGGACTGGGCGATATTCCCGGGCACAAGAATCTGCGCGGCCAGCGTCGTCAGCTGTGGGGGAGTGATGTTTATGGCTATAATGCTGATACCAATCCGCTCTACAAGAATATCCCCTTCTTCATCGGGGTGCATCATAGTCGGGCTTACGGGATCTTTTTTGATAATACCTTTCGTTCCTTTTTTGATTTTGGAGGGGAGCGTGCCGATGTGAGTAGTTTTTGGGCCCAGGGTGGTGAATTGGATTTCTACTTCATGCTCGGGCCTTCGATTCCCGAGGTGGTTCGGGAATACAGCCATCTCACCGGGAAGCCGGAATTGCCTCCGCTTTGGGCGCTGGGCTTTCACCAATGCAAGTGGTCTTACAAGAGTGAGGGGGAAGTGATGGCGATTGCCGATGGTTTTAAGAAACGCGAGATCCCTTGCGATGCCATCTATGTCGATATCGATTACATGGATGGATTTCGTTGCTTTACCTGGAATCGGAACGATGAAAATTATCCGAATCCCAAGCGGATGACCGGGCGGCTTGAAAAAGACGGCATCAAGACGGTTGCGATTATTGATCCGGGCATCAAGATCGATCCCAAGTACGAAGTTTATCAGACAGGGAAAGAAGGCGGAATGTTCTGTGAGCGCATGGATGGTCCTTTGATGACCGGAAACGTCTGGCCGGGGCCGTGTCATTTTCCTGATTTCACCAAGCCGGAAGCGCGCGAGTGGTGGGCTGATCTCTTTCCTCCCTTCATGCAGGAAAGCGGCTTGGCGGGAATTTGGACGGACATGAACGAGCCGGCGGTTTTCAATGAGGATAAAACTTTTCCTCGTGATGTTCGCCATGACTTTGATGGTCACCCTTGTTCCCACCGCAAGGCTCACAATGTCTATGGAATGCAGATGTCCCGCGCCACGCAGGAGGGGGTTCGGCGGGCTTTGCCTGAGAAGCGTCCCTTTGTGATCACCCGCTCGGCCTATTCCGGAAACCAGCGTTTCAGTTCGGCATGGACCGGCGATATTGAATCGACCTGGGAGCACCTTAAAATCGGGAATATCCAATGTCAGCGGCTGGCGCTTTCAGGATATTCCTTCGTGGGAACCGATATCGGAGGTTTCTCGGGGATCTCCGAAGGAGAGCTTTTCGTACGCTGGTTGCAGATGGGAGTGTTCCACCCCTTCTGCCGGGTTCATAGTTCGGGGGATCAAAACGAACAGGAACCTTGGTCGTTCGGTGAACCCTACACGGGTATCGCCAAGAAGTTCATCGAGCTTCGCTATCGCATTCTTCCGTATCTTTACACTGTTTTTGAAGAGCACACCCGCAGCGGTGATCCGATATTGCGTTCCTTGGTTTACATGGATGCAGACGACCTGGAATGCCACAACCGGGCGGAGGAATTCGGGGTTGGGCCGAGCTTGTTCACCTGCCCGATTTCCAAGCCGGGAGTGGAAGGCCGTTGGCTCTATCCTCCGAAGGGATTGTGGTTCGATTTTTGGACGAACGAAGAGATTCTCGGAGCGGAAGAGCGGTGGGTTGATGTCCCTCTTGATTCGACTCCGCTTTTCGTGAAGGCCGGGACAATCTTGCCTTTGTCGCCGGTTCGCGCGAACTCATCGGCTAAACTCTCCCACATGGAGTTGCACGCTTACCTTACAAATGAGTCGGGTAAGGGGCGTCTTTATGAAGATGCCGGAGATGGTTATGGAGAGTCTGTGACGAAGATCTTTGTGCTGGAAGATGAGAAGCTGACACAGAGTCGGAAAGGTGAATTCCTGCCCGAATACTCAAACTACCGCCTCATGGTTCACGGGGCAGCCTGGAAGAAAATTTCCGTCGATGGAGGTAAGGAGGTTCCGTTGAAGCGAGGCGAGTTTGTTGAGATTCCCGAGAGCTTTCAGGAAGTGGTGTTCTCATAAGGAGTAACGCTCTCCAGAGCGTCAGAGCCGGGAGGGTTAAGGCAGTCTGGAGACAGCCTTTCCTTGAATCTCAACCCAGGTATTGAGGCGCGTAAGGAAGTTCTCGCGTGTGGAACCGCTGAAGGGTTCGTGAAGCGCGTTTTTGATTTTTTCGAAGGAAATCTGATTGGCCGCGAGCTTGTTGAGGCGGCTCTCCAGGATTTCAGGCGGACAGATAGGGTCGGAATCGCCTTGGGTGAAAAGAATGGGGGTGTCCAAAGGCATGGCTGGAAACTGTTCGCGAACTTCTTCGGCCGCGTCGCGCAAGTCGCGTCCCCAGCCGATTGAGATTCGGCTGTGGTAGAGGACTTCGCCTTCCTCCGCGCCGCGCCCGCTCGAGCTGTCGCCGCAATCAGAGCTGCTCACTCCGGTGCTGACGGTGGCCCATGGCAGAAAGTTTGCGGCCAAAGGGAGGGCCTTTCGCATCCAGGGTTGTGCCCGTCGCATTGGATCAAGAAGGGGAGAGCTGATCCATGCTGCATCAAAAATTCCGGAGTTCCGAAAAAAGGATCGCAGGGCCATCAGGCCTCCCATGGAGTGGCCGGCAATGATCAGTCTGCCATTCAACGATGAAAGGGATTCGGTGAGAAGATCGTCGGCAATGGAGAGACCCGGAACGACTCCTCGTCTTCCGGGGGAGCGCCCGTGACCAGGCATATCAGTGAGGATGCAGCGGAAGCCTGCCTTCACAAAGCCCTCGAGAATTGGCGGGTATCTGTCGATAAAGTCACCTTGGCCGTGAAAAAAGACGAGTCCTCCTTGCGGGCTGGTTTCGGGATGCAGGGTGAGTCGGTGAAGGTTCTGGCCTTGAATGCGGACTTGTGATTCCTCGACTTTCATGGACGAAAGGTTTTCATGAGATCTTGAACGAGAGTGGCGTCATCGAATCGGCCCGCTTTGTTAAAGGCCAGATTCATATTGGCGAGGATACGCAGAAGCATGGCTGCGAGCGAGCAGGGTTGGCGAACGGCTTTCTTAGCCTCGGCCGAGAGTTCCGGGTGATCATCGAGAAGTTGTTTCACCATGATGGGCCTGCCCTTGTGAAAGGCATCGATTAAGGTCGGCCCGTCCGGCGAGTCGATGAGGCAGAGAAAGTGGCCGGGATAATTGACTCCGAAAACAGTGAGTCCGAGACGTTGCGCGACGAGGATGTAGATGAGGGAGAGGCCAAGCGGATTGCTCTTTCCCTCTTCGAGCGACCACGCCAAATCCGAATTGCGGGGGTCGAAGGGAATTGATTTGTTGCCGGTGAATCGTTCGGACTTGAAGAGCCAGTCTGCAAGCTCGCGGGCGGTGCCGACTTCCGGTTGTGCTTCTTGGGCGATGATGTCGAGCTCGTCGGAGAGACTGGGACGCAGGGTAATGCCGTCGTGGAGGAAGTCGGAGATCAGACGGAGAAGTGACTCGAAGGATTCGTAATCTCCATCCGGATAGCGGAGGTTGCTTGTGGGCATGATCCACTGCTCTTTGAGGAGTTTTTGGCGACCGGCGTGGAGGGAATCGGAGAGAAGCTTACTTTCGTCTGATTTGAGATCGATACCAAGAGCGGCGAGGTCATGGCTGGCATCTCCTTCAAATTCCATGAGGGCCCGCTGGACCCCTTCCCGGACGTCTTCATTTTCATCGTCCAACAATTTGAGCAGTGATCCAAATCGCGCCGTTCTCTCCATAGTCAAAAGATGGAGAGCTGGGAGAATTTCGCCAGAAGATTTGTAGTGAAGAATGAATCAGGGTAGGTTTTCCCATTAAGGTGAAACTCGTATTGGTCATTTCTGGTCTTTTGGGGTTGGTGACAGGATTAGGTCTCCGCAGCAAGAGAGGTGGCCCGCTCTCTGAGGGGGAGGTGGTTGATCAGAATCACGCGTGGGAGCTACGTGAAGCGAGGGCTTCGAACGGCCCTGAGGCTGAACTAAATTGGGGGATCCGGGGTGATCTCACTCTTGATGATGTCTCGGCTCTTCCGAAGGGTGGGCGACGTTGGGCGGAGCTTGCTTTGTGGGCAGCTTCAGCTTCCAAAGAGGAACTGGCCGCTCGTTGGGCTTTTTTGAGTCGTAGCAAATCTCAAAATCAGGAAGAGCTGGCCGTGCTGATTCAGTTATGGGTCGAGAAGGATTTGGATGGAGCTTTGAAGCATGTGAACGGAACTTCGGCGGAGATGGGTTTCTTGGCCGCATTCGCAAAATTAGATCCTGATCAGGCCCTGAGCTTGGCAAAGGAACGGGGTGAGTATTTCTGGGGAACAACTTTAGCTACTGTGGCGGAGAGCGACCCCGGTAGTGCTTTAGCATTGTTGGGTGAGTGCAGTGCTAGCACCCGTAGTCAGGTCGTGACTGGAATTGCGGCGGGCTTGATGAAGATTGACCCTAAGCAGGCGATGGATTTTTTGAAAACCTCGGGCGTGTTTGGACCTGATTCTAGCTGCATGAAGGAGTGGGCTCTCATTGATCCTGAGGAGGCGTTTCAGTGGGCAGTCGAAAACAAAAGCGATACCGCTTATCATGCGGGAGACATTTTGATGGCGAAGAGTCCACAGGCCTTTGCAAAGCGAGTTGAAGAAATGCCAACGGGGCGTATGAAGAATGAATTCCGAGCGAAGCAGGCAAGGACGAAAGCGCAGGAGGATCCTGATGCCGCGGTGCGATGGGCTCATGAAATGCCGGTTGGAACGAGAATGGAAATGCTATTGGCGATTGGTCCGGAACTAGAATCTAGCGATGTTGCCTTGAGGCGAGAGATCCTGAGTAGTTTGATCAGGGGCGGGGTTGATCCGATTTACGAGGGGAGTTCGATTTTAGATTATGGTTGGCCGACCCAAGAGTTGGAAAGGAACCCGCGCGCGTTTATCGAACTCGCTGGCGAATATGACCCAGGTCTTTTGCCTTCAGCTGCCATGCACTGGGCTGGGCGGGATGGAGATGGGAGTTACGAGTGGTTATCTGCTCTGCCGAAAAATGAGAGCTTTGATAAGATTGCGGAACCGTTGGTTCGCTCGGATTGGGTGGTTAAGGAACTGGGCTATGAGCGGGCGGTTTCGCTTGTCAATAAAGTGTCCAATGTGGATAGCCGCCAAGCGATGGGGAACATGATCTTGCAGAAATGGAATGACCAGGACCCCGAATCTTTTCGACGGTATCTTGATTCCGAGGATGTCTTGCCCGAGCAACTTCAGTGGTGGGAGGAGCAGAGATGAAGATGTTCTTGTTCGTTTTACTAACCTTCGGAATGACGGCCCTCATTGGATTGATGATTCCGATGGATCCCTCAGATGAGGTGATTGTTGAAGGTGAGGTTCTTTCTAAGAGGAAGACCACCATTGGGAAGTCGGAGGGACACAATTATCGGAAGGAAATTTCTTCAGTGAATCACTTGGCTACTTCTGCGGAGAAGGTTCGTGCCGTGATCGCATTGGCGAGCAGTATTCCGCCAGATGAATTGGAAGAAGCCCATACAAATGGTTTGGCAAAGATGTTGGGCGAGCCGTTGAGGTCACTTTTTCAAAGGGTCATTTCAGAAAGGTGGCTTGAGCATGAACCTGCGAAGATGGTGAGTTGGAGCTTTCTGATGAAGAATGAGGACACTGGCTTCTATCTGGCCAAGTGGGCGATGTTGGACCGGAGCGATTCGGAAGAATATCTGAGCGAAATTTCTCCCGAATTGGAAAACGAAGCAAAGCGCGGGCTCTTGGAAGGTTTGATTGAATTTGACCCGGCGATGGCTCTTGAGATGGCCGCTCAACACTATCAACCCGAGTATGGGCCCTTTGGGGGGGCTTTTGGTGATCGCATCGCTCTGGAGTTGGCCCGACATGATCTTGATAGGTTTTTGGAGATCCGTGAAGGATGGTCGGAAAAAGTTCGTGAAGAAACTGCGGCGACGGTGACTGCCGTTCTTTTGGAGCGGGATGTTTCTGTTGGGCTTGCGTATTTAAAAAAAGAAGGGCTTGGGGCTGGTGCTTTGCTCGAAGCGCAAGGGCTTGTTTCTTCCCCCGAAATTTTTCGCGAAATGATCGAGCGTTGGCGTGAGTTGCCCAAGGACTGGGAGGAGACTGTGTTCATCAGAGGATGCTGGGGTCTCTCTCCCACAAGCATCTTTGATCTGCTCGAAGTCGATGCAGAACGATTGGGGATTGAGCGTAGCTCCATTGATCAATTTGCTTCGAGGATTCATCAGACGATGGTTCAGACATCGTCATCAGAAGGTCGCGAGAAAGCACTGGCGATTATCAATGGGCCGCATCATCTTGAAGATGCGAGGAGGCAGATCTTGGGGGGGATGATTCGTTACTGGCCGGGGTGGGAAGAGGCAGGTTTTCAATCTTGGATCGAAGGGGTGAACGATGCTCGGTTATTGGAATCAGTTTCGCAGAGCCTTGCGAGTCGGGCTGATCAGCAAGGGCCACTCAAGATGAATTCGCCGGTTGAACAGTTGGAGGCGATCTCTGCCGGCGAAGGGCATGGTGGATTTTCCAGTGGAGTCTGGAGCAAGGGTGAATTGAGTGAAGCAACTCGGTTTTTTTCACAAATGCCAGCTAAGGAAAAAGAAGTTCTGATAGGTCGACTGAATGAAAATATTCTTCACGAAGCTATGCCGGTCGAGTTTGGGGCGACTTTGATGAAGTATGCTCTCGAAGATCGCAGGTTGGGTGGGAGTTCCGAACAAATGGTGAATGATCAAATGAATGAGTTTCTCACGACGTGGACGCGCGATGAACCCGCGAGAGCCGCTGAGTGGTCAAGTTCTCTTTCGAGTGGTTCTGAAAGTCTCAAGGCGCAGCTACGAGTGGCTGCAATTTGGAACCGTTACGCACCGGATGAAGCGAGAGAGTGGGCGGAGACTCTTCAGCCCCAAGTGCGTGAGGCTGTGTTAAACCAGTTGGAATAGGGACTACTTCGCCTGCAGCAGAAAGCGGAGGAGAGGTTCGACGGGGGAGAGGCCGTGGGGGTGGTGGCCGAGGCCGGGTTTGCGCCAGACTTTCAGGGGGGAGCCGAGTTGGGTGAGGTTTGCGGCGAGTGGTTCGCCGTTTTCGGAAGGGGGAACGACTGTGTCGGCGGTTCCGATGACCAAGGCAACGGGAATGCCTTTAAGCTTTTTGGCAAAATTCGGGTCAGTGATCTGTGGGTGGGTTTGCGCTTCCCCGGCATTGATGCCATAAGCTTTGAGGCATCGGTCGTAGTCGCCTTTCGAGAGCTTGCCGTTCATGCCGCCGGGCCATGATTGGAAATTGCAGACAGGGTTGTCACCGTAAATTGCGGTGACTTTATCAGGGTGCTTGGCCGCGAAATTGAAGATGAAGAGTCCGCCGCGAGACATTCCTTCAAGGATGGGTTTTGGGTTGAGCTGAAATTTTGTGGTGAGGAATTTGTGGAGTTCTTCGCCGCGAGCCATGGCGGTTTCGTTTCCGTAAAGATTGCCGACATCAACAAAAGCAAGGTGGTAGCCTCGGTCGAGAAGGGCGAGGTCGAGTGCCGGTTGGTGTCCCCAGAAGCGGGCACGCCAAATCCAGGGTTGTCCCTTTGTCGCGGAGTGGGGAATGACTAATTTGGCGCTGGCGCCGGATTCCGGGAGTTTGAAGTTTTGGAATTCAAAGCCATTCCATTGATCTTTTGTGCGGGAGATGCCGGAGAAGTCGGCTCGATTGCCGGTAGGTCTGGAAAGGAGGTCGAAGTAGTGTTTGGCGAGTTCTGCGTGACCTGCGTTGTTGGGGTGCACACCATCGGTGGTGTTGCCCGGAGTGATGGCACGGGTCAGGGCGTGGAAGTGGGTTTTCACGTTGGTTGCTGCGGCTTTTGCGTAGGCTTGATGAATGGCCGGGAGTCGTTTTGAGCGGGTGGCGAGGTCGGTCTTTCGCTCAGGCTTGAGTCCCATCTGATTCGGGAACATGGGGGGCGGGGAACAGAGGTGGACGATCAGGTCGGGATTGGCATCGCGGAGCTTTGCGATGAGGAAGAGAGCATCGGAAGTGAGATCTCCTTGATGCATCCAATTTTTGCGTTTGCTGTTTTGGCAGGTGTCGTTGGTTCCCAGAGTAATGACTGCGACGTCCGGTTTGAATTCGAGAGCCTTCTTGAAGTGGGGCGTTTTTACGAAGGGGCGATCTGCTTCGCGAAGCATGCAGAGTGAGGAGGCGGCGAACGTTTTTACTTCGTAGTCGGTGCCCAGCAATTCGCCCAGTTTTGTGGAGTAGCGATTCGTCTGAATTGGCTTGGCGCCGGAGCCGAAGGAGATGGAGTCACCCATGACGGCTATTTTGATCGGCTCAGCGTGCAGAGCGAAAATTGGGAACAGGGCAAAAAGAATGAGTCTCATTGAAGTTCCTTACTCGTTATGATGTTTGAGTTTATCGGTCGATCCCTGATTTGCTTCTCAAGAGTCGTGTCGTCTGCTTTCTTGTTGGAGTGTTGGAGTGTTGGAGTGTTGGAGTGTTGGAGTGTTGGAGTGTTGGAAGGAGAAATGCGATTGAGGGAAGTCGGGCGCGAGCCGTTTCCCGGGCGTTGGT
>CBFHQJ010000038.1:0-45595 GCA_965657795.1 Akkermansiaceae bacterium
ACGCGGAATCGGCCTCCTCCGAGGTTATCACTTTCATTACCAAGAGTGATCAAAAGCGCCTCAAATCCTTGGAGGAATTGACGGAAGGGAATCTTGAAAAACGCTTCGCTGAAGGATTCACCTACGACAAGCAACCTCGGCTGATCAGAACCCAGCCAACCAAGGGGAAGAGCAACAAAACCGGCTCCAAACCCCTTCAGCACAAAAAGCCCAAACTCAAAAACAAAGGGCCCCGCCGTAAAACCGGGCGAACCAGAAAGCGTTAAGCTATCGGAAAAACTTGTTCAACTCCTCAGACGTGAAGGTTGTCTCGCGACCCTTCAATTTTTCGCGGATTGCCTGGACAACCTCCTCCTTCACTGCTGATTGATTATTTCCCCAGGCATGTCTGATGAAGGTCGAGACATCGGCCAAATCAGCATCACCAATCTGAGGAGCGTCCTTCAAGCCCGGCATTGCTGCGGCCGGAGTATATTTTTTGCCATTCACCTCGATCGGCCCCATCAAGCCTTGCAGTATAATTGCCGCCAAGCGCTCAGGAGACTCCAAAACCCACTCCGACTTCACCAAGGGAGGCCCAAGCAACTCCAGACCCTTACCATCCGGTCCGTGACAGGCCATGCAGTTGGTGATGTAGAATTTTTCACCCCGCTGGAATGACTCGCGATGTTCTTTGTTACGTGGGGGCTTGAATGCCGACGCCGTCGTCTTTGGAGTCAGGCAATGCTCGAGATATTTGAGAAATTTGGTATCTTTGAACTCATCTCCCAGAAGCTCTTGAAATTCTTTCTCACGACCCGCCAAACCACTGATCACAACCTCCCGGAAAAACGGGGCGTCGATATTCTTCAGAAGAATTTTTTTCAAAAGCCTCAAGGCTTTTGGCGAAGGGAACTGGCCTAAAACGCCGGCCAAAGCCCGCTGAACCACGATGCTGGGATGATTCTGTAGCAGCTCGAAAGTAGCGATCACTTGCTCCTGTTCTTCGGAGGAAAGCAGCTCAGCCAGCCGAATTGCCGATTCGAGAACATATGGATCTTGCGAAGCCATCGCTCCAATAATGTGGTTCAACTTGATTTGCCCCAAACCTTCAAGTGACCACAAAGCATGGATCTGCCCCAGCGGTTCATCCACCTCGTCAACGATCGCAACAAGACTTGAAACGACTGAAAGATCACCACGATCAACAATCAATTGCTGTGCGGCATCTCGCCACCAACCATTGGGATGACTGAGGAATTGCACCAACTCACTCGAGTTCTTTCCCAGTATCTCAGGTTTCGGTCCACGTGGTCCACCACGGTGCTTAACTCGGTAAATCCTTCCAAGTCGCGGATGACTCTCCAGATTACGGTGCGTGATGTGCTCGCGGAGATACTTAGTCAGGTAGTGTTTGTGCTGAATAATTCCATGATACATGTCGACTGCATAAATCGTCCCGTCGGGAGCATTGAAAAGATTGACCGGGCGAAAGCGCTCATCAGTCGAAGCCAGGAACTCACGTTCTCCCATCAAGTGCTCGCCGGTGAGCAAGCCATCCTCGCGCGTCACGTGCACCATGCGGATGAGGTTTGCGGTTGGCTCACAAAAAAGCGCGGTATTCTGAAACTCGGGAGGAAATTGATCGCCCCGATAAGCCACTGGTCCGGCCGCTCCGGTGGCAGCCGTCAAATAGCCATCCTCATCAATCGCACCTTCACCTCCACGATTGACGCCCGGCGTAATCCGGGCCGGATAGAGCTTATCCCGATATGAAATGTGCCGTCCGTGCGCACGCCCCAGCTGAAAATGGGGATTCTTCATCAGGGTGTTTGGCAGCAATTGATCCGCTTTAATGCCGAACCAATTCTCGTTGTAGTAAAGTCGTCCATAGTTGTCCTGCGACAATCCCCACTGACCTCGAAACGAGGTCTTTTCCTTCACCCATTCTCCATCAATCTCACGATAACGAGCATCAGATTTCACGTTGTATATCCAGTTATCAAGCCCGCGAAAAAGGGCATTCGTCCGATGCTCAACGTTGGCATCCTGCGTGTAATTCTCATCGATCACCGTCATCTTACCGGCCTTGCCATCAACGTTCTCAACGAAATAGAGCTTCTCGTGTCCACCATAGAGAATTCCGTCTTTATAAAGAGCAATCGAACGAGGCTGGTTTAGGCCATCAAGGAAAACACTCGTCTTGTCATAAACACCGTCGTTGTTGGTGTCCTCGTGAATCGAAATACGTCCCGTCGGAGCGTCCTCGCCCTCACCATTGGCATTTGGCATGTAGGAACGCATTTCCACCACCCACATCCGGCCGTTTCCATCGAAGCGCAGCGCGAGCGGATTCTGCACCGCCGGTTCGTGAGTCACCAAGCTCATCTCAAACTCTTCGTGCAACCGAAAAGTCTTCAGCGCTTCTTTCGGCTTCAACGCCGGCGCTGCCGGAATCTCGTCAAAAGGAATGACATAGGTATAACCCTTTTTCTTTTTCGGCTTGGGAGCATCTTTCTTTTTCACTTCATCCAGCTTCAGTCGCTGAATCCAGCAATTGCGGAACTTCACCGGATTGTGATGCCCCTGAAACTTGATCGGCCCCGGCTCCGCCCCTTCCTTCTGCCCGGCTCCCGTTTTATTGGAGAGCGCGAAGTCATCGTGAATGAGGACGCCATTATGCATCACACTAATCCTCGCTTTCTCAATCCGATTATCGTCTTCGAAACGGGCCGCCCGAAAAACAATATCATATGATTGCCACTCGCCCGCCGGTTTCGAGACCAACTTGTCCGGCTTCTTCTGTCGATAAAGACTCCCGGCATAACTCGCCTTATAATCTTCTTCAGAAACGCCATGCGAATTTAGAATCTGAAGCTCATATCGTTTCTGAATGTAGATCCCCGAGTTTCCATTCTTCTCGGCATCGACATTTGGCACGCTGTTTACATTAAACTCCACGTGCATCCGGAAATCGGAATACATCCCCGGAGTCACCAAGCTGTCCCACTTGGGTGACGCCGTCAGCACACCGTCCTTGAAAACCCACTGACTCCTCACCTTCTCGGATTCAGGAACTAAGATATGCCCTCTCTCACCCACCAACTGCACTGCATCAACCGGACGCTTCCCGTCAAAAAGCCCTTTCGTAACCCCCGCCAAGGGATCATCGGCAGCGGTCAAACTGGAAGGAATAATGGCTAATATAATCAGGCAGACTGACTTTAATTTCATGAATGGAAGCTACGATCACCTCCACCATCATCAAGCCGCAACCCCTAAAAACCTTACCCCTATTCGGGTATGCTCTCCCTTTGCTCTAGAGAGGTGAAAACTCCATCCACTGTCCACGCTTCAAATCGTCCGGAAGATCGATATCTCCTATTGCCTCGCGATGAAGGCTGGTTACTTTCAGCGAGAATTTGGCGAACATCCTCTTAATCTGATGATGCTTGCCCTCATAAATCGTGAGTCGGCATTGATTCGGAGCAAGGAGTCCGACGATCGCCGGAGCAGTCATCACTTGCTCTTTTGCAAACCACATCCCGGCCTCGAACGCCGTAATCACCTCTGCCCCGATTTCGCCATCAACCTCCACCAAGTAACGTTTACCCACTCTTTTCGAAGGCTCGGTTAGTGATTCCGAATAGCTGCTATCATTGGTCAGAACAACTAGCCCCGAAGTGAAACGGTCAAGCCTCCCCGCCAAGTGCAATTCATCGGCCCAGTCTTCCTCAATCAAATCGATAACCGTCGGGTGCTCCAGATCGGTCGTCGCACTCACAATTCCCGGCGGCTTGTTCAGGATGACATATCGAGGAGTCACGTCTTGCACAATGGCTCCATCAACACTCACTCGGTCAAACTTTCCGACCTGAATCCTGCCATCCTCACAGACCTGCCCGTTCAAGATTACCTTTCCAGATTCGAAAAGCTCACGAGTCCGGCGCTTCCCCGTTCCCGCCCATTTCCCAACCAAGCGATCCAAGCGCATCTAACCGACGAGGTCACCAATACTTCCGAACCCGGGCTCAAAGAGTCGCCGGAAAGTCCGTGCGGCATAACCATCGGTCATCCCGGCCAGGAAATCACAAACGAGGCGGGCCTTCTTCTCAGTCGTCTCAGCCTCCGCAATCTCAGTAGCATCAGCCTCCGGCAATAAAGCAAAGTCCTGCCCATCGATATTCTCGCCGAGCACGTAACGTTTCTCCATCACCTCCCAAAGACGCCGCAGCATGTAGCTCCCTTTGTGTTCCAACTGTTTGAGTTGAGGTGATAAAAACACCACTTCATACGCGAGACTCTTGAATAACTCGCTTTCGGCTCTGACTCCGGCATCGACCTTTAGTCCCAAGGCATAGCGATGACTGGTTCCACTGAGCAAATTTGTAGCCTTCTCAAGGGTAGCCGACTGAATGTATTGTCCGATTCGTTTCCCCACGAAGGGTTCAATCCGCTGGCCGCGAATCGCCTTTAATAGTGCGCCCAAAGGAGAGTCGCCGGAAATCTCGTGCCCTCGCTTTTCGGCCCAACGCTCGATGCGGTCTACCGTAAGAAACCCTGCCTTCACTGAGTCGGCAAGATCGTTGAGGGAGTAGGCCGTATCATCCGCCCAGTCCATGATTTGACACTCGATGGATTTGAAACTGTCCCTCTGATCACCGGGCGGCAATTCAGCAGGAAAATCGTTTCCTCCCATCGCCCAGCTCAGCTCCTCGCTTTGAGAGTCATAAAGAAAGTGATTTTTAGGCAGCTTGCCTTTCGTCGTTTTGAGCTCGGACCAGAGTGATTTGTATTTCAAAACCCCGTCCAAAAAGGCTCGCGATGGGTCCATCCCTTTTCGACTTTGCGAAAAAATTCGTTGCGTCAGGAGTCGCAAAGTCTGGGCGTTTCCTTCGAACCCCCCGTAGTCAGCCATGAAGTGATTGAGCGACCGCTCCCCGGCATGACCAAAGGGCGGATGCCCCAAATCGTGGGACAAGCAAACCGCCTCCACCAAATCCTCGTCGACAAAAAAATCATCCTGAAGCAGATCACTCGAGTGCTTGAGCCAGTGGCAGATCGATTTACCAATCTGAGCAACTTCAAGCGAATGTGTGAGTCGAGTACGGTAAAAATCGTACTCTCCACTCCAAAAGACCTGGGTTTTACTCTGCAATCTGCGAAACGCCGGAGTGTGCAGGACACGGTCTCGATCAATTTGGAACGGCGAACGAAAGTCAGACGAAGTATCATAGCCCGAAGCTCGCTCGGTATCGAAAGACTGGTAAAAACGGTTCTGCACGCCGGAGAATGAACAGATTTGGCCGGATCATCAAGAACCACCCTACTTGACCGCTTTTCCTTTCAGCTTGGGTACCGACACCGGGTTCGCCCGGGCTATCACGCGGTTGGGCAGTCTGACTTCGTATTCACTGATCCGGGGAACCTTGTCCGGAAAATCCGTGCTCACAAACTGAGCCCCACTCGCAAGCGCCTTTATCGAACGAGCCGGATCATTGGCGCGTGCCTCCACCGTATTGGCATCGGCACGGGTGCGGACCAGGAAACCTGCTTTCACCAACTTCTGGATCTCCTCAAAGCTCCCGATCGGATTATTTCTCTTCATCCACCCGGCAGCAGGATGAGTCGCGGCCACACTGGCAAACAAGATCCGCTTCTCCAGCGTGGGATTCCCTTTAAGATACTCGTCTCGATGACGGCCTTCATTATCGAGACAAAAGATGATCTTCCCACGGCATTTTCTTAAGGCCGGCCAACCGATTTTGATGACTGCATCGCGTAGAGTCGCTTCGCTCCCCCTTACAATATCCGGGGTGATCAAGCGCCCAACCGGCAGCACCGCAATAATCTCTTTCTCCAGCGCCTCCATCTGCGCCCGGTCAAACTTGACTGGTTTTGGAGCCAGCGGATTTTCGGCACGATCTTTCAGTTCTACCAAAATCATAATCGGGAGATGGTTCGGGTTTTTATCCGACCAGTTCTTCACCGAACCAAGCGCTTCCTTGAAGGTCGGATGGGTTGTTCGAGCATCGATCTTGGGAACATGAAGCACCTTCATCCCCGGCTTCCTCATCGGACTATCGGCCGGATCGTCCGACTTCGCATAAAGTCCGCCCTTGGGATCGGCGAAGACGTCCAACTCAAAGTGACGCATTCCATTCTCCAACTGAGCCCCCAGAGGCTTACGGGTATAATCCCAAGCGGTTGTTGCTTCTTTACTGAACATGCCGAGAAACTTCATCTCCGCTTTTGTCGGCGCGACGTGGTAGGAATTGTGGGTACCAATCACTTGAATCTGATTGAGGCGAAGCTCTCCAAAAACAGTCAGTGGAAACAAAAGGAGGAATAGAATAATTTTCATAGTCAGGTGATTAGCGCTTTGGTTTCCAGGGAGACGGCACCGGGCTTTTGGTCGCTCCGGAATCAGGGACCCAAGCCGGATGTTTGAGTCCCTTTTTCATGGCCCCCACCAATCGCAAAACCGGGCTGCTCCGATAGTAGATTTTCAAGTCTCCAAGGTGAGCAGTTCCGTGAAATTTTTCAGGCGACTTCCCCACCCATGCCTCACTGTAATCCGGGATCTTAAACCATTCGTTTACCTTGGCTCCCATTACCCAAAGCCCATCGACTTGATCGTAGCTTTGCATCATTGGAATCATCAATTCGCTCCCGGCTTCAGGAATGATCCGGATCTTACCCAACTGTGAACTTGTCAGCCCCTGAAAGGTCACTCGCCCGGCAAAAGCTTTCTTTTTGGGCTCACTCTTTTCTTCGGCCGGCGACTTCACTTTGGGCAGCTTCGGCTTTTTTTGTTCATTGACCACCTTGGCTGGAATCTCGACCACAAAAGGCCGGGATATTGGGCCGGAACCACAGGACACCAAAGCGAGCAGGAGGCAATTTGCCGCGATGATCGATTTCATGTGGCAAAGTTCCCTTATCGCCAAAGACTTCGCGAGATTTAAAAAAGCCTCCTACCACAAGCCCGCCATTGACAGCACTCCGTCCTGTGGTCTGCTCATTCACAAATGAGTGCAGCCCTAGAATGCTTTCTCGTCGCCCTCCGACTCGGCCTTACCTCCTTTGGAGGCCCAGTGGCCCACGTCAGCTATTTTCGCGAAGAATACGTCGCCCGACGCAAATGGATCTCAGAGTCCCGCTTTGCGGAAATCATGTCCCTCACCCAATTCATTCCGGGTCCTGGAAGCAGTCAACTCGGTGCCGCGATTGGCTATGAACGGGCCGGTCTTGCCGGAGGTCTGGCAGCTTGGGTTGGCTTCACCCTGCCCTCGGCCTTGGTTCTCATCCTCGTTGCGCTTGGGATTGGCGACCTTTCGGGCGACCATGCGCAGGGAGCACTTCGCGGCCTTAAGCTGGTGGCACTCGCCGTCGTTGCCGGTGCATGGATTGGAATGCGCAAGAGCCTCGCGCCCGACCTTCGTCGCCTCGCCATCGCATTTCTCGTCTTGATCGCGCTCTGGTTTTTCCGGGCTCCATGGATCACCGTGGTCATGATCACCATCTCCGGGATCATCGGAATTTTCACCCTGTCAGCCGGCGAAAAAATCGAGAAACAGAAGACCGGCGGACGAGGTCTACTCGGCTGGGCCGCCCTCCTTGTTTTCTTTGTCCTCCTCTTTATCTCGATCGGACACAGCGGCCCTCTCGCCGGAATCTACCGTGCTGGATCTCTCGTCTTCGGCGGAGGGCACGTCGTTCTCCCTCTTCTCCAGGAAAGCATGGTGGACGGCGGCTACATGTCGAAAGTAGTCTTCCTTGGAGGTTACGGCGCAACCCAGGGAGTCCCTGGACCGGTCTTTACCTTTGCGGCCTTCCTTGGGGTCAAAGCCGATATTTTCGGCAATCCCTGGCTCGGAGCCGGAGCCGCCCTCATTGCCGTTTTCCTACCCGGAATGCTCCTACTCGGAGGCACCATGAAAATCTGGGGCCGTCTCCGTGGCAAACGCTGGGCGCAGCGCGCAGTCAACGGAGCCAATGCCGGAGTCGTTGGCGTCCTCGGCGTCGCCCTCCTTCGGATGGCCACCGACTCCACCACCCTGACCGGTTGGATCGATGCCGCTTGTGTCGCCATTCTCTTCCTGATTCTGCGGAAGAAATTCATTCCGGTTTGGGCTCTCGTGATCATCGCAGCCGCCGGAGGAGCTCTTCTCGCCTAGAAAGTCCCGAGATGCTTGCTTTCAGGGGAAATTCCGTACATCTTCCCCGCCCCGCGAAAAAATCGCGGTTTTGCCATGGGAAAGACTCTTTATCAGAAAGTTTGGGACGCTCACACAGTGGGAACCCTGAGCGATGGACGCACACAACTCTTTATCGGAACCCACCTCATTCACGAGGTCACCAGCCCGCAAGCCTTCGGCATGCTTCGCGACCTCGGCCTGAAGGTAAAATACCCTTCGCGGACTTTCGCCACCATCGACCACATCGTCCCCACCATTAATCAGGACGAACCTGCCGATCCCCTCGCAGCTGACATGATCGATGCCATTCGCAAAAACTGCGATGACTTCGGCGTCACCTACTTTGACCTCAAATCCGGCAAGCAAGGCATCGTCCATGTCGTCGGCCCCGAGCAAGGCATCACCCAGCCCGGATCAACTATCGCTTGCGGCGACTCACACACCGCAACCCACGGAGCCTTCGGAGCGATCGCCTTCGGCATCGGAACCACTCAGGTCCGCGACGTTCTGGCCACCCAGACGATGGCCATGGAATCCCTCAAAGTTCGCAAGATCGAAGTGAACGGAAAACTTCGCCCGGGCGTTTATGCCAAGGACGTGACTCTTCACATCATCCGCATGCTCGGAGCCAAGGGCGGCATCGGATACGCTTACGAATACTCAGGCACAACCTTCGACAACTTCACCATGGAAGAGCGCATGACGGTCTGCAACATGGCCATCGAAGGCGGAGCTCGCTGTGGATATGTCAACCCTGACGAGACCACTTTCGAATTCCTCAAAGGTCGCCCCTACTCACCCACAGGTGATGATTGGGACAAGGCCGTCGAAGAATGGAAGTCCTTCGCCACCGATGACGACGCGGAATTCGATGACGTCATTGTCATCAACGCCGAAGACATCGAGCCCACGGTCACCTGGGGAATTTCCCCCGACCACGGCATCTCAATTGGAGAATCCATCCCCGACCCTACCGCTGCGGATGCCGACGAAAAAGCCGTCATCGAGGAAGCTCTCGCTTACATGAAGCTCCCCGCCGGAACTCCGATCAAGGGCATTCCCATCGATGTCGCCTTCATCGGCTCCTGCACCAACGGTCGCCTTTCCGACTTCCGCGAAGCCGCCAAGTTTCTCAAAGGACACAAAGTTGCCGACGGAGTCAAAGCCATCGCCGTTCCCGGGTCGCAAATCACCGCGATTCAATGCGAAAAGGAAGGCATCGATAAGATCTTCGAAGAAGCCGGATTCGAATGGCGCGCCGCTGGATGCTCCATGTGCCTCGCGATGAACCCCGACAAACTCGTCGGCGATCAAATCTGCGCTTCCTCCTCCAACCGCAACTTCAAAGGCCGACAGGGATCCCCCATGGGCCGAACCGTCCTCATGTCCCCTATCATGGTCGCCGCTGCCGCTGTCGAAGGTCGCATCGCCGATGCCCGCGAAACCTTCGATGTCACCGAAGACTCGGCAGTCGCCTAAGCTCAACCCAACTCAACTGATGAAATCAATTCTACTCCTCGCATTCTCAATGCTTCTTCTGCCGGCATCGGCCCAAGAAGCGGCCAAGCTCTCGCCCATCGACGAGCTCCTCAAGATCATGAAGTTCGAGCAAACCGTCGTCGATGGCGGAGAAGCTGGATTCGCCATGGTCGAACAAAGCCTCGCCGGCCAAGACCTCAACAAAGAGGAAATGGGCGAGGTGAAAGACGCCTTCATGGCCTACATGGGCAAGGTCGCCAGTGACCCACAGCTCAAAGCCAAGACAAAAGCCGTCTACGAGAATGCCTTCACCGATGACGAAATCAACTCACTGATTGCTTTTTACAAAACTCCCGTGGGACAAAAATCCCTCGATGTCATGCCCGGCCTGACCGGCGAAATCATGGCCTTCAGCCAGAAATTAGCTCAAAAACACGTAGGATCGTTTCAGGACGCCCTGACCGCAATCCTCGAGCGCCGGGCCGCCCGCGAAGAAAAGGAAGCTGAATAAACCAAGTTACGACCATGGCCATTGCACCCATCACTCAAGTCTCCGGCACCGCCGTCCCCATCCCGGGCGCGGATATCGATACGGACCGCATCATTCCGGCACGCTTCATGAAGTGTGTCACCTTTGACGGTCTCGGAGAGTTCGCCTTTTACGACGTTCGCTTCGACCCCGAGTCCGGCGAGAAAACCGATCACCCGCTCAACGACGAACGCTTCAAAGGAGCTTCCATCCTCGTGGCAGGCATCAACTTCGGTTGCGGTTCCTCCCGGGAACACGCCCCCCAGTCGCTCACCAAATACGGCTTCAGTGCCATCATCGCCGAGTCTTTTGCTGAGATTTTTTACGGAAATTCAACCACTCTGGGGCTCCCCTGCGTGAGCTCGACCCGTGAAAATATCGACGCTCTCAAGTCCGCTTGCGCTGCCGATCCCACGCTTCAGGTCTCCATCGATCTGGAAGCCATGACGGTTACCGCCGGAGACTTCTCTTTCGCAGTCGAAATGCCAGCCTCAGCGCGCCAAGCCCTGCTCGCCGGTAAATACGACCCCATTAAGGAACTCCTCGACAACAACGACAAAATCGAAGCTACCGCCGCTTCCTTGTCCTACGTTAAATAAGCACCATTCCTAATTTCCTAGGGCCCCGCAGCCGATACGGCTACGGGGCTTTTTTGTGCCCGGCTCGTCCAAGATCACAACAATTACGACTCATCAAGTTTTTTACTTTGACTAATCAAAGTCATGATGTCATTTCCAACTCATGAAGAAGTCCCTCCTCCTCGCTCCCTTCTTACTTTTTGGTTCCTGCACCAACAAAGAAGAAGCTGCCAAAACTGATGGCACCATTGTCACCACGGTCGGCATGATTGCCGACGTCACCCGCGAGATTGCCGGTGACAAACAAGAGGTCATCAACCTCATTGGTGAAGGCATCGATCCCCACACCCACCAACCCAGCAAGTCGGAAATCGACAAGATCCAGAAAGCCGGCTTCGTCCTTTACAATGGGCTCTTTCTCGAAGGAAAAATGGGCTCCATTCTTGAAAGTCGCGCCAAGCAGGGAAATTCCGTCTCAGCTGTCGCCGAGGACCTCGGGGGAGTCAAACTGATTGGTGACGTTGACCATCCTGATCCACATCTTTGGATGGACATCTCAATCTGGTCCAAAGTCGCTGGCAAAATCGGCGATGAATTGGCCGCTTACGATCCTGAGAACGCCGAGCAATACCAGACTCAGCGCGAAGAATATCAGAAGAAGCTCAACGACCTTCACACCTACGCCCTCATGGTGTTTCCGACCATTCCCGAAAAGCAACGGGTCCTGGTCACCGCGCATGACGCCTTCTCCTATCTTGGGCGCGCTTACGGTATCGAAGTTCGTGGTATTCAGGGAATCTCAACTGAGTCCGAGGCTGGAACCAAAGACATCAACGACCTTGTCACCTTCATCGTCGACAACAAAATCCCCGCGATCTTTATCGAATCCTCCGTCCCCGAGAAATCGGTCGAAGCCGTCATCGAGGGAGCCGCAGAGAAAGGACATACCGTCACAGTTGGAGGAGAGCTTTTCTCTGATGCCATGGGTCCGGCCGGAACCTATCAAGGAACCTACGTCGGCATGATGGATCATAACATTACCACAATCGTCAACGCCCTCGGCGGAAGCGCTCCTGAAAGCGGCTTCCAAAACAAGCTTAACGATTAAGTTCACCCCATGCGCCCCGAACACCCTCCGGAATTCCCGCTGGCGGTCCACGACCTCACCGTCGCCTACCACCGCAAGCCCGTGCTTTGGGATGTGGAATTGAACATTCCCGAGGGAACTCTCGCCGGAATTGTTGGACCGAACGGAGCCGGCAAATCCACCCTTCTCAAAGCATGCCTTGAACTCATTCCCAAAACTTCCGGAGAAGCCCTCATTTACGGAAAACCCTACGAAGAACAACGGAATCTTATCGCTTACGTCCCGCAACGCGAAAGCGTCGATTGGGACTTCCCTGTCAGTGCCCTCGACGTTGTTACAATGGGCACCTATCGCAAACTCGGCTGGTTTAAACGCATCGGCTTCAACCAGAAAAGACAGGCACTTGAGGCTCTCGAAAAGGTCGGCATTGGACACCTTGCCAAACGTCAAATCTCACAACTCTCGGGAGGCCAGCAACAGCGAGTCTTCCTCGCCCGCGCTCTTGTTCAAGATGCTGAAATCTACTTCATGGACGAGCCCTTTGCCGCCGTCGATGCCGCCACCGAACAAGCCATCATTGAACTCCTGCAAGAATTGAACGCGAAAGGTAAAACCGTTCTCTGTGTTCACCACGACCTCGCCACCGTCTCGCGATACTTCGACCATCTTGTCCTCTTAAACATGCGCGTTGTCGCCAGTGGGCCCACCAGCAAAACCTTCACCCGTGAGAATCTCCAAAAAACCTACGGCGGTAAACTCAACCTTCTCGACGACGTGGCGCAAGCTCTCAAAAACGTTGGTCGCCACTAGTTCGACAGATCCATGACTTGGGAGCTCCTCCGCGAAACCCTTCTCCTCGAGCACCACAACACGCGCTTGGTGGTGCTCGGCGTGGCCTTTCTCGGAGCCACCGCCGGCCTGGTAGGCAGCTTCCTCCTCCTGCGAAAACAATCTCTCCTCGGCGACGCCCTCTCCCACGCGACTCTCCCCGGCATCGGGATCGCCTTCGCCATCATGTCCACTCTGGGCTTCAGTGGCAAAAGCCTCCCTGGCCTCCTCCTTGGCGCCACAATCACCGGACTCCTCGGCGTTCTGCTCGTCCTGGCCATCCGCCGAACCACTCGTCTCAAAGATGATGCCGCCATGGGCATCATTCTATCCGTCTTCTTTGGCCTCGGAGTCGCCATTCTTAAGATGGTGGAGCGAATCCCGGGGCAGAGCGCGGCCGGGCTCGATGGCTTCATTTATGGAAAAACAGCCTCCATGGTGTGGTCCGACTTCTTCCTCATCGCCGGCATTCTGATCGTCACCACCATTGTCACCATCTCCATCCTCAAGGAACTCACTCTTCTTTGCTTTGATTCCAACTTTGCTTCCGCACAAGGGTCGCCCACTCTCTGGCTCGATATCATCTTGATGACCCTCGTCACCGCCGTCACCGTCGTCGGGCTCCAAGCGGTCGGGCTCATTCTTATCATCGCCTTCCTCATCACTCCGCCCACCGCCGCCCGCTTTTGGACCAATCGCCTCGGCTGGATGCTCTTCCTTTCAGCCACCATCGGAGCCATTTCCGGGTGGCTCGGGGTTTCGATTTCGGCTCTCTATTCCAACCTCCCGGCCGGCGCCATCATTGTCATCACCGCCGCCGTCCTCTTCCTCTTCAGCATGGTCTTCGGCACCGCCCGCGGAGTCCTCCCCCGCTACCTCCGTCACCTCCAGCTTCAGCGCAAGGTCGGACGCCAACACCTCCTCCGCTCCACTTACGAAATCCTCGAAGAAACCCAGGAGACCAAACCGCTCAAAAACCTCCCCATCGCCATGGATCTCCTTCGCAAGCACCGCTACTGGGCCAAGGGCGAACTCTCCAAGCTCATCCGCCAGGCGCGTTCCGAAGATCACATCGAACGCCAACCCTCCGGCGAACTTCGCCTCTCCGAGTCAGGATTCGGGGAAGCCTCCCGCATCACCCGCAACCACCGTCTCTGGGAACTCTACCTCATCAAATATGCCGATATCGCACCGAGTCACGTCGACCGCGACGCCGACATGGTCGAGCACCTCCTCGGTGCCGAAATCGTCCATCAACTCGAGGCCGAACTCGACCTTTCCAAACCCACCATCGATTCACCCCACACCATCACCCCTACAGAGCTTGGACTTCAGTCCGAGTCCACTGCCTAAAACCATCTCGATTAAAACATGAAAACACCGTTCATCCTCTTCCTTGGCCTCATTCAATCCGTTTTAGCCGGGTCGCCCAAGACACCATGCCGAAGTGGCTCCGATATGTCCGGTCAAAAACTGGATCGCAATTCCATCGATGCCATCCTCGCCAAGCCCAAAGGTGGCCTGCAGAATAACCCAAACCAAACGCAGCTTGGCCAAGGCGGTTATGTCGCAGGGGGCAGGTGGATAGGCCCGGGTGAAGGAGTACGAACGAATCAAGATTTCATCGGGACCGTCGACCGAGTCAACATCCCCGGCATCCCCTCAAGCCCCTCCGACAAAACCCAATACAACCTCTTCAACCCTACGCCCGATTTCCTTCTACGTGGCCTCGCTCCCGATCGCCCCGATGCCACCGAATCGCCCATCACCGTCGATGCCGGCCGCTTCCAAATTGAAGCCTCCCTCTTTAACTATCGTCGCGATCAAAGTCTGGAAACTTTCATTTATGGCCAGGTCAACCTGAAGGCTGGACTCACCCACAACATCGATCTGCAAGCAGTCCTCGATCTCCGCTCCGAAGCCGCCGGCGATTGGACCACTTTTGGAGACCTCACCATTCGCCTCAAATACAACATCCGGGGGAACGATGGCGGAGACACCGCTCTTGCCATCATGCCCTATGTCACCGCCCCCACCCGCAGTGACGAATGGCAGGGAGGCATCATTGTCCCTTGGGCCACCACCCTCACCAACGATATCAGCCTTGGCATGCAGGGTCAGCTTGATTTCGTCAACGACGACTCCGGAAGCGAACCTGAATTCCTCTTCACCGCCGTCATCGGTTACCCCATCATCGGTAAACTCGGCGGCTACACCGAATACATTGGCGTCATCGCCGAAGACCGTTACGAATCTTACTACTCCGGCGGCTTCACCTACGAGATCAATGAAAACTTCGTCCTCGATGCCGGAGTGCAAGTCGGTCTCAACAGTGACTCCGAAGACTTCGGCTGCTTCACCGGCTTCACCCAAAGGTTCTAATCACTCTTCTTCAAGTACCTCGTCATGTCCTGGACCGCGAACGACTTCCACATAATCCTCGTCGGAGGCTTGTGTGCGATGGCCTGTGCGCTCCCGGGCACCTTTCTCCTTCTTCGCCGAATGAGCATGATGGGTGACGCCATCAGCCACGCGGTCCTTCCCGGCCTCGCCGTCGCCTTCCTCATCTCCGGATCGCGCGCCAACATCTGGATGTTCCTCGGCGCTGCCATCGCCGGAGTCCTCACCGCCCTTTTCACCCAGTGGATCACCCGCTTCGGCAAGGTGGAACGCGGCGCCGCCATGGGAATCGTCTTCACCACCCTCTTCGCCATCGGACTTGTCCTCATTCGCAAAGCAGCCGACCACGTCGACCTTGACGCAGGGTGTGTTCTTTACGGAGCGCTCGAATACACGCCTCTTAATATGGTCACGCTCTTCGAAAACGAGACCTCCTTCTTTGCCGTTCCCCGGGCCGCTCTCGTCATCGGTGCCACCCTTCTTTTCAACGCGCTCATCATCGCTCTCTTCTACAAGGAATTCAAACTTGCTTCCTTCGACCCCGGCCTTGCCGAAACCCAGGGCTTCCGACCGCAACTCATGCACTACCTTCTCATGACCATGGTCGCCGTCACGACCGTCGCAGCCTTCGAAGCAGTCGGCTCCATCATCGTTATCGCGATGCTCATCGTTCCACCTGCCACCGCCTTTCTTCTCACCCGGAACCTCCCTATCCTCATCGCCGTCAGCCTCATCGTGGCCGTCCTCTCTGCTGTCCTCGGCCAAATGGCATCCCACCTCCCTCCTTTGTTCGGACTTCCCGACACCACAAGCTCCGGCATGATGGCTACCGCAGCAGGCTTCCTCTTCCTTCTCGCCTGGCTCTTCGGCCCCGAGGGCTTGATCAAAAAACAATCCAAGGAACTTGAAGGTCCTGACTTAGAAACCCAACCGTAGCACAAGCTTCCAGAGCAAAGAGAGGCAAGATGCTTGTGCTACCTGGTGATCGCATCGATCAGAAATTCGAGTTCCTCCATCGTTACCGATAGCGGCGGCATAATCACGATGGTATTTAGGATCGGTCTCGTTAAAACCCCTCGGGCTCGGAGCTTTTTGCAAAAATCCTGACCGCATCCAGCGATATCAAAACCGAGGACCAAGCCCACTCGACGAACCTCACGAATCCATTCAATCTCGCCGAGTTTTTCCTCGAGGAAGGCTCCCTTTTCTTCGATTCCCGCCAGGGTCTCTTCGGACTCAAAAAGCAACAAGCTGGCTAGCGCCGCCGCACACCCAAGGGCATTCCCGGTGTAGCTGTGGCCATAGTAAAAGGTCCGCCCCCCCCCCTTGAAACCTTCATAAACTTCAGCCGTGGTGAGGGTCGCAGCCAGCGGCATGGTTCCTCCCGTCAGGCCCTTGGCCAGGCAAAGAAAGTCAGGAATGACTTCTTCTTTTTGACAGGCGAACATTCTCCCGGTTCGACCAAATCCAGTCATGACTTCGTCGAGGATGAGATGAATGCCATGATTCGTTGCCCAATCTCTCAGTTCAGCCAACATCCCTTCCGGCCATGGGCGCATTTGATTCACTCCTTGAATCAGAGGCTCGATTACGACAGCCGAAGCCGTCTCTACAACGACCTGCGGCAGGGCCTCCAAGTCCCTGAGAGAACCAACGCGGTAGACCTCCAGACCAGCCTCTCCATATCCTTTGATAAACCTCGATACACCGCCCACCGATGCCGCACCCAAGGTGTCTCCGTGATAGGCATTCTCGAACGCAATGATTCCCGTTCTCCCGGACTCTCCATTTTGCTGCCGCCATTGCAGAGACATTTTGAAAGCCACCTCCAACGCGGTTGAACCATCATCCGAAAAGAAGCATCGCTCCAAAGTATCCGGGAAAAACGAACATAACTTTTCAGCCAATTCACTCGCTTTGTCATTGGCCAGTCCCAAGTACGAACTATGGCAGAGCTTGGCTGCTTGATCCTGAATGGCCGCCACAATCACAGGGTGACTGTGACCGTGGATGTTCGTCCAAATACTGGAGTTGGCATCGAGGTAACGTTGCCCCTCGGTATCAATGAGCCAACTCCCCTCGCCCCGGGAAACGATAAGAGGCGATTCACTCTCCCATATTTCCTGATCGGTAAAGGGATGCCACGCATGGGCATGATCGGCAGCGACCCACCTATTCCCCGGGTCCTTCATTCGGCTTGCCCAGAATTTTGTCGACCTTGGCAATCAAATTCCAAGCGCAGCGCTTGCGCTGGTATTTCCGCCAGAGAACATCACGAAGCGCCTCCCAAACTTCTTTCGAAGGCGGATCTAGCTTTGCCCAGCGATCATCATTATCGATCTTGGTGTAAAGTTCAAAGCGACCTCCATGGTAGTTCGCCCGCCAAAAACGGATCTCTTCTCCATCCTCTCCCCGCCATTGGTGCCTCGTCATGTGTCCAGTTTTCTCAGTTTCATTCGAAAACCAACTTTGAAATTTCATTTTCCGCCTTTACGACCGGGAAACAGCTACTATCTCTACTGGTTTTGCGGAGCAAACCATCCTACAAAACCCAGAGGAAAATGACAAACGCGCATCACATCAAACATGTGGAAACGGGATAGGAACGGCCACGGAGTTTTCTCCCGATTTCTCGACCTCCTCTATCCAGCTGTCTGTGAACTTTGCCAGAGTTCGCTCACGCAGGGGCAGTCCCTGTGCAATGATTGCCGGGATGAGCTCCCCCGTATCATTCCGCCATTTTGTGAGCAATGCGGAGAGGTTTTCGATGGAAATATTGAAGGCCGGTTCCGTTGCCAAAATTGCGACGGTTTGAAGTTCGATTTCGACTTTGCCCGGGCCTCACTCAAGGGGTTGGCTCTCTCGTTTCATCTCATTCACGGCCTAAAGTATCAGCGGCAGTTCTATCTCGCCCGGGAACTGGCTGGGTTCCTACAGAAGACTTTCGAAAGTGACCCGCGCTTCGCTGAATTTCAGGATGCCATCCTGGTTCCGGTTCCCCTTTTCTGGCGGAGACAACAATGGCGACAAGGTAATCAGGCCTACGAACTCAGCCGGGAACTCTCGAAGCTTAGCGGCCTCAATACAATTGAAGTGATCAAGCGGGTCCGCCCCACCAGCACACAAACCAAGCTGAATCGAAAGCAACGCCTTTCAAATCTTCGAGGTGCTTTCAAAATCCGCAGAAAACACGTTTCCTCCCTCACGGGGAAAAAGGCAGTCATCATCGACGATGTCTTCACGACCGGGGCAACTGCGCACGAATGTGCCAAAGTTCTGAAAAGTGACGGAGGGGTCAAGGAAGTCGCGGTATTGACCCTCGTTCGAGGATAGTTTGATCCCCCTGAGAGATCTCTTGCGATGCTCAAAAATTTGAGGAAGATCCCCGCATGCAGAGATGGGCGACAGCCGATCAGCCCTTAGGTTTCGACCATCCGTCCTCTCGCAGTTAACGCATCATCAATCAAACAGGCCTGCCCCTCATTTCTAAGCCGTGAATTATCAGGAAGCTCTCGACTGGCTCTACTCGACACAGACATTTGGAATCAAACTGGGGCTCGAGGGCCCGACGCGTTTGCTTCGAGAATTCCTGGCCTTCCCCTCTCACCGAACCAAGGTCATCCATGTGGCCGGGACGAATGGCAAAGGCTCCACCTGCGCTATGATCGACGCGCTCGGCCAGGGACTCGCTCTCCGAAGTGGACTGTTCACTTCCCCTCACCTCATTGACTATCGTGAGCGCGTGCGCGTTAACGGTCTTGAGATTACCGAGGAGAAATCCGCCCGACTTCTCACCGAGCTTCGTGAAATCGTGGCCGATTGGGATCAGCACCCGACCTTTTTTGAACTCACCCTCGCTTTGGGAATGAGACACTTTCGAGACTCCGATTGCGACCTCATCGTTCTCGAAACCGGGATGGGCGGAAGACTTGATGCCACCACCGCAATTCCCGCCGATGTTTGTGTCCTGACCCCAATCTCGCTCGATCACACCAAATGGCTTGGTTCCACGCTCGATGAAATCGCCCGCGAAAAAGCCGCGATCGCGATCAAGGGAAAGCCCATCCTTTCTTCTCCCCAACATCCGGAAGCAGAAAAGGCCATTCGCCAGGTAACAAACCAAACGCAGGCTCCCCTGTCTTTCGTCAACGCCCCGCTGCTTGGCTACTCGCTGTCACTTCCCGGAGAACATCAGAAACAAAACGCAGCACTCGCCTGCGAGGCCATTGTAGCCGCCGGACTCCACCTCTCATTCGATGTTGTGCAACACTCGCTTCAACACGTGCAGTGGCCGGGGCGTTTCGAGCGAATCAACGATACCCTAATCCTCGACGCCGCCCATAACCCCCACGCCGCGCAAGCTCTCGTCGAAACCTGGAAATGCGAATTCCCTGGCAAAAAGGCGTCCATTATTTTTGGAGCCGTTGAGGACAAAGCAACTGATGAGGTCCTTTCCAAGCTCTCCGAAATTGCCTCTGAATTCCACTTCGTCCCCGTTAATTCCCAGCGAGGAATTCCTCCCGAAAGTCACCGAGTCGAAGCGAAATCGGTGGTTCATCAAAATCTCAACGCCGCCTTGGAAGCAACTGCCGGGCACACCACCCTTCTAACCGGTTCACTTTTCCTCCTCGGTGAAGCAAAGGCGCTCCTGTCGGAAAATAATTTTCGGACCACATCCCAGTAGTTACGGGCATCTCAGGTTATTCACAGGTTGCCGAGATTGCCAAACCTCGGCGTTTTGAGGCAGAGTCCCCGCCATGGCGATCACGGAAGACAAACCACCTTTTAAAAAGAAGGACGGCCCCAAACTTCAGGACGGAAAACAGGATGAACGCGATGAGCTGACTCCACCGCCGCACGCCATTGGTCCGGAGAAAAGTGTTCTGAGTTCGATGATTCAGGATCCCGAGGAATACATCGGCCGGGCCATCGAGGGGCAGCTCACCGCCGCCCACTTTTACATGCCTTCGCACGGCAAGCTCTTTCAGGTTTTGGTCGAGCACTTTGAAGCGGGTAAGACCGTCGAACTGATCGCATTAATTCAATATCTCATGGACCGGGATCTCCTGGACGCGATCGGCGGCCCATCCGCGATCCAGGAGATTTTCACCTACGCCCCCACTGCGGCGCACTTCAATTCGCACCTTTCCATCGTTAAGGAGAAGTTCATCCTGCGGAACATCATCAAGTCGTGCACGGAGTCCATCACGACTGCTTACGATGACCCTGAAGACGTGCAGGAATTCCTCGACAGCGTGGAGCAAAAAGTTCTCGAGATCCGGGAAGCCAGCGAAACCACCGAGGAGATGGACGTGAAATCCGCGGTCGCCGAAGTGATGGTTTACCTTCAGGAATTCCTGGCCGGCGACCGGGGGATCTCGGGAATGACCAGCGGGTACACCGAACTGGACAAAATGATCAACGGTCTGAAAGCGCCCGACATGTTTGTCATCGCAGCTCGCCCCTCGATGGGAAAGACCTCGTTCATGATGAACATCGTCGAACACATCGCGGTGAGTCTGGACAAGCCCGCCATGGTGTTTTCCTGCGAGATGTCGACGGTGCAAATCGTGCAACGTCTCGTTTTCTCTCGTGCACGGTTCGAATTTCAAAAGCTCACCAAAGGATATCAGCCGAACAAGGCCGACCTGAAACGCATTAAAGACGCCTCGGAGGAGGTCGCGAAGTCCAAGCTTTTCATCGATGATACCGCCGGAATCTCCATCAACGACCTCCGCGCGAAGGCCCGACGCAAGCACCGCGACGAAGGGATCAGCGTGATTGCGATTGACTACCTTCAGCTCATGAAGTCGACCTCCAAGCAGGCCTCAAATTCCCGTGAACGCGAGATTGCGGAAATCTCCGGCGGACTCAAGGCACTTGCCAAGGAATTAAACGTTCCTGTCATTGTCCTGGCCCAGCTCAACCGTGGTCCCGAAGGTCGGACCGGGTCCTCGCTCGGTGTTCCCCGCATGTCCGACCTTCGTGAGTCGGGATCGATCGAGCAGGACGCCGACATGGTTGGTCTCCTTTACCGAAAAGTTTACTACGTCGATAATCAGGAAGATCGCGACGAAGACGACGGCGAGGCCGAATTGGTTCTCGCCAAAAATCGTAACGGCCCCACCGGCAATGTTCCCCTCACCTTCCTCCCCGCTCTTATGCGATTCGAGACACGGGCCTTTACTCCGGAACCCGGTTAAACCAGTTTGTCAGAATGAGCTTTCAACATTCCGTTTGCCGCTGGTGCTTTGAGGTCACCCCGCTCGCCGAGCTTGCCGAATGGTGCCAGGAACTGGGCATCAAAGGCATCGACCTTCTCCACCCGGATGAAGCGCTGGAGATTCAAAAATACGACCTAACCTGCCCGGTCTCTGCTGCCCCGGAACATCCCAGCGGACTGGGTAGCATCGAGAAGGCTTTTAACAACCCCGACCACCACGAAACACTCTGGGAAATCTATCGCGACCTGATTCCCAAGGCCGCCGAAGCCGGCATCCCCAATGTCATCACCTTCTCCGGAAATCGCGAGGGGCTCAGTGATCAAGCTGGTCTGGAAAATTGCGCGCGCGGGCTCGAACCACTTCTTGCTCTCGCCGAAAAGCATAACGTCACGCTCATCATGGAGCTCCTTAATTCGCGCGTCGATCACCCCGACTACCAGTGTGATCGCAGTGACTGGGGTCTCGCTCTTTGCAAGAAACTTGGTTCTCCCCGGTTCAAGTTACTTTATGACATCTACCACATGCAAATCATGGAGGGCGATATCATGGCGCACATCTTTAAGCATTCGTCTTACTACGCGCACTACCACACCGCAGGGTGCCCCGGACGCCATGAACTCGACGAGTCACAGGAACTTTACTACCCCGCGATCATCGAAGCGATTCGCCAGACCGATTACACCGGATTCTTGGCCCACGAGTTTGTCCCAACCTGGCCGGACCACAAGAAGGCTCTCGCCGACGCAGTAAAGCGCTGCCAGTGATTCCAATCGTTAGTAGTCACGACGGCAAAACGTCCAACCTGCAAGCGTGAGCATGACGAGGGCAAAAAGACATGATGACCCGATCGAGTAGAACCAGGAATCCTCCTTGGTCGCCTTCTCGATTTCTCTCTGAATCTCCCTCCGGTCCTCATCCGAACCAAGCATCGAGTCCATCGATTGCGCCTCGGCTAGGCCTTCAATCTCACTCGACAAGAGCTTTTTCTCAGCCTCCTTCATGATTGGAGCGTTTTTGGGAAATACGGTATGAATAGCCTTCAAGGTGTCGGCCCAATCCTTGATGGATTCATTGGGCTCCTTCTCGACCATCTCCATTTCAGGATAACCGTTTGACGACGGTTCTTTATCTTCTTCAACCTCTTCACCCTCCTCCGGCTCAACCTGAACATATTCGTATCGCGAACTCTCATACTGGAGTTCCACGAGCCCGGTGACCCAGTTGAGCCCTGCCGAAACGCCCCATAGAGCCATCGTGAGAAGAATCGCGGTCATGACCGAGCGAGTCTTGATTCCAATGAAAACCATGAAGGAATACAAGTTTAGAAAAACCAGCAGAACCGCCGGCACATACCAGAAGAGTGAGAAACTCCAGACGCCAAGCCGCCAGCGGAACGCAATGAAAACA
Organism: Akkermansiaceae bacterium; assembly: GCA_965657795.1. Classification (GTDB taxonomy): domain Bacteria; phylum Verrucomicrobiota; class Verrucomicrobiia; order Verrucomicrobiales; family Akkermansiaceae; genus SW10. The sequence goes on from CBFHQJ010000038.1 coordinate 22,713, forward strand.
ATCACCACAAACAGTCCGACCTGAACGAGAACAAAGAAGAGACTCCCGGTCAATTTTGCGAGAAACACCTGCAAGCGCGAAGGCTTCTTTGTCATCAACATCCCGGCCGTGCCCTCGTTCATGGCGTCGGGAAAAATGGAAGCGCAGGAAATCAGAGCCAGGATAATTGCGACGAAGGTGAGCCACCCTCCTGCCACGAAGTTGCTAAAGACCAAAAGGTAGCCGACATGGGCAAACGGACTCCCCTTTGAAAGGATATCACTCTCCCAAGTCTTCGCACCGAAGAGGATACTGATCCCTTGATCATCGAATCCAATCGAGAGGAAGACGAGGGCCACCAGCAACGAAAGGCTTAAGGTCACCCAGAAAATCGTCCCTGATTTCAGGCTACGAAACGAATCAAGAAGTAAGGTCAAAAATGGTTTCATGACTGAGGAAGAGCAGGTGGTTGTGAGGTCGCAGGATTTTGGGGCGGCGCAGATTGATTCTGACCGACGAGACCGATGAAGAGATCTTCAAGCGATTGGCTCTCGACCCGGAGACCAGTCAGGACCAATCCCTCTCGCCTGATGAGATCCACGACGGGTTGCGCGGCGGCGGCGTTCGGGGTTGTCAGCTTGACGCATCCCGGGGAGACTTCGAATTGATCCTTTTCGAACGAGGAAATGGCTTCGCTCGACAACTGCCCCTCGAAGTGAATGACATACCCCGTCTTGGTTGTCCTCAGATCATCGAGACTTCCCTCTCCGAGAATTTCTCCACCTGACATTATGGCAACGCGATCAACGATGGGTTCCAGTTCGGAAAGAATGTGGGTGTTGATAAAGATTGTCCGTCCTTCGTCGCGTAGCGTCCTGACCAATGCTCTGAAATCACGACGCCCGGCAGGGTCAACGCCGTCGGTTGGTTCATCCAAAAAGACGATTTTAGGATCGTTCACGAGGGCTTGGGCGATGCCAATTCTCTGCTTCATCCCCTTGGAATAGGTGCCAATTTTACGGCTCTGAGCATCCACCATACCGACTTTTTCAAGCAAATCGTCAGTTCGAGTCCTGGTAACGCTCGCGGAAACGTCTTGTAGACCCGCGGAAAATTCAATTACCTGGCGGCCGGTCAGATAATTCGGGAACTGCGCATGCTCCGGGAGCAATCCGACCTTTTGCAAGACCTCGCGATCACCGATCGGCTTCCCAAGCATCGTTCCTTCGCCACCGGACCGCCGGATGAGAGTGGTGAGAATTTTCACCATCGTGCTTTTACCGGCCCCGTTGGGCCCCAAAAGCCCGTAAATACAACCTTGCGGCACTTGCAGATCGATTCCTTTCAGCGCTTCAACGTCGCCCCGGTAGGTTTTGCGGATCCCGGATAGATCCAAAACATAGTCACTCATGATTGTTCGCCTGTTAAATCAACGGTGCGGATCCTAACATCTGTCTTATGAAAAGCCGCTACAATTTGCTCTTCGTTTGTATGGGAAATATCTGCCGTTCTCCGGCTGGCGAGAACATCTTCCGGCACGTGGTCCGGGAGGCTGGCCTTTCCAATCAAATTGACTGCGACTCCGCCGGAACCATCGGAATGCACGCGGGCAACAAACCCGATGCCCGTATGTCCAAAACAATCCGGCGGCGTGGCTACGAGGTGAACGGATCAGCCCGGCAATTTGGTCTGCGGGATTTCGAGGTATTCGATCTTATCATGACGATGGACGAAGAGAACTATCAAAACGTCATCAAGCTGACTTCCAACGAAGAAGAGCGAGCCAAGGTACGAAGATTTACCGACTTCTGCTCCAGGCACAATCACGAGGAAGTTCCCGATCCTTATTACGGTGGAAATGCCGGATTCGAACTGGTCGCCGACCTTATTGAAGACGGCGCGGAAGGTCTTCTAAATCACGTAAAGAAAGAGCTCGGCCTGAGTTAACGCTGACTCAACATCTCACGAATTCGGGCATCCAGCTCCTCCAGCCTTGGCGTTGCAACCCCTACTGCCTTGGCCCGCCGCAGTGGCTCGCCCCAGATGGCTTCGACCTCGACCGGATATCCCTTTACGAAGTCAATCATGCTGGAAGGTCGATAGTCCTTCATCGGGTAAGTCCGCTTGATTTGAAACTCCACGAATTCATTCTCAATCTCGAATCCCAGGGCCGCCGCGACGCTCGTCACTTCGAGCATAAGCCCGCGGACACGGTCCTCGCCATCGGGTTGCGCCAGGAGTTTCCCGGTATCAATGCCACCTTCCGTGATGCACAGTCCGTTGAAGGGAATATTCCAAACCAACTTGCGCCACTGGGCTTCGGCAAAGTTCGCAGCCATTTGGCAGACGACATTGGCTCCCTCAAAAATGTCAGCCAAGGCGCGAAGACGCCCGGTCACTCCGGGGACCGCCTCCCCCATCGCGATCACTCCACCGCCGGTATGGCGGATCAGCCCTGCCTCAATGCGGTTGATGCAGACAAAACACATCGCGCCCAATACTCGCTCGATGCCAAAAAGCTCTCCAAGCGCCTCGGTATTCCCAAGGCCATTTTGTAAGGTGACGATGGCCGTATCCTCATGAAGCAAGGGCCTAATCGCCTCCTCAAAGCGATGATTCGAAGTGGCTTTCCATGCCACGATCACAACATCTACCGGACCGATTTCCTCCGAAGTTCTGGCGCAACTCACCTCTGGCAGATGGAAATCTCCATCAATGCTCTCAACAGTGAGACCCTTTTCTTGCACCACATCATAGTCCGAACGTAGCAAAAAACGCACATCATGCCCGCTGGCAGCCAGTCGACCGCCATAATAACTTCCAACCGCCCCTGCTCCGACACTCGCGAAATTTTTCATCGTCTCAATTCACGGGCTACCTTGGCTGCGGTTGCGATGGTATTACGGTGAATTTTGGCAGTGTATTCCGGCTGGCGGTTGTATCCGCCGCCATAAAGAATGGCCACAGGGATGCGATTGCCCATGAAGGCACGTAGGATCACCTCGTCCCGCCGCATGAAGTCTTTCAGGTCCAGCAACATCTGCCCCATGCGGTCGTTTCGATGATTATCCGCACCTGCGATCCAAATCACGAGATCGGGAGAAAAGACATCCAATGCCGCAGCGAGAGTATTGAAGAGTTGTTTCAAATACATCTCGCCTTCCACATATCTGACAGTCTCGACATCCATCGAGCCGTTCACCTTGCGGCTTGGAAAGTTCTTCCCGACGTGAATCGAGTAAGTAAATACGTTGGGGTCGTTGGCAAGGATGCTATTGGTGCCATTGCCTTGGTGCGCATCGGTATCGACAACCATCACCTTGATGCCCGGACGATAGACCTGGAGGTCGCGGATCGCGATCGCGACGTCATTAAAAACGCAATATCCCTCACCTCGATTCTGGAAGGAATGATGAGTCCCTCCGGCCAATACTGCCGCCACCCCATCCTGAAGAGCGGCATGGCAGGCCTGGCGGGTCGCCTCGACCTCGGTCGCGCTCCGATGATAGAGCTTTGGAGTCACCGGGAGCCCCAGAAGTATCTGCTCCTTCCGATCAAGTTGACCGTAATAGATCTTGGAAAGGTAATCCTCATCGTGAACTCGCCTCAAAACGTGACTATCGGCTTCCTGGACCTCGATGATATCCTCCCCTTTCACAATTCCACTGCCCACCAGCATGTCTTTGGAAACCTCAAACTTGTCCATCGGAAAAGGGTGTCCGTTGGGCAACTCGAGGAAGAATTCAGATGAGTAAAAGCAGCGCATTTCGTTCTGGCGCTAGTTTCACGCGCCTGCGCCTTGCCTGCAAGCTTAGACCACGATTGACTCATCACTGGAAATATCCGGAAATATCGCTAAAATCTCCCAGCCGTGACACTCAGAATACCCATTATCGCAATCCTACTGACCCTGCCCATCTTCGGGCAGCAGGGGCCAAAGATCACCGTGGTGCCTGCTCCCAAGGATCCTTTCAAGCTACAGAAAACCACCTCCTACCCTTGGCGAAAGTCGATTACCGCGACAGTTTTCTGGATCGGGGAGCGGCCGACCCAAAACAATCCGACCCCGAACAACAAATCATCGTGGGACGTCAAATGGCAGGAGAACTACGGTGGTTTCGACAATCCCGACCCCAAGGCCCGCCTCGGATTTCTACCACGCGGCTTCACCCCGGGGCAAAATCCTTTCTATGTCGCCCTTCCCTACAACGACTGTCTTAACCATCGCATGCACAAGCGCGAAGCCGCCCGGGTCATTCCGTGGTGGAATCGGATCGAGCGAGAACCCGGAGAATCTTGCTGCAAAGGACGCTGGGTTCAAATCTACTGCCCCAAAACCCGCAAGGTATGCTACGCCCAATGGGAGGATTGCGGACCTTTCGTGACCGATGATTGGGAATATGTCTTTGGAAACGAACGCCCCAAGAACAAGAGCAATCAAGGCGCAGGCATCGACATTTCTCCCGCGGTCCGAGACTATCTTGGAGTCGGCAACAAAGTCACCGTCCACTGGCGTTTCATCGAATTCACCAGAATTCCAAAAGTTGGACCTTGGACAAAATACGGAAAGAATAATCCCTTTGTCAATAGAGAGGTCGACGACTCCCTTAAAGAGAGAGATCGCTACATGAAGTATCTTCAGAGCAGATCAAAAGAGAGTCTCAGAAAATAGCGATCAACAACCACGACCCGATTCTTGAGGGTTCGTGTCGGGAGCGACTTTTCCGCTCAAGTCTCATCGGGCGCATAGGCGTTGCCGCCAAGGCTGAAATCTGGTTGCCAGCAGCAAAAAAACGCGACTTCAAAAACACCGATCAAAGATTGGATGGTAACCTCCACTTGAACGGCCCAATTCCCTCAACGCTATCGAAGCCAAGTAATTCAAAACAAGAAATCGAGATTACCCTCCGCTTATTTGCCATATTCATTGAGGATCTTTTCCGTTTTAGCCTCTTCAACACGATTGATGATCCGGTCGAACTCGTGCTTGTCCCGCAGAGTTTTGGAGACCGAGATGGTGCTGCTCACCATAAAAACCAAGCCCATCCCAAGATATCCCTTGGCCCAGAGGTCCAAGGGAAGCATGACTACCCCAAAGACCATCGCACCAAGGGAAACTAAAAACGACATTTTGGTAAAAAGAATCCACGACACCGAATCTGCATACATCCGTTTTTCATTCATAACTCTGGAAGCCTACCAAGCCGCTGCAAAAACCCTTAATTGGTTATCTCGTCTGAAACATCATTTCTATCGATCCAGACACAAACCTCCCGGGCCAAGTCGACCACGAAGCCGATTAAGCCTGTAATTTCCAAAGTCGATATGAGAGAAAATTGACAAAACACCCTTAAAATCCGATTTCAGAGAGGCTCACTTTCGTTTCGGGCCATGACCAGATCTTGGGAGAAGTTTACACGTGATCTGCTACAAGCGATCGTTGTAAGATCACCTTCACTGACCCTCATCCCAGTGAACCCAAAGACTTTGGAAGGATTTCAACACCTATAGCCCACCAGAGAGAAAAGTGAGTAGCTCTCTTCTTCCGAGCCTCGCCACACTGTTGAAATTAAAAAGCCCCGACCTACTTTCGCGGGCCGGGGCTTTGAAGTTTTTTGTTCGCTCGGAGCTTACTCGCCCGCAGCTTCGGCTTTGGGAGCCTCGCCGCCTTCTGGGGTGGGCTCGCCATCTTCGACCTCAGGCTTCTCGACGACAGGCTCCGGCTCCTCGACGGTCATTTCGAAATCCGAATTCTTGTGGACCGGGAAGCCGGTTCCAGCAGGAATAAGGTGTCCGAGAATCACGTTCTCTTTAAATCCGCGAAGGGTATCTACTTTTCCAAGAGTCGCTGCATCGGTCAGAACACGAGTAGTGTCCTGGAAGGAAGCAGCAGAGATGAACGATTCGGTCTCGATTGAGGCCTTGGTGATTCCAAGAAGAACCGGCTCGGCTTCCGCAGGCTTACCACCCTCGGTCGCGACGCGCTTGTTCTCGGCGTTGAAGGTCGTCTTCTCGATCTGGTCACCCCAGAGGAATTCGGTATCACCGGGCTCCGTGATCTTCACCTTGCGAAGCATCTGGCGGATGATGATCTCAATGTGCTTGTCATTGATTTCCACACCCTGCGAACGATAAACCGTCTGAACCTCGTTGTTAAGGTGCTCTTGCAGAGCCTGGGGACCACAAGCCTCGAGGAGATCCTCGGGAGCCACCGGGCCTTCGGTAATTTGATCACCACGGACCACCATGTCACCTTCACCAACAATCATGTGCTTGCCCATTGGGACAAGGTGATCGGCGGTTTCGCCGGACTCGGTGTGAGTGACGATGACCTTACGCTTGCCGCGAACGGTTCCTCCGAAGGAGATCTCACCGTCAAGTTTGGCAATGACACAAGCGTCTTTCGGGCGACGTGCTTCGAAGAGCTCGGCGACTCGTGGAAGACCACCGGTAATATCACCGGTTTTGGCGATCTTACGTGGGGTTCGGGCGAGTTGTACACCACCCTTGATCTTCGCTCCTTCTTTGACAGAAAGGTGAGCGCCAACCGGAATGGAGTAGCTGCTGAGAACATCCTTCGTCTTGGGATCAACGATGACGATCTGCGGGTGAAGATCTTCCTTGTGCTCGGTCACGGTCAACCCCTTCTTGCCGGTCGCCTTATCGGTCTCGGACTGAATGGTAATACCTGTGATCATGTCGCGGAATTCGATCTTACCACCGGACTCGGCAATAATGGGAACCGAGTGAGGATCCCATGTCAGAATCGACTGGTTCTTCTTCACGTCTCCCCCGTCAGGAACCGAGATCACGGAACCGATCACAACACTGTAGGATTCGAGTTCGAGGCCATCTTTGTCGCGGACGGAAAGCGAACCGTTCTTGTTAAGGACCACGAAGTTTCCGTCGACGTCCTCCACCGTGCGGAGGTCCTTGTAAAAGGCAACACCCTTGTTCTTAGCTTTGACTTCAGGCTGCTTGGTGGCACCGAGCGCAACACCACCGGAGTGGAAGGTACGCATGGTCAGCTGAGTTCCCGGCTCACCAATGGACTGGGCCGCAATGATACCGACAGCTTCACCAATCTTACCAAGGTTTCCGGTCGCGAGGTTCAGGCCGTAGCAAGTCTGACAAATTCCGCGCTCCGACTCACAAGTGAGCGGGCTGCGAATCTTGAGACGCTCGTGCCCAACGTTTTCTACTGCAATCGAAGTCGCCTCGTCCATGAGTCCACCCTTCTTAATAATGGTGTCCTCGGAGACTGGGTCCTTAATGGTTTCGCATGAAGTCCGGCCGTAAATGCGGGACTGCAAAGAGGCTGCTTCTTCGTCACCCGAGTAAATCGCGTGAACGGTAATGCCTTTCTCAGTGCCACAGTCTGGCTCAGTAATGATGACATCCTGGGAAACATCGACCAACTTACGGGTCATGTATCCGGAGTCAGCGGTCTTGAGCGCGGTATCGGCAAGACCTTTACGCGCACCGTGGGTGGAGATGAAATACTCCAGCACGGATAGACCTTCACGGAAGTTCGAGGTAATCGGACGTTCGATGATCTCACCGGACGGCTTGGCCATCAGTCCACGCATTCCCGAGAGCTGCTTAATCTGGTTCTTGTTACCCCGGGCACCGGAGTCGACCATCATGAAGAGTGGGTTTGCCTTTTCCTTGCCTTCGTTGAACTCAAGCTTGCGGTAAAGTGCATTGGCGATGTTGTCACCAGCACGGGTCCAAATATCGACGACCTTCTGGTAGCGCTCGCCGTTGGTGATGACACCATTGCGATACTGCTTGTTGACAGTCTCAACGTCGGCGTAAGCGGTCTTGAGTTCAGCCGGCTTTTCTTCCGGAATCACCATGTCGACGATACCAATGGAGCAACCGGAACGAGTCGCCTCCTTGAAGCCGAGTTCCTTGAGCTTGTCCATGGTCTGCACGGTGGCTTTGCCTCCGGCTTGCTGATAGCAGCGCCAGATGATGTCTCCGATCTGGGACTTGCCGACGTTGTTATTGAAGAAGCCGACGCCTTCAGGCCAGATCTCATTGAAGCGAACGCGACCGGGAGTGGTCTCGATGACCGTCTTGTCCTTGTCACCAAAAACTGTATCTTTGCCGTGATCAGGGTTACGTAGGCGGATATACTGGTGATAATCCAGCTTGCGGTTGGCAATCGCGAACTCAACCTCGGTGGTGTTCTCGAAAAGTGGCAGGTGACCCTGTTTCTCGATATCCTTCGGAGTGCGAGCCTTGGCCCAAGTGAGGTAGTAAGTTCCCAAAATGATGTCCTGGGAAGGAGTGATCACGGGACGTCCTGATGCAGGCGAGAAGATGTTGTTCGTCGCAAGCATAAGCTGGCGGGTCTCCATCTGGGCCTCAACTGAAAGAGGAACGTGAACCGCCATCTGGTCACCATCAAAGTCAGCATTGTAAGCACCGCAAGTGAGCGGGTGCAGACGAATCGCAGATCCCTCAATGAGGACAGGCTCGAAAGCCTGGATCGAAAGACGGTGAAGAGTCGGTGCGCGGTTAAGCATCACCGGGTGTCCTTTGGTCACCTCAGCGAGGATATCCCAGACCTCGGTGGTCTTGCGGTCGATCATCTTCTTGGCCGAACGAACGGTGTGGCAATAGCCGAGTTCTTTCAGGCGACGGATGATGAAGGGCTCGAAGAGAGTCAGAGCCATCTTTTTGGGAAGACCACACTGGTTCAGCTTGAGCTCAGGTCCGATCACGATGACGGAACGACCAGAGTAATCGACTCGCTTACCGAGAAGGTTCTGACGGAAACGTCCGCCCTTACCTTTGAGCATATCAGAAAGGGACTTCAGGGCCCGGTTTCCGGCTCCGGTGACAGCGCGGCCGTGACGACCGTTGTCGAAGAGAGCATCGACCGCCTCCTGAAGCATGCGCTTCTCGTTGCGGATGATGACCTCGGGGGTCTTCAGCTGCATCAGGTTACGAAGTCGGTTGTTCCGGTTGATGACGCGACGATAGAGGTCATTCAAGTCGGAGGTCGCAAAGCGGCCGCCTTCCAAAGGAACAAGAGGACGAAGGTCGGGAGGAATGACAGGAAGGACTGTCATGATCATCCACTCGGGGCGGGAGTTGGACTGCAGGAATCCACGGGCAAGCTTAAGACGCTTGGCGAGTTTCTTGCGGTTCTGCTTCGAGCGGGTCGCTTCCATGGCCTCTTCAAGCTCAACGATGAGCTCTTCAAGGTTCACCTGTCCGAGAAGGTCACGAATTGCTTCGGCACCCATTCCAGCACGGAAGGCTTCATCACCATAGTCTTCCTCGGCATCACGAAGCTCGGTCTCGGTGAGGAGCTGGCCGCGCTCGAGAGCGGTTTTACCAGGCTCGGTGACGAGATAGTCTTCGTAGTAAATAACACGCTCAAGTTCGCGGGCAGTCATGTCGAGGACGAGACCGATGCGACTCGGCATGCACTTGTAAAACCAAATGTGGGAGACAGGAACAGCAAGGTCGATGTGGCCCATGCGCTCGCGACGGACGCGGCTCAGAGTCACCTCAACGCCACAACGGTCACAGACGGTGCCCTTGTGCTTGATGCGCTTGTATTTTCCGCAAGCACATTCCCAGTCACGGGTTGGACCGAAGATGCGTTCGCAGAAGAGACCACCCTTTTCAGGTTTGAAGGTCCGGTAGTTAATGGTCTCAGGATTGAGAACTTCACCTTGGGACCAGCCGCGGATGGTTTCAGGATTAGCGACGGTAATGGAGACCTGATCAAAAGGTTCTGGCTTTTGATCGACCCCGTAGAGTTCGCGAAGATTAGTTTCAACACTCATAATAAGTTATAGGTAGTAGTTTGGGTTCTGTGTTGAGGTTTAAAGAGTGAGATCATCGAGTGAGAAGTCGTCGCTGGCGGCAGCGCCAGGCTCCGATCCGGATCGTCCGGGTCGAACATCGAGACCGAGTGACTGCATCTCCTTGATGAGAACGTTGAAACTCTCTGGAGTTCCGGCTTCGAGCTGGTTGTCCCCTTTCACGATTGCCTCGTAAATGCGGGTTCGACCTTGCACGTCGTCGGACTTCACGGTGAGAAGTTCCTGAAGAGTGTAAGCGGCGCCATAGGCTTCGAGAGCCCAAACCTCCATCTCACCGAATCTCTGACCACCATACTGGGCCTTACCACCAAGCGGCTGCTGGGTGACAAGTGAGTATGGACCAACGGCACGGGCGTGGATCTTGTCGGCGACAAGGTGCCCAAGTTTGAGCATGTAGATAATGCCGACCACGACTGGCTGATGGATCGCTTCTCCGGTCCGTCCATCATAAAGAGTGGACTTACCGGCAACCGAACCATCCTTACCGTCACCGATCCAGGTAAAGCCGTCGACTTTCTTGGCCGCAGACATGTATTCCCAGATTTTGGCTTCAGGGATACCATCGAAAATTGGGGTCGCGACTTTGAAGCCGAGAGCTTTGGCTGCCACACCGAGGTGGGTTTCCAAAACCTGTCCAACGTTCATTCGTGATGGCACACCAAGTGGGTTGAGGCAGATATCAACAGGTGTTCCATCGGAAAGGTAAGGCATGTCCTCTTCCGGCACAATGACCGAGACAACTCCTTTGTTTCCGTGGCGACCCGCCATCTTGTCACCCACGCTAAGCTTACGCTTGGCGGCGACGAAGACTTTGACCTCCTTGACAACACCGGGATCGATCTCGTCACCACTCTCGATCTGGTCGAGGCGGCGCTCACGATCTCCGTCGAGCTCGGCGAAGCGACCTTCGAAGCTGGAAATGATCTCGAGGATCTTGTTCCGGATCGGGGAAGGATCGATTTCGATGTGATCGTAAACCGAAGCAAGCTTGCGAAGGAGTGTCTTGGTGATCTTGCGGTTTGCCGGGATGATGATTTCACCGGACTGTGCATTCACGACGTCAAGAGGAATTTTCTCTCCAAGCAAGATGTCTGAAAGCTTCTCAGTGAGCTGGTCAGTGAGCTGGTCTTTCTTCTTCTTGTAATCGTCGTTGATCTTCTTGAGCTGCTTCTTGAGCTTGGCGGGATCTCCTTCGATTTCTTTCCGGCGAGCCATCCCGTGGGTGGCGATACGAATGTCCTGAACGATTCCGGTGCAACCGGAAGGAACACGAAGCGAGGTGTCCTTCACGTCCGCGGCCTTCTCTCCGAAGATGGCGCGCAGAAGGCGCTCTTCGGGAGCAAGTTCGGTCTCGGACTTCGGAGTGATCTTACCGACAAGGATGTCGCCAGGCTTCACTTCAGCACCGATGCGGATGATTCCGTCGTGGTCAAGATTCTTAAGAGCCTCTTCACCGACGTTTGGAATGTCGCGGGTAATTTCTTCAGGTCCCAGCTTGGTGTCACGAGCAGCACACTCGAACTCACTAATGTGAATCGAGGTATAAACGTCATCCTTCACCATACGCTCGGAGATCACGATCGCATCCTCGAAGTTGTATCCGTTCCATGGCATGAAAGCCACGAGAACGTTGGCACCGAGAGCGAGCTCTCCGGCTTCGGTGTTCGGACCGTCTGCGATGATATCACCGTTCTTGATCTTCTGACCGGTCTTAACGAGCGGCTTCTGGTTGATGCAGGAACCGGAATTCGAACGCATGAACTTACGAAGAGGATAAACGAAGACTCCCTTGTCAGGATTCGACTTAATGCCCTCGGGCTCGGAAAGGAAACGCTCCTCTGAAACAGGAAGCTTTCCGTCCTTGGTCGTAATGATGTATTCGGCAGAGGAAGCAGCGATGATACCATCAGCCTCGGCTACGATGACCGAGCGGGAATCCCGAGCAGCCTTCTCCTCAAGTCCGGTTCCAATATATGGAGAGTCGGAACGAAGAAGAGGAACACCCTGGCGCTGCATGTTTGACCCCATGAGCGCGCGGTTGGCATCATCGTGCTCGAGGAAAGGGATGAGTCCGGCCGCAACCGAAACGAGCTGCTTTGGAGAAACGTCCATGTAGTCAACCCGGCCCGGGTCGACTTCGATGAACTCACCACGCTCACGAGCCGTAATACGCTCGTTGAGGAAGCCACCCTTCTTGTCGATGGGGTTGTTAGCCTGGGCGATGAGATATCCCTCTTCCTGGTCAGCAGTAAGATACTCGATGGTGTTGGTCACCTTGCTCTTCTTGACCACGCGGTAAGGAGTCTCGATGAATCCGAACTCGTTGATCCGAGCGTAGGTGCACATCGAGTTGATGAGACCAATGTTCGGACCCTCGGGAGTCTCAATCGGGCAAATCCGGCCGTAGTGAGAAGTGTGAACGTCTCGAACTTCGAAACCAGCACGGTCGCGATTGAGTCCGCCCGGTCCAAGAGCCGAGAGACGGCGCTTGTGGGTGAGCTCGGCGAGCGGGTTGGTTTGGTCCATGAACTGCGAGAGCTGGGACCGGCCGAAGAAGTCGCGAACGACTGCGCTGAGCGCCTTCGGGTTGATGAGCTTCTGTGGCGTCATACCCTCGATGTTGACATCGAAGAGAGTCATGCGCTCCTTGACCAAACGCTCGGTGCGGGCGAGACCGACACGGCACTGGTTGGCAAGAAGTTCGCCGACGGCACGGACACGACGTGAACCAAGGTGGTCAATATCGTCAAGGATACCCTCCCCTTTCTTGAGGCCGAGGAGATACTTGGTAGCAGCGAGGAAATCCTCACCGACCATGATCCGCTCGTTGGAATCGACGTCAATCTTGAGCTTTTGGTTGATCTTGTAACGACCGACGCGAGTAAGGTCGTACTTCTTCGGATCGAAGAAAAGACGCTTCAAAAGTGCGCGGGCGTTGGCTGCCGTTGGTGGATCACCAGGGCGAAGCTTGCGGTAAATATCCTTCAACGCAGACTCTTCATCGTGAGCAGGATCTTTTTTGAGAGACTTCACGAGAATTTCGTCTTCGCTGGAATCGATGACCTCGACAGTCTTCTGACCAAGTGCGACCAATTGGCGGATAACACCAATCGAAAGCGGCTCATAAGAACGGGCGACAACCACTTCCCCATCCATGATGTCCTCGAAAGGCATGAGGGAAGCGAGGGACTCTTCGTCCATCTTCTCGCTGATCTTGAGCTTCTGAATGTTGTAGAAGTTTGAGACCAAATCGCGCTCGGTTGGATATCCGAGGGCGCGGAGGAAAGTGGTGACGAGGAATTTACGACGGCGACGGCGGCGGTCGAGGTAAACGTAGGCGAGGTCGTTCGTATCGAACTGGACCTCAAGCCAGGAACCGCGATCGGGAATGATGCGGAAACTGTGAAGAATTTTGCCGTTCAGGTGGACCGACTTCTCGAAGCAAATACCGGGTGAACGGTGGAGCTGCGAGACGATCACGCGCTCCGCTCCGTTGATCACGAAGGTGCCGCGACGCGTCATCATGGGAAGTTCTCCCATGTAGACGCGCTCCTTCTTGGTGCCCGTGTCATCCTTCAAATTGAAGGTCACATAGAGGGCCGCCGAGAAAGTCTCACCGGTGCGAAGGGCATCAAGAGCACTCGCTTTCGAGTCCTCGATGTCATAGGAAACAAAACCAAGTTCGATGGTTTCGTCATAGGATTTGATTGGGAAGACTTCTTGAAAAACGGCTTGGAGTCCGCTTTCGATCCGCTTGGAGGGCGGCACGTCTTTTTGCAGAAAGTCCTCGTAGGACTTGGACTGCACCTCAATCAGGTTTGGTGGCTCGATGACCTCCTCGATGGTTCCAAAGTATTCTCGCTTCAACATAATATTAGGATCCGGATGAGATTTTACGCCAAGCCCACGCGGTCAACTCGACCGTTTGAGACATGGCGTGATTTCTGGGTCTGGAATTGCAATTCCGTCTATGACTACGTGTGATGGTGGGCACGAACGGAGGGAAAGCACTATCGACGAAAAATCCCAAATGTAAAATTTGGGTCAAAGGGGGGCGATTTTGCTTTTCCTCCGGCCGGGCCCAACTTCGGCCAAAATGACCGAGGTTGGGTTAAAATCCGGAGATTGTTACTTGAGCTCGACTTTGGCGCCGGCTTCTTCGAGTGCTGCCTTGGCGGCTTCTGCGTCGTCCTTGCTGGCTCCTTCGAGCACAGGTGCGGGTGCACTTTCAACAAGCTTCTTGGCATCGGCCAATCCGAGTCCGGAAGCAACTCCACGCACAGCCTTAATGACGGCGATCTTGTTGCCACCAGCTTCAGTGAGGACCACATCGAATTCGGTCTTCTCTTCAGCGGGTGCGGCGTCGGCTGCTGGGCCGGCTGCTGCTGCTGCGACAGGTGCGGCGGCGCTGACGCCCCACTCCTCTTCGAGGTGTTTAACCAATTCGGCGGCTTCCAGGACGGTAAGCTTGCCGAGCTCTTCTGCAATTTTAGTAATGTCTGACATTGTTTTAGTTTTGTCGGTATCGTCGCGATCGGGGCTTTCCGATCATTTCAGGGCAACTGCCGTTGTCCCGACGAGGAACCAGTTTTGTTTTCCAAGCCCTTCTGAATCCGCGAAGCGAACCCGGTCGGGCCATCCGTTCAAATTGTTTATTCTCCTTCGTTGAATTTCGCCTTGATGACACGGGCGAGGCTTCCGCCTGGCTCGTTGAGCGTACGCACCAGCTTGGAAGCCGGAGCATTGATGGTGGAGAGAAGCTGGGCGAGAAGCACTTCGCGTGGCGGAAGGGCGGCAAGTCCCTTGACTTGGTCAGCGCTGAGGACGTCTCCGTCGAGGATACCAGCCTTAATGACTGGCTTCTCGAATTCCTTCTGGAAGTTGGCAACCACCTTGGCGACGGCGCAAACATCAGAAGCTCCGGTGACAAAAGCAGTCTGACCAGCAAGATCCTCGCTGAGATCAGGAAGGCCTGCGTCAGCGAGAACGCGCTTCATGAAAGAGTTTTTAGCCACGTGGCACTCTGCACCCTGCTCAAGAAGGCGAGCACGAAGCTCGTTAAAGGAGGGAACAGTCGTTCCGGTGTAGTCCACCACGAGGACGAAGTCGGAATCGTCAACGCGTCCCTTGATTTCGTCGAGAATGAATTTCTTATCTGGGTTCATGGTCTGCGATCTAGTTGGCGGTGTAAGAAGAGATATCGAGCGAGATCCCGGGGAGCATGGAAGCTGCGAGAGTGAAGCTCTGGATGTAGTTGCCTTTGGCGGAAGCAGGCTTGGCCTTGACGATGCTATCAACGAGCGATCCGAGGTTTTCCTGCAGTTGGTCCTCAGAAAAGGAAAGCTTTCCACAAGCAGCCGCGATGTTCGCGCTCTTGTCGACCTTGTAGTCGATCCGACCTGCCTTCACGGCATTAACGGCAGCAGCGGTATCGTCAGTAACGGTGCCGGTCTTTGGGTTCGGCATGAGGCCACGTGGTCCGAGAACCCGGGCAATCTTACGAACTTCTGTCATGGCGTCTGGAGTTGCGATCGCAGCATCGAAGTCAGTGTATCCACCCTGAACCTTCTTAATGAGGTCTTCGAAACCAACCTCGTCGGCTCCTGCGTCAGTGGCAGCCTTGGCGGCATCACCGGAGGCAAAAACGATCACCTTGACCTTCTTACCGGTTCCGTGAGGAAGAGCTACCGATCCGCGAACCATCTGATCGCTCTTACGAGGGTCCACGCCAAGGTGGGCCGAGAGAGTGACGGTTGCGTCGAACTTCGGTGCAGGAAATTTTTTCAGAAGTGCGATCGCGTCGTTCAGGGAATAAGTCTTCCCCTCTTCGACGAGTGCCGCCGCCTTCTCGTATCTTTTGCTTCGTTTGCTACTCATTGTATTATCTGCAGTGCGGTCGGAGAAACAGGAAATCGCCTCCCCTCCTGCGGTTTGAAATCTTTACCACTCAACCTCGAGGCCCATCTGCATGGCTGTGCCTGCGAGAATCTTGCAAGCCTGCTCAGGATCACTGGTGTTGAGATCAGGCATTTTGCGCTCGACCACTTCGAGAAGCTGTTTTTTGGTAATCTTACCAACCTTCACCTTGTTTGGCTCTCCGGAACCGGAAGCGAGACCAGCGGCTTTCTTGAGCAAAACGGCCGCAGGGGGCTGCTTGGTCACAAAATCGAAACTAGCATCCTTATAAACAGTGATGACAGTTGGGAGAAGATCGCCGGCAGACGCCTGGGTGCGAGCATTGAACTCCTTACAGAAACCCATGATATTCACGCCAGCCTGACCTAGAGCTGGTCCGACGGGAGGAGAAGGGTTGGCTTGTCCAGCTTGGATCTGGAGTTTGAGGACTTGTTTTACTTCCTTGGCCATGATTTTAAAATTGTGAGTGGGAGTTGCCGCGGACGGCGGAGAGGTGTGTGGTTACATTTATCGAAAAAAGTCAAGATCAATCCGATTCGATCTGACGATTTATGAGCTTTAGCCTTTCTCGACCTGCCAGTATTCAAGCTCGACTGGAGTGGAACGGCCAAAAATGGTGACTGCAACGCGCATTTTGCCGCGTTCGGGATCAATTTCCTCGACGATTCCGTTCTGCGATTCGAAGGGACCATCGGAAACCTTGACAGTGTCGCCCACTTCGAACTCGATGGACGGACGAACGCTTCCTTCGCGCTCTTCGATCTGACTCAGCATGCTGGCGACCTCCTTGGGGCGCATCGGGATGGGCTTGTTACGAGCACCGGCGAAACCAATGGCACCGTCGAGCTGCTGCATGAAAGACCAAGTATCCTCAACGACATCGTTGTGCTCGTCGAGGAGATGCATATTAATGATGACATAACCGGGAAAGAACTTCTTCTTCTGTTCGGTTTTCTTGCCTGCCCGCACTTCGGAAACCAGTTCAGTAGGAACGAGAACCTTGAAGATCTTATCTCCAAGCTCTTCCGACTCCACGAGGCGCGCGATACGGTCCTTGACCTTGTTTTCCTGACCGGAAAGGACATGAACGACATACCACTGATCTTTTGGTGCTGGGATGGTGGGCATTTTAAAAAATTGTTTCGAAACTTTGCTGAAACGGAAAATGAACGGTCAGGAAGGCCTTATTTGGCCAATCCACCGAGGAAAGTCACCGCCTGGGTGTGAATGAGATCCCAAAGCGCCACATAGGCGGCCAAAAGAATAATAGCGATGAGAACAACGATCGTGGAATCGATGAGTTCCTTGTATTTCTTAAATCCACGAATCTTGGGATCGGATTCCCAGGGCCAAGATGCTTTGCGGAGTTCGGTTTTAACCTCACCGATGAATTTGAAGAGTTTTTGGAACATTTTAGAATGTGGGGAAAGTGGCAGGACAGACAGGACTCGAACCTGCAACCCTCGGTTTTGGAAACCGATGCTCTACCAATTGAGCTACTGTCCTATGTTTACTTTCGAGAGAGTTTGTTTTTTGAGGCGACTGAGGGGCACTCCCTTTCAAGGAGTGCCCCTGTAAAACCAGCCAACAAGTTGTTATCCCAATATGGAAGACCAACCTGTCTAGAAATCGAGCTTACTCGATGATGTCTCCGACGCGACCAGCACCAACGGTGCGACCACCTTCGCGAATCGCGAACCGCATGGCTTTTTCCATGGCGACAGGAGTAATAAGGGTAATGGTAAGGCTGACGTTATCACCAGGCATAACCATCTCGACTCCCTCGGGAAGCTCGATGGAACCGGTCACGTCAGTCGTACGGAAGTAGAACTGCGGGCGGTAGTTCGAGAAGAATGGAGTGTGACGTCCACCCTCGTCCTTTGAAAGGACGTAAACCTCTGCAGTGAACTTGGTGTGAGGATTCACAGAACCAGGCTTCACGATGCACTGACCACGCTCAAGGTCGTCCTTCTTAAGCCCACGGACAAGAAGACCGACGTTGTCGCCTGCACGACCTTCGTCAAGAAGCTTACGGAACATCTCGATGTCGGTGATGGTGGTCTTCTGGGTGTCGCGGATACCCACGATCTCGACTTCCTCCATCTTCTTAACGATGCCACGCTCAACACGGCCAGTGGCCACAGTTCCACGACCTTCAATCGAGAACACGTCCTCAATCGGCATGAGGAAGTCCTGATCGACAGGGCGCTCGGGCTCTGGAATGTAGCTGTCAACAGCCTCCATAAGCTTGAGGATGGCCTCTTTGTGAGCGGCGTCACCTTCGAGAGCCTTAAGGGCAGAACCTTTAACAACAGGAATGTCGTCGCCGGGGAATTCATACATGGAGAGAAGCTCACGCACCTCCATCTCAACGAGCTCGAGAAGCTCTTCGTCGTCGACCTGATCGGTCTTGTTAAGGAAAACTACAAGCGCGGGCACTCCAACCTGACGAGCAAGGAGGATGTGCTCACGAGTCTGAGGCATTGGGCCGTCAGCTGCGGAAACCACGAGGATACCACCATCCATTTGGGCGGCTCCGGTGATCATGTTCTTCACGTAGTCAGCGTGACCCGGGCAGTCAACGTGAGCATAGTGACGATTGGCGGTCTCATACTCAACGTGAGCAGTGGAGATGGTGATACCACGCTCTTTCTCCTCGGGAGCGGCGTCGATTTCATCATAAGCCTTAGCTTCTCCACCCATTGCCTCGGCGAGGATGGTGGTGATAGCAGCGGTGAGGGTGGTTTTACCGTGGTCAACGTGACCGATAGTGCCGACGTTGACGTGAGGCTTGTTCCGTTCGAACTGTTCTTTAGCCATTGTATTGGTTGATTAGGTTTTAGCTGGTTTTGGGTCGTCTCACACACCTTCCTGGAGCTTTTGGCGGGAATTGAACCCGCGACCTCGTCCTTACCAAGGACGCGCTCTACCCCTGAGCTACAAAAGCAGAACCAGAAAGTTGTTTGTGAGTGCTTCCAGAAGTGAGTTGAGGGGAGGGAGAAACGCTGTAAAATATTGCGTCTCCCGGTCTCATCTCGCCCCGCTGCCGAAAGCGGGGCGCAAACTAGCAAAGTCGGTCACTCTGTCAAAAGTATTTTCAAAAGAAAGTTTTTTTCTCCTGAAGCCCTTATTTTAAGGCATTTCACGAGCCTCAACTCAGCCGAAATACTAGGCTGAATTACCTTCTTCCTCAATCAGACGCGAGAAGCGCTCGATCGAAGTGGCTTTGCCAGACTGCTCGTCCACTTCAACGATGACTCCACAGAGGCGCACGGGACCTTTGGCGACCGGAAATCGCGTCGGCAGACCCGTCCGAAAACGCCAAACCACCGAATCGACTTCGCGCCCCAAAACGGAGACATCCGGACCACACATTCCAGCATCGGTCAAAAAGGCCGTTCCTCCCGGAAAAATCTGTTCATCAGCGGTTTGGACATGAGTGTGCGTTCCCACCACCAGAGAAACCTTGCCGTCCAGCGCCCTGCCCATGGCGATCTTATCGCTGGTCGCTTCAGCATGAAAATCGACAACCATCATGTCCACTCCTTCCTCCTTGAGTCGCAATATTTCAGCTTCCAATAAAGTCAGGGGATTCTCAAGCGGAGGATTCATGAAGGTCCGCCCCATCGCGTTGAGAACCGCGACCTTTCCTTTTGCTGTTTCAAGTACGACTGATCCCGCACCGGGAGCATCGACAAAATTAATGGGCCTCAACAAGCGGGGCTCGGTCGGAAAATAATCGAGAATCTCACGCTGATCCCAAACATGGTCCCCGGTCGTGACCACGGCCGCGCCGGCGCGAAGCAAATCGATACAAATCTTCGGCGTAATCCCCCGCCCTCCTGCCGAGTTCTCGCCATTCACGATGATAAAATCGATTCCATGCTCCTCCTTGATTCCCGCAAGATTATCAATGACCGCGCTCCGCCCGGGCGACCCCACCACATCTCCTAGAAATAATATCTTCATCATTTGTGTGAAAAGATTCTTAGAGAGACCGAGGCGACGAGGAAAGCCTTGATCCATCAGAGACAAAGACCTTCCGGAAAAATCCGGAACAACAGATCAGCGGCGGAGCACTTTGGGTCGATAATACCTTGCCTTACCATCATCCGGCGCTGGAAAAAAACGGAGTTTGGGCCTTCCAGGAACTCCACCCAGCTCAGCGACAGAAGCCTCGCCACTCCAGAAACCCCTTCCTTTTTTCTCGGCAACAACACGCCATTCCGCCATGTCGGTCGATTCTTGCACTTGAATAATAAAGCCCTGATTTTCAGTCTGAAGCTCAAGCTGGATTGCGATTCCATCTTCCGTGGAGATAAGTTGAGGTAGCCTTGAAGGCGTATTGGCCGAATTGGAGCGGGAGGAAGAAAAACCATGTAAATATTCCATGATGTTCGCGACACCGTCACCGTCCCAATCATCATTGAACCGGAAACCCGAAACAGTGGCCCCCTGCCCGGCCATCCAATGTTCAAACCCTCCTGAAACCTCATCCCCTGACCTGGAAAGTAGAATTATACCATCCTCCCCGACAGCAACCAAACGAGTGCCGGCACTTGCCGCCGCATTCAACCCCGAATTCTCACGATTGTATTCGTCTATTAATTGTCCCCCGGCATTCAGCCGCACGATACGACCCTGGTCAGTGAATATTAGTTGTTCGTCTCCCAACCTCAATTTGGCGGTCACTCCTGAAAGCGACGAAAACTGACTTCGCTCCCACACGCGGCCATCATCTGAAGACAACATTCCACCTTCACTTCCAAACACCTCGAAACCGCTGTCTAATTTTTCAAGAGTCCTCGCAATTCCAATTGGACCGGGAAACCGCGAACGAACAGCCCAGGGGCCGTCAACTTGATTGGACTCCGAAACAACAACCGTCCCGGCACCTCCGATCGCAATATAACCAAAGCCGGTCCAAGCAATACTACCCAGACTAACCCCGGCCCCCGTATCCACCACAGTCCAATGATCGTCCCTTTCCACTGCCATTAAACCCTGATCACCAGAGGCAATGATCTTCCCTTCGTTATCAAACAAGAAGTCACGGGCAAGAAACCCTTCTGGAAGCGCCAGTGGCCCCGAAAGCGAAAACAAGTTTCCGTCTGATGCCAGGATCACAACACCACTATCTCTCTCCCCGATCTTCAAAAGATCCTCGTCAGTCCCCGATGGGATGGTGTCCCACTTTACGGCATCGGGAGATGACTTGATCGAGCCACTGTCCCCAACGGCAACAAAGAGATTGCCGGTCCAAAGAGAGTCATTTGTAAACTCGGGCCCATTTGTTGTCTGCACCGTGATCGGTTCCACGCCCTCTTGAAGGAATCCCACAACAGCGCCGGCACCACTGGCAGGCTGAAGAGTAACCATTGGCAAATGACACTCCGGCAGTCTCCACAAAAAAAGAATCATAAGACCACGTCATTCCGTCGATCGAACTCATCAATTCACCACCTCCACTGAAAGCCAGCCATTTCTGGTCATCCCAAATCACTTTCGTCAGAGGAGGAATATCTGTGACAGAGGTCCAAGAATACCCGTTTTCAGACAAAGTGGCCAGACCACTTCCCACCGCAAGAAAGCCCTCGCCACTCCAGGCAATATCCATCAACTCCCCCGAAAATCCACCAGCTTGCCTCTGCCAGTAAATTCCGTCCTCACTTGTCACAATCTCCGACCCAATCGCAACCAAAAGTCCATCAGCATAAGTGAGATCGTTGAATGTTTCGCCCGGCAAAACGAAGACGGTTTCCCAATTCTCACCATCATCGGACCTCAATATCCGATTCTCGCCCGCTGCCACGAAACCGAAGGGAGTATGAATAACCACATTGAGAGCCCGCCCTGAGATCTCGGGTTGAGATAAACGAACCCAATCCGTTCCATTCATGGTGAGCTGACCATTATCGACATCATTAACTAATATCGCCCCCTCACTCGCGATCATGAACAACGGACTGGCTGCAAGCTCATAGTTTCTCTGATTGGTGGCACCGATTGAGTGCTGAAGCGTCCACCCATTTTCTGACCACTCCCAAACAGCTCTTCCTCCCGCTGAGTTCCCGGCGACAAACAAGCGTCCTTGAAACACTTCCAGCGACTGCAACAAAGAGTTTTCTATCACCGAATCGATTTCCCAAACCTCACTATTGTCAGTGGCATAAATTGTGTTCCCCGACACACTTCTGAATTTCCCTTCGAACCAAACCACATCCTCAAACCCCTCTGTGTTCTGGCTGACATACCAGTTTACACCATCACTCGAATACCTGACTTCTCCGTCTCTCCCCACAGCCAAAATTGTTCCCCCTCCTGAAACCAGCGTATCGACTCTCGTCATCTCCACCCGATGATATCCCGGAGTCCACACACCGGCAGTCGATCGATGTGAAACCATTCCGCCTCCCGAAAACACCCGGATCCCATCAGGGACTGCCATCATACTCTTGATCGGCCCGCTTAAGCCAGGATCCTCAGCCTGCCACCTGCCATCTGAAAGCACCCATAGATTTCCATTTGAGGAAGATGCAAGATAGACACCAGCAGCACTGACTACTTCATCAAAAATGACGCCAACCTGACCGTTTTCGACACTCCAGGAAACCAGATTTTGCGAGGTCGCAACGAGTCCGGCGCTCGCTCCATTTGCATTTGGGAGCGACCCCGAAACCAACCACTCCGTCCCGGTCCAAGTAATCGATTGCAGATTTGCCTGAGACCAATCGTGAACCAACGTCCATCCGAAACCATCGGGAGATGAATAGATTTTACCACCTCCCACTGTCACGAAAACCGATCCATTCCACGCAATATCGGCGTAGTAGGGAGCCCCATCCACCAAGATCATTTCAAAGCTCTCCCGGAATCTACGCGATCGCCAAATCTCGTTTTCTCCCACCGCAATGATCGCAAAATCGGAGTGAGCAACAGCCTTCAGGCTCGTTGTCGATCGCGTGTCCCTGAAGTTTCTTGTTCTGAACCACTCAATTCCATCCGGCGAACTGTAAACCAGACCTTGATCGCCAACGACAACATAACCGTCCTCCATTTTGATAAGATCGTTCATCCTGGCCGAAAGAGTCAGCCCCAAGGCTCTTGACTCTCGAGCCCCCAAAAATCCCCAACTCTGTC
>CBFHQJ010000039.1:0-45138 GCA_965657795.1 Akkermansiaceae bacterium
GCCAATAAACGAGTCAATTTCACCGGTGGAACTAATCCGCAAAAGTGTCCGGCCCGAGCCATTGAGATCCCTCTGCTGAAAGATAATTTGATTTCCTCCGAGTTCGTTGACCGAAACCAGAGCCTCCAGGGTGAAGCTTGTCTCAGCGGGATTAAAAACTCCCGGCACAAGAACGTGGGAACGATCTGCCGAAAATCCACTCAAGCCAATCGCGGGGTTCCCATCACCTGTCAAACCCGGCAATCCAAGTTCCGGAACGGTGTTTCCACCATACGAGGCCGTGATCCCATTCCCGGAAGAGTCAGCGGCCACCGCCCCACCCGATTCATCGAACCGATAATAGGCCAGCGGTTGGTCCGATAACACTTCATCGGAAAAAGAAGCCCCTCTCGAAACAGCAACCAAAAGCCCAAGGAGTATAGAAACAGAACAAGTCAAAGCGTTGGGAACATGCTCTCCCCGCAATCTCAATTCAAGCGCGCAGAGCACTCTGACACTTGCCACTGGGTCAATTGGCCCGAGAGTCGGCCATGACCATTTTGACCGAAGATCTGGAAGCGATGGAAAAACTGCCACGCGTCCAACTTGCCACCACTCTTCCGGGCCCCAAGCCAATCTGCCTCGTCGGCACCCGCTCTGCCGCCGGGACCTCAAACCTCGCCCCATTTTCAAGCATCACTCATTTGGGCTCCAATCCTGTTTTGCTAGGAATGGTCACCCGCCCAGACACCGTGGACCGACACACTTTGAAAAACATTCTCGAGACGCGGGAATGGACTCTGAATCACGTCACCTCCGACATTCTGGAAAAGGCACATCAATGCTCGGCACGCTACCCGACCGGAGTTTCTGAATTCGAGGCAACCGGCCTCAGCGAGTCTCATCACTCCGGTTTCCAAGCCCCATTCGTCGATGAAGGCCCGATCCAAATTGGCCTCACACTCGAGGAGATCATCGATATCCCCTCAAACAGCACCAAGCTCATCGTCGGCAGAGTCAAACTCATCAATCTCCCCGATCACGCCCTCTGTGAAGACGGCTCGCTCGACCTCACTACTCTTGGCACCGTCGCCTCCACCGCCCTCGACACCTACTTTTCACTCACAGAGATCGCCCGCCTTCCCTATGCCAAGCCATAAAATCGTCGGACGAAGCAACTAAGTTCAGATCATGAATAAACGCTTGTGGATTTGCCAGCGTATCCAAGACTGTAAGCGATGAATTATTTGTTACCCACCCTTCAGCTCATCGTCGCAGGGGGCCTGATCAACGTTTGGGTTCTTCGTTTTCACAAAGGAACCAAGTATCGTGGCAAGTCCGCGAAAAACATGCGTGAGGAGTTCGACGCTTATGGACTACCAGAATCATTTATGTGGCTGGTGTGCCTCCTCAAGCTTGGCTGTGCCGCCGCTTTGGTTATCGGAATTTGGTTCTCCGCTATCATCCTTCCAGCAGCCTTGGTTCTTGCAGCTCTCATGATCGGCGCCATTGCCATGCACATGAAAGCGGGAGATCGGATTCTCAAATTTTTGCCGGCCGCAACAATGCTTTTACTCGCAACCGTCATCGCCTTCCTCGGCTCAAAATAGCATTACAAATAGGTAGCTATTGAGCAGCAGGTAAAATGCCGCCGGCAAGGTCTGGAGGAAACTGTCCCCGATGACAATCCGGACACCAACCCCCATCAGCATCTGAAAAGCAAGTCCGCCCGAAGCCACGAGGCCCACAATAGGTCTTTGTAATCCGACCACCAAACCGATCGCACCGACCAACTGTGTTAAGCCTACGATCACCCGATAGCGTGCGAGGCCAAAGCGTTCAAATTCTTCACGCATGCGCCCTGTAAAAACGCAACTCAGCCCGTAGCCTAAAAAAGACAGGGCGGAAAACCAGAGAAGTGGAATAAGCATGAAGCAAGGCGATCGCTCCCTATTTAATCATGGATTTCAAGTTCTGCTGAGATAAGTGGTGCAAACCATGGAGGAAGAATCAAACAGGGACCAAAAAAAACGACCGTCCCACAAGGGAACGATCGTTGCTAAAGATCTGAATCAATCGGGGCTTACTTGACCTTAGCGAGATGCTTCTTTGGCTCAGCTTCGACCTTTTTCTTGCAACCGCCGCAGCAAACACCGACTTCAGCCGTCGACTTTTTGGAAGCCTTTACCGGCTTTCCGCTGATCGGACATTTGCCGTCTTCAGTTGCTGCAAACTTCTTCAACCCGGCCAGGACATCACCATCAAACTTAGCTTTGCATTTGCCGCAGCAAAACTGGACTTCTACGCTGGCGGTCTTGCTCTTGGCATCGACGGCCTTCCCTTTGATTGGGCACTCGGTATTGACGGGACCAGCAGCAAAAGCCCCGGCGATGCTGAAAATGAAGCTCAGGGAGAGGATGGACAGTAATTTTTTCATAATATCTTGGGTTAGTTGTTAGGCCACAATTGATTAATAGCGTTTCCCTCAGATGTCAAGAATCGTGTCAATGAGTCCGGCGAATCCAACTCAGGGAAAAAGTGGCCTTTTTTCATGAACCGGAAAGTGCTATGAGTCCCAAAACCTCGTCAACCTCATGAGAATCATCCTAGCCACCCTCTGGCTCCTCGTCCCCCTCGGCTTTGCCGCCTACCACTATGGCCCCGGCCAGGAACAAGTAAAACTCGATGACACCGAAGCTCTCCTCGCCGAGGCGCGCTCCGCAGTTAAAGACGAAAATTGGACCACCGCCATCGAATCTTACCAGAAGGCTCTCGCCAAACTGCCCAAGGAGAACAAGGAAGACTCAATCCGGATCCAGTTGGAAATCGCCAAAGCCAAGATGCAAAGCTCCGGCCTCCCGGAAGCTCGTGAAGATCTTGCCAGCCTTGTTTCACAACTCAACGATGACCCTTCCATCTCATCGGGGCTCAAGGAAGAAACCCTCTCCGCCCTCGCCAACGCCCGCTACTACATGACCTATCTCATGAAGCTGGAAGGCCTCCCAGCTGAAGAATGGGAGCCTGAGATCGAAGCCGCCAGACAGGAATACAAACTTCTCGCTCAAACCGGCGACGACAAGGAAAAGCACCTCGCCGATCTTGAATCAGCCATTCGCCTGGCCCGGGCCGAACCGACCGAGCTTTATGGCCTGCCCATTCCAAGCCAATGACAGGGTTGCAGCTCGGGCGGTCGCCCGAATCCCAAAGCCAAGCCAGGAAAGAAGCCACAGGACTCCCGTGGTGCGGGTTCAGGCCCTCCAGCTGATGGCTCCGGTTCATAGTCAACACATCGTTCACCTCACGATCCCAACATCATGAAACTTAGGACTCTCCTACCGCTTCCGCTTGCCCTCGTCTCGGTATCTGCCCAGGTCGCCAAACTTCAGATGAGCGGCGCCCAAATCTCTCCGGAAGTCGTCAGAATATTGGAAAATCAAGCAGGAGGCGCAGTCCCCGGCATGCCATCCCGTACTTCCTCCCCTTCACGAGGCCCGCAAACACCCGAGCAACAGCGGACGAAAATGCTGCAAGGTCTTAAGATTGATCGGACTACCTCCGGAATTCTCGCCACTCGTCTCGCCGAGAAAAACCAGGAAGGAAAACCTCCCGTGGTCATCCCAAAAGCTCCCAAAGATCCCGAAGTGGGTCCGCCGGAGAGCCCGCAAGTAAAGACCCAGCGGGAAAACAAGGCCAAGCTCGCCGCCTTCAAGAATGACTTCGATAAGTTCACCCGCGATGTCACCCTGGGGCGCTGGGGTGAAGTCAAAACCTACCTCGCAGCTCTTCCTGCCGGTGATGCCACTCTCGCTTTCCGCCAAATTGTCACGCAGCTGAACGCCCCGGTCACCGTTCGCCCCCGCAAGGAATTGGTCAGTCTCGGGGCCAAGCAACACCAACAGCAACAATACCTCCGGCCTGAGGAATTCCTCGCTCTCAGTGACGCTTCCCAGAAGGCTCCAGGCATCTCAGTCCTGCCACAACTCGCAGGACTCATCAAAGGAGACCGTAAGCCACCGCGCGACTTCTTCGCCGTTCTTGCAAAAGGAACCCGTTACTTTGGGCTGGGCGACGAAGAGACCAAGGCTCGCACCGCAAGACTCTTGATTGAGGCAGGTCACTTGGACGAGACCCCTCCTTTCCTTCCCGCCCTCAAAGAAGCCGAGGAAAAGAAAAACTACTCCGCCCTCAATCTCCTGGGCCGCTACCACGCCGAGTCCCACTCCGCCGATCGGGACGGAGAGCATCTCGAAAATGCCTGGAAAATTTCACTCGCCATCATTCGCGAAAAGGAAGCCCCGCTCAACGAACGGGCCGAAGCACTTTACCGTGCCCTCGCCCTTGTCCCCGATCTTGAAGATGGCACCGGAAGCGACTGGCTCGTCAAGACTTTCGCCAACGCCTCCGCCGAAGGCTTCGAAATCCTCGCGACGGTCGGAACGCTGGCCTCGCAGGTCCGGGAGCACCGCTCGGCCGACTTCCGCTTGGAGCAACTCAAGCTCCAGACCGCTGCCGTCGCCGCCCTCACCTCCAACAAGAAAATCGATCTCAAGCCCTGGCAGGAAATCCTGACGCTTTACGTTCGAAATTGGAATGCCGAAGCCGAACGTTCCTATCGTCTCGACACATCCAACTCGATGCGCCCGCAGGCTCAAGTTGACCCCTTTGGAAACCTTTTCTACTCGCGCTATCGTCCCCCCGTTCAACAAACCAGCTCACGCACTACTCCGGCTATTCCATCCGGCGACCTCCTCGGCACCCGGCCCGATGAGCAGTGGCTGGCTCGAGTCGATTCTCCCGTTCGCCTTGAGAATATTGCCCTGTCCGCCAAGCTCTTCCTCAAGGTTAAAGAGGAAGAAAAGGCTTTCCCCATTCTTAAGAAACTCGCGAAAATCAAACCAGAAGAAACCAAAGAACTGGTGCGTGAAATGATCCGGGTCTGGGGCGAGAACAATAATCCAAATCAACAGAGCCGATACCGCTCCAGCTACTCCTATTATTACGGATACAACCAACGCGCCGAGACCATCCCGCTTACACGATCCAAGCAAGAACGTAATCTTAAACTACTCTCCAACATGGTGACCGAAGTGAAAGCCCTCGGACTCGATGAAAACTTCCAGGAGGAATTTGCTGACGCCTTTATCCAGGCACACTCCCAAGCCGAAGTGTGGCGGGTCGAAGCCCTCACCGCCGTCTTTGGAGAAACCTCAAAATTGGACGCTGGCACCATTGCCTCACTTCTCCGTCGCATGAGGCAAAATCTGGCCCTCCTCTGGCCCAACCCCAAGCTTCAAGAGCAGGCTAAAACCAACCGCAAAGACAAGGAACTCGAAGCGCAAATCTTCAAAGGCTACGCGGCCGCCAAAAACCTTTGTCTCGACGCCCTCGACCAGCACCCCGAAAACTGGACTCTCAAGGTCCAGCTTGCTTCGATCAAATACGAGGAATCCAACTACAAAGCCGGCATCACCTCGCACCCCGAGCACTCCACCACCAAGGCCTTCGCTCTTGAGGATTTGGCATCGGCAGCCTCGGATTACATCACCACTCTTCCACTCGAAGATGAAGGCGAGGAATCAACCGAAGCCTTCACCACCTGGTTTTATGCCGCGCTCGGCTCTCCTGATCTCGCCGCCCTCAAGGCCGAGCACCAGCCCATCCCCGCCGAATTCCCGAAGATCAAAGCTGCCCTCGAAAGCATTCCGAATGAATCGCGCCAACGTCATCTTGACGACTTTGCCAAGACCCTCAATTCCCGGCTCGCCAACGTCAAAGCCGACCTCAAATACCGATTCCTCGAGGCAGCCCTCCAAATCACAGGTAAGCATGAACGAATCGAAGAAGCCGCCCGCGTGTTCGAATACTATCAGGACCTCGTCACCGAGATTGAACTCGATGTTCGTCTCGACGGCCCGGACCAAATCGACGCCAGCGAGCCCTTCGGACTTTTCGTAAACCTACGCCACACCAGGGAAATCGAGCGTGAATCCGGTGGTTTCCAGCGCTACCTGATCAATCAAAACAACTCCCCTTATTCATACAACTATGGTCGCCCCACCGAAGACTACCGCGACAAGTTTGAGAAAGGTGCTCGTAGCGTTCTTGAGGAACATTTCGAAATTGTCTCACTCACTTTTCACAATTCAAAAGTCGCCAGCCGGACCGATGCCGAGGACGGATGGACCGTCACCCCATATGCCTACTTCCTTCTCAAACCAAAAGGGCCGGAAATCGACGCCATCCCACCACTTAAGATCGATCTCGATTTCCTCGATACCTCCGGCTACGTTGTCCTTCCCATCGCATCCGCAGCCATCCCGATTGATGCCAGCGGCAAGGCCCCGGCTCGACCCTACCGGGACCTTTCTCTCGCTATGATCCTCGATCAACGCGAGACGGAAAAAGAAGGGAATGTCACCCTGGAGATCCGGGCTTCCGGACACGGGCTCGTTCCACCACTCGACGAGTTGATCGAGCTCCCCATTGACGGTTTCGAAATCGCCTCGACCGACGACCGGGAATTGCAGGTCGACGAGCTCGACGCCCGCACCGATGATGGCGCGCCGATTTCGACTCACGAATGGCGCCTCGTTCTCGAGCCCGAAGCCGACCAACTTCCCGAGAACTTCACCTTCCCCGAGGTACTGGCCAAACTCTCCACCGAAAAAGACGAGGGCCTCACTCTTCAAAAATATGAGGATGTCGATTTGCTCACTGTAGAAAAAATAACTGCAATTCAGGGCGGCGCTGCCAAGTCCCCTCCATACCTCCTCTTTCTCATCCTCTTGCTTCCGGCGATCGGAGTGGCCATCTACTTCATCTTCTTCAAAAAGAAGCAAGAGGTTATCGTCAATCGCGGGCCGGAACTCCCCGGAACACTCACTCCCGTGAGTTTACTGACCTTCCTTGAAGGACTGCAAAGCAATAACCAACTACCAGAGGAAGCTCGCGTAAAAATTCAAGAATCCATTCAATCCCTAAAAGATAGATCCTTCGGTCCCGGAACCGATGTTCCGGATCGCGACGAATTAAAGAAAATCGCCGTAAATTCCATCAAACCCCTGCAAAAAGCCGGATAAAAACGTGCTCTGTTTAAGCCGTTAGCCAGAAAACAGATCGCTTTTTTATTAGATATCTTGTGGTGCAAACGGATGCACAAACACACAACAATTCAAAAAGGGGCAATGGCTGGCCTTTTTGTTGGATCATTAGCCCTGCCTCAGCTCAGTTCTGCAGGCGAGGGCCTCCGCAATCTGCCCACCTCGGCACAGAGCCAGGGAATGGTGGGATCGAACCTTGCCCTTAGCCGGGATCCTTCGGTGGCGCGACTCAACCCCGCCAACATGCTGGATATCGATCGATCAACCATTCAGTTCACCCTCAACGGACTTTACGGCCAAACCGATTTCAAATCTCCGGGCCGTAACGAATCAATGGGCAGTGAATGGATTCCCATTCCCTCTTTTCACTACGTCCACCGCCCCTCGAACAACTCCAAGTGGGCGTTCGGAATCGGAGCCAACGCCCCCTTCGGACTCGCCCTCGACTGGCCACGCGAGGGATCCTTCCAATTCACCGCTCCCTACAAGTCGGACCTGAAATATATCACTTTAAATCCCGCCGTCGCTTATCAAGCGAGCGATGCAGTCTCGATTGGCTTCGGTCTGGACATCGCCTACTCTAGTCTGAATTTTAAACAGGATTACCCATGGACTCTCGCCACCATGGATCCCACCACTCCCGGAGGTGGGGCTGAATTTGACGGCGATGGCTGGGGCCTTGGAGCCTATCTGGGGATCAACATCCAGTTAGCTGAAAAGCACCGCATGTCGGTGGTTGCAAGGCTTCCTGTCAAAATCGAATACTCCGGTGACTACAACGTGGCGAATATCCCGCCTGCTCTCGGAGGGGCTTTTCCTCCCGAAAGTGATTTCGACACAGACATGACCTACCCGGGCAGCATTGCTCTGGCTTATCGATATGATTTCAATGAAGACGTCCGCCTCGGCTTTCAATACGAGTGGATTGGCAATTCCAGCCATGATGACATCCCCATCGGAGTTGGCGCAAACCAAGCCCTTTATGCCGGAAACGACCGCCTCATTCTTGACTGGCGAGAGTCATTCAGCATCGGTCTCGGTGGAGAATGGGACGTCAATGACAAGCTCACCCTTCGCGCAGGCTACCTCTTTTCCGAGTCGCCCATCGGCACAAACACCTTTTCTCCGGCCATTCCTCTCACTGATCGCCACATGTTCAGCATTGGCGGAACCTACCACATCAACGACCGCGTCAGCCTGAGCCTCGCTTACATCAACACCCTGTTCAAAGACGCCAACATTAACGAAAATATTCAGCCCGCTTTTTTGGCGATTACGAGATCAACTGGCAGTCCGTCACGAGCTCCCTCACCTACCGGTGGTAAACGGCCAAAAAATCGATTGTTAGACCCGGCTCGCATTTTGCGTAATTAGGGCTACACTCGACACGTCCATGGCCAAACTGATTCGTATGATACTCCCCATTGCTGTTCTGGCAGCGGGATACTTTGCGTTCCAACAACTGGCTGATGAGGAATCAAAACCGCGTCCTCGCCGGGCCCAACGCCGTCTGATTGAAGCAGAAGCCGTTGTCCTCCAACGGACCGACTATCAGGTCGTCCTGCAGTCGCAAGGTCTCGTCCAGCCCCATAATCAAACTTCCCTGACTCCCCGCGTGAGTGGCCGGGTGCGCGAAATCTCGCCAAATTTTGAGAGTGGATCTTTCTTTAAAGAGGGAGAAATCCTCCTCGTCATTGATCCCACCGACTTCCAAACCGCCAAAACCGCAGCCTTGGCCCGTCTTGCCAGAGCGGAAGCCAGCTTGGCGCAGGAAGAAGCCCGCGCAAAGCAAGCCCTCCTCGACTGGAATGACCTTGGCTACACCGAGCCTCCCACCGACCTTGTCCTTCGCAAGCCCCAGCTCAAACAGGCAAAAGCCGATGTCAAAGCAGCCCAAGCCGACTTGGATGACGCTGTTCGCGATCTCGAAAGGACCGAAGTGGTCGCCCCTTATGCCGGCAGAGTGAGGCAGCGAATGGTTGGACTGGGCCAGTCCGTGAATTCTGGAACCGTTCTTGGGGAAATCTTCTCCACCGACTTTGCCGAAGTCCGTTTGTCACTCTCGGCGCGGGAATTAACTCATGTTACCCTTCCCAACAATCCCAACGATTCTCCGATCGATGTCACCTTGGTCGATGCCCTCACCGAGGAATCCGGGCAGACCTGGAGTGGGAAAATCGTTCGCACCGAAGGCATCCTCGACGAAAAATCTCGCAAACTCTTTGTCATCGCTCGAGTTGACGATCCCTTTGGCTTGGCAAAAACCGAGGGCAAGAATGATTCCGATCCACTCCGGATTGGGCAACCGGTAAGGGCCATTCTCGAAGGGGCAACCATTCCGAACGTCTTTGTCATTCCCCGCGACACCCTCCGCCGGCCCAATGAGATCCTGACCGTTGATCCGGTTGAATTGACTCTTAAGCGACAGAAGATTACCCCCATCTGGGCTGATCCCGAAAACCTCGTGGTAACGGAAGATCTTGTGGAGGGTTGGCACCTCGTGACCAACCGGCTGGCAGCCGCTCCCGAAGGCGCGAAGGTGGAACTCGTTGAGCCTGACGAGGAGCCAAAGGCCGCTCTCAAGAATAAGGATTCCGAGCCCGCCGCATAGACGGGGCTTGATCAGGAAGAGACTGATGAACATCTTCCTCTTCCTCTTCCTCTTCCTTTTCTTTTCATGACCTTTGATCTCGAAGTTATTCCCCCAGGCGATCGCTATCGCATCCTCGCCTCTCTAATCACCCCACGGCCCATTGCCTGGGTGACGACTCAAGATCGCAACGGCAAAATCAACGCCGCGCCATTTTCCTTTTTCAACGTCTTTGGCTCCAACCCGCCGCTCGTCGCTTTTGCTCCGGGAAACAAAGATCGCCACACTCCGAAGGACACCGCGCGAAACATTCGCGAAAACCGGGAGTTCGTCATTCACACGGTCGATGAAGCGCTAGGAGAAACCATGGTAGCAACCTCCGCGACCCTGCCCCACGGCGAAAGCGAGATCGACCTCCTTGGCCTGGCCACTCTTCCCTCGCAGAAAATCGCAGTTCCACGGATTGCTGATGCCCCGGTCGCCCTTGAATGCACTGAACACTCAACAATAGAAATCGGCACCAATCGCCTCGTTGTCGGCATCGTTCACTTCATTCATGTCCGCGATGGCCTCATGGATGAAGATGGCTATCTCCAACACGGCAAGTATCACCCGCTCGCCCGGATGGCCTCTCCCGATTGGTATTCGCGCACCGAAGATCAATTCGAAATTCCCCGCCCCGACTGATCACCCACAACGGGACTTTAAATCTTATCATGCTCCTCTCATACGACATCCTGGGTCTTGATTCCGCTGAGCCCCTCGTCTTCCTCCACGGCCTCGGCGCCGGAAAAATCCAAACCACTTCGGGACTCCTCGGTCTGGAAAACATTCGCCTCATTACTCCGGATATGCCGGGACATGGAGAATCAATGGACTTTGATCCCGAGACCTTCTCTTTTGACTCCTTCGCGGATCATGTCATCGCACTCATGGATCATCTTGGGATCGAGCAATGCCACCTTGGCGGGCTTTCGATGGGCTCCGCCATTACCCTGAATCTCGCGCTTCGATATCCCGAGCGGCTCAAAAAGCTGATCCTTCTTCGTCCATCCTGGCTCGACTCCACCTGTCCCGCCCACCTCAAGCTCGTTGCCGATGTGGGCGAGATGGAGCAGAGCGATTTCGAATCCCTTCCGGAATTCCAAACACTCCTCGCCTCCAACGAGCCGGTCGCAAAATCCATCATCGCCGTTTACCAGCGTCCGGGCAACGCGGTCCTCGGTCGAATGTGGCACTCGCGCCCTTTTGCCTCGCTCAACGACCTCCAAGGCATCTCCGCCCCGGCGCTCGTTATGGCCAGCCCGCGAGATGACCTTCACCCCGAATCCGTCGCTTCCGCGATTGCCAACGCCCTCCCAAACTCTCAACTTATCGATCTCCCGGCGCGCTACCACCAACCGGAAGCCTACCGACAATCTCTGATTCAAAACATCAACCAGTTCTTAAACTCATGATCACCAAACGCATCACCACCGAGCAAATCCTCGCCAACCTCAAAGCAAAGGTAGACGCCCGCATCCCAATCATGATCTCCTCTGCGGGATCAGGGCTCGTCGCCAAGCTTCAGGAAGCAGCCGGCACCGACTGCATCAACACCTTTTCCGGAGCACGTCTCCGCGCGAACGGTATGGGCACCATGTCCATGATGTGGCCCATCCTCGACTCCAACAAGCAAACCCTCGACTACACCCGCGAGGACATCATGCCTGCGCTCAGCGGAAAATCCTTCGTCTGCGCCTGCCTGAACGCAAACGATCCGCTCAAGGACATGCGCATGGTTCTCCAGCAATGCAAAGATATGGGCGTCCAATCTGTCTCCAACATCGGCCCATCAGTTTCCTATGTGGATCACGATTCCGAGATCTTCAAAGTCATCACCTCCGCTGGTATCACCATCCAAAACGAGATCGATATGCTTATCCTGGCCAAGGAAGAAATGGACATGGTTTCCGTCGGACTGGCCTTCACCGAGGAAGATTCCTACGCGATTTGCGAGCAGGCCAAGCCCCACATTTTCTGCTACCACGCCGGAACCACCAAAGGTGGCATCAAGGGTTATGACAACGGCATGACCATCGAAGAAACCGCCGAGCAGACCGAGAAGGTTTACCAAAAGTGTCGCGAGCTCAGCCCTGACACCATCCTGGTGGCCCACGGCGCCGCCATGGAAACCCCAAGCGATGCCCAATACATGCTCAACAACACCAGCGGTCACGGGTTCTGGACCGGGTCCTCCACCGAGCGCCTCCCAATCGAACGTGCCGTTTCAGCCGCGGCAGATGAATTCCGCGGCCTTTCATTTGAAAAATAAACGCCCTCCCTTTAGAAGCCCGCAGCTCATCAGAGCTGCGGGCTTTTTTCTTTCTCCCCGAAAATGAGCGACCTGCTATTATTTGATCAATCAAAATATCAATGCCTCTCTCCGCAAAAATTTTCATCTCAGCCCTCGCCATGCTTCTTTTGGGCGGGCTTGGCGGATTCCTCACCTCCTCATCGCTGAAAGACTGGTTCGAAGCGCTCGAACACCCTCCCGGGCGACCTCCAAATTGGCTTTTTGGCCCTGTCTGGTCCGCACTCTATCTCATGATCGGCGTTAGCTTTGCCCTCATTTGGCACCATTACCCCGGGCAAATCGGAAAGACCCGCTCCACCTTCTTTTTCGTGACGCAGCTCATCCTCAATCTGTTGTGGACTCCCCTATTCTTTGGGCTTCATCAAATTGCCGCCGCCCTGATTACCATCATCCTCATGTGGGTCTTTATCTTCCTCACGATTCGCGAATTCGCCAAATATTCCAAAACAGCCGCTGCCCTCCTCATCCCCTACCTCCTCTGGGTCAGCTTCGCCACCTATCTGAATGCGGGCTACGCTTGGCTGAACTAGGCCTCCGGAAAGATCAAATTACGGGGCTGATTTCATGAAGATCCACCCCACCCATCGCGTAACTGTGAAATGCACCGCTTCACGAAGTTTCTCGCCACCCTGATTCTGGCCGTCCCCTTTATTTCTCAAGCTGCCGAGCGGCCCAACATCATCATTATCATGGCCGATGACATGGGCTACTCGGACATCGGTTGTTACGGGGGAGAAATCAAAACGCCCAACCTTGACCGCCTCGCCTCCAACGGGATGCGCTTTACCCAGTTTTACAACACCGCACGTTGCTGCCCCACCCGCGCCTCCCTTCTCACCGGACTTTACGCTCACCAGGCAGGCATCGGCCACATGACCAGCAACTACGGCATCCCCCAGTATCAGGGTTTTCTTAACAAGGAGTGTGTCACCATCGCAGAAGCTCTGAAGCCTGCCGGCTACCGTACTTACATGGCTGGCAAATGGCATGTCACCCCCAAGATTTCTGCCACTGATCCCAAAGACAACTGGCCCCGCCAGCGCGGCTTCGACAAATTTTTCGGCACCATCCACGGAGCAGGCTCACTCTTTGATCCAAACTCCCTCACCCGCGGCAACACCCAAATCACTCCTGAAAACGACCCCGAATACAAGCCTGACGGCACTTGGTATTACACCGACGCCATCTCGGACAACACCGTCAAATACATCGAGTCCCACTTCAAGGACCACGCGGACAAGCCCTTCTTCCACTACGTCGCTTACACCTCCGCCCACTGGCCCATGCATGCCCTTCCCGAGGACATCGCAAAATACGATGGCAAATACGACGACGGCTACGCGCCCGCCTACCAGGCCCGCCTCAAAAAAATGAAGAAACTCGGCCTTATCGATCCCAAATGGGAAATCCCCGGCCCGGTCGGTGATTGGTCGAAGGTCGAACTCAAGCAGTGGGAATCCGCCTGCATGGAGGTTTACGCCGCCATGGTCGACAACATGGACCAAGGCATCGGACGCATCGTCAAGTGCCTCAAAGATCATAAGCAACTCGACAACACCCTCATCTTCTACCTTCAGGACAACGGCGGCTGCGCCGAAGGCTTCGGCCGGGGCAAGCTCGTCGGCCCACTTGAGCGCCCCGCCAAACCAACCCTCAAGCCCATGGGTAAGGACGAACTCCAAACCAACATGGTTCCGCCCCAGTCCCGCGACGGCTATCCGCTGCGCCGCGGCAAAGGGGTCATGCCGGGACCTCCTGAAACTGAAATCGGTTATGGGCAAAACTGGGCCAACGTTTCCAACACCCCCTTCCGCGAATACAAGCACTGGGTTCACGAAGGCGGCATCTCCTCCCCGCTCATCGCACATTGGCCAAAAGGAATCACCGCGCCGAGCGTGATTTCCACGAGTCCAACCGTCTCCCTTTATCCAAGGAACTCAGGCGAGCCAACCCACCTCATCGACCTCATGGCAACCTGCCTGGATCTCGCAAAAGCTACCTACCCGAAGGATAAGATCCCGGTAGAAGGAACCTCACTTGTCCCAATCCTAAAAGGCGAAGCGCTCAAACGCGGCAAGCCTATCTTCTTCGAGCACGAAGGCAACCGCGCCGTCCGGGATGGCCAGTGGAAACTCGTCGCCAAAAGCGTCAAAGGAAAATGGGAACTCTACAATATTCCCGCCGACCGGACCGAGATGAACAACCTCGCTGAAAAGTATCCTGACATCGTCAAAAAAATGACAGCCCAATATAATCAATGGGCCAAGGAACGCGGCGTCGTCCCCTTCGGTTCCTGGCGGAAAGAAAAGAAAACCAAGAAGCCAAAAACCTCGGGCAAAAAGATCTTTAATCTCAAACCCGGCGACAAGTTCACTTCCGAAACTTCTCCGGACATCGCCAACCGCTCCTTCAAAATTTCTGCAACGCTGGAAAAATACCCCGCTACCGGAGTGATCCTAGCCCAAGGTGGATCCAACCACGGCTGGTCACTCTACCTCAAAGACAAGCACCTCCACTTCACTGTCAGGCGAGGAGGAAAACCAAAGACTGCATCCATTGAAGTCACAGCCGGATCCAAAGCCTCCTTCGAGGTCCTCGTTGACGAAAAAGGCGTCACCCTTCGTAGCGACGGCGAATTCAACACGATAGAATCTGGCAATTTTCGCCTGAGCACACAGCCCATCGACTCGCTCGAAATCGCCCAGGACAAGGGCGGCATCGTCGGCGACTACGGAGAGGGTTTCAAACTCACCGTTCCCCTCGAGTCCGCCACCATCACCCTCAAATAGATATCTCCATGGATCCTAACGAACTCACCTCCGATGAATGGGATCACATTGGCTGGACGCCCCTCATTGCCTTCCTCCTGGTGGCCGCTACTGATGGCAATATCGGCAAAAAAGAAGCAAACGTTTGTGTCGATGTCCTCACCGAACTCTCAACCCAACAAACACATCCCCCTACCGCCAGGATGATGGAGCGGGCTCTCGCCATCATGCCAACGGCTCTCCCCGAGCTCATGAACTCTGAAAACCCCATGGAAGACCTCCTCGGAGTCAACGGATTAATCAACGATAAAATCGGTGGTCAGGATGCCAAAATCATGAAGACCTCCGTCCTCCTCATGGGCGAGAAAATCGCGAAAGCATCAGGTGGATTTTTCGGCTTTGGCAAGAAGATCGACAAGGACGAGGAACAAGCCCTCCCTCATTCATTCTCCGACCAGAACTGCCAGCGGAGTTGCGGCCCATCCCGACCGTCCCATCCATCCTCCTCCGTAATCACCTCGGCTTCATGAGCTGACCAAATTTGCGGCCGCCCGTTGGGACCAAGTTCATACTGCAAATCACGCTCATCCGGATCAGTCATGTCGGAAATCGGAAATGATAATTCCAGGTCATTCAGCGATTTGGGGTAGCTGCCTGACACCAACCTCTCCCTTTCGCATTCAAGCGCCAACAAGGCGATCCTCTTGATCGCACAGGATTCGGCATACCTCTCGGACGAAAAAATACCGGCCTGTGCTGCCATACGAGCAACTGCCATCGGCGAAAATTGATTCTTGGGAAGCTCAGCGAGGAGCTCTTCCGTTTCCCTTAACTTCCCGGACTCCACAATCTCGATCAGATCAAGGTAGGTATTCGTCAGCAATACTTTTCGTCGATCCTGCCATCCCTGCGGACCTCCAAAACCCAACCAAGCAGCAATACCACCGGCCACCCCGCCTCCCATCTCCTCCAACTGAACTTCCGCCTCATCAAGAGAGTCCAGGGACTCGAGCCCCCATGCTAACTCGTGCTTGAGGGATTTCAGATAGGGTTGTTTCAAATCATGATCCGTCAGTATCACTTTTAACCTCTCAATTTGTTCAAGACACCAAACCTCCCTCTGAAGCCCTTCCCAAATGATGGTCGTCATGATTTTCACTCCCACTTGGGCGACCAGTGCATCGACCAAACTTGGCGCATTGGAAATTTTGATCACTCGATCGAGAGTTTGGATTCGTTCCACGGCTAAGGTTGAGTTTCCCGAGCGTATCGCCATCAACGCTGAAGATTGATAGCCTTCGATTAATCCTTGGACTCCGACGACGTGCAAATCTGACTCCCAAATGGCAAGATCCGTCGCGCCACGGGCGAACACCTGATACACCGGCTTCTCCAGAATCACCTCAGCCAAGGCGCTCAGCCGATCTTCGAAGGCGGAAGCTTCTTCAGCCATTCTTTGCCGCGCCTCGTCCTCCGTCATCACTGTCTCAAAATAGTCCCTATAGTTCCCTAATTTGCCACGACCCGGGCTCGAGAAACTTCCAAATCGCTTCTCCGCAAAAAGCATGCGCCACCCCTTCTGTGCGTCTTCTCGCTCATGATCAAACTCAGCAATAAAAATCAGATTCTTCAGCAAATCATCCTCTTCCGGAATTTCCGGCCCGGCATAGTCTGCCCGCACAATCGAAACTCCCGCCTCGTCAATTCTCGCCTTCGCCTCTTCCCACGCCTTGGCTCCTCGCCAATTTTCAAAGATCCAGTACACGCCAATCAGGACAATCAGCGCAATGACGCTTCGGAAGAGAAATCGACGAAGTCTGCGAAAGCGTTTCATGGCAAATGAGAATTCCATCGGGCGAGGAACTTTCCACGACAAATTTCGTTTCACTTTGTAACGGACAGATTGAATCCTTCCCGACAGGGTCTGATCATGAACCCTATTCTTGTCATCAACGACGACAGCTCCCTCCTCTCCGAAATGATCACCATTCTCCGGGAAGGTGACTTCCATCATATTGAGGCATCGAGTGCGAAACAGGCTCTCACTCCTGCCAGCGGATATGATTTCAGCCTCGCCGTTCTCGATATCAAACTTCCCGACATGGACGGCAACGAACTCTATGAAAAATTGCTAAAGTCGGAGGAGCACTATCACCTTCCCATCGTGGCCTTGGTTGACTCCCTCGATGGTGACGAGGTGCAAGTGGTCAATCGCCTCCTCCCGAAGGGCACCGTGACCCTACTCTCAAAACCCATTGATCGTGAACGACTTGAAGATCTCTTCACCCGCTACGGTAAGAAGAAGAACTAACTGGGACACCTAAATTTCAGGTCTATCATTTTCGAGGTATTGAAATCTCCTCAGCTACATTCAGTCTATCTCCGTGAAGACCTTTTTAAAAACCGCCCTCCTCATTGCCACCCTTGGCTCCTCCTCTCACCTTCAGGCAATCGAAGACGCTCCGGCCCAGAAAAAACGGGATCCCAAAAAGCTGGAAAAAGCAGCGAAAGCTGGTGACGCGGATGCGATGAACGATCTTGCCGTTCTTCTCCTCAAAGGCGAAGAAGACAAGGATCGAGCAATCGATATGCTCAAAAAGGCCTCGACCAAGGGAAGCGTCATGGCGCAGGCAAATCTCGGCCGCCGCTTTGAGCTGGGTCTCGATGTTGATCAAGATTCCGAAAGCGCCCTGAAGTATTACCGAATGGCCGTCAAACAAGATGACGTCTATTCACTCAGCTATCTGGCAACCATGATCTGGCGGGGAGATGGTGTCCCCCGCGATCGCCAGGAAGGTTGCCGCATGCTCATCGAGGCCGCGAAGAAAGGTTCTGCAAGATCACAATTCTATCTCGGGACCTATTACGGGGCGGGAGCCGGAGTGGAACAAGACGACAAGAAGGCTGTGGAATACTATAAAATGGGTGCCCTCAATGGTGATTCCAGAGCCATGAGCAGCCTGGGCCGGCGTTATATTTCCGGCAAAGGAGTTGAAAAAAATCCCAAGAAGGCCGTTGAGTGGCTCCTCAAGGGAGCCAAGGAAGGCGACCCTCTTGCTCAAGACAGCCTCGCCTATTCCTACTTTTACGGATACGGAACCCGGAAGGATCAAAAAGCCGGAGTGGAAATTTGGAAAACGATCGTCCAGGATCACAAAAGATCCTTTCCCTGCCTGCCTCTCGCCGAAGCCGCACTTAAAGGACAGGGCATGGATCAAAGCAAGCAGGAAGCCGCTCGCTGGCTGAGCCTCGCCTTGAAAATGAAAAACAAAAAGGCTCAGGGGCCTTATGATAGATTGAAGGATTCGCTGTCGGAGCATGAATTGCTTGCCGCCAAAAAGTGGGCTGATGAATTTAAGTTCAACACACCGACACCATACGATCCCTTTACCGGTGATCGCTTCTCCGACGCAAAAGCGAAGTAATCACGGGCCTTCAATCGTTCGACCAGTGGCATCGATTCGCCGACTTGTGAGATAAACCTTTTCGCCAGACGGGTCAGCATCACCCCACACGCTCACAGGCAAATTATCGCGTCGATTTTGCAAAGTTTTGGTGAGACCGGGAACCATCATACCTACTCCCCTCAAATCCAAGTCCTCCAGGTTACCACTTTCCTGATAAGCCGCGATTTCCTCACTGGAAGGCGAATCAGTCCTCTCGTAAAAAACCGAAGTCCGTTCTCCAAATCCATAAAATTCGCCCCCTAAACTCACTTTTACTCCAGCGAAGGCATTCACGATTTCGCCGCCCTGCATTCCTGAGTATTCCCGACCAATCTCGATCGTCGCATTCTGTCCTGGTCGGGAAATGATCTTGGGCAGCAACTGAATCTCACCAGCCACCTGATGAGATAGTTCATAAAGAATCTGCACCGGAGTATCTTCCATACTCATTCGGACCAACAAATCGACGAGCGCGATTGTCCCCTCACTGGCATTAAGTTTCATGCGACTGGTCGACGATTCCATTTCAACAGTCTCCCCATCCTCCAAAACCGCCATCTCTCGCAAAATTTTAGAGAGATTGGAAACTTTGCTCACTCGAAATGATGCATTGATCAGAGAAAGATCTGAAAGAGGCGCAGGAATACCCTCTATATTTTTGCCCCCAGATGGATCAGCACTTTTTGAGTCAATTTTCTCGCCAGCCAATCCTGCGAGATAGGTGGAAAATGTTGGAGGTACCACCCACTCTTGTATCCGCGACGGACCGGACTCGACGGAGGAAAAAACCAAAGCCCCATCTCGAACTTCACAGACCATCCGGGCACTTAACGCCAGCATTCGGCAACTGCTCAAAAAACGGCCTTCTAATTCCAATTTTCGGATCATCTCCGGCGAACCATTCACCTCCCACCTAAGAGGCAAAACAGTTTCTCCAGTCTCCTCGCAAATCAAGCGATAGCTGGCCAGCAGCTGCTCAAGCCCTTCTTCCAACGAGGCATCTTCAAGCACAATCGCTGGATGATAAAAATTGGCGAGATCATCGATTTCGTGAGTCTTGTTGACAATTACCTCCAAGATCTTGCGGGTGGAGCGGGAACGTCCCTCCTCGGAAGAATCCGGACCCTTCTCCCGGGACTCACTCAGGACTGAATCCTGACCGTTGGTCTCCTTGGCCAATAAGCCACAAATCTTTTTGACTCAACAAAAGCAGGATCAAAACAGATCCCGTGATCAAACTAGTCCTTCGTTGAAGAATACGAGACATTGCGCCCAGTATTGCCAGCTTTCTTCCTGACTCCAGCCCAATCGGCCGAACCCTCCGGCATCTATTTCAAGGGAGGAATACCGAGTTGCTCGGGGAGGGCCGTTCTAGGCCGCCACGTAAGAATTTCGGGATCTCCATTGGTCACAAGCACGGTATGCTCAAAGTGGCTCGAGGGCCTGCGATCTGATGTCGAAACCGTCCAACCATCATCCAGCCAATCAACCGTGCCCACCCCGGCATTAATCATCGGTTCAATCGCAAGAATCATTCCCGCTTTCAGAACGGGAGATTTACCGCCCGGGTGATAGTTTGGCACTTGGGGCTCTTCGTGTAGCTGACGACCCACACCGTGCCCGACCAAATCTCTCACGACCGTGAAACCAAATTTGGTCACATAGTCCTCAACCGAAGCACAAAGATCATAAAGGGGAGCACCTGCCCGGGCGTGGGAAATCGCTACGAAAAGCGACTCTTCGGTGACCGCAAGAAGGCGCTTCTGTTCTCCATTGATCTTACCAACCGGGACCGTAAGCGCATTATCTCCAATCCACCCCTGCCGCTTCACTCCCACATCGAGCTTCACCAAATCACCATCCTCAATCACGCGATCTCCACCGATACCATGGACCACTTCCTCGTTCATCGAAATACAGGTGTAACCCGGAAAATCACGATACTTATGGAAAGCACTCTTCACCTTGTGCTCGTCCATCAGCGACAACGCATATTCATCCACCTCGCGAGTTGTTTTCCCTGCCTCGATGAAGGCGGCTGTGCGCTGCAAAACATCGCTGGCCACCTTCCCGGCCTCCCGCATCATTTCGATCTCCTGCTTGGTCTTAATGGGAATCTTGGATCGCTTGGCCATAGGCAGAGGAGGTAACGAGAAGGTGGCCTAGGGTCAAGACGTAGAATATCTTCGCAACGAGAGACCAAGGAGGGGCTGTCTCCAGACTGCCCACTGGATCAGTTGCCGGTTAGCGCTCTGGAGAGCGCCACTCCTTCTAACCCTTCACCCTTTCATAAACTTCATCCGGAGAACCCATGCCATTCACGATTCGAGCCCGCTGCTTATTACAGTAGTAAGTCACGGCAGGAATGACCAAGCGTCGATACTCGGCTAAACGATTCTCAAAGTTCGCCGCTGCATCATCAGCCCGGGGTTCAAGCGCCCCCTGGCATTCCGGACATTTATCGCCATCACCTTCACGAGCAACCCGATGACACTCCACACATTCCAGGCGGCACGCCACCCTTCTTCGAAGCTCATCATCCGGGACATGTAAAATAATGGCGGATGGCTTCTCGGCCAAAGCCTTATCAAGCGCCTCGGCTTGCGGAACAGTCCGCGGAAACCCATCGAGCAACCAACCATTCTCCTGTTCCCCGACCCAATCCAAAACCATGGGAACCATAATCTCGTCCGGCACGTATTCACCACGATCCAGGAATGGTCGTGCCTTCCTGCCGAGATCCGTGTCATCACGAAGGGCTCGCCGTAAGAGCGCGCCCGTCGAAAGGTAGGCCAAGCCGTTTTCCTTGGCCAATCGGCGACCTTGTGTCCCCTTCCCCGACGCCGGAGGGCCGAGGAAGACGAGGTGCCGTGATCTCATTACTGATTAATGAAGAGAGCAACCACAGCAACAATGATGATCATTGCAAGGACCACCCAGAGATAGAGAACCGAAGCGCTCGTTGCCTGCTGGCCGGAAACCTGACGCTGCTGGCGGCCTTTGATCTTCCCTTTGCGGAGGAAACCATCGTATTGGCGCTGAAGCAGATGGGTCTCAATCTGGCGCATCATATCGAGCAACACGCCAACCAAAATCAGAAGACTGGTGCCACCGAAGAAGGACGTCACAAGGCTATTTGCACCCAGATCAAGTGCAAGTCCGATGAAGAACGGCATCATGAAGATCAGCGTGAGAAAAAGAGCTCCCGCAAAAGTAAGACGGGTCATAGTGTAGTCGAGGAAGTCCGAAGTGGGCTTACCTGGTCGCACGCCGGGAATGTATCCACCACCCCGTTTGAGATTCTCGGCAACCTCCGATGGCTGGAACATGGTCGCAACCCAGAAAAAACTGAAGAAGAAGATCATGAACCCGGAAAGGAGGTAGAACCAGATATCATCAGGAGAGAGCAGTTCGCTCATGGTCTGAACCCAGGAAGCATCGGTCATTTGCCCCAGAAGCTGGGTTGGCAGCTGAAGAATTGCGGTTGCGAAAATGACGGGCATGACACCAGCGTAGTTCACCTTGAGCGGAAGATACTGGGTTCCTCCGGACATCTCACGCCGGCCCGCAACACGGCGGGCATATTGAACCGCTATCCTTCGTTGACCTTGGGTAATCGTAATCACCGCTGCGATCACGAAGAGGAAGAGAACGACCATCAGCACGATGAGAAGAGGGCTGAAGGGATTGTCACCACGCTCGATCACAAAGGTGTTCCAGATCGTCACAATGACACCCGGAAGAGAGGA
This sequence comes from Akkermansiaceae bacterium, assembly GCA_965657795.1. Lineage (GTDB taxonomy): Bacteria > Verrucomicrobiota > Verrucomicrobiia > Verrucomicrobiales > Akkermansiaceae > SW10. The sequence continues at coordinate 21,989 of CBFHQJ010000039.1, forward strand.
GATGATGTTTACCGAAATAATCAGGGAAACACCGTTACCAATTCCACGTTCGGTGATCTGGTCGCCGATCCACATGAGAAAGAGTGTTCCCGCAATGATGATGAGGACGGTCTGCGCCACGAAAGAACCGCCCGCATTGGCGGCGAAGGCGGGCACAAGGTCCGCACCGGTTGCATCTAGCGCTTTACCAATACCACGGAGAAGCGGGTTGCTCTCCGGGTTTTCAAGCGACTTGGCGAGGAAAAAGCCCTGAACCGCGGCAATCGCAATCGTCACGAAACGAGTCCACTGGTTGATTTTTTGCTGACCACCATCCTCCTTCTTGAGGCGAGCCAACTTGGGAACAACTGCACTCAAAAGCTGCATCATAATCGATGCCGAAATGTAGGGCATGATTCCCAGGGCAAAGAGCCCCATGCTGGTGAGACCACCTCCGGAGAAGACATTCAAAATAGCTCCGACGCCGCCACCAGCACCTTCTTCGTTATCCTTTTTAAGGATCTCGAGGTACTCGCGGATGACATCCATATTCACGCCCGGAAGCGGGAGGTGAACACCGAGGCGCACGATCACGATCATGGCCATGGTGAAGAGGATGCGGTCCCTAAGTTCGGGAATTTTCCAGGTATTGGTAAATGCAGAAATCATAGTGATTTAAATGTCGGGACAGTTATTCGGATTTCCCCTCTCCAATCAAGGGAGCGGGGTTATGATGCGTCGTCAGAGCCTTTGCAAGCTCATGGGTGTTCCTTCCGGAACGAAAAAGGGTTTCCTGTGCTTTCTGGAAAGCTGCCGTCGCTTCCAAAAAATCAGATTGACCGGCTATGGCAGTCCGGTCGGATTCTTCAAGTTCCTCAAGAGAGGTATTCAGTTGGATTTTAAGCTCCTTGAGCTCCTCACCCAGCTCGGTGAGCTTCACGGCAGCCGCCTCCTGGTCGCCACCTTTGGCTACCTCTTCGATCACCGCGGTCATTTCGGTGAAGACCCGGGTTTGCTCCTCCATCAGGAAAGCAGGAGAATCCTGATCCTCACCACAGGATGAGAGAGTCAGGAATCCCAATAATGCAAAAAACGCTGCAGCCCGGCGAACCGGGCCCAACGTGGAAATTGCGTGAAACGGCTTCTTCACCAGAGTGTGGAAGAAGAAACTAGGAAAGCTCCAGGGAGCCACCAGCCTTCTCAATCTTCTCTTTTGCGGAAGCACTTGCTTGATCAACCGTGACCTTGAGAGCCTTGGTGATCTCGCCTTGTCCGAGGACCTTGATCTTGTCGCACTGGCCTTTGACCAGCTTGACCTGACGAAGGGTCTCCTCATTCACTTCAGCGTCAGCCTCGAAATACTGCTCCAACTGGGAAACATTGACGATGGCGATGGTATCGCGAAATTGAAGGTTGGAGAATCCACGCTTGGGGAGGCGACGGGCAAGAGGCATTTGACCACCCTCGAAGCCAGGACGAACGCCACCGCCGGAGCGGGACTTCTGACCTTTATGGCCTCGACCGGAGGTCTTACCAAGACCGGAGCTCTCTCCGCAACCAAGACGCTTTTTGCGGTGCTTGGCTCCTGGATTGGGCTTGAGATTATGAAGATTCATTTTTTGAAATATGTTTCAGGGTTCGGGAAGACCGGATTAGATGGCCTTCTCCTTTTTCTTTCCGCGGAGAGCATTGATGTCGTCCTTGTTGCGGAGCATGGTAAGAGCCTTGATGGTTGCCTTGACCACGTTGGCGTGGTTGTTGGAACCAATCGACTTGGCGAGAACGTCGTGAATACCAACGGCTTCACAAACGGCACGGACACCACCACCGGCGATCACACCGGTTCCGGGTGAAGCAGGCTTCAAGAGAACCTTACCACCACCAAACTCAGCATAAACTTCGTGAGGAATGGTTGGTCCGTTGAGTTTAACCTTCTGGAGGCTTTTGCTAGCGACTCCGGAAGCCTTCTTGATGCACTCGGCAACCTCGTTGGCTTTTCCGAATCCGACGCCAACAGCACCTTTTTCGTTACCAGAGACGACGAGAGCAGAGAAACTGAAGCGACGTCCACCTTTTACCACCTTGGAACACCGGTTAATGAAAACAACTTTCTCGGTGAGTTCGTTTCCTTCGGAATCGGTTGGAGCAGCTTCACGCTGGCGACCACCGAAGCCGCCGCGGTTTCCACCGCCCTGGCCGGGACCGCCACCACGGTTGTTACCACCACCGCGATTGTCACCGCCACGATTGTTTGAGTTGTTATCAGCTGGTTCTGAATCAGCGGTCTTTGCTTCCGCCGGCTTTGCCGCTGCGTCTACAGCTGGCTTGGAGTTTTCGTTATCTGCCATTTTAGTTCGGAGCAAGGATTAGAATTTAAGACCACCTTCGCGGGCGGCGTCGGCAAGGGCTTTGACCTTACCTGTGAAGAAGAAGCCACCACGGTCGAAGACAACAGCTTCGATTTTGGCGTCAGCGGCGCGCTGGGCAACAAGTTTGCCAACGGCCTCGGCCGTTGCCTTGCTGGCTCCGGTCTGCTCGATGGATGCATCGAGAGTGGAAGCAGCACAAAGTGTTTTACCAGCGATGTCGTCGATGACCTGGGCGTAAACGTTCTTGTTGGAGAAGTGAACGGCAAGACGCGGACGCTCGGCAGTTCCGGAGACTTTTTTCCGGATGCGGCGGTGGACCTTGCGGCGAAGTTCCTTTCGATTGAGAGTGCTCATTTGAAATATGAAGTTCTGGGTTGTCGGCAGGATTTACTTAACGGACTTACCGGCCTTGCGGCGGACGTATTCGCCAACATAGCGGACTCCCTTGCCTTTATAGGGCTCGGGTGGGTAGTAGTTACGCACTTCGGCGGCGAACTGGCCGACGAGTTGCTTGTCGATTCCCTCCACCTTGATCTTCGTGTTGTCGGTGACAGTCACGGTGAGACCTTCGGGGATGGGGTGAAGAATGGGGTGCGATTTTCCGAGACTGAGGTCGAGGTCCTTGCCCTTGACCGCCGAACGAAAACCGACGCCTTGAATTTCAAGTTCCTTCACGAAACCTTCGCTCACACCTACGATGAGGTTTTGCACGAGACTGCGGAAAGTGCCGTGGAGAGCACGCACGTGACGAAGCTCGGAAGCACGGTTGACGCTAATCTCTCCGTCGCCCACCTCAACGGTGATGCCTTCGGGGAGATCCAGTGTAAGTTTGCCTTTGGGTCCCTCGGCAATGACGGTATTGCCATCAACCTTGACGGTGACTTTGTCGACTGCCTGGATTGGCTTGAGTCCTACTCTTGACATGGTTCTATTTTTTAGGTCAGGGGTTTACTACCAGACGAAGGCGATGATCTCGCCGCCAACCTTGTCTTTCTTGGCTTGATGCCCGGTCATCAGACCTTTGGGGGTCGACATGATTGAAATCCCCATGCCATTGAGCACGCGGGGAATATCCTGTGATCCGGAATACTTCCGTCGTCCACACTTTGAGATCCGCTTGAGATCAGTGAGCGCGGGGACGCCGTCAACGAACTTGGTCTTAACGACAAGCTCGGGGAACTTTCCGGAGGTATCAACCTCGTAGTTCCAGATGTAGCCTTCCTCTTTGAGGATACGGGCGATCTCCACCTTCATTTTCGAATGTGGAGCTTTGAATGAATCGTTGCCAGCACGTGAAGCATTCTTCAAGCGAATGAGGAAGTCAGCGATGGGGTCTGTGAGAGTTGCCATGGTATTAGTTTTTCCAGGTCGTAAAATTAAGCGGCGGTCTCTTCCTTGACATTGTCACGGAAAGGCATGCCGAGGGCTTTGAGCATCGCTTTGGCTTGTGCGTCGGTCTTCGCAGAAGTCACGAAGATAAAGTCGAAACCAATCTGGCGCTTGATCTGGTCAAGCTCGATCTCAGGGAAAATGGACTGATCGGAGAATCCAACGGCATAATTTCCACGTCCATCAAAAGACTTGAAGGGAAGGCCGCGGAAGTCACGAATGTTCGGGCAGGTGATTGCGATGAAGCGCTCAAGGAATTCCCACATGCGGGCTCCCCGGAGGGTGACGCGGGCACCGACTGCTTCGCCCTCTCGGACTTTGAAGTTGGCGACGGATTTCTTGGCGAAAACGACGGACGCCTTCTGACCGGTGATCTTACCGATTTCATCAACTGCGTCTTCGACGGCTGCCTTACGCTCATTGACGTAGTGGCCGACGTGGGAGTTGATGGAGATTTTTTCAAGGCGGGGAACCTCGTTAACGTTGGTGAGGCCTAGTTCTTCTTGGAGGCTTTTCACAAGCTTCTCCTCGTAGAGGCTCTGGAGTGTTGGTTTCATTGTATTATTGGCGGGTCAGCTTGATTAGAGTGCTTAAGCGCGCGGGGTGCTCCCCTTCCCGATTTGTTCGAGTGGTTGGAGCGGGCCGGGTTCCTGACACAGTCAGGCGTTCCGGGCTAGACTTTTTTTACGTTGGAGATGTGAATCGGGCCATCGACTTCCTCGATACCACCGTCCTGATTCTCCTCGGAGCGGCGGATTGCCTTCTTCATGACACGAACTCCCTCGACAACAACCTGCTCTTTGGCAGCATTGACGGAGAGGACAGTGCCCTGTTTTCCTTTGTGGTTTCCCGAGATAACGACGACTTCGTCACCTGGCTTCACGTGGGTTTTTGCTTTCATGGGTCCGGTAGAAATTGGGAGTTAAAGAACCTCGGGAGCGAGGGAAACAATCTTCATGAAGTTCTTTTCACGAAGTTCACGAGCAACGGGTCCGAAGATACGGGATCCCTTAGGGTTGCCGTCCTTGTCGATGATCACGATGGCGTTCTCGTCGAAACGAAGAACGGAACCGTCGGCGCGGCGAACAGGGTAAGCGGTGCGAACGACCACGGCCTTCACCACGGAGCCTTTTTTCACGGCAGCGGTGGGGATGGACTCGCGAATGTGAGCGGTGATGACATCGCCGACGCGAGCAGACTTGGTCCGCTTGCCGATGACGCCAATCATTTTGGCTTGGCGGGCACCGGTGTTATCGGCGACCGCGACTTTTGATTCCATTTGAAGCATGGCGAAATAAGTATCGTTAGAGAGTTTGTTTGAGTGGCTGCGGGAGCCGGGCTTGTTTAGTGGCTGAGAACTTTTACAAGTTTCCAGCGCTTGAGCTTGGAGATCGGAGTGGTCTCCTCGATGCGGACCTTGTCACCGACAGCAGCTTCACCAGCTTCGTCGTGAGCGTAGAACTTCTTGGACTGCTTGATGATCTTCTTGAACTTGGGGTGAGGAACTCGGTTGGTGTATTCCACAACGATGGTTTTATCCATGCTGGTGGACTTCACGAGTCCAACGCGGGTCTTCTTGTTCGCAGCAGGTCCCTCGGATGGGACGAAGTCTTTCTTGGGGGCGTCTTCCTGATTTTCGGACATCTTTTTAGAAATAGGTTAAAAGTTGGTTTCGGTCAGGGTTCCTTTAAGAGGACTTACGCTGATTGATAGCGGTCATCACCTGTGCGATTTCGCGACGGACGATGCGACGGCGGGCGGTGTTTTCGAGTTGTCCGGTGGCCTGTTGTAGGCGGAGGTTGAGAGCCTCCTCCTTAAGGTCACGAAGACGGGTCGAGAGTTCTTCAACACTCAGCTCGGAAACTTCAGAAAATTTTACTTTGGGCATGACGTGATTCCTTTCGGTCAGTTCGGTGGTTTAAGCGAGATAAAATCAGGCTTAGTGGTTGTTGCGGGAAACGAAACGGGTTTCGAATCCAAGCTTGTAAGATGCAAGGCGCATGGCTTCGCGGGCTTGAGACTCTGGGACACCACCGACTTCGAAAAGCATGGTGCCAGGACGGATCACAGCAACCCAGGCATCAACGGAGCCTTTACCCTTACCCATACGGGTTTCAGGTGGACGGCGTGTGATGGATTTGTGAGGAAAAACCCGAATCCAGGTCTTACCTTTACGCTTGAGGAAGCGGTTGATGGAAATACGACAGGCTTCGATCTGGCGGTTGGTCATCCATCCGCGTCCGAGTGCTTGCAGTCCGAAGTCACCGAAGCTGACATCGGTGCCACGCTGGGCGTTACCACCCCGGTTGCCACGGTGTGACTTCCGGAACTTGGTTCTTTTGGGCATTAAAGGCATAATTCTATCCTCCTAAATTCTTGGGTTTAAAATGGGTGCTGGATTAGGAAGCGGCTGGTTTGCTTCCACCCTCAGCGGGCTTGTTTTGATTGTTGTCGGGGCGGCCTCCTCCACCACCTCCACGGCGATCACCACCGCGGTTGTCTCCGCCGCGTCCTCCACGTCCACCACGACGTGGACGATCATGACCTGGAGGGCGTGCGCCTTTGTCAGAATCTTCGTTCTTATTGATCCAGCACTTCACACCAATGATTCCGTAAACGGTTTTGGCTTCGGCGAATCCATAGTCGATGGGGACACGGAGAGTCTGAAGAGGCACCTTGCCTTCGCGATACCATTCGGCACGAGCAATATCAGCACCTCCGAGACGACCGGCACAACGAATACGAATTCCATTAGCACCGAAGTCCATGGCAGTTTGAACGGCACGCTTCATGGCACGGCGGAAAGCGATTCGGCGCTCGAGCTGGATGCAGACCTGCTCGCATACGCACTGGGAATCAAGCTCCGGCTTGCGGATCTCAACAATATCGATTTTCACCTGCGAACCTCCGGCAATCTTGGAGATCTCGTTGGTCATGATCTCGATCTCAGAACCTTTCCGTCCGATAACAAGTCCCGGGCGGGAAGTGTGAAGGGTAACGCGAACGCTGTTCCAGGCGCGCTCAATGATCACCTTCGCAAGCGCGGCAGACTGAAGACGGCCGGCGATGTATTTGCGGATCTTGAGGTCCTCGTGAAGTTTGTTGGTGTAGTCTTTGCCCTCGGCATACCACTTGGAGCGCCAGTCTTTGTTGACGGCGAGGCGGAAACCGATTGGATTAACTTTTTGTCCCATGATTCTTTAAAGGTAAATTGTTCAGTTTGGCTTATTCAGCGGACCCTTCGGTGGCTTCAGTCTCTTCGACTTCCCCGGCGGGAGCTTCCTCCTTCTTTGCAGCTGGCTTGGCGCCGGCTCCGAAGAGAGATTTGATGGTGTCACGCTTCTTGGGCTTACCGGAGCGCTTCTTCTCCTCAGGCGCTTCAAACTCGTCGGTCAAAGTGATGAAGATGTGGCTGGTGCGCTTGCGGATGGCGCCTGCGGATCCACGTGCACGTGGCTTGAAGCGCTTAAGAGTCGGGCCTTCACCAACAACCGCTTCCTTGACGATGAGTTCATCGGCAGAGAGTTCGTGATTATTCTCGGCATTGGCGATAGCGCTCTTAAGCGTCTTACCAATAAGGTGAGCGGATTTCTTGGGCGTATAGGTCAACGCGTCGAGAGCATCGGAGACAGGAAGCCCCTGAATTTCGCGAACAACGTGGCGTGCTTTCTTCGGAGAAATCCGAGCGTATTTTGTGGTCGAACGAACTAACATCAGTTTGTCGGGTGAGATTTTATTCAGTAATGATTTTTGCGAGGTCACCGGGCTGCGCCGTGACTTCAGGATTAATAAGAGGCAACAGAAGGAGGCCACTAACATCGGCCCTTACCAGGCCAACCGTAGCATCACAAATGTGAGTGCCTGAGCGCTCGATTCGGAAGCGCATCCCAACACCGACTTCCGCATCGGAACCGGCATTGACTACTGCGAGACCGGTATTGGAGTCAATAGTGACCACGCGAGCTTCACGGGCAGTCCCCTTCTCGACCTTGCGATTGGGCTGCTGACGCTGGCCCAGGGCAACTTCGAGTTCGCGAAGCTTCACTTCCACTTCCTTGCGGAATTCAGGATTAGAAGCAACCGCAGTGCGGAGATAGTTTTTGATGGTTGGGAGAAGGTTGCCAACGGAATCCTCGAGTTGCATGAGATTCTCGCGAGCAACCTGATAATCGGAAACAGCGTTGAGCAATTTGGTGTCGCGATCCTCAAAGAGGTCCTTACCCCGGAGAGCAAGATACTCGCGAATTTCCTTCAGAGCCTTCGTCTTGGTGTCCTCCCTCTGGAGAGCAGCCATGAGACTTTTATTCAGATTCTTCTTCACGTCCGCCAGTTGAAGCTTCAACTGGCGATTTTCGCGCTCAAGCTTCTGGACCTCGGTCTCCTGCGCACCAGCCATCGCAGCACCGAAGGCAAAAAGCCCGGTGAGGAGTGAATTGGTGAATGGGAAACGCATGACGAAGGATTCTTTTGGAGATTACTTCTTACCAATGCCGCCGTGAGCCTTGAAGATGCGGGTAGGAGAAAACTCACCCAGCTTGTGGCCCACCATGTTCTCGGAAACGAAAACAGGGACGAAGGTTTTTCCGTTGTGAACGGCGAAGTTGTGACCGACGAAGTCAGGAGTGATCATGGAGCGGCGGCTCCAGGTCTTGATGGGCTTTTTATTGCCCGACTCGACTGCGGCATCGATCTTCAGCAGAAGCTTCTGATCGACATACGGGCCTTTTTTCAATGAACGTGCCATAATGAAATATTGTTAAGTGACTAGCAGGTGAAATTACTTGCGCTTGGACTTGCGACGGTCCTCGACAATGAAGGTTGAATTCTTGTGCTTGCGGCGGGTCTTTTGCCCCTTGGTGTGTCCCCAAGGAGACTTGAGGTGCTGACGACCACCACCGGACTTGGACTTACCCTCACCACCACCGTTGGGGTGATCAACGGGGTTCATGCACATGCCGCGGACAGATGGGCGCTTGCCCTGCCAGCGAGTGCGGCCTGCTTTACCGGAGACCTCATTCATGTGGTCACGGTTACCAACAGTCCCGATGGTTGCATAGCTCTCTTCGTGGAACTTACGAAGTTCACCGGAAGGCATCTTGATGAAGGCGTAACCTTCGTCGCGGGATGCGAGGATGGCTTGCTGACCGGCGGCGCGAGCGACTTTCCCACCAGATCCGGGGCGGATCTCGATGTTGTGAATCGCGGTTCCAAGAGGAACGTTCTTCAGAGGCATGGCGTTACCAACCTTGGGCTCGACGTTTTCGCCGGCTTCCACCTTGTGACCATCGGTAAGACCGGATGGAGCCAGGATGTAGGATTTAGTTCCGTCAGCGTATTCAAGGAGGGCGATGCGGCAGGTCCGGTTGGGATCGTATTCGATTCCTACGACGGTTGCGACTTCGTCACGCTTGGTCCGCTTGAAGTCGATGAGACGATACTTCTTCTTATGACCACCGCCGATGTGGCGCATGGTGATGCGACCCTGATTGTTACGACCACCGGAGCGTTTTTTAACTTCGAGGAGGCTTTTTTCAGGCTTGGACTTGGTGATTTCGTCAAAAGTCGGGAGCTGCTTGTAGCGGTTCGCGGGAGTGACGGGCTTAAAACTTTTCAGAGGCATTGGAAGGATCCTTTCTGAGTGAGGTTACGAAAAATGAATTTTAGAGGAGGTCGAGGGAATCACCATCCTTGAGGCGGACGATGGCTTTCTTCCAGGCGGGAGTGCGTCCGGCATCAGCGCGACGACGGCGCTTGGCCTTACCTGCGTAGTTGGCGGTGCGAACATCAAGAACCTTCACTTTGAAGAACTTCTCAACGGCGTTTTTGATCTCAATTTTGTTAGCGCGACGATCGACCTTAAAAGTGTAGGTGTTCTCGTTCTCCTGAAGAAGAGCTGCCTTCTCAGACATGCGGACGGTATCGATAATGCTGTAAATATCTCTCATGGCTTGCTGAGTGGTTTAGGCGGTGCGCGAAGCGAGGGTTTCGAGAGCGTCATCGACGATGATGACATCGCCCCAGAAGAGAAGCTCTTCCACGTTGACGTTCTCGGCGGTTTGAAGGAGAGCCCAAGTGAGGTTGCGCTCGGCGCGGTAGGTCTCCTCTGTGAAGGACTTCCCGATAACGATTACGCGGGCTGCGTCGGAGACCTCCCGGATGGCCTTGACGATGTCTTTGGTCTTTCCGGAAGTAACTTCGAAAGAGCTCACACTGTGAACGACACCTTCATTAATCTTCTCACCAAGAACGCGGCGTAGAGCGAGTGTGCGGACCTTTTTGGAGACAGTCTTGGCGTAAGAGCGGTTGCGAGGACCGAAAGCAACACCACCACCGACGAAGATCGGGGCTTTACGGTCACCGTGACGGGCGCCACCGGTTCCCTTCTGGCGATACATCTTCTTGCCGGTTCCGCGGACTTCGCCACGGGTCTTGGCTTGCGCTGTTCCTGAGCGACGATTGGCTTGATATGCAACAACGAGGTCGTGCACGGCCTGGTCGCCTTTGGAGCCATCAGCGATGAGCTGAATGTTGGCCTTTTCGGCGTCTTGAATTGTGAATGCTGACATGGATCAGGTTCTTTCTAAAACTGGGGTTTACTTGGCTGCGGACTTTTTGAGAGCCGGACGCACAGTGACGTATGCACCGTTATGGCCGGGAATCGAGCCGGAGATGAGGAGGACTCCGTCGTCAGGACGGACTTGAACGATTTTAAGATTCTGCGTGGTGCGACGGACGGTGCCATCGTGCCCAGGCATCTTCTGGTTTTTCCAAACGCGAGCGGGAGTCGAGCCGGCACCAATGGCACCAGTTCGGCGGTGCATCATGTGACCGTGACCGTCTGGCTGGCCGTTGTGGCCGTGGCGCTTCACGTTACCCTGGAAACCTTTACCCTTGGTGGTGCCGATGACATCAATCCACTGACCGTCTTCGAAAAGAGCAGCTCCGGGATGTCCGTCCTCCTTGTTGGGAAGGTCCGCGTCACTTGCGAAGCGGAACTCCTTGATGAGCTTTTTGGCGCCGGTGGCACCTTGCTTGGCTTGGTGAGTGCGCTCAGGAAGGTTGACGCGCTTCTCTTTCTGGTCGTCATAGGCGACCTGAACGGCGGAGTAGCCATCAGTCTCCGTGGTTTTCACCTGAAGAAGTTCGTTTCCGTTCACGTCGACGACAGTGACGGGGATCATACAGCCTGCCTCTGCGTCAAAGACGCGGGTCATACCGACTTTTTTACCGAGGATTCCGAGTGACATGGGTCTGGGTTCCGTTTGGAAAGTTTAAGTTAAGGGGAAAGATTAAATGTGGATCTGAATATCAACACCGGCGGGGAGGTTGAGCTTTTTGAGCTCGTCCACGGTGCGGGCGGTAGGATCAACGATGTCGAGAAGACGCTTGTGTGTGCGAACCTCAAACTGGTCGGCAGACTTTTTGTTCACGTGAACCGAGCTGTTGACGGAGAATTTTTCGATCCGTGTGGGCAGAGGGACAGGGCCGGCGACTTTGGCACCAGTGCGCTTGGCGGTCTCAACGATCTCGACAGTGGAGCGATCGATGGCCCGGTGGTCAAATGCGCGAAGGCGGATGCGGATTTTCTGATTCATGATGGAAAGTTATCTGGTGGGATGATTTTTGTTCTTAGTAACCACCGCCGCGTTCAGCGACGAGTTTATCGACTACGTTGCGAGGAACTTCCTCGAAGCACTTTGGCTCCATGGAGTAGGAAGCGCGACCGGATGAAAGGGTGCGGACGTCCGTGGAATATCCGAACATTTCGGAAAGCGGGACGGTTGCGGAAACATTGGCGACAGTGCCTTTGGTCTCAATCTCTTGGATCTGACCACGGCGGCGGTTGAGGTCGCCCATAATATCTCCCTGAAACTCATCGGGTGTCGCAATTTCAACACCCATGATGGGCTCGAGAAGAATGGGTGAAGCTGCTTTAAGAGCTTCTTTGATCGCGAAGATGGCCGCAATCTTGAATGAGTTGTCGTTGGAATCGACTTCGTGAAAGGAGCCGCCGGTCACGCTGGCGTGAACGTCGACCACCGGATAGCCGGCCACCAAACCATTGGTGAGCGCTTCTCCGATACCTTTCATGATGGCCGGAATGTATTCCTTCGGAAAATCACTCGCGGAGGCATTGTCCTCGGTGGTGATCCCCTCCCCTTGCTTGTTTGGCGAGAGGGTGAGAGTGACATGACCGTAAGCGGCCTTCCCGGCAAGGGCACCGTCGCGAATGAACTTGCCGTCACCTTGAGCGGTGGCAGAAACAGTTTCGCGGTAGGCGATCTGCGGCTTACCGACATTGGCCTGAACACCGAACTCACGCTTGAGACGATCAATGATGACCTCCAAGTGCAGCTCGCCCATTCCGGCGATAATGGTTTGACCGGTCTCTTCATCGGTCTTGACCACGAAGGTCGGATCCTCGTCGGAGAGCCGATCAAGTCCGACAACCATCTTGTCGGAGTCAGCCTTGGTCCGAGGCTCGACAGCCATCGAAATAACGGGCTCGGGAAAACTTGGTGGCTCCAAAAGCACGCCGGCTTGCTGGTGCGAAAGGGTGTCGCCAGTTTGGACATTCTTGAGACCGACGAGAGCGGCGATGTCACCTGCGAAACAAGTCTCAATCTCCTCGTGCTTATCGGCTTGGACTTGAATCAGACGACCCACGCGCTCCTTGGTTTGAGTGCGTGGGTTGTAGATCATGTCCCCTTTGGAGACGGTTCCGCTGTAAACACGGAAGAAAATGAGTTTACCGAAGTATTTGTCGGCCCAAAGCTTGAAAGCGAGAGCGCAAAAGTTGGCGTCATCGCTGGTCTCGACTTCAATGGTCTTAGTCTCGTCCTTGGGATCGATCCCTTCAGCAGCAGGGATTTCCAGGGGACTTGGGAGGTAATCAACTACAGCATCGAGGAGATACTGGACCCCTTTATTTTTGAAAGCAGACCCCCCGGCAATGGGAACCAACTCGTTGGAGATGGTAGCACGGCGAAGTCCGGCTTTGAGATCAACAACAGAAATGGGCTCCTCCATGAGGAACTTCTCACCAATCTGTTCATCAACATCGGCAACAGCCTCAAGGAGTTCAGCATAAGCTTCCTCGGCGAGTGCCAGTTGGTCGGCGTCGAGCTCCGCGATGTCGTATGTTGAACCGAGGATGTCGTCGTCCTTATAAAGAACAGCTTTCTTGTTGAGGACGTCGATTTGACCGCGAAGATTTTCTTCGGACCCGATGGGAATCAAAATGCGGACAGTGCGGGCACCGAGCTTTTCCTGAACCTCTTTGACGGCGGCATCGAAGTCAGCCCCGACCCGGTCCATCTTGTTGACGAAGACGATGCGGGGAACATTGTAGGTTGTAGCTTGGCGCCAGACCGTTTCAGATTGCGGTTGGACTCCAGCGACTCCACAGAAAACAACAATCGCCCCGTCCAAAACACGGAGCGATCTTTCTACTTCGGCAGTGAAGTCAACGTGCCCCGGGGTATCAATGATATTGATACGCTGGTTGTCACCGATAAAGAGCTTGGAAATGCCATCCTCTTTCTGCTGCATCCACTGACAGGTGACAGCAGCCGAGGTGATGGTAATTCCGCGCTCACGCTCCTGCGCCATATGATCAGTTGTGGTGGCACCATCGTGCACCTCACCGATCCGGTGGATCATCCCCGTGTAGAAAAGAATGCGCTCGGTGAGCGTGGTCTTTCCAGCATCGATGTGCGCAGCAATCCCAATGTTCCGTGTCCTCTCAAGAGGAACGGGACGGGTTGGGGCTTGTGCGACTTTGCTCATCAAATTAGCGGGAAAGAGATTCTTCTAAATAAAGGGAAATTCGAAACTTAGAAACGGAAGTGGGCAAAGGCACGGTTTGCCTGAGCCATCTTGTGAACGTCATCGCGCTTGCGGACGGAGTTGCCGGTATTGTTGGCAGCATCCTTGATCTCGTTGGCGAGAGCGACGTGCATTGGAGTGCCTTTTTTGGCACGGGCGAAGGTGATGATCCAACGCATGCCGAGAGACTCGGAACGGCTGGCGTCAACCTCCAAAGGAACCTGGTAAGTCGCTCCACCGACGCGGCGTGACTTCACTTCAACACGGGGCTTGGCGTTCTCAATGGCGCGGTTGACAATCTCGAGCGGGTCGATCGTATCAGTGCCCTCATTGGCGCGGTCGATGGCGGCGTAGACGATACGCTCTGCGAGGGAGCGCTTGCCGTCTTTCATCACCTTGGAGATCAAGCGGCCGACAACCTGGCTGTCGAACTTGGGATCTTTGTAAACTTTGGCTGGATAAACTCTTTTTCTGCGTGCCATGGAATTGGTTGGTCAGAGATTGAAAATCTGAAAATTACTTGCCGCCCTCTTTAGGCTTCTTGGCACCATACTTGGAGCGACCTTGCTTGCGACCGTCGACCCCGAGAGTATCGAGCGAACCACGAACGATGTGATAACGCACACCTGGCAAATCCTTCACACGACCACCACGGATCAGAACGATGGAATGCTCCTGGAGGTTATGACCCTCGCCGCCGATGTAGGCGATGACTTCATATCCATTGGTCAGGCGAACCTTGGCAACCTTACGAAGCGCGGAGTTCGGCTTCTTCGGTGTGCGGGTATAAACTTGGAGACAAACGCCGCGGCGTTGCGGGCAGTTGTTCAAAGCCGGAGATTTCGACTTGGTGACTGCTTTTTTACGACCTTTGCGGACGAGTTGGTTGATGGTGGGCATAATGCGATCGTTTTGGGATGGCGGTTAAGCGGGTTTGTAGAATTGAGGAATATTGAAATCGTTGTTTTTGCTGGTTCTCAACCGGAAAGGGTCGCCGGGAGGTCCAGCGAGATTCCTCGCAAGAGCCATTTTTCCGGTGAGCACCCGATAGTTAATTACCTGATAAAGGGGCTGAATCGTTGTATTCTCAAGGAATTCGTGATGTCAGGCCCGATTTGGGGGCCGCGACTCTAGGAATAAAAAGGCATCTGGCAAGGCGTTTTTGAAATTTTTCTCAAAAAAAGTTTTTTAAGACCGTCCCAAATGACCCGAGAGACCGTCATTCTTTGGATTTGGCGAAAATTCCGGCCTCCCAAGCTAGTCTCCCGTTAATCAACAGATCTTAACCACTTAACGAAAACACCCCTTTATTGAGTCCATCATCTTTACGAATTAATCCTTTGCCTGATCAATCGCCCCAAAAACTCACTCTCCCTACCTACAACAAAAAAGGGGGGCACAAAAAGAAGCGCCCGACTGGAAGGACCAGCCGGGCGCGTAAAAAATTCGTCGAATAACTTAAAATCGAAGTCTACTCGGGGGCAGGAAGCTCTTCGCCCCCGTCTTTGAGGTCATAGAGAGCCTCGAGACCGTCCGTGACCTCTTCCATTTCCTTGTCCGACATGATGGAACCCATGATTTCGCCAATGGCTTCAGCGTCGGCATTCTCGGTCATCATCTTCATCATCTTGCCCATGAGAGCCTCCCCTTTCTTATCGGAAGCATCTTTGAGGGCCTGCACAGCCGCTTTTTCTTCCGCGCTTGGAGGATCCAGCTCTTTGGCAGCTTTCAAAAGGGCGGCCAGAGAGGCCTTCTGCTCGCCAAAGCTGGCAACGAAGTCCTCAGCGGATTTCTTGTCACTGATAGAAGACATCCCTTCCATCAAATTGTCCATAATGGCTCCCACTTCTTTGCCAATCTGGGCGTGATCCTTTTTCGCAGGTGCATCGGGAGTTGGCGTATCGGGGCTCCCGCCTCCTGTTTCCTCTTTTTTCTCCTCCTTCTTTTCGTCATCTCCACAGGAGACGAAGGAAAGCGGAAGCACGAGGGCTGCTGCGAATGGGAATAGATTTTTCAGTTTCATAGTAATTAATTTTGGGTTGGTCCAAGCTTGACCAAATTTCGGAGCCTGACGCGATGATAAAAATCGTCCCGTTTTGCAAAAGCGATTGTTGAAGAGCTGCTTTAGACAACCGAACAAAAAAAACGCCCGACTTGAAATACCAGTCGGGCGGATTAAGAATTCGTAGTTAAGCCGAATTTTTACTCAGTGTATTTTTCGTGACCGTCCTTCTTAAGGTCCTTGAGCTCACCCTTGATGTCATCCGCCTTGTCTTCGTCGCCGGCGAGGTAAGCCATCTCCAGTTCGCAAAGCTTCGCGTAGGTCAGACCGATGAGTCGCTTGTAATCGGCAGTTGCCTTGGCCTTCTCCTTCTCGTCTTTGATGTCTTTAAAGATCATCGGGGAATACTGGAGGGATTTGATGGTCGCCTTCTGGGCGGCGTGCACCAACTCGACTTTCTCCTCGGTGGTCTCGGCCTTGCGGAGCCTCTTGAGAGAACCGCTCAGAACATCCATTTCCTCGGCGAGAGGAGTTTCGTCATCAGCGTGAACAGGAGCGAGCAATCCGAGGCTCATCACAGAAGCGATCGCCAGAGTCTTAATTGAAAAGTTGAATTTCATGTCGGGAGGATTACTCCCAAAACTTGCCCCGTCTGTCAAAACAAGGCTCGGAAAATCCATTCACAGCGATTATCGCAACCCCGTGATTCGCGGACTCATTTTTGATCTAGATGGCACCCTCGTTGATTCCCTCCCCGGAATCGCCACTGCTCTCAACCATGCTTTGGATGACCTCAAACTTCCCAACCATTCCAGGAAGGTTGTGGAGACTTTCATCGGCGACGGCCTGCTCAATCTGGTAACCCGGGCTCTCGGGCCTGATCTCGTCGACCGACAGGACGAACTTCTGGCCGCCTTCCAAAAACACTATTCGGCGGATTGGAAAACCGGGACCTTCCCCTATCCCGGGTTCATGGAACTGCTTGAGGAACTTCGGCGGCAAAAAATCCCCATGGCTGTGCTTTCCAACAAGCCCCACACCTACACGGTGGAAATCGTCGAAACTCTTTTCCCTAAAGACCTCTTTGATCCGGTCCGCGGGCATCAGGACCAGTTCCCCAAGAAACCGGATCCGACCACTGCCCACCAGATCATTGCCGACTGGCATCTCAATGCGAAGGAAGTGGCCTACGTTGGCGACTCAACCGTTGATCTCGCCACCGCCCGCAATGCCGGGATGATTCCCCTGATCTTTTCCTGGGGATATGGCACTCCGGAAGACTTTCCGCTCCTCGACTCAGTCGATGAGTTGAGGGATGCCATCCTCCAGCGGGAATGAGTCGTCCTTGCTAATTTCTCCAATAGAGTATCTTAAGGTCATGAGATCCCTTCTTACGATCATGCTCGCTACCGCCGCCAATCTGTCCGCTGAAATTCAAGAGAAGACCATCTCCTACATAGATGGCGAAACCGAACTTGAGGGTTTCTTCGCCCACGATCCCGAGGTCGAGCAAACCGGGAAAGCGGTGCTCATTGTGCATCAATGGACGGGACTCGGCGACAACGAGAAGATGCGTGCCCGCATGCTCGCCAAACTTGGCTACAAAGCCTTTGCGCTTGATATTTATGGCAAAGGGATCCGCCCCCAACCACCCGCAGCTGGCAAGTTCGCCGGCAAATACAAAGGAGACCGGGAGCTTTACCGCCAGCGCCTCGACTCGGGACTGACCCAGCTCAAATCCCTCTCCAAGCTTGCCGACAAAGACATCGCCGCGATCGGCTACTGCTTCGGCGGCACCGGCGTTCTCGAAATCGCCCGCTCCGGAACTCCTCTCGCAGGCGTGGTCTCGTTTCATGGAGGCCTCGGAGCGGCCGAAGGCATGGGCGCTAAAAAAGAATCTCTCAAAGCAAAGCTTCTCGTTCTCCATGGAGCGGACGATCCTTATGTTCCGGGGAAGGAAGTGGCCGCCTTCAAAGAGGAGATCAAAACAGCAAACGGTGAGATGAAATTTATCGCTTATCCCGGAGCCGTCCATGCCTTCACTCAGACCGGGGCTGGGAACGACAACTCGAAAGGCGCCGCTTACAACAAGAGTGCGGATGAAAAATCCTGGAACGCGATGCAAGAGTTCTTCAAGACAATCTTTGCCACGCAATAGTCTCATCTCTTGCGGAAGATGGCCGTTGGAACTCAGCAGAGGCTCAATGAAGCCACCCGACGGCGATTGAGTCGGCGCCTGATACAAGCCGAGCGCGGCTCGAGAATTTATCGGCGGCTTGTTCTGCAACTCCCTTCGGCCTCCTCTGCATCTGGACTCCCGTAGCTTCCGATGTGTCCGCTCCCTACATTTTTATCTTCCGGGCAGGGATCGGAACGCTAGTGACGACTTTGCTCCATCTTGAATCCCCCCTGTCTAAGATCATTTGGAATTTCAAATTTGGAGTTCCACAAAATGATCGTCGAAAACCCTGACACCTGTCACATTTAGCGCGTGAAGTTTCGTTCGATCGCCATCCTCTTTCTGACCATCGGGTCAGCCCAGGCTGGAATGACGTCGATTGTTTTATCCGATCTCGCAGAAGCGCGGATCGAGGTCATCTCATTCTTCATTCTCATCTACCTTCTGCTGACGGTCGTGGTGAAGTTTCTCTGGAACAAACTCGCCCAAGGCATTCCCGCGATTCCAAAAATCAACTTTCGTCGTGCCCTCTGCCTCATGCTGGTGAGCGGGCTTTTCATGTATGTCATCCTGACCATGATCTCGGGCGCCCGTGAGCTGATGCCCCCGGGGGCGTGGGAGAAAGAGGGCATCTCCTACCGGCTTAAATCAAAAGGGAATCCGCGCAAGGAGCAGATCCAAGCTCTCCGCGATGCTCTCTGGAAACACGCCGAAGAGAACGAGGGCAGATTTCCTTCCGGCCGCTTAGACCCTGCGATACCCAAGGCGAGATGGAGAGTTCCAGAAGAGGCCGGATTCTATTCCTACCTCCCACCCGAAGCTAATGGCAAAATCCTTGTCTTTGAGCCACCGCTGGTCGGAAAGAAAAGTTACGTCATTTTAGAAAGCGGCGAAATTGAAATTTGGTCCCGCTCGAAGGTGGCTGAAGAAATAAAGGAGCAACGATGAAGAGACGTATCTCGCCGGCCAGAGTGCTCGTTTTGCTCATCATCTTCGCCCTCCTCTTATTCGTAGTGTCCCTATTGTTCATAGTTGGCGAATGGATCTTTGAAGCGGCCTGGGCTTTTATGAGCGGATGGTTCAGCTATCCAGCCAGGGTAATCCCAAAAATCAGCTACAATATCAAAATGATCCTGTGCGGCTTGGGCGCGTTTGGAATGGCCCTCTTTTTCAGCCACCGCTTGTTGAAGTGGCTGGCCGAATATGCCCCTTTAATCCCCTCTCCGTGGCCCTTTCGTTTCACCGCCTACCTCTCCTTCTTACTGCTCTCGATGTTCGGAACCTCCATTGCGATGACCGGAATCATCCACCAAACCGCTTGGCTCGCACGGAGTGATTCGATCACCAGCTCCAGAAATATGGCGCTTGTGACTGTGCAGAAAAACAATACCAAGGACCTTGCTGGAGGTTTATTGATGGAAGCCATTGATCACCCTCAACACAAATACCCCGCAAGCCTTGCTGAATTCATCATAAAGAACGAAGAGGAAATCCTATCCGACTTTCTCCTCTGCCCCTTAGATAAAGGTGGTGACGCCCCGTGGCTTTACCCCGCAGCTTCCAAATCTCTGGGGGGAAGATTCCCGGTCATCATCAGCCCGAGACCCAATCATCAAGACCTCATCATCGTCGCCTATTCCGACGGCAGCGTGGAGACTCATCCCTTCAATGAGCTTCCTTCAGAAGTCGCATTCTATTTCGAATAGCCTTTGTTGCGCCTCCGGCCTAGGTTCCCACCCGTGAGCATCTTCCAGGCAAGCGGCCGGGTCGTCTTGACCTTCATCAACTACCTCGGGCAACTGGGCTTGTTGACGCGTGAGATCATGTATTCGCTCACGAAAGGCCAAAAGCGTTGGCGAAAAATGTGGGAACAAGTCGCCGAGATCGGCGCACGTTCACAGGTGGTCGTCGGCGTGACCGGAGCCTTCACCGGCGCGGTGCTGGCGGCCCAGACTCTTTTCCAATTTAAACTCTTCGGCCTCGAAACAGCTGCAGGCGGCCTGGTCTCGGTCGCGATGCTCCGCGAACTGGGGCCGACCATCACTGGTCTCATGTTGGCGGGCCGGGTGGGTTCGGCAATGGCAGCCGAAATCGGAACAATGAAAGTCACAGAGCAAATCGACGCCCTCCGCTCGATGGCCGTCAACCCGGTCGATTACCTCGTGGCGCCCCGATTCCTAGCGATGCTCATTTCGGTGCCGCTCCTGATCGCCGAATCAGCCGCGCTTGGGATGGTGGCTTCCTACATCGTCGGAGTAGGCGTCTTCCATGTCGAATCGGCCTACTGGCTCGATAACATGAAAACCTATGTCGATCTCACTGATCCGACCATCGCGCTTACCAAAGGACTCTTCTTTGGTATCCTCATTGTCATCATATCTTGCGATCAGGGGATGAAGGCCAAAAACGGAGCAGTCGGAGTCGGTCGGGGAACGACCAGGGCGATGGTCTATTCGTCACTCGCCATCCTTGTTGTGAATTTTTTCCTCACTCTCATCATGCAGATCATCTTCCCCGCTTCCTTGTTTTCAAACTAATCCAGCACAGCTACAAAGAAAAGCCGCCCTCCTGCGCTAACAGGAGGGCGGCCACACAAACACACAAAATCAGAGGGGTTATTTCTGACGGTGGGTATTTACGACCTCCCCTGATTTCTCTTTCACATTCCTCCTCCGTTTTTTTTAGAAACAACTCGGCCCACATCAATTTTCTGACAAATCATTCCTCTCCAATGACCTAATGAATGGGCTGAGACGCCTATTTCAAAGGGATCTCAGGCATCCAAGCCCATTTCCCCAAATTTAAAACCTGCCCATTCAAGGGTATTCTTTTAGCAAGCTATTGATCTGGGATAGCCGGAATGACACGGTTTCCAGAATCCGGTGAAAATAATTTTTCATCGGGAAAATGACCTGAGGGGTTTGTTTTTGTCTGATTTGAGACAGAATGGAGTGACCGCATTAGTCTTGCGGCCACTCACCGGGGCCGCTATGTCCGCCTCCGAAATACTCTCGTTATGGAAACTGCCAACAGCCCAAACCATTCCCCGCTAGATTTCGCGGGCTCGCCCGTTAACAAGACGCTTTCTGCCGAAGAGAAGATCGACACCTACCGCCAGATGACTCAGATCCGGCGTTTCGAACAGGCTGCGCTCAAAAATTACTCGAAGAAGGGAACGATGGGCGGCTTCCTCCACCTTTACATTGGTCAGGAATCAGTCGCAGTCGGAGCAGCTTCTCTCATGGGAGATCACGATCACATGATCACCGCCTATCGTTGTCACGCCCACGCACTGGCTGTCGGCATGAACATGAACGAGTGCATGGCCGAGCTTTATGGAAAAGCCACTGGTTGCTCCAAGGGCAAGGGTGGTTCGATGCACTTCTTCGCGCCTAATAAAAATTTCTGGGGCGGTCACGGAATCGTCGCCGGCCAAACTCCGCTCGGCCTCGGTCTCGGATACGGACTCAAATACAAAGGCCTTGAGGGCTGCGCACTCTGCTTCCTCGGGGACGGAGCAGTCAACCAGGGGGCTTTCCACGAATCACTCAACATCGCAGCTCTCTTCGGGATTCCCGTTGTCTACATCATCGAGAACAACGGCTACTCCATGGGAACCTCACAGAAGCGCTCCAGTGCTTACAAAGATTGCCTCGCCCAGCGTGCCGACGCCTACGACATGGATTGGGACGTGGTGAACGGCGAGGACTTCTACGAAGTCCGTGCCAAGACCCACATCGCCATGGAGCGGGCCCGCAAGGAGCACAAACCGACCGTCCTCGAGATTATGACCTACCGTTATTATGGTCACTCGGTCGCCGATGCGAACCACAAAAAATACCGTTCACCCGAAGAGATCGCGGACTACAAAAAGAATCACGATCCCATCAACCTCTGGCGCGCCAAGCTCATCGAGGAAGGCATCCTCACCGAGGACTCGGCCAAAGCCATCGACACCGAAGCGAAACAAGAGGCAGCCACTGCCACCAAGTTTGCCGAGGACTCCCCTGCCCCCACCATCGACGATATTACCGACGATGTTTACTGGGAAACCGACAACAATACCGAGGCCTCCCAGATCGGACGCCACTTCTTCAACGATTAATTTTTTACTTTTAGATACCATGCGCGAAATCGAATACCGTGACGCCCTGAACGAGGCCTTTGACGAAGAGCTGGCCCGCGACGAAAATGTCGTCCTCATGGGCGAGGAAGTGGCCCAATACAATGGAGCCTACAAAGTCACCCGGGGCCTCTGGGACAAGTGGGGCGACAAGCGAGTCGTCGACACCCCGATCTCCGAAGCCGGCTTCATCGGCATGGGCATCGGTGCCTCCATGCTCGGCATCCGCCCGGTCATGGAGCTGATGTTCTGGTCCTTCCACAGCGTCGCCTTTGACCAACTCGTCAACAACGCGGCCTGCTGCCGCTATATGTCCGGCGGACTCATCAACGTCCCCATCGTGATGCGCGGGCCCGCCAACGGCGGAACCAACGTGGGCGCAACCCACTCGCACACTCCCGAAGGACTCTTCGCAGCCTTCCCCGGTCTCAAAGTCTGCTCGCCCGCCACTCCGGCTGATGCGAAAGGCCTGATGAAGACCGCCATTCGTGACAACGACCCCGTTTATGTCATGGAGAACACCACTCTTTACGGCAACAAGGGCGACGTCCCCGATCCCGCCGATGGCGACTTCCTGATTCCTCTCGGGAAAGCCGACATCAAGCGCGAAGGTTCCGACATCTCCCTCATCGCCCACGGCGCCAGCGTGCTCCGTTGCCTTGAGGCTGCCGAAATCCTCGCCAGCGAGCACAACATCGACGCCGAAGTCGTCGATCTCCGCTCCATTCGCCCACTCGATCAGGACGCCATCATCGACTCCGTCAAAAAGACCAACCGCGCCGTCCTAGTGGACGAGTCCAAGCCCTTTTGCGGAGTTTCCGCTCAAATTGCGACTCTTATTCAAGACTACGCCTTCGACTACTTGGATGCCCCGGTCAAGCGTGTCTGCACCGTTGATGCTCCGGCCATCTACTCGCCGCATGTCGAACCGGACCAACTCCCCAATGCAAAGCGCATTGTTGCCCAGGTCCTGACTATCGCCTAAGCGACGATCCCATGGACGACGCGATCTTCGATGGGGTCAAAGAAGATCTCAAAAAGGAAGAGGCTTACCTCCGAAATCACGAGCACCGCTTCCGACTCAGCGCGGAACCGGTCCAGGCGGTTGGTTCCGGGAATCCACGTCTTCTTGATATCGGCTGTTGGCCGGGCTATCTCTCGCTGTATTTTAAGCGGAGCGGCTGGGACGTATGCGCCATTGACCTCAAGCCTGATCGCCTCCCCGTCATCAGGGATGCTGAAATTGAGCTGCTCGACCACAACCTCAACGATCATCCCAGC
>CBFHQJ010000040.1:0-44105 GCA_965657795.1 Akkermansiaceae bacterium
CTCATCACGGCTTGGAAGAGGATGAGGCCCACACCAAAAGACAACTTGACCGGATCTCGACTTTATTCAGCGCTTCCTTAGGATCGGATTTTTCGTTCGCCAGTGCTTCCTCGGCAGTAACGATCATGACAGGACGATCCGCGTTTGTGGCTTGAGCCAAGCGTCTCTTTTGTGCTTCGGAGAGGACGTCATCCGGGTTTTTCAAAACGCCGGTGGACGAGACGATGTGGTCGTCGGGTACGGTGATCGAGACATCGTAGTCTCCGAATTCCAGGGTGAACTCTCCGCGGCCCAGGAACTCTTTGTTGTGCCAGCCTTCGTAATCCGAATAGACCGCCATGCGCGGGAACCATTGTGCCAGCATGAAAATGTCGTTTCCGCCTTCGCGTTTGTCCTTGGGGAAGTGCTCGTAACCAGCTCGACCTCCGATGGCATCTTGTTCGTGAATATTGTAGGCCCAGGCCACTGTGAAAGTCATCGAGGCTCCCGGAGCGAGCGGCTTGTCAGGATCGATCCGCATCAAAGTGCCGACGATGGTATGATCAAGTTCCACACCGTCAGCCAAGGTCACCGCGCTAATTTCAAACCCATACTCAAGATCATCCATCCCTTGTTGCCTGCGCAGTTCATCGAGGCTGATTTCGGCGGGCTCACCTGGTTTTGGGGCCACTCCGCTGGGCCCACGGCCACTCGTGCCGCCGAAGTCATTGGTTAACTCGTTCATAGAGTCCTTCCGGAAAATATTTTGATCGAGGTGCATCCAGAGGAACTCGAGTGAATCTGGGGAGTTGTTCTGGTAAGTGATCGTGGCCGTTGCCAAGAGTCTTCGGCCCGTTTCATCGAGCTGGGCCTTGATGACGTAATCCGCCTGCTGCTGCCAATACTCATGGCCTGGCTGGCCGGAAGCATTACGATAGGAATTCGGAGTTGGGAGTATTTCCTCCAACTGGCGAAACTTGTCATCGAAGTTGCCTTTGGTCTGCTGAATTCCTTGGGAGAAGGCAAAACCCGTCAGAGCAAAGACGAGGGTGATGATTGAGAGAATCCGCTTCATTTTGATGTCCGTGAATGACCAAAGACCTGTTCCTTGTCGAGGTTGAAGATTCCGGAGTCGTGGATGAGAGATTCTCCAGATGGGTGCCTTCGATATTGCTAGAAGCAAAACTCTACGAGGTGTTTTCTGAAGGGGGGGAAGCCTGATGCCGCCCATGCTGTCAACCCGACGGGGAGCAGTCGGGAGGCAGTCTTTGGGTGTCGTCTTTATGTGGGAAAGGCAAACCGGGCGGTGTAGTTCGTCTATCGCAGCCTCGGCCTGGATAGAACGCCTTACCGGCTTTTTGAAGACGGTTATGATTTACGGAATCGGACCGGTTGTGATGGAAAATGTTGACGGTTGTGTTTCTTTGGGGTGTGACCATTCAACTGAAGCTTGAGGAAAAGGACTTCCTCAAGGCGGCAAAACATCACGGGCGGAATTGGCTGATCCGCACGCTTATCTTAAGCCTTTTGTTGTTTTTGATACTGTGGGGGTGGCTGAAAACCCAATCTCCGGATCTGGTAGCCTCCTGTCTGTGGAGTTTTGCGGTCTTCGTTTTGATTATTTGGTACAAGTGGTCTTTTCAGTATTTGGGACGAGCGCGTAAAAACTTTCGCCAGCAATCAAAGGCGCGCCACGAAGCCACCTGGACCTTCGGGGAAGAGGATCTTATAATTGAGCAGGAGAAGGGTTTTGTGAAGGAGGCTTGGGGTGACTTTCTGAAATGGCGGGATTGCGGGGACATGATTTTGATCTACGTCACTGATTTCAATTACCTGATCATCCCGAAGCATAATCTCAGTGAGGACGAGTGGATGGGGATGATGAAGATCCTGGGGCGAAAGTTAGGGTTTAGTAAGGGGTGACAAAGCCTTGCGGGAATTGGAGAGTCGATTTTCTACCCCAGCTCTAATCATTGGAAGGTCGTGGGGCGTTAGCTTCCAAACTTAATCTCCAGGCAGCACGGAGATGAAGAGATTCCTCTAGCGGGTGCGGTGGGAGAGATGATATCCCGAGATTGGGGACTGGTTATTCCTTGTCCGAAAGTGTTCATTAGTTGAACTCGTTCATGACTCGATTTTTAAATATCTTGAAGGCCGGTTTGTTGGCGGTGTTTGTGACGGCGGGTGCTGCGCGTGCAGAGCGGCCCAATGTTCTCTTTCTCGCGGTGGATGATATGAACGATTGGGTGGGTTCGCTGGGTGCGACTCCACGGGCCATCACTCCGAATCTCGATAAGCTGGCAGCGCGTGGGGTGAATTTTTCGAATGCCCACACCCCGGGTGTTTATTGTGCCCCTGCGCGGGCGGCCATCTTCTCGGGGCAGTTTGCCTCAACGACAGGTTGCTATCGCTCGGCGGATTATTTCACGGATCACCCGGAGATTGAGGGAATTCCGCTGAGTTTTTC
Source organism: Akkermansiaceae bacterium (assembly GCA_965657795.1). GTDB lineage: Bacteria > Verrucomicrobiota > Verrucomicrobiia > Verrucomicrobiales > Akkermansiaceae > SW10. The sequence continues at coordinate 2,447 of CBFHQJ010000040.1, forward strand.
CAAGGCCGGTTACACCACTTTGGGAGTTGGAAAACTCTATCATCACATGCCGGGGAGCATTGATGTGCGTGGCTGGAATGATTTTCATTTGCGAAAGCCATCGCAGCGTAAAGAAGGGTGGGCTTTGGATAACTGGACTGAGGAAACACCTTTCCCGGACCCTTTCCCGGCGAGTGTTTTTAACAGAGGGAAAGAGGTGAAGGGGGGGCTTTTTCTCGAGTGGGCGGGCTTGCCCAATGAGAAAGAAGAAGAGATGGCGGACACCATTCGAGTGAATTGGGCGATGGAGCAACTCAAGAAGAAGCACGACAAGCCCTTCTTCCTGGCGTGTGGAATTTACGCGCCCCATTTTCCGAACTATTGCCCGCAAAAATACTTCGACCTCTATGATCGCGACAAAATTGAGCTGCCTCCCTACAAGGCGGATGATTTGGAGGATCTCCCGGAGCGAATGAAGAAAGCAAAGACGGCTCGTTCCAGGATTCACAAAGAGCTTGAGGCGAAGGGTGCAGTCAAGGATGCCATCCACGGGTATCTCGCCTGCATGAGTTATGCTGATGCCATGATGGGACGAGTGCTTGATGCTCTTGAAAAGAGCACTTATGCCGACAATACCATCGTGGTGCTTTGGAGTGATCATGGCTACCACCATGGGGAGAAGTATGATTGGGGAAAGCATACCCTTTGGGAGCGGACCTCGAATGTTCCTTTTATCTGGGCGGGTCCTGGAGTGAAGAAAGGGGCCGTGACCGATGTCACTGCGAGTTTGATCGACATGTATCCGACCTTTGTTGAGATGTGCGACTTACCGAAGCCTCATCAAAAGCTGGAGGGGGTTTCCTTGAAAGAGACTTTGGCAAAGCCCGAGGCGGCTAAAGACCGTGACGTCTACCTGCCCTATATGGCTCCGGGGGAATACGCGATCATCAACAAGGATTGGCGCTACATCACCTACGGGAAAGATGGAGAAGAGCTTTACGATTTGACGGTCGATCCGAATGAGTGGGACAATCTGGCCAATGACTCGAAGTATGATGAAACCAAGGAGTTACTCCGAGAGTCAGCGCCGAAGGAGTTTGCTCCCGCGGCACCCAAGCGGACGATTGGAAAGGATCTCATCATCGAAGGAGAGAGCTTCCGCTGGCGGAAGGCAGGTGAGAAGGTATCGAAGTCGCCGAAGAAGAAGGGGAATAAAAAGAATGTGCTCTTCATCGTTTGTGATGATCTGAATACCCACGTTTCCCCATCCGGATACGATCACATCAAGACTCCGGCGCTCGCGAAATTTTCCTCGGAAGCGATGACTTTCAATCGGGCCTTTTGCCAGTATCCGGTGTGTGGTCCATCGCGCGCCTCCTTCTTGAACGGGCTGTATCCGCAATCGAGCGGAGTGATTGATAACAAGGCTGACATTCGACAAACCCGACCGGGCACGGTGTCGATGCCGCAGTTTTTCAAGGAGAACGGTTATTGGACGGGAAGCGTGGGAAAGGTGTTTCATTCGCCCCGCCACGAACATGGCGCGCTTGCCTGGAACGAGTTTCATCGATACCAAAACGAAGAGCTTCCGGTGGTCGCGGCGGCGAGGAAGAAGTTTGAAGCTGAGAATGGCCCGGTTGAACTGGCGAAGAATCGTAAAACTTGGCGGGCTCTCGAAAAGCAGACCAAGTCGATGCTCGATGCCCAAACTCCTCCCGGATACGGCCCAAGCGGGCTGACTGACGAGCAACACAAGGATGGTAAGAATGCCCGAACGGTCGCGCGTTGGTTGAAGGAGAAAACCTACGCGAAAGATGGGAAGAAGCCTTTCTTTATCACCTGTGGGATTCAGAAACCTCACGTTCCTTTCCTCGCGCCGCAGAAGTATTTTGACCTCTATCCTCTCGATTCGGTTGTTTACACGCCAGAGAAAGCGAACTTGTGGGAGAGCATTCCAAGAATGGCTATCAACACTCGCTTTAAGGAATTTGGCTTTGAGGAGTTTCAGGAAAATGACGCGCTCCGACGTGAATACATGCAAGCCTACCATGCCTGTGTTTCCTTCATCGATGCCCAGATTAAGATCGTGCTCGATTCACTCAAAGAAGGTGGCGAGTGGGACAACACCATTGTCATCTTCACCTCGGATCATGGCTATCATCTCGGCGATCACTTCCTTTGGGGAAAGGTCACGCTGTTTGATGTCGGGGCCAAGGTTCCCTTTGTCGTTCATGCTCCCGGGTTGACCCAGCCTGGAACCCGGTCGGAGGCCATGGTCGAGTTGATCGACATTTATCCGACCCTTGCCCAGTTGACCGGATTAACTCCTCCGGATCATTTGCAGGGAATTTCGCTTCGTCCTCTGCTCGATCACCCCGATCGTCAGGGCAGGAAAAAGTATGCTTACAGCATTGTGACACGCGGGAAAAAGATGGGATACGCTCTCCGGAATCAAAAGTGGCGCTACGGAAAGTGGCCCGACGGCGAGGAGCTTTACAATCTGACCAACGATCCAGAAGAGAAGAATAACCTGGCAGGTCGTCCAAACCTAAAAAATCGGCTTGAGGAGTTTCGAGAAATTCTAGAGTCCCGACAGAAAGAGGCCGCCTCACGACGTAATTAGAAATCACTCATGCCCACTATCCCTATTTCAAAAGCGCGGTCGGAATACGATGTCATTATCGTAGGGTCCGGCGCGGGAGGCGGCCAGATGGCCTATACGCTTACACTTGCTGGAATCAAGTGCCTCATTCTCGAAGCCGGCCGCTCTTATGATGTCGAGAAGGAGACTCCGATGTTTCAGACCGGGAAGGATGCCCCCTTGGGCGGTGTGTCGACGCCGGATAAGAACTTCGGCTTCTTTGATGCGACCATCGATGGGGGGTGGCAGGTGCCGGATGAACCCTACACGCAGGCGAGTGATAAGCCGGAGGAGCAGTTCATGTGGTGGCGGGCCCGCATGATGGGTGGGCGCACCAATCATTGGGGGCGTATTTCCCTGCGGAATGGACCTTACGATTTTAAGCCTTATTCGCGCGATGGCTTGGGGTTCGATTGGCCCATTTCTTACGATGACCTTGAGCCTTACTACACCAAGGTGGAAAGATTGATCGGAGTTTATGGGACGAACGAGGGCCTCGAAAATACCCCTGATTCTCCAAAGGGCGTTTTGCAGCCGCCGCCGAAGGGGCGGGTGGGGGATCTCATGATCCAGAAGCATGCCAAGAAACTCGGCGTTCCGGTTGTGCCGATTCACCGGGCCGTTTTGACGAAGCCGCAGGACGGAAAGGATTTGGCTCCGAAACTTCATCCGGATAATGCCGGGGCGCAGAAGATTGTTGCGGACTCAATGTCGTCTCGCGCGGCTTGTTTCTGGGCAACCGATTGTGGCCGGGGTTGCAGCATTCGTGCGAATTATCAAAGTACGACGGTTCACTTACCTCCTGCTCTGGCGACGGGAAACCTCGATATCATTCCGAATGCTCACGTCCGTGAGGTGATTGTTGGGAAAGACGGGAAGGCGAAAGGAGTTCTCTTTATCGATAAGGCGACCGGCGAGGAAGAACGGGTGAAAGGCAAAGCGGTGGTGCTGGCTGCGAGTAGTGGTGAGACCGTTCGTATTCTCCTGAACTCAGCCAGTGGGAAGGGGATCGCGAACTCTAGCGGGCTTGTGGGGAAATACATCATGGATACGGTTGGGTCCGACATGGTGGGCCAGATTCCGGCGTTGGAGAACCTCCCGGCGCACAACGATGACGGAGCGGGCGGTTGCCACTTTTACTCGCCATGGTGGCTTTATAAGGAGCAGAAAGCCGGGAAGCTGGACTTCGCCCGAGGTTATCATATCGAGATCAGCGGCACGCGGAGTATGCCGAAGGGAAACAGTCCGGTTCCAGGGCATTTTTTGCGAGGGCTCTATGGGACCAAGCTCAAGGAGGCCGCCCGACGCTACTATGGGTCCTTCATTCATGTGGCTTGCCGGGGAGAGATGATTCCCAATGAAGGCTCCTTCGCGGAACTTGATTCCGAGGTGAAAGACAAGTGGGGGATACCGGTGATGAAATGGCATTGGAAGTGGAGTGACCACGAGCGGAACATGGCGGTGCATGCGCAGAAGACCTTTAGTGAGATTTTCGAATCGGCCGGAGGGAAAGGTCAGTTCAACCCTAAGCGCGATCCTAAGTCGACGCTTCTCAAAGGAGGGCAAGTCATTCACGAAGTGGGCGGTGCCATTATGGGAGCAGACTCCAGGAAGTCGGTTTGCAACGAGTGGAATCAAACCTGGGATATTAAAAACCTCCTTCTTTGCGATGGTGCTCCCTTCGCCTCGAACGCGGACAAAAACCCAACGGAAACAATAATGGCTCTAGCCTGGCGTGCCGCCGACCGCCTCATTGAACAAGCACGGAAAGGAAACCTTTAAGATGAACTCTCAAGATCAAGAAAACAGACTTCCGCGACGCCGGGTTCTCCAGTGGTTTGCCGCAGTGGCGGCAGCAGAGGGTGTCGCTTTGCCGCCGGCATTGGCGCAAGGAGCGAAGCCGGCGACGACCGGATACGGGCAGGATCCGGTGATGGCGAAATCTTACGAACGCGGTGAAGTTTGGCCCTTGACGATGACGGAAATCGAGAAGAAGGCGACAGTTGCTCTCGCGGATGTGGTTTATCCGGCCGACGATCTGGGGCCGGCTGCCAGCGAAGTCCGGGTTGCTGATTTTATCGACGAATGGATCAGCGCACCCTATCCCCGACAAAAGGGAGATCGGGGTGTTATTATTCCGGGGCTGAAGAAGATGAACGAGGAGTGCCGGAAGAATTTTGGGAAGGACTTTGCGGGTCTTTCCGGGGAGGAGAAGACGAAAGTCTGCGATGTCATGGCAAAAGGGAATCATTTCTTTAACGTCTTTGTTGGGCTGGCGTCGGGGGCCTACTATAGCGATCCCCGTTGCTGGAAAGCTCTCGGCTATGCAGGTAACCTGCCTTACGGTGGACCGTTCAAGGGGCCACCTGAAGAAGTGTTGAAACAGGCGGGGGTAGAGCAGACGGTGGAGTGAATTTCAAAACCACCATCACCTATTTAGTCTTTCTGGCCTTGGGTTCGTGTGCTTCGGACGGACCTGTGTCCGGGGCTTCTGAAGCCAAGAATCGGGGAGGTATGCCCGAGGAAAGTGAGTGGGAGCCGCATCCAAAAGAGCTGGTGCCAAATGTCTTCGAAGATCGTGGCAAGAAGAAGTCCTTGAAATTTGGATTCTATGAACAAGACGGAACTGTGCTCTCGAATGCGTCATGGGAGGCTGTCGCCCATTATCCTTTTTCTATTTCGCCGTCGGGTCGTTTCGTGGTGATTCCAGTGACTTATTCTTCCGGGGAAGAGAGCCGCGATTTGAAAATTTACGATAGGAAGCAAAACCGTTTTATCCTGCGAAAGGTCGGCGGCCTGGCTATTAAGGAATACGAGTGGTCGTCGGATGATCGCTCCATCGTGGTGACTTTCGAGAATGAAGAGAGGGAAGAGGTTCGTTTGGCGAAAGGGGAATGATTTCGCTCATTCCTTTGGAGTTGGCAGAGGAGAAGATCACCACGGTTTGGCTTTGAGCCGGTATTTGGCCCTTTGCACTTTTTGGCCACGATGATAGGTCACAGTGACTTCGTCTCCGGCTTCGTAATTCAGCCGGATATAGACATGGGCATTTACGGCGAGTGGGCTTGAGGTGATTCCGTCGATAGCGGTGACGATATCTCCTTCTCTCATGCCTGCTTTCTTGCCTTGGGTGTTCACCCAGAACTTGGTCGTTCTGGTGGCAAAGCTCTCGGATGGGAGGCGGAGGCTTTGCTTTTCTTCGGCTGTGAGTGGCTTCCCCCAGAAGCCGGGGAATGGTTCCATCTTATGCCCGATCGACCGGCGATTGAGATCGGTGACACGCCAGTGGGGCGGGAGTGAAATTCTCCGGGATGCCTGGTCGGTTGTCAGGGTAAGCTCCTTTCGCTCACGGGGCAGGTGGTGGAGGACGTATTGAATGTCTGCAAAGGTGCTGACAAACCGTCCGTCGATTTTCAGGATCTGCTCTCCGTTTTTGATCTCCGCTTTGGCTGAAGCTCCGGTGGAATTCTCAACAATGGTGGGATCGTCGACCTTCAGGCCGAGGCCGAGTTTTGCGGGATCAGGAAAGATCCAGGGCGAGGTTTTCTTATCGAAGTCGGCGAGGGCGAAGATCTCAATGGCTTGTCCGGCGGCGACCTGGTGGCAATGGACGCATTTGTTTTCCCGCACGGTTTTGCGGACATTGGGAAAGGTCTGTGACATGCGGGATTTCCCGGCTGGTGGCGTTTTGAGGTCACCCGCTTTCCAGATCTTATGAAGGTTGAGGCCTCGTTGGAGGGCGAGGGCGACACTTGGGAAGGAGAGGTAGGTCTCAGCCCCGGCGTCATTGCGAGCGCCGTAACGAAGGTAGACTTCCTTGCGGTGATTCAGGACGAAGAGTCCGAAGGTGGTGTTGAAATCCATTTCGAAGACTCCGACGTCAACCTCTGCCATATTGGTGATGCGGAGGCGGATGAATTGCTTCTGAAGCTTGGCGAGGGGGCTGTTTTTTTCGGGACGCACAAACTGTGCCTCAAATTCGCGGCAATCCGCTCAGGTCTCTCACCGGAACTCGGCAAGAATGGGCTTGCCGGACTTGCGTGACTGATCGAGGGCGAGATTGAAATCGGTAATCCAGGGGAGGGTGGGCTCAAAGGCCGGTGCCGGGGTGTGCTTGTTGTCGGCCAGAAGCGTAGTTGGAGAATGCAAGAGCGCCGCTATGAAGAGGAGAGGGACAATTTTCATCCCTCCGATATTACGGAGGAGTTGTGATTGTTCGAGCTTGGATCTCGGTTGTTTTCTGGTGAAGGGAATATGGACCTTGGACTTTAGTCCGAGTTTTCTGAAAACTTGTGACCCGGACTAATGTCCAAGCTCCTTGTTTCTTAAAAGCGGCGAAGAAAATTCAAGCGGACTTGGCGGGGCTCCATGGGTTGGAAGTGGATGTCATTGACGCCGCCGGCTTCGCCGGGGAGGCGGCTTTCGTAAAAGTATTCGACGTCCCGGTCGTCCCGGTCGAAAAGGTTCAGGACGTCGAGGGAAACTTCCCAGTCAGCTTGTCGATAGCCAACCCGTGAGTTGACGATGAAGCTGCTCTGGGATTCGAAGGTGCCGCTTTCTTCCAAAGGACGGGCCGAGAAGAAACGGCCGCGCAGGGCTCCGAACCAGCCTTCGCTTTTTCCGATGGTAATACCGGTGGAAAGGGTGTGTTCGACGGCATTGGGGATGGCGTCGAAGCCGGAGGGAGCATTGACAAAGCGGGCGTCGCTCCAGGCGTATTCGGCATCGAAGGTGAACCAGTCGGAGGGGCGCCAGTAGACAGTAGCTTCGACTCCCCAGCGCTCCGAGGCGTCTCCGGCTTCGGTGGTGCCGGCGTCGCCGATGTAAACGAGTTCGCTATCGCTCTCCAAATACCAAAGATTGATTGAGGCGGTGAGGTCTTTGAGGGCGTGAGTGCGAACACCAATCTCGGCGCCCCGTGTTTGCACGAGGGGATCGACGGGATCGAGCGGAGTGACTCCGTCGGTGGGATCAATGGTGATGGTCGTTCCCCGGGCGTCGTTGCGGTGGAAGCCATAGCCGGCGTTGAGGTAGATTTCGGTCTCATTCCAGGGGCCGAAGGCGAGATTAAGCTTTGGGCTAATGATGCCATCGCTTTCGTTTCCGGAGTTGGCGGCGAGGTCGCTGCGGACGTCGAAGTGGAAGAGGTCGCCTCGGATCCCGAAGCCGGCACGGAACCAATCGTTCACCTGGGTCTCGTGATCGAGGAAGAGGCTGTAGCTTCCCACAAAGACATCATCCTCACGGACGGTGTCGAACCTTTGGCGGTTCTGGGTGAGGTGGAGGCCGATGTCGTCGATCCAGTCGTTACGGGTCTGGAATCCGATAGTGGTGTGGCTGGGGCGACCCTGGATTTCATAGTCCCAGCGATGGGAGAGGTCGAAGCCGGCGAAGAAGCGGGACTCGGTTTGTTCGAATTGGTCGCCGCGGACGGGATCGTTAAGGAAATAGGTGAAGTTGGAGAAGAGATCGAGTTCATAGGTTCCGAGCCAGGCGTTGAACCGGGTGGTGCCGTTTCCTTCTTTGCGTTGCAGACTGGTGGAGAGGCTATGGCGGGCGGTGTCGCCCCCGGTGGTGGGATCGACCGCGCCGAAGCGATCGATGGTGCCGTTGGCGATGCCGCGGGAAGGCTTTTGGTCCGAAGAGTTCCAGTCTCCGAAGTGGGAGAGAGCGGTGACATTCCAGTAGTTCTCCTCGTCGCCTTCGTGGTAGCGGGCGAAAAGGTTGTAGCGGTTGTAGTCGTTGCCTCGGACCCAGGGGCCGTCCTCGTGAGTGTATTCCAGGCCAAAGGAGAAGTTTCCGCGCCCGGCAGCCCAAGAGTCGGCAAGGACGAGGCGGGCGTAATCGTATTCGCCATAAGTCACAGAGAAGAGTCCGCCCGGGAGGACATCGAAGAGCTGGTAGTTGGCACCACCCGCGGTGGAAAGGTCGCCGTAGGATGCCTCGATGGGGCCTTTAAAGTAATCAAGACGCTGAACGAATTCAGGGACGATGAAGTTGAGGTCGGCATATCCCTGTCCGTGGCTGTGAGTGCGGTAGTTGGCGGGCATGCCGTCTACGCCAACGTGGAAATCAGTGCCGTGGTCGAGGTTGAAGCCCCTTACGAAATATTGGTTGGCCTTTCCGCCTCCGGAGTGCTGGGTGGAAATGAAACCGGGGATCACTTCGAGGAGCTCTCCGCGACGCAGGACGGGGCGTTGACTGAGTTCCTCATGACTTGCTTGTCCGGATGAGGCGGAGGTCGCTTCGCCAAGAATGTCTTCGGCTTTTCCGATGACCTCTACCTCGGGCAAGACCTCGGCGTTTTCGAAGGCGTCCTGCGCAGAGGTGAAAAGTGGGAGGCTTCCGAGGACAAAGATCATCCTTGGAACAGTGGAGCAAGAGAATTTGTGAGCAGGTTTTTTCATCGAACGAAGCGATGAAATACAGAGCGTCCACGGGGGGGCAAGGGGAAAGGTTTGACGCTAAGGGATACGTCGGGTTGGGGCTTTGTTAAGAGCTCTAATGACGAGTCGGTTGTGTTGAAATCAAGGTTGCAGTTCGACTTTTAGGCGGAAGAAGATTCGGCTTTCAGATTGGATGAAGCCAGTTGCGCTTTGGTAGGTGACTTTCGAGGTGCCGTTGTCATTTGAGACCCGTGAAATCTCGGGGACGTTGGTGGCAGGGCGCCAATTTTCGAGGTCAGCGGAGCTTTCGAGGGTGACATCAATGCCAACAGCGCTGTCGCTGAGATCGGTTGTAATTCGAACGGTGGTTCCGATGAGCGCGACTTCGAATGGGGTTCGATTGGCTACGATGGGTGAAGTGCCGAGAGCATATTCGAGCAGGGCGGAGAGGCCGTCATTGTCGAGGTCTGAGTTGGGATCACCGGTGAAACCGGTCGCTTCGGGTTCGCCAGGGGTTCCTCCGATGATGCCGCTTTGTTTCCAGTTGGCGGCGAGGTCGTGATCAGGAGAGTTGGTGGGGTCGATGAGAACCAGGCTGAAGCCATTCCCATCAGGGCCGGTGGGCCATGGTGACTCGTCATCGTAGGTGAATTCCTGTATGGTGCTGTTTGAGGCGTCCTCCAACTTGACTCGATCACTTCCGTTGTTGAGGCGGGATCCATTTTGGAAGGTCCCGGCGATGGGGAGGCCTGGGCCGTGCACGGATTCGAAGGCGGTTTGATCCAGAACGATAAGTGTGCGCTCGCCGGGAGCGAGGTTGAATCCAGCGGGGAAGGTGAAGTCGATGCCAGCGGTGAAGCGGACTCCGGCGAGTTCAAGGGTGACAGTGTCGCTGATGTTCAGGAGTTCGAGGTATTCGGCGTCACCATTTGGATCGGCTGGGTGATACATGATCTCGCTGATGGCGAGGTAGAGTTGGGCATCGCTTGGATCATTCGGAGTGTTGATGGTATCAACGACCTGTCCGTTGTCATTCCTTAGAGTGAGAACCTCGCTGAAGTTGGAAAGCTTGCCGGAATAGGGAGCGGCCACGAGGTGCTCTTCGTTTGCTGTGGGCGAGGTGGAGCGGTTCAGGAAGGCCTTGCTATCCGGGCTGACATAGAGATCGCCTCCTCGTTCGATGACCGTGCCGGGTCGGAAGGTGATCTCAACGCCGCCTTCGATGGTCCACCCGGAGAGGTCGATTTCTGTCTCTTCGTCGTTATGAATGCGGATGTATTCCTGCTCCTGATTTCCGCTGGCGGGATTGGCTACAACCTCGGCAATGGTGATGTCGGGATTGGTGGGCTCGGCATCCGGGATCAGGGAGGGGTAGTTGTTGTAAAGAACGCTGCGGCGACTGGTGAGGTAGCTGTCGATAGATCCGACGCTACTGCTCAGCGGTGGCGAAGCGGGTCCGATGATATCGCGGGCGAGGTTTTCAAGGATGCGATCGTTGAAGGGAGTGGAGGAAGGCTGAAGGACTTCGTCCATGAGGGTGCGAAGACGGCGAAGGTAGATCCTTTGGGTGACGGGTTCTTCGAAGATGACATCGTAAAGGATGTTCCACTGGTTGGCGTTTTGTTTCTTGTGCTCTTCATCGCCGAAGAAGGGATCGGGGAGGAAGGTGCCACCATCGCCCACGACTCCGAAAGTGAAGTCCTTGTCCCAGGGCAGGAGGCGCCAACGTTCGTCACCTCGGGTGTCGAGATACATGTAAAAGTTCTTACGTAAATCGTCGGCATCCTGAATGATGGAGCGGGCGGCGAGGTAATTGATGACCTGTGGGAGATCGAGATTGTCGACGACCCATTGACGGCGTTGATCCGAGGTCGGGAGATTAAGTCCGGCGACGAGATCGACAGCGGAGTCGATGTTCGATTCGTCTCCGGTTTTCTTTTCGATGCCGGTGATGGTGTCGAAAAAAACGGGGTTCAAATTGCTGCGCTGAACGAATTTGTAGAGGTCACCTTCCTCGTCGTATCCATAACGATCGAGGTAATCTTCGTCGACTTGCTCGATGGCGATGCCAACGCGGTCGTTGCCCCCGTTGACACGGAGTTGCCAGAGGTAGGAGAGGCTGGATTCATTGCCGGCAAGACGGTGGGTGTCGAAGGAAAGCGGTTGGCGAACGTAGGTGCTGTCGGCACCCCGACCGTTGATATTGATTTCGCCGACCGAGGACATTTCCTCGTTGATGTAGAAAGAATCGCCACGATTGAAATCGAACTTCTGGGACTGTGAACCATTGGTGGCCTGGCCGCGTTGGCGGACGAAGATGTTATCGTAAAAACGGCCTAGGAAGTAAACCGAGGCGCGGGTGCCACTGCGGGTATTTCCGGCGGAACGGTTTTGGGAAAACCACTGGAGAAGAGGAAGCTCGGAAGTGACCGATGGGTCGCTGGTGACCGTGCCGTAGTATTCCGCCGATTGATTGTTGCCGGTCTGATCGAGAAAAAGGGGGGCGCGTGATGAGCTGCCCGAGGTGTCGCTGGCGGTGACGAACCAGCGGACCATGTCTTCTTGTCCGTAGGCGGAGGAGGGAATGGTGGCGGTGTAAATGGAGTCGCCGGCGAGAGCATCATTGCCCGCACCGTTGTCGAGCATGGTGATCGTCGTAGATGCGCCGTACTGCACGCGGTAGGTCAGATCGACGTCGCCAATTGCGACCAATCTTGGAGAAATGGTCGCGGTGACGATGATGTCCTCGGTTTCGGTGGGTTGATCGGGAGTGTGCAAGACACTTGAAATTTCGGGGCCGGGATTTGCAGAGCCGCTGAGATTTTCGGACCCCGGGGTTGGAGAGGCTAGGTATCCGGAGAGGAGCGGGCCGGTGGGAGGAGCGGTGGCGACCAGTTCTGCATCGATGAGGAGGTCGCTACTGCCGGCGCTGCGGTTCAGGCTGTGAAGGGCAAGAACGTTGGTTCCGTTTTGGAGTTCGGTTATGAAGGATGAGATGTCGATTTCATCGACGTTATCACTTTCGTTGGCGTTTGCGGTGGCAGCGCTTTCCCAATTGGGACTGGCGGGGGCGTTGCGGGAGGTGATGGGAACGCCATTGAGGTAGGCGGCGTAGCCATCGTCGTAGCGGGCCCGGAAGGTGAGAGTGGTGATTTGGTTGGTGTCGGCGACCTCAAACGGAATACGGACGTAGGCGGTGGTTCCGTTCCCCGAGAGTTGGCTGCCGATATTGACATCGATGAAAGGGAGAAAGTCCGGACCGTTGTCAAACCCGACACCGGTTCCAGTCTCGGGGCGTAGCCAGCTTTGGGTGTCGAAGGCAGGGAAGGTCCAAGTGAGGCCGAGGGATCCGTTAGGTGGAATGAAGACTTCGGCGTTTGAGTCCTCGATGAGGTTGAGGGATTCACTTCCCTCGGCAAAAGTTCCGTACGAGATGTCTCCGAATTGGGAGGGGAACTCAGGTGAGTATTCGCTTTTGATGGTGGTTCCGTCGGGCTCGACCAGCGCGAGGTATTCGCCGCCGGTGGTGAGTCTGAAATTGGTGTGAAGGAAGCCGCCGGGATCGACATAGTCATTGGTGTCCCGTCCGGAGGCGAAGACGATGAGGTAGGCGTTTTGGGCGAGGGTAGTTCCTGCCGGGAACTCCCACTTGTTGAGATTGTTGGAGGAGTCGGTGAGGGACCAACCGGAGAGATCAACCGGACCGGGGCCGGCGTTGTAGAGTTCAATCCAATCGGAGGATTCGCCGTCGCCGTCGTCCAGGGTGTTGCCATTGCTGGCCATGAATTCGTTGATGCGAACGCCGGAGTTGGGGATGGCATCGCCGACGAGGGCATTAAGATTTACGATCGTGACCGGGTTGAGGGCGTCGTTTGTGGTGATGCGGAGTTGAGCTGAGAAGATGCCTTCACCACCCGCGGGATCGAATGCCAGCGTGACGGTGTTGCTTCCAAGAGGAGCGATGGAGGATGGCGCGGATGAGATGGAGAAGTTGGCGGCGTTGCTGCCGGTGAGTTCGGTGCTGGAGATGTCGAGGGATTGCCCCCCGCCGAGGTTCTCGATGGTGAAGGAGTTGGTTTGCTCTCCGGCTCCAACCTCGAAGTTACCCATGTCAAAGAAGCCGGGCGCCGAGATACGCGGGTCGTGGATGAAGCCACTTAGCGCGATTGAAACCGGAGATTGGGTAACGTCATTGGTGTTGAAATTAAGAGAGGCGCTGATGGCTCCGGTGAGGCCGGTGGGGTTAAAGGAGAATTGAACCACTCCATTTCCGGAAGGCACGATACTGCCGGGGGAAGAGAGGATCAAAAAAGCTGAGGCGTTGGGACCGCTGAAGGAGAGATTGGAAAGGGTGAGATTTTGGGTGGCTCCGAGATTGGATACTTCGAGATTGAAGGTCTGAATCGAACCATCGAGGTCGAGATTGAATGAGTCGTCGACTTGAAGGAGCGGATCGGTTGGCGGGACGGTGTCTTCGAAGGCGATCTCGCCGAGGCCGACGCGGTCGCCCCCCGGAGTGCCGCCCTGGCCATTTCTCCAGTTGTCGGTAAAGGTAAGTTCAACATAGCGTGCGGTGACGTTTTGGCTGAAAGAATTCGAGTCGCGGGTGTCGGCGCTAAAGGCGGCCTGGAATGACGGCGAGTAGGTGATGGAATCGCTGAAGCCTCCGGTGCCTTCGGCGCTGGTGGCGAAACGAAGAGTGAATTCGCGTCCACCGTTGGTGTTGGAGTTGGCATATCCCCAAGTGCTGATTTCACTGAGGGAACGGTCAGCTCCGAGGTCAATGATCAGGACCGGGTCCGGCACGCCATTGGCAAAGTAATCCCCGCTGCCGCCATTCGGGGCGTTCGTGACCCAGGTGCTGGTGGAGCCTCCACCTATGCTGTTGTGAGGTTCGGTGGCACTATATCCCGAGCCAGGTCCCTGAATGAGATTGTTGACGGAGAAAAGGTCGGTGCCCGAAGTGGAACTCGAGATTGAAGAAATCGGGTGGAATTCAGTCGCGGAAAGACCGAGCGAAAGAGAAATGAGAAGAAGGGATGGGCGGAAAAGGTTCATGATCGAAGTGGATTAAATAAGACCTCTGGTCAAGGTGGACGGAATTGGCGCGCTTGCAAGAAAGCCCCGACCGGAGAGGTGATCCGGTCGGGGCTGGTCCGAAAAAGATAGGGTTATAATTAAGGCTCCACGACGCGGTAAAGAACCACGGGAGCGTCGGCAAGAGGGGCGTTGTCGACGATCGTGGTCGTATCATCCGCGCTGCCATTGATGCTCACGGGCAGTCTTTCCCAAACCAAGCCATTGGTCGAGCGGTCGAGTTGGTATTCAACTCCGGTGTTGGAGAAGAAGGTGATGGCGAAGTCTCCGTTTGCATTTTGGACTGAAGAGACAATGCCAAGAGTGGGGTTCAAGTTGCCTTCAAAGACGGGGAAGGCGACCTCACCAAGGCCGACGCGATCGCCACCGGGAGCGGGGTTGAAGGTCTGCCAGTTGTCGGTGATGGTCATCTCGACGTATCGCGCAAAGACCGGCTCGTCGAAGACATCAACGTCGCGATCATCCGCGCTGAAGCTTGCTTCGAAGCTGGGCTGGAAGGTGATGCTATTTCCAAAGTCCTCATCTCCCAAGCCTTCTGCGCCACCTTCCGCGTCGGTGGCAAAGCGGAGAGTGTAATCCTTGGCTCCGTTGGAATTGCCATTGGCGTAACCCCAGGTGTTGATCTCTCCGAGAGCGACATTGGCTCCGAGGTCAAAGATGATGACCGGGCTGGGCTGGTCGTTTCCGAAGTAATCACCTGCGCCTCCATTGGGAGCGTCGGTGACCCAAGTGGCGGCCTGACCAGCTCCAATTGCAGCGTGAGGGAATCCGGCTTCAAATCCTACTCCAATTCCAGCGATCAAGTTTGGCGAGGCATAGAATTCAACCGCATTGGTCTGAACAGAAGAGATGGGGTGAAAACTGACGGGAAGACCTGCATTCAGGACGATCAGGGCATCGGGCTCGGAGGCATCGTCCGAAGCAATCTCGATGGTGGCATCGATCGCGCCGGAGCCGGAAAGCTGTGGATTAATTTCGATCACGATCTCACCTGAAGCATCGACTCCGAGAGTGGCTGGGAAGCTGGTGACAGAGACTGCGCCGGCGTCGGTTCCGGTGACGGCCACTCCGCTAATGGTAAGGGGAACACCACCGTTATTTGACACGGGGAGCTGGAAGCTTTGGATGCCGGTTTCGGTGAGGGGCAGAAGCGCCGGTGATGTTACGATGATATCCGGTCCGAGAGGTGGTAGCGTTCCGCTAAGTTGGATCTCAACCGTGTTCTCGTCAGGATCATCACTGGTGATGACCATGGTAGCTTCTATTTCTCCGCCAAGTCCGGTTTTGTCGAACTGAATTCCAATCGGTCCGTTCAGGAATGGTCCGATAGCGAGGGGGCCGGCGTTGACGACACTGAAAGCACTGCCGTCGGTGCCGGTAAAGGCGATGTTGGAAATATTCAGGTCTGAATCGCCGGTGTTGAGGACAGGGATCGAGAAGGTGTTGCCTGAATCAAAATCGAGGATTTGAGGGGCAGTGGGAACAATGTCCGGAGCTCCGATCGCGGAAGGCTCGGCGAAGGAAATCTCGCCGATGCCCAGACGGTCTCCGCCGACCACGAGGTTGAAGTAGTTGGTTAAAGCCTTAATTTCGACGTAGCGGGCGGTGATGCCTTTCCCGAAGCCGAAGCTTTGACGGTTTGTTTCATCATTCAGGGCAGTGAAAAGAAAGGTATCTGTGATGGCGGTTCCAAAGGTCTCATCTCCGAGCCCATCGGCTCCGCCTTCGGCGGCGGTGGCGAAACGAACTTCAAAGTCACGGATGCCGTTGCCATTATTATCGGAGTATCCCCAGTAGCTGAGCTCAAAGAGGGGCTGGTCCTCGCCCAAATCGAGGATGATGATTTCGTCTCCCGGATTGGTGACGATGTAGTCGGATGGGAAGCCTCCGGGTGCATCGGTATACCAAGTGCCGCCAGTCCGGATGTGTGGCTCGTTGGCGTCGAAGCCAATGCCCGGGCCCTGGATGACGTTGGAGAGGGGATTTCCGCCAGCGTTGCCCTCGATCATGTTGGGAGTGGCAATGCCGGTGACAGGAAGGAAGTCGAGTGCCAGTCCGAGGGGAGCGGAAGTCACTAAAATTGCGGGAAAGTAAAATTTCTTCATGTGATTTGGAGAATGTGAGGAAAAAAATGGGGGACACTGAAACGCCAGCATCCCCCGTGAAATCGGTGAATACCAGATTTTGCTATCGGCGACGACGGGCCAATCCGGCGAGACCAAGGAGACACAACAGCGCGCTGGAAGGCTCGGGGATAGGAACAGCGAAAGCAACCTCGCCAAGTCCGGCACGGTCGCCTCCCGGAGGGGCGATCCCGAAGAGATTGTCGGTAGGAACGAATTCCACGTAGCGTGCGTCGACGTCGTCGAATGAGAAACTCTGGCGGGGAGCGTAGGGTTGGGTGATTCCGGAGATTGAGGTCACATCACCCGAAAATGTGGGAGTGTCGGAGAAGCGCAGGTCTGCCGAGATCAAGCCATTTCCGTTGGTATCGGCGTATCCCCATACGCTGACCTCGTTCAAAGCGACGACAGACCCTAAATCGAAAACAAAACGTGGTGACGTTCCAGGGAGAGGGGAGAAGTAGTCACCAGCTCCACCATTCGGAGCATCAGTGACCCAAGTAAATGCGGCTCCTCCTCCACCCAGTTGGTCGTGGGGCTCAGAGGCGTCGAATCCGACCCCCGCACCTTGGATTAGGTTTTGAGCGGTAAAGAAATCGGTGGCAACGGTGTCCGAAGTAACTGAACTGATAGGGTAGAAAGTCGCGGCCGATGAAAGCCCGCAACCTAACCCCCAGAATAAGACTAATTTGTTCATCAACTTAATATTAAACAATTTTGCTTGCGGATTTCAATGCCAAAAGTCATCAAATTCGCTCATTCGCCTTACAAGCCGTGAAGGGGTCTCTGGTATTTTGAGAGACTGACATCGTCGATGACACCATTCTCCGTTGAATGGATATGAGACACTGCGACTCAAAAATCCTCAAAAGATTTGGAGGTTTGGAATTTCGAAGGGAGAGGGCGAAAGCTTTGAGTTTCTGGCGTTAATTACTCGCCTTGTTCGACAGAGATTTTCGCGTAGGTGACGGGCTCTCCTTTCGACGTCGCAGAGTGCACCACTGCCGGGTCAAGGGCGGAAATCAGGGGGAGTCGTTCGGTTTCAAGGGTAGCAAGTTCACCACCGATGGAATCGTCAGTTAGACGCTCATTGACCTTCAAATCGCGAAGTGCCACCGCATAAACGTTACAAGTTGGGTAGCCAGGGGAGAGGACGGGTTGTCCCGCTGCGGCAGCGAGGATTGTTTTGGGAGTCTCGAGGTAGCCGAGCGGCGCGGATCTACGGATGAGGTAAAAGGGTCCCTTACCGGGGAGTAAGCCGTCGAGGTGGGCTTTGGGGAGTTCCTGGCGAGGTCGCACGATGAGATAGAGCCCGGCCTCGGCGGACGCGATGCGGACGAAGTCGATCTGTGGAGTCTCGCCGATGTTTTCGAGATCGAAGGCGGTGACAATTTCGTCGTAGCTGTCGACTTCTGGTCCCTTCATGCCGCCCTCGGGCGGGGCAAAGCTGAATCCATTGGCGAGTGCGGCCATTTCGTAAAGGAATTGAGTGGGCTCGCTACCGGGGGAGATTTGTCCGGCCTGCAGGGTCTCGAATCCCATGATATGAGCTTCCTGGATCATGGTGGCGAGGGCACCGTGAGGGGTGCCGATATCCGAGGTCACGGCAATGCCGTTTTGGTGGGCTTCGGTTTGAATGGGAAGGCCATAAGCGACATCGACCCGGGCGTCGGTAAGAACGATGTGAGCGTGATTTTCGATCGCCAGCAGGCTACATTCGGCGGCATCATGAACGTTGCAGCAAGCCTCCACAAAGACATCGATGGGGGCGCTTTTAAGGTGGGATTCCACATCATCAGGATGGTGACGCCAGGCCAGCTCCATGCCGTCGGCATGTTTGACCTGAAATTCGATACCACGGGCGACCTTTCCGTCTCCGCCGACACCAACTCGCAGGGGCATTCCAATCACAGCGCAAGTTTAGGGAGAAGATGGAGATTGAAAATCAGGATCGGCCATTTTTTTTACCTGCCCGGCGGATAACCCTTTTTCTCTAAGGGTGGAAATGGAAAGGGCGTCGTTTCGTTTTGCGAGTCGTTTGCCGGATTGATCGGTTATCAGGCGATGATGGTGATACTTTGGTTCGGGGAGCTCGAGGAGACTTTGTAAAACCCGGTGCACGTGAGTGGAGGGGAGAAGGTCTTCGCCCCGGGTCACGTGGGTAATCTTCTGCGCTGCGTCATCGACAACCACGGCCAAGTGGTAGGAGGTTCCGATGTCCTTGCGCGCCAGAATGACATCGCCGAGCAGCGCGGGATCCACCCGGATCGTTCCATGGATTTCATCGTGAAAAGTGAGATCCCCGACGATTTGAGCGGCAGCACTTGGATCCAATCGCCAAGCGGGTTCACGATCCCCGGGGGGATGTTTCACTCCCCGGCAGGTCCCGGGGTAAAGCGGGCCTTCCGGGCCCTGGGGTGCGTGGGCCAGGTTCGCCAATTCAGTCTCAATCTCACGGCGGGTGCAGTAACATGGATAAACCACGTTCAATTCTTTGAGGGTCTCGAGGGCCACCTGATAGTGATCGATACGATCGATCTGCCTCCATGGTTCCCCGTCCCAATGGAAGCCCAGCCAATCCAGGTCTGCGAGGATCTCGTTGTAATACTCCGGGCGAACACGGGTATGGTCGATGTCCTCAAAGCGGACCAAAAAACGTGATCCGCTCACCTGGGCAAGATCGCGGGCGACGCTGGCCGCGTAGGCGTGGCCAAGGTGAAGTTTTCCGGTTGGGCTGGGGGCAAAGCGGGTCGTGATCATCGTGTCGCTAAAAAAGTATTAGCCCGATGAGGGAGTGTCGTCTACCTATCGGGCGTAAATGAAGAAAAATGTGATCATTGTCGGTGCGGGGCCCGGGGGACTTTCCTCGGCAATGATTCTGGCTCATCGAGGCTTCGACGTCACGGTGGTGGAAAAGGCGGATCGGGTCGGCGGCCGGAATTCCGAAATTAAACTGGGCGATTACTCCTTCGACGCAGGGCCGACCTTTCTTCACCAAAAATTTACGCTCGATGAAATCTTTGCGGAGGCGGGCCGCGAAAGCTCGGACTATCTCGATTTTGTAAGTCTCGATCCCATGGCGCGATTGAGTTGGAGTGACGGGACTTCCATTGAGACCAATTCGGATATTGAGAAAATGTTCGCGAATGTGGCGGAGAATTTTCCGGGTAACGAAGAAGGTTACCGCCGCTTCATGGATGATCATGCGGCGAAGCTTCGGGCGATCTATCCGGTTCTTCAGAAGCCTTACCACAAGCTGACCTCCTACCTGAGGAAGGAGCTGGTGAAAACAATTCCTTACATTGCAACAAATAAGACGGTGGTTGATGTTCTTGACGACTACTTCAAGGATGATCGACTCAAGCTGGCGTTTACCTTCCAGGCAAAATACCTCGGCATGAGTCCGTGGAAATGTCCGGGGTTGTTCACCATCCTTTCCTACACGGAATACAAGTATGGGATTTACCACGTCCAGGGCGGGCTCTGCAAAATCTCGCAAGCGATGGCCAAGGTTGCGCGTGAGGAGGGTGCTGAGATCAAGCTCTCGACTCCGATCAAGCAGGTGAATTTTACGGACAAGCATGCCACGGGAGTGACCTTGGAGAACGGCGAAATTCTGGAAGCGGATCATGTCGTGATGAATGCCGACTATGCGCATGCCATGGTCAATTTAATGAACGGGCATCGCAAGGAGCCCGATCAGATGAGGGGGAAGAAGTTCTCTTGTTCAGCCTTCATGCTCTATCTTGGGATCGATAAGGTTTACGAGGATGAGCCCCATCATCATATTCTCTTTGCTGACGACTATGCCCGGAATGTGAAGGAGATTCAGAGCGAGGGAGCCGTCTCGAAGGATATGTCGATCTACGTCCGGAATAGTAGTATCACTGATCCAACGGTAGCCCCGAAGGGCCACTCGCAACTTTATGTCCTGGTTCCTACAATCAACGCACGTCACCATCAGGACTGGTCGGAGACTGAGCAAGAGTATCGTGATCTTGTGATTGATCGAATCATCGAACGGACCGGGATGAAAGATCTCCGCGAGCATATCGTTGAGGAAAAAATTCTTAGTCCCGCGGGATGGCGCGACGACTACAACATCTTCATGGGAGCGACGTTCAATCTCTCTCACACTCTTGATCAGATGCTTTATTTCCGCCCTCACAACCGGATGAGAGGTTACGATAACCTGTACCTCGTTGGGGGCGGGACACACCCGGGAAGCGGGCTGCCCACAATTTATGAAAGCGGCCGTATCTCATCGAATCTGCTTTGTGACGCGGTTGGAAAGGAATACTCGCGTGTTGATCTTGCTCCTGCTCTGCTGAATGCATGAGCGAGGAAATTTCCATGCGACCGATTGGCCGGATCGAGAGCTGTTTTAAAGAGAAATTCGGCACGCCCCGGCAGAGCGGAATCGTTTCGGAGGCATGTGGTCGGGTTGTCTTCTCCGATGAGGTTCCTCGTGGTGCCTGTCGCGGACTTGAGGAGTTCAGTCACGTTTGGATTGTTTTTCTTTTTGATCAGGTTGGGGAAGAAGAGGCCCGTTGGTTTGTTCGGCCTCCGAGGCTGGGTGGAAATGAAAAAAAAGGCGTCTTTGCAACCCGCTCGCCTTTTCGGCCCAACCGCATCGGACTTTCGCTGGTCGCTTTGGATTCGGTCTCTGACGATGCTTTGGAGGTCAGCGGACTCGATCTTGTCGAGGGAACTCCGGTGCTCGATATCAAACCGTATTTACCCTATGTCGAGTCCTTGCCCGAGGCTGCTGGGGGATTTGCAAAAGAAGCTCCCGATCCATTGATGGTAGAGTTTAGCGACACTGCAAGAGTAGGATTAACGGGAGAAGCGATGGCATTGATCACGAGGGTTTTGGCAGTTGATCCGAGGCCCGCTTTTCACAATGACGAGGAGCGAATTTACGGCTGTCGGTTGGCGGGGCTGAATGTGAAATGGCAAGTCAAAGCGGGCCGGGTTTTGGTGCTTTCGCAAGAGAGTCTTTCCAGTGACGGAAACATCGTTTAACCACGGACATGGAATACGACTTCGAGAGCGAGCAATCAATCGACTTTCAGAGCGACCTCTTTTTTATGAGTCAGGCTTTGCGGGAGGCGGGGCGGGCGTATGAAGTCGGCGAGGTGCCTATCGGAGCGGTGATTGTGCGGGATGGACAGGTCATTGCTAGAGCCTGGAACCAGGTCGAGACCTTGAAGGATGCCACTGCCCATGCCGAGATGTTGGCTCTGACTTCAGCGCAAACCGCTTACGGCGATTGGCGGCTTGAAGGAGCCACTCTTTATGTGACCAAGGAGCCCTGCCCGATGTGTGCCGGGGCGATTGTTCACTGTCGGCCCGCTCGTGTCGTGTATGGTGCCATGGACCCAAAGGGCGGAGCTGCCGGGGGGTGGATAAATCTTCTCCAGAGTAACCCTCCCCTGAACCACCGGTGCGAAATTACGATGGGGGTGATGGAGGACGAATGTGTGGGGATCTTGAAAAGTTTTTTCCGTGAGGCGCGCGAAAAAAAGGCCCGGCTCAAGGATGAGCGCGGGCCTGAAAAAATCTAGAGTTGGCTTACTCGCCACTCTCAGCGGAACCTCCACCTGCTCCGGCTCCAAAACCATTCAGGAGGCCTCCGAAGATACCGCCTGATTTCAGTTCGAGATCCTTGCGGTATTGATCGAGTTGGTTGTCATTCAAGACAGGGCGCATTGCCTCAACTTTGTCGTCAATTCGCTTGTTCATGTTCTCCGTGGCCTTGGCCATCATGGCCTGAGGGTCCTGCTCGATATCCCCGTTCGCGATATCGTCACCACTTGGGATCATCGCGGTGGCGACACCAAGAGTGTCGGAATCCAATTCAATCCCAAATCCTTCGGTGATCATCGAAACGATTCCTGTCGCCGGAGTCTCGTTTCCAACCGAATTTTGGGCGTCCTTGTAAAGAATATCGTAGGCCGCATCCTTCTGTTCCTGGGAGAGATCCAGATTACTCAATTTGGCGAGCTCCCGGAGTGCCTGGGCCTCAACCTTGTTTGCGACTTCGCGCTCTTTCACTTCCTCAAGCTCTTCTTTTTGCTCGGGGGTGAGAATGTCGGCGAGGGCCTCGTCGATGCCGTCCGAGTTCAGCATGTCACCGATTTTGGAAGGATCGACGTCTCCGCTCATCATTTCTCCAAAGCTGCTCATGCGATCTTCGGCTGCCTTGCGAAGGGCGGCTTCCTGATCCGAGGTGAGATTCAACTGGGCCACCAACTTGGAAATACGAGCGTCGAGCTTGGCCTGTTGACGCTTCTTAAACATCTGTTCCATGCGGTTGCCCATCTCGC
Organism: Akkermansiaceae bacterium; assembly: GCA_965657795.1. GTDB lineage: Bacteria > Verrucomicrobiota > Verrucomicrobiia > Verrucomicrobiales > Akkermansiaceae > SW10. The sequence continues at coordinate 25,002 of CBFHQJ010000040.1, forward strand.
GGGCTTGTTCGCTACCTTCACCGTCGGCGGGGATGACGGTGATTGCGGGTGGTTCAGTGTTCTCTACGATGGTGCGCTCACTTGCTTCGCGCTTCTGGCTTTCTGAAGAACGCATCTTGGTGTCGGGGGAAGTTTTTTTGTCTTCGGCTTCAGTTTTCGCGGTGTCCACTTGGGGATCCGGTTTGGCAAGCCAGGCAACGGAAGCACCGATGGCGATGCAGGTGATGGCGAGAAGGATATTGAATTTCATGGGTTGGGAATGTTGGTCGGGGCGCTTACGCAGGGACGAGAAAAAAGGTTACAAAAATCGAAACCCCGTTTCCCTTGCTCCGATATACGTCGCAAAGGCTCGCCCCGTGATATGGAGCATTCGTTGTAAGTAGCGTAGCAGATCGTGTCTTATGTTTTTTAAAGAATGCTTTTGAGGATGACGACTTCACCGGGACACAAAAGAACGGAGGTTTTGGGTCCCCGTCCTTGAAAGTTGTATGGCGAAATTAGCTTATCGTCTGCGTCTGAATAAGAGTCCGGCCGCGAGGACGGAAAGGAGCCCTGTCGATGGCTCGGGGACCGCTTCGATGACAATTCCATTGATTCCGGAACGTCCTCCGGTCGCGTTGCCGGTGATTGTGAAGCTGGCTGCGTTCAAGCCGGAAAAGGTTGTGGAGTTCTCGACGCTAAAGGTTCCGTTGAAGGTGGTGCCGTCATCAACGATGGTCTGAGTCGTCCCACCGATGGTGTAATTCATGGTCCGGGCTGCTGCGATGTCTCCAAAAATGGTGACGGTGTATCCGTTGTCGGTGAATTCAGCAGGCAGGTTGTCAATGGAAAGTGCTTCGCTGCCGCTGAAGCCATACCAGCCTTCCATCATCACGTGGTCCTGGCTTTGACTGCCCCAGCCATTTGAATTAAAGGTGGTGAAACCGGAGGTTGCTCCGAGGCTTGCGCCGGTGGCAGTGCCGGTGGTGTCGTTCAGGGCAAATCCGGTGAACGAAAGTCCCAGTCCGCCCGCACCATTGCGTGCCGGATTGTTCCAGGTGTCGGTCGTGGTCGCCACAACAGCGCCATCCGGCCGGGTTGTCATGGCGTTGACGGTGGTGGCACCATTGTGAAAAGCAATACCGATGACTGCGCCGGGCAGGCTGCCGGCTGCAGGGCCAAGGAGGGAGAGAAGAAAGAATGTGCGCTTCATCGGGCGTCTTTTCTCTGGCCAAGAGTCTGGGGTCAAGACGATTAAGAAAGAGGCGCCAACTACTTTCCCGTGCCTGGAAGGTATCGGTAATAAACTTCGAGCATCAGGGTCGCGAGGGCGGTATTGTAAATGGTCCCCGCCGAGTGTTTGTTGCCGGCCGGATTGGGCCAGGATCCGTCGTCGCTCTGATTTTTCAACAGCTGGTCGCGGAACATCTTGTTGTAGCTTTTCCAGAATGCCCCGCCTTCGTTTATGGCAGACTGCGAAACGTAATAATGTTCGTAGAGATTCGCGTTCTTTTTGAAGTCGAACCGGGAGTTTTTTGCGATGTGTGCGATTCCCTGTCGCGCATCAAAGTCACGTCGTCCGTTGTGCTGCTGAAGGCACAGAACTCCGGCTCCGGTCAGGGGGAAATTACCCTCATCCTTGCGGTTGGGATCGTATCCAAACCCTCCGCTTGTGACTTGGGCATCGACGAGTGACTTGAGCCCACGGCTGACAGCCTCCTGGAGCTTTGGAAATTTTAATCCTGTCGATTTTGCCGCCTTCAATGCCTGGAGGTGCCATGCGGTAATCGAGGTGTCGTAGCGGCTTCCGCCACCATACCGGTAGCCCCAACTTCCCACGGAATTTTGAGTGTCAATGATCCACTGCACCGCGCCTTGGACGACCTTCTCAAGGTTGGGGACGTGATACCCGAAGGACCGGCTGAAGAGATAACTCTCGCAAAGAGCGTATGTTGCGATGGCATGTTCGTAACACCAGGGATCGTTCACATCATGAAAGATCCGGGCCTTGTTTTGCATCCCTCGATCGATGAGGTAGATGGTAGCGTTGAAAACGGCTTCCCCAAACTCCTCGGAGACCGGAGTTTCGCAGTGCCCCAAATAGGCCAGCAAGGCCAAGCCGGTGATGCCGCAGCGATGTTCCTCTCCCCAGAAACCTTCCTTGTGCTGCGTCTTGTTGAGATAGCGCAGCGCGTTGAGGACTGCTGTTTCGCATTCGGGTGATCCTCCGGTGGCAGCGAGGCGGGCGAGACGATCATCGGCATTACAGCGTTTCCCTGCACCACCCGGGACCGAGCCAAAGTCGCCTCCGCCAAAACCTTTCTCGCTGTCACTGCCAAAGCCCTCGTCGATGCCAAAACTCTGATCGATGGCGGGCTCCACCATGGTGGGCGCAGCCACGGGGGAGGCGGTGACGGCCGAGATGATTTTCGAGGGGGTGCCTCCACCCGGCGGGGTCGGTCTGCGGGCGACCTGAACCTGAGCTTTCTGCTGCGAAGCATCCTTATCGATTTCCTCGGATGGCGGGGCGATGTAGGTGACTTGCTGGGGGATGTCTTTTCCCTGAATGGTTAGATTGACGAGGTAGAGGAGGATCCCGATCAGAAACATCAATAGCAGAGCGATGAGGACGCTGCTAATCGAGGTCACGCGTCGCTGCGCCGCAATCCAGGCGAGGACTTCTCTCGATGATTTAACGTGACGTCCCATCTGATTAAGAAAACGTGCCGTAATTCCGCGAACTTTCCAGAGTTGAATTTTAGGAAGCTGTGTTCGGTGCGGTTTGAACTTTGATCCGGCTGGTATAGCCTCCGCCCTGTGAAGAAGTTTCCCCGACTGAAAAAGTGGCTGCTTCGGGTCTTGCTGTTTTTGATCGTGGCGGTCTCCGGATATTGGTGGCTCGTAAACTTTCTTGGTGCGCGTGCGCTCGAAGAGGCGACTGCCATCGCAAGAGACAAGGGGATTTCGTTGGAAAGATCTGATATTGCGGTGCCGGAGCTTCCTGATGATGAGGATCTTTTGAAGAATCCGGTTTTTTTGGGAGAGTATCAGAATGAAGGACCGGACAAGTTGACCGGCTGGGATCAGTTGAGTGATTGTGAGCTTGGGTATCCGCCAATTGAATCCGGCCCGTCTGCCGGGAAACTCTTTCCACTTGATCGTTTGTTTGAGGGGGAATTGTCCGATGAGGAATCAATCGAAAAATTATCCGGACTAGCCATTGATTTTGAGCGCAGGCTGGATGCTCTTTCGCAGGTTCTCATGGATCTGCCCAGGCAGGAGTTTATGACCAATCAATTGGTGAATATCCCCATCAAGGACGGACCACTTCTCGATTTTTGGGACGTCAGCCAGTCAAATATCGATGGGATTCTCTCCTGCTACCGGTGGTCGGCTTCGCTTGCCCTGCGATCCTCGAATGTTTCCGTGGCCCTGGATCGAATCCGGACTCTGGACCGGCTACGAAGAAATCTTTCCGGACCGTCGAGCAACGAGTCCTTTTATTCCTTCGCCTTGTCAACAGTGATAGGGGAATTGATCTGGGAGGGGCTCTATCTCCGGGCCTGGGATGAGGAGCATCTGGATGAGTTGGGATGGATTCTGAAATCCTACGATCACAAGAAGCATATCTTGATCACTTTAAAATACCACCTGGCCCTGGATTTGGAGTATCAGCGCAAAATTGCTGATTTGAGAGCGGCGGCTTCGAATTCGGAGTTCGCGGAAGATCTTGAATTCAGCGATAAGTGGCGCGTTTGGAAGGAAAGGTATGGGCCTCAAGGGTGGCGTGATCGCACGATGGCAACCACGATTCTAGGGATGATGTCGGTCTTCGAGACAGTGGAGATGGAGGATTACTTGAATCTTGAGAAACGTCTGCCAGAGGGCCTTGAATCGGAGCCCTTGAGCGCTGAAACGATTTTTGGGGCATCCCAGTGGGTTGGTTATTTTATTCCAAGGATGGAGACGATGCGTCGAGTTGCGCTGATCGCGATCGAGTCGGAGCGTGTTTATCTACGCGATGGGAAGTATCCGGATCGTTTGAGCGGTATGGGTGTCCCGACCAAGGACATGATGAGTCGGGAAGAGCGCGATCTCCATTATGCGCTGGGGCCGGGTGGACGACCGGTGATTTCTTCGGTCGATCGGGACTCGGTCGGGAATGACAGGATCAAGTGGCAGTTCCACGAAGATCCCGAAGATTAAACTTTAATCCCCCGGGAAGGGATCGGCGTTGAAGCGAAGTTCCACTTCATTCATGGGGGCGGGGATCGGTAATTCGGCCCGTTCGGGGACGAAGCGAATCATACTCATCGCGATGGCGCTACTGGCGGTCAGGAGAATCATACTTGAAAGGATGACGGAGCCTCGTCGGCCGCCTCGTGAGAGGAAAATGATGCGCTCACGAAGGGGGACATGTCCAGCCATGGCGAGGGAAAGCGGCGGAGCGGAAGCGGATTGGGCGACGTCGCAGAGGGCGTTCGCATAAACTTTGGGATCTGCTCCCTTTTCAACCAAGTGGGCGTCGCAGGCATACTCGCACTGGGAGAGGAAAGTTCGACGCAACCACCACACCGCGGGGTTGAACCAATGCAAGACGCAAACGGCATGCGCGAGAGTGGCCATCCAGAGGTCTCGGCGCTGGACGTGTCCGAGTTCATGGAGAAGGGCCATCTTGAGCGTTTGCGGCGACCAGTTGGTCGAGCTCTCGGGCAGGTAGATGCGGGGGCGAATCAATCCGGAAACGACCGGTGAGGTGAGCCGGGGATGAATGCGCAAATCGACCCGCCGCGAGATGCCGAGTTCGCCGAGGGTTTCCTGGAAGGCGGGAAGATCGTTGGCGAGTTTTGATTCACGATTCCAGCGCTGCATCGAGAGAACGTCGATGAGCCCGCGCAGGCCGAAGAAGAGAAAGCCTGCCGTCCAAATCGCGGCGAGTAACCAAGGGTTCAGCGAAGCGGAAGAGCCGGTGCTGCCGGCGACCGTGACAGAATACTTGGGGAGAAAACTGAGGAGGGGGAGGACCAGAAGGAGAGCAAGGATGGCCACCGTGACCCGTGGGTCGGTGGCAGGATTCCGGCGCACAAAAACCCACATCGCGAAGGCCGCGAGGAGGGAGAAAACGAGCGAAGGAATGAGCATGACAAGCTCCCGGACTTACTTGATGAGATTGCGGATCTCGGCGATTTCTTTTTCGCTGAGCTGCTGGTCGCTCGGATCGAGAAGAGCAGCGACGAGGTTCTCGGGCTTGCCTTTGAAAAAAGTGCCGAGAAGATTTTTAAGAGCGGTGCGCTTGGCCTTGTTCTCGTTGATGACAGGGCTGTAAAGATAGCGACGCCCTTCTTTGGAATGCTTCACCATGTCCTTGTTTTCGAGGGTGGCGAGAAGAGCACGGACGGCCGAGTAGGAAGGTGGGTCGGGCAGTTCATCCTGGACATCCTGCGCGGTGGCTTCTCCAAGGCGATAGAGGATGTCGAGGATCTGTCGCTCGCGACGTGACAATTCACCTTTTTCCAGACGGTTCATGTTGGGACCCTAACGGGTGCTAAAAAACCTGCAACATAAATGTTGGAAAATCAGCACTGACGTTCTTGTGTTGATGACGGTTGAATTTGGTGGCTTGAGAAGTTACTCACGTGAGTGATCTCGCTTGGTGGTGGTAATTCGTTTGGTGATGAGATGCGGATGGTCTTCTCGGAGACTGGTCTGCTCTCGAAATCTCCGGACTTTGAATACCGTGCCGAGCAGCAGCAAATGGCCGGCGAAGTGGCGGATGCGCTCGAAGGTGAACGTTCGCTCGTCATCGAAGCGGGGACCGGTGTTGGCAAGTCGCTCGCTTATCTGATTCCGGCGGTTGAGTATGCGATACGCGAAGGGAAAAAGGCGGTGATTTCAACGCATACCATTAACCTGCAAGAGCAACTGATCGGGAAGGATCTACCAATCGTTCGCAAGCTTTTGGCGGAACCTTTTGAGGCGGCCTTGTTGAAAGGTCGGGGAAATTATCTTTGCCCGATGAGATTGCGTCGCGCCATGGACAACGGGGGCGATCTATTCACCTCGAGCGAGCAGGAGGAGCTCATGGAGATCTGGAAATGGGCGGAGTCCACTCGCGATGGGACTAAGAGCGATCTCAACTTCGAGCCCTCCCTGAAGGTGTGGTTGCAGGTGTGCAGCGAGTCGCACATCTGCACCCAGCGGACCTGCGGGCCTCGCGGGAATTGCTTTTTTCAAGAGGCCCGGAAGTTTGCCCAGAGCGCCCGCGTGCTCGTGGTGAATCACAGTTTGTTTTTCTCCCTGCTCAATCCCGAGGAGGAGATGCTGGAAAATGAATCGGGTTTTTTGGTGCCGAATGATTTTGTGATTTTTGACGAAGCCCACACCCTGGAAGGCGTGGCGGCGAAGTCGCTCGGGTTGCGACTCAGTCAGGCTGGCTTGCGATTTGATTTGCAACGTCTCTACCATCCCAAAACCGGCAAGGGTTTGTTGAAGTATGCGCAGGCCACCGAGGCGATGGAGTGTGCAAAGAAGGTCTTGGATGAGGCCGATGATTTCTTCGAAAATATCGGAGATGTTGTAACCTTTGGTGATTGGGGGCGGGAGTGCCGGGTGAGGCAACCTGAGTTGGTCGAGAACACTTTGGCAGGTCCGCTTCGCGAGTGTTGGACAGCGATTGAAGAGGTCGCGGAAGAGACGGAGGACGACACGCGCAAGGGAGAGTTGATGGAAGGGGCGCGGAGACTTCGTGAGATGCACGGAGGCTTGAAAATGTTCCTCGATCAGGAGGACGGAGGAAGCGTTTATTGGGTTGAGAAATCGGGGTACGAAGGAACTTCGTTTACCTTGAATGCGGCCCCGGTCAATGTCGCGGACCGGCTTCGGCCGCTTCTCTTCGGACCGGATAAAACTTGCATCACGACAAGCGCGACTCTGGGGACAGGTGACGACCAGTTGGGTTATTTTCGGGAGCGCATCGGAGCGCAACACGTCCCGGCGGTGAAGATCGGCAGTCCTTTCGATTATCAAAATCAGATGGCGATTTATGTCATGAAGTCGATGCCGGATCCGCGGGATGACGACTATGAAGACATGTTGGTCCATTGGATCGAGCGGGTCGTTAAAAAATCGGAAGGACGCGCCTTTGTCTTGTTTACCAGTCATCGGCTTTTGCGCTCGGTGGCCGAAAGTATGGAAGACTTTTTCGATGACCACGGCTGGACTCTTCTCGCGCAAGGGATGGGAATGCCTCGCCAAAAAATGGTCGAGGAATTCCGCAAGGACGTGCACAGCGTTCTTTTCGGGACGGAGAGTTTTTGGGCCGGCGTCGATGTGCCCGGCGAGGCCTTGAGTAACGTTATTATCACCCGCCTGCCTTTCGCGGTGCCGGATCATCCACTCACGGCCGCGCGTCTGGAGGAAATCGAAGCAGAGGGAGGAAATCCCTTTATGCAATATTCGGTCCCTGAAGCGGTCATCAAACTTCGTCAGGGAGTGGGTCGTTTGATCCGGACCAAAAAAGATGAAGGGATGGTCGTGATTTTGGACAACCGCGTCGTCACCAAGCGCTACGGAAAATCCTTCCTCGCCGCATTGCCTCCGGCACCGGTGAAAATCGTGTCTTAGATTAGAGTGCCAGCGTGGCTTTCAGTAGCTCGGCAGGCCACTGGTTCGGAGCTGTCGGGGTGGCTCCGAGGTAGCCGTAGTTCAGAAGCGAGCCGGCTTCGGCCATCAAGGGGCGGGCCGCTGCCCCGAGAGGTCCCATGCCCATCACTGAGAGGTCACGTCCGGAAAGTTGTTCGAAGATCTCGAGCTGTTTTATAATATCATTGGCAGACTGTGCCATCAGCGCAAATTTGTGAATGTCGGCGCGAGCGTCGATCTTGCCGGCCAGCAATCCTGGTCCGGGAGTGGCAGTGAAATCGTGGAAAGAACCAATCACGGTGATGCCCAGGCTTTTGGCTTCGGAAATGAGCTCGCTGAAAGCATCAAAGTCCCGGAGCTCTATATCGATGAGACTGGCACGATGAAGAAATGCTCGACAGGCATCGATTCTTTCCTCGTGTGACCAGTCGCTTTGGCCGCCTTCTTCATGACCCCGCGCGGTGATCAGAAGGGGAAGAGGGCAATTCTCTGCAAATTGATGCGAATCCGTATCGGTTCCCAGAGAATCGAGCCGCAATTCCACGACATCGCAGCCTGTCGGCGTCGTTGAGAGAGTTGATGAGTCGGCGATGGCTCCGACAACAAGTCGTTTTTTGTCCGACAAATGTTGCTTGATAAGCTCTCGATGCGTCATAGGCGGAGATTGGGGTGGGGGATTTGTATTTGTCAAAGAGCTTCGCTCAGAATCGTCGAACACTGTCAACTGTTAAAAAAACAAGCGTTTGACAGTTTTTTGCTAGCCGCCCCCCGTCCCGATTTCCTACCTTCCCCGAAACCTTTCACCAAGTCATGACTAATCAGAGATTTCTTAAAACCATTCTTCCCTTGGCGTGCGGTCTGAGCCTCTCAACCAGCGCTTTTGGACAGCTCGAAGTGTCGAAAGATGCCAAATTCAAGGTTGATGATCCAAAGTTCGAAGAATTGCAGTCTCCGGAGATCCAGGATGGTAATGCCAAGAATTTTAAGCCGAAGGACTGGCTCGAAGTTGAGGTCAAATTGCAGCCGGACCGCTTGCGCAACGAGCCCAAGGACGGATATCTCGACCAGATTAATGTCAATTGGCACGTGGTGGTCAAAGGGCAGGATCGCAAGAACTACAAAATCAGCAAGTCTGTCACTTACGTGAACATTCCGGTCGATGAGCCGGTTTTCGTCTCTATCTACCTTTCCCCGAACACCCTCAAGCGCATCACTGGAAGCGACAAGGCCAGCAAGTCTGACCTCGAAGCCATCGGCGGTGAGATCGAGTGGGGCGGCAAGATGGTCGGTTTCTTCAGCCACGGCCAGAAAGCTGGCTGGTGGCGCGAGGCCTTGAAGGGCGTGGAAGCGACCTCGAAATTCCCTTTGCTTGACAAGACCCAAACTCCTTTCGCCGCTCTTTGGTACGATCGCTACGCCGAAGTTCAGCCCAAAGACTGATTTCCCGGGACTTTTTCCTAAAATTTTTTCTACACACCCACATACAAAAAACTATGGCTGACCAACAGTCGATTATTGCACTCAATATCGGTTCTCAGAGGATCTCCATGGGCGTCTTCGCCCCGACCAAAAAAGGTCTGATCCTCAAGAAGTATGCCGCTACCAGTATCCTCGCCGACCCTGCCACGGAAGCCGCGCGCATCCCGCAGGTTCAACTCGCCATTAAAGAGCTCGCCAAAGGGCTCAAGGTTGACAAGCAAAAGACCGCTTATGCTCTTTCCGGGCAGTCGGTCTTTGTTCGTTTCGTCAAGCTTCCGCCTCTTGAGGCCGAGAACATGGATGAGTTGGTTCGCTTCGAAGCCCAGCAAAACGTTCCCTTTCCCATCGATGAGGTGGTCTGGGACTGGGAGAAGCTTGATACCGATGGCATCGAGAACGAGGTGGTCTTGGTCGCCATTAAGGCCGACTCGCTTAATGATCTTAACTCGGTCGTCGCTGACACCGGGCTCGGTACCCGCCTTGTCGACTCGGCTCCGACAGCTCTTTATAACGCGTTTCGCTACAATTATCCGGGCTTGGAGGAATCTGTCCTCTTGCTCGATATCGGGGCAAAGACTTCAAACTTGATCTATGCCGATGGGAAGAAGTTCTTCACTCGTTCGGTTGCGATCGGTGGCGCGAACCTCACCAGCGCTATCGCCAAGGAATACAATGTCTCCTTCGCTGAAGCGGAGAACAGCAAGCTCACCAGCGGATTGGTCACCCTCGGAGGTGGTCACGCCGGTCAATTGGATGAAGCCACCGCCGCACTTGGCACGGTGGTCCGAAATGCTCTGACTCGTCTCACTGCCGAGATTCAGCGCACCAATACTCTCTTCCGCAGCCAGCAGGGTGGTAACGCCCCGCAGAAAGTCCTTCTTGCCGGAGGAACAGCAAATCTTCCTTACCTTCGGGAATTCCTCGAGGAGAAGCTCAGCCTTCCCGTTGAGACCTTCAATCCTCTCCAGCGGATTTCGGTCGGCAAGGGGATTGATGTCGATACCATCGGTCAGGAAGCACATCAACTCGGTGAGCTGGTCGGACTCGGTCTGCACGCCTCCGACAAGGCCATTATTGCCATCGATCTGGTTCCTGATGCCGTTCAAGCCCAGCGGGACATTACCCGCCGGAAGCCTGCACTCATCACTGCCGCAGCCCTCTTTCTTGTCGGACTCGGCGCATGGACTGGATTCAAGACCAAATCGGTCAGTGACGGTAATGCGCATTTGGCCAAGCTCGATCAGGAGGCTCAAACCATCCAGCAGTCGGCTACCAAGATCAAAAAGCTTCTCAAGGATGAAAAGGAGACTGTCGATCTGATCAGTGCCTACGCAGCCGCTGAAAACGGCCGTCTCAGCTTCGTTCAGACCTGGAATGATGTCTCCAAGGCCTTCGTAAGCGAAAACGTATGGCTCACTGATTTCGAATACCGCACCAAGTATCAAATCGATGGCAACGCCAAGAGCGAGCCCGTCATGGATGAAAGTTTCGCAACCGCCACCTATGCCACGTCTCCTTTGATGAAGGAGCAGACCTGGGTCGATAGCGTCATCATCAGAGGCTTGCACCTGAACAAGCAGACCGAGGTCCTCGATATTCTTGAAAAGTTCAAGGGGTCGGAAGTCTTCAAATTTGTTGATGCGAAGGACAAGCCGATTCCAGACAACCAAATTGCTCAGATCAAGGCTACGCCGGAGCAAGAGAACAATGATTATGCGGCTCCTTTTGAGATGCTCATTCCATTGAAGCAGCCCTTCCAACACAAATAATTCATACGCACCCTAAAATCACCCACTATGTCCTGGTTTAAAGAAAACAAATTCCTCGGCGGTTTGCTGACAATCACGGTCCTTTTGGCCGCTGTCATCATCTTCCTGGGAATGAAGGCTGGCACCAGCCTTGAAGAAGTCCAAGCGCAGGTTGCTGCCAAGGAAGCCACTCTGAAAAAAGACAAGAGTCTTGATCCATATCCCACTCGCGAGAATGCGACGGAGAAGGAGAAAAGTCTCAAGGCAGTTATCGCGAAAGCACAGGCCGCCCGCGAGAAGCTTCTGGCTTTTCGCCCTGAGAAGATAGAAAACATCTCCGGTAAGGACTTTTCCTCCAAGCTTACGAGCACCGTCGACAAGGTGACCGCTCTCTTCCCCGGAGAAAAAACCATCCCAAGTGGTTTTTACCTCGGGTTTAAGAAGTATCGCGGAAGTCTTCCCAAGGATGAGGCGACGGGCGTGTTGGACTATCAACTTGATGCCATGGAATATCTCCTGACCCAGGCTTCCGAAGCAGGGGTTAAGCAGATTGAAAACCTCGTTCGTGAAACTCTTCCCCAGGAAGAAGGGTATGGATGGCCTGGCAGCCGCAATGAGAGAAAGACGAGTCGCCCCAAGCGCCCCAAGCGCCCCGAGCCCGGCGAAGTTCGTCCTCCCAAATTTGGTAAGCTCCCGACCATCGCCCACCGCATGCCGGTTGAGCTCACTTTTAAGGCTCCTGAGCCTGTCGTCCGTGAGTTCTTCAATCGCATCGGTAACTCCGAGGAGTATTTCTTCGAGACCCGCATCGCCCGGGTTTTGAATCCCGCCAGCATCCCAAGCGCCGGTAAAGGTGCCGCTTCTGAAAGTGATAGTAGCGGTGGTGCCTTTGGCAACATCGGTGAAATCGTGGGTGATGAGCCCGCCGAAGATGAAGCCGTCGAGTCTGTTAAGATTCTCGACAAGGTCTCTGGTGGCGAAATGCTCACAGTCTATCTCCGTGCCGACCTTCTTCTCTTTATTGAGGAGGAGAATCTCCCAGAACTCAAATAATAACACCTACGAAAAAATGTCCTGGATGAAAGAAAACTACCATATCGCGGCCCTCGGCGGCGGAGCCCTCGTTCTCGCGGGCCTCGGGTACATGGGATACAGCGGTAATCAGGCCGTGAACGAAACGTTCAACGCGCCAAACCCCAACCCGGGGAAGACAACCTCCGTTCCCGGCGGAGCCCTCGCCGATTCGGTGACCGCAATGCTCACCGAGCTCGATCCCGTTGTTCATCAAAAGACCACCTCCGGTCGTCCGGTTGATCTCTTCACGAGTGTCGATCTTTACACCAAGGATGGAAACAAGATGAAGCTTCTTGATCTCCTTAAAATCGATCCGGTCCACCCGCCAATTGAGAATCAATGGTGGGTTGATCATCGCATCGATCCTTCCTTCTCGGACTCTCCAATGAAGGATGAGGATGGAGATGGGTTCAATAACAAGGAGGAATTCGTCGCCAAGACCAATCCAAACGATCCCGAGGATTTTGGGGATCTCATCACCAAGCTTGAGGTTGTCAAGGTTGAGAGCGACATGTGGCGTCTCCTTTTTAAGACGGTCCTCGGCAAAGGCTACCAGTTTGATTATGCCTTCATTCCGTTTGGGCAAAAAAAAGCCACGAACCGAATCCCTGCTTCAAAAGCCATTGCCATTGGTGACACCTTCTTCCCGGAGGATCCCGGCAAAGAACGTTTCAAGCTCGTTGAGGTTTTTCAAGTTGAAGAAGACGGTCCGACTGGAAAGCGGATGCGCGATTGGGCAAAGATTCAAGACCTCAATCCCAGCAAAAATGGCAACGAGTTCAACCTTCCGTTCAACGCCGATGCCAAACAGCTGAGGGATATCACCTTTTATGATCACCGTGTCACCCTTCGCCTCAATGCGATTGGAGAAGAAGGAAATCAGTTCACCTTAGAAGAGAGCGGAACCTTCGCTCTGCCTGCCAGTGGGGCTGACAAAAACTATAAGATGATCGAGGTGAAGCTCGACGCAGAACGCCAACCTGAGTTCGTGGTCATCGAATACAAGGACGGCGAAGAGACCAAAACCATCGATATTCCGGTTCCGGCCAAGTAGCTCGAAATCACCAAATTAGCCAAAAATTTAACCCCGGGGGAGGGGATGTCACAGGAAACTTTGCCGTTTTCGAAAAAAGAGCTTCCACCACCCCCATAAATCAACAATAAATCAACCAGATCATGCAGAAGAGACAAACACACCTAACTCATCGCACCATGTTTGCCCTAGCGGCACTCGTGATCGCGCCGCTCTCAGTCGAGACCGGATACGGTCAGACAGATAGTGACCTGCTCCGGCAAGAAATGATTCGCCGCCAGCAGGACGTGGCCAAGGCCGATGAACTTCTTAACGAGGGGCGCGAGGCCTACACCAAGGGCGAGTTCGAGACCGCGGTCCAAAAGTATCGCGAGGCTCTCAACACCCTCCCTTTCGGAACGGCCACCAGCGACCGTCGCGCGTTCATTACAAAGAGCCTTGAAGAAGGCTCTGTTGCTCTGACCCAGAAGTATCGCCGTCAAGGTAAGTACCAGGAAGCACGCGATCTCCTCGAAGAGATCGACAAGAATAATCCTGGAAATCTCGCTTCCAAAAAAGGCCTCGAGTATCTCGACGACCCGATTCGCACCGAGGCCGGACTGACCTACGAGCACACCAAGAATGTCGATCAGGTTCGCCGCTTCCTCTACAAGGGTGAGAGCTACTACAACCTCGGTCTTTATGATAAAGCTGAGGAGGAGTTCAAGCAGGTCCTTCGCATTGACCCCTACAACAAAACAGCTCGTCGTTGGATGGAGCGTTGTTCGGCCATCAAGTCGGATTACTATCGCGCCGCATACGACCAGACTCGTGCCGAGATGCTCATGCAGGTCGACCGCGCTTGGGAACTCGCTGTTCCTCCGCTTGGGGAACAAATCAGAACAGACACGACCGTCAACGACGGACAGGCCCGCGAGCGTTCGATCATTGCAAAGCTCAACCAGATCATCATTCCCGAGGTCAAGCTGAACAACATCACTGTTGAAGAGGCTGTTGAATTCCTCCGCCTCCGCTCCATTGAGTTGGACAAAACGGTGATCGATGAAAGTCAAAAGGGAATCAACTTCGTGGTTCGTACCCCGAAGACTCTCGATGCCGGCGGTGAAGATGCCGGAGACGATGGTGCACTTGGTGGTTTCGACGATGCCGCCGATCCCAATGCCATTTTGATCAAGAACCTCGAATTGCGTCAGGTTCCCCTCCGCGTGGCTCTCCAGTATATTTGTGATGAAGCCAAGCTTCGCTACAAGGTCGACGAATTTGCAGTGACCCTCCTTCCCGTCACTGAGGGTGAAGATGCTGACATCGTTCAGCGTCGCTGGACAGTCCCTCCCACCTTTGAGACCTTCATTACCACCAGCGGTGGTGACGGCGGTGGTGGTGCCGGTGGTGATCCTGATCCCTTTGCGGCGGCTGACGATAATGGCCCTGCCGGAATCACACCTCGCGAAGATATCGTGACTCTACTCAAGAAAAATGGTGTGGCTTTCCCCGCGAAGGCTTCGGCAAGTTTCCTGAAGAGCTCCAGCACTCTGATTGTGCGGAACACCCCGACCAACCTTGAGTTGATCGACGGTATCGTCCAGGCTGCGATTAATGACACTCCCCGTCAGATTCGCGTGACCACCAAGTTCGTGGAAGTTTCCCAGGAAAATGGCGAAGAGCTTGGCTTTGACTGGATCGCAACTCCATTTGGGGTTGGTAGTAACTATTTCCTCGGTGGTGGCACCGTTGGAAGCGGAACGTCTCGTAGTAACCAAGACTTCATTGGCACGGTTGACCGGGTGAACATTCCTGGCATTCCAGCTTCTCCCCAGGAAAATGTTTCTAATATCGTGACTTCCGGTCTCCGAAGCGGTTCTGCTGCGATCAACCGCAACAGCATCGATGCGATTTTGAACAATCCGACCCGGACTGCCCAGGCCAACAGTGTTGCTCCTGGTATCCTCTCCATGACCGGACTGTTCAGCAGTGGTCAGGTTCAGATGATCATGCGTGGACTCTCCCAGAAGAAGGGCGCGGACATCATGACTGCTCCAAGCGTTGTGGCCCTTCCCGGGCAGAGCGCGACAATCGAGATCATCCGTGAGTTTATCTATCCTACCGAATACGAACCACCCGAGCTTCCCAACCAGGTTGGTGGCGGCATTGGCGGTCAGCAAGGTGGTGTTGCTGGCGGTGGCGGTGGTGCTGGTTTCCCGGTGACTCCTGCGACTCCATCTGCATTCGATACCAAGAACACCGGTGTGACTCTCGAAGTTGAGGCTCAGATTGATGCCAATGACAGTATCATTGAGCTCCGCTTCACTCCGACTATCGTCGAGTTCGAGGGATTCATCAACTACGGTAGCCCGATCACTGCTCCTGCAACGGATGCACTTGGTAATCCCGTGCAGATCGTCATCACTGAGAACCGTATCGAGATGCCTGTCTTCTCGATCCGCAGTGTGAAGACTGGTTTGACCATTTATGACGGCTACACTGTTGCTGTTGGTGGTCTCATGCGCGAGGATGTCCAAAGCGTTGAAGACAAGGTGCCCATTCTTGGTGACCTTCCTTTCGTCGGACGTCTTTTCCAGACCAAAGCTCAGAACCACATCAAGAGTAACCTCATCATCTTTGTGACTGCTGAGATCATTGATGCGACTGGTAAGCGAGTGAATGGTGGAGACAATCCGGCGACTACTCCAATCGATGTTGGTAGCCCGAATACCTCGACCGGCATTCTGCCTCCGAGCGGACTTCCAGGCGATTAATTCGACTTAATATTTTTAAAGCGGGATCTGCAGTGCAGGTCCCGCTTTTTTGTTTTGGAGCAAGGGCTGGTCTTTTTTTTTGAATCGAGAGAATCTTATTCCGATGAGAACGTTTGGTCTGACTGGCGGGATTGCGACCGGGAAATCGATGGCGGGTAAAGTAATGCGCCGCTTGATGCCGGGCATGGTTTTTTTCGATTGTGATGAAGCGGTGCAGGGTCTGTTACGGGATCGCGTGGTGCTGGAAGAGATTTCCGTAGCCTTGGGGCAATCTGTGATGACGGCCGAGGGATCCTTGGATCGACCTGGCTTGCGGAAGTTGGTCTTCGGCAATGAAGCAATGCGAAAGAAGCTGCAAGGGGTGTTGCATCCAAAAGTGCGAAAGGAATGTCTTGAGAAACGGGAAATTTGTTCTAAAAACCCCTCGACGACGCTGTTTGTCGCTGATGTGCCGCTTCTTTTTGAGAGCGGATTTGACTTTGATCAGGAGCTTAATCTGGTCGTGGCGACTTCCGAAGCCACGCAACGAACCCGCCTCAAGGCTCGGAGTCACTTCGAAGACAGGATGATTTCATCAATCCTCAAAGCACAGCTTCCCATCATGGAGAAGGTTGCGCGAGGAGATGTCGTTTTTTGGAATGAGGGTTGCCCTGCCATTTTGGAAAAGCAACTCACACGATTCCTGAATTCCCTCACTATTTCATGACTGACGAGCAAGAGCCCATCGAGCCTACCGAAGAAGCCGCCGCAAAGCCTGCGGCGAAAAAAGCGGCAAAGAAGGCTGCCAAAAAGGCAGCGAAGAAAACCACGCGGAAGGTTGCCAAAAAAGCGACAAAGAAGGTTGCTAAGAAAGCGGCAAAAAAGGCGGCCAAAAAAACAGCGAAGAAGGCTACTTCCAAAAAGGTCAAAGTAGAAGAGGCTCCGGAATTAGCGCTCGAAATTGAGGAGATTAAAGAGGAGGTCCCGGATGAAGAGGAGGCTGCGATGGCTGAAGCGGCTGCTGCTGAATTGGCGGCGGCGCAGGCTGCGGAAGCTGCCATGAAAGCGGCCGAGGTTGCACGATTGGCTGCCGAGAAGGCGACCAAGGCGGCGCTGGAAGCGAAGAAAAAAGCGGCTTCCAAGAGAGCCGCGAGGAAAGAAGTAGAGCCTAAGCCGCAAAAGGAGGAAAAGACGGAAGAGGAATCCGAAAGGGAGACTTCAAAGAAAGGCGAGATCGCGGTGGTCGAAGAAGGTGAGGTGAAGGAGAAGCCTGAAAAGAGGGCTCCGAAGAAGGTTGAAACCCCGCCGCCGCCTCCGCCGGAGGTTCCTGATCAGATTGATCTAAACGATTTCCGGAATGAGCCGTTAAGTGATCTTTATGATGAGGTTGAGCGTCTTCCGGTTCGGATTCCCAACCGGGTGACCCGCGCCCAGTTGGTGTTTACTATTCTTTCCTGCTACGCGACGCACGGAACGCGTATCGAAGGCGAGGGTGTTCTGGAGCTTACTGGTGGCAACTACGCCATGATCAGGGATGAGTCCCGGAGTTTTCGGAGTTCACCGGATGATATTTATATTCCGGCTCAAATGTTGCAGGAATATGATCTGCGCGAAGGGCAGCGGTTGAAGGTGTCGATTCGTGAACCCAAGCATCGCGATAAATTTCTATCGGCCCTTGAGATTCTTGAGATCGATAACGTATCGTTGGCGGATTACGAGCAGACGACTCATTTTGATTCGCTGACCTCACTTTTTCCCGAGGAGCGATTTGTTCTGGAGGGAGCCGACGATGGTGCCGGACTTGCGACGCGGGTTGTGGACCTTGTGGCGCCGCTCGGAAAAGGGCAGCGGGGCTTGATCGTGGCTCCTCCACGCGGAGGAAAAACAATCTTGCTCAAGCAAATTGCGAAATCCATCCAGCTGAATTCGCCGGAAACCGAACTGGTGATCCTGTTGCTTGATGAAAGGCCGGAGGAGGTGACCGATTTTGAGGAGATGGTGGGACAGAATGTGTTCGCCTCGACCTTCGATGAAGCTTCCAAGAGGCATGCCGAAGTGGCTAATCTCGTTTTGGAGAGGTCGCGGCGATTGGTGGAGCAGGGGAAGGATGTCGTTATTTTGCTCGATAGTTTGACCCGTCTGGCCCGTGGTTACAATAATGCCTCGCGTGGTGGTCCGATTGGGTCCGGAGGAGTGAGTCCGAAGGCGATCACGGAAACCCGTAAGTTTTTTGGTGCGGCACGGAATGTTGAAGAGGGAGGAAGTCTCACGATTTTAGCGACTTGCCTGATCGAGACCGAAAACCGTATGGACGATGTCATTTTTGAGGAATTAAAAGGCACCGGTAATATGGAGGTGCGTCTTGATCGTGAATTGGCCGAACAACGAATCTATCCGGCCATTCATATCCCCCAGAGTGGCACGCGAAACGACGACAGGCTGTATCATCCCGATGAATTGCCAAGAGTGCAGGAAATTCGACGTCATCTCGCCAGTTTGCCGATTGGTGAGGCGATTGAGACCTTGTTACGCAATCTGGCACGGACAAAATCCAACACAGAACTCCTTTTGCAGGGGATGCGCTGATTTTGCGCTTGTCGCCTTTCGTTCCAGACAGCTAATCTCCCACGAAGCACTATTAGGCGCTTGGGCTCACTTCTATCGACCGGAAAATTGGATAATCACAGTTTTTCGTTTGATTGGGTTCTCAAACACATGTAAATGCATTGCAAACACCTTCGAAAATGAAAATCGCAAAATCCACGGCCCTGCTAGCGGGTGCCTTTTCACTGACAGCCACTTTGGCTCAGGCGCAGTTCCTTGATACCCTCGATCTCACCTTCCGGGACACCAAAACCTTTAAATTGATCGGGCCAAACGATTCCGAGTATCAAGGTGGTGAGTGGTTCGTTCGGGTTTTTGACGGAAATGCTATTATCCTTGGTTGTGCCGCAAATTTTTCGGACGCGTATACCCCACCAAACATTCTCTGCCCCAGTGGAACCACCGGACTGGTGACCCAGGGGGATTTTGACGGCGACGGAGTCCGTGACGTGGGCGTTTATGTCTCGGTGAGCCAGCCGATTCCGGCCCGAAGTATCGAGCCATTTCAAACTGGTCTTGTGGAGCTGTTTTCAGCGCCTCCCTCCGATCTCCCCCGTCCGCTGGGTGGATTCAATTGGATCGATAATAGTACCGTCATTTTTTACGACCTTATCAACGATCCGGTCAACGGGATTGGATATGAACTCACCGATTATGAGTCGACTCGCGTCTATCGTGCGGATGAACTTGAGCGCCATCGCGACGAGATCGTTCCTGGTAACTACATTTTTAAGTTCCCTGCGCTTGGATCTGATGAAGATGCTCCGGCTAACTTTTTCATGAATGCCGCCCACCGTGAAATGGTGGAGGC
>CBFHQJ010000041.1:0-43819 GCA_965657795.1 Akkermansiaceae bacterium
GAAAGCGGATACGAAGTCCATAATATCGAATTGCCCTGTCTCGAAACGACAGCCTGTGCTTTCGGTGGACCAGACCTTGGCGATCTCTACGTCACTACCGGAGTGCATAAGACCGAGAAGGAAGAGCACGCTGGACGACTTTTTGTGATCAAAGGCCTCGGCGTCAAGGGGCTGCCGTCGCACTCGTTTGGTGGGTAAGTCTTGGTTCAGGGTGAAAGATCAGGGGCGGGCCAGGATCACCCGGATCCTGGCGAACTGCTTGATCACACCTGTCGGAAGAGTTCCTCGATAGGTGACGCGGGCGTTGCCTGATTCATCCGGTAATCCAAGGTCGCTTAGGTTGCCGGTTGCGGTCCAGGTTTCCAGATCCGAAGAAAGTTCCACCACATATCGAGCCTCGTCGGCATTGAGTGGACGGGTAAATTGGAGAGACCACTGATTGGTTGTGACGTTGAATTCGGTTTTTGGATCCGGCAGGGCATAAGTCAGAAAGTCGCCGCCTGTGAAGGGCTGTGAATCGCTGCCTTCCGGTGTTCCACCGGGACTGGCACTTCTCCGCCAAGAGGCGGGATCGGTGGGGTTGCTTCCAAAGAAGACGAGGCTATAGCCTTCGCCGTCCGCAGCTTCCGGCCACGGAAAGCGATCATCGTAGCTGAAACTTGAGATCACGCTGTCATCTGCCGCGAGCAGGGTGAGTTCCTCGCCACCGTTCGCGAGTTGTCCTTCGTATTGATTAGAACTGAGAATGATTCTTTCGCCGGCTGCAAGAACAGTATTCAGGGGGAATTCGTAGTGAATACCGGCCACGAAGCGAACTCCGGAAATATCGATTGGAGTCGAGGTGGGGTTGAAGAGTTCAATGAATTCCCCGATCTCCTCGGGGCCGGGCGGGTTGTAGAAAATTTCGCTGATCACGAGGTTTTCAGCTGAGGCCTGAGTTCCAACGATGAAAGAAGCCTGATTCAGAGCGGACCACTCGTTGTTTAAAAATGCCCGCGCTTTGATCTCGGTGGTCGCGTTCAGTTTCAGGGCAACGCCGCCCGCCGTGCTCGTTCCCTCAAGAACCGGCTGGATGACGAAATCAGCGCTACTAACACCACGATTGAGGCCGTGAATCGCAAGAACATTTCCATCGGGGCGAAGAAGGTTGACGAATGAGCTGATGTCGAACTCATCAAATACCGTGGTGCTGGCTTCGGCGCTGCGAATGGCCCGGCTATTCCACATTGGACTTGTTGGCGCGTTTGCGGAAGCGACTTCAACTCCGTTAAGGTATGCGATGAACCCGTCATCAAAACGCATCTTTAGCGTGAGGTTCGTAAAGTCAGCAGCGTTGGTTCCGGGGAAAGGAATTCGAATGTAGGCGGTTTCATTGTTGCCGAGCATGGAATCTCTGACATCTAGGCCGATGATGGGATCATAATCGGCTCCGTTGTCGTAGCCCACGCCGCCGGTTCCGGTGGGCCAGTTGGAGTCGTCGTAGTCCAACCCGGTCCAGGAAGTTCCGTCGTTTCCATCAACCGGGATGAGGGCGTGGGTGGAAGCATCCTCTTGAATCAGGGTAAGTACGGCGAGCCCTGAAGTTGCCATCGTGGCATTCGGAGCAATGCCACCACCGGGAAGTCGAGGGTCCGAACCATCGGTGGTGTAATAGATGGTTTCGCCGCTGGTGAAGGCAAAGCCAAAGCCTGGTGCAACCTGGCCGCCCTGACGATTGAACCCGGGTGGATTAATTTGTGGGTAAAGGCCGGCATTTCGGAGTTGGTTGAAGACGATGGCTGGGCGCCCGGGGAAGTATTGATTCACCATGCGACTGTTCATGGGATCCCAGTGATCCTGAACCGTGCGAAGTGCCGAGTTGGCATCACCCCATCGGGCACTTTCGGCAAACAAGGAGGGACGAACTTGCATTGCGAGATCATTCCAACGCGCGATGTTGGCCTCTTCGCTTAGCGCCCCGCCATTGAAGTAGTGTTGATAAACCCGGTCCGCAAAGCGCATGCGATATTCGGGGTTGTCACGAATCC
The DNA here is from genome assembly GCA_965657795.1 of Akkermansiaceae bacterium. GTDB lineage: Bacteria > Verrucomicrobiota > Verrucomicrobiia > Verrucomicrobiales > Akkermansiaceae > SW10. Next base: position 2,028 of record CBFHQJ010000041.1, read on the forward strand.
CCAGATCAACTTCGCCGGGGGATTCCGTCCACCAGGGATGGCCGGGATCGGGAGTGACTTTGTTCGCGATGGCGGGGTTTCCTCCGTCAAAAATGACATCGTTGTCCCAAGTGAAAAAGCGGTATCCGGTGGTGCGGTCTTCATCTCGATTCCGAATGGCGTAGTAGTTGCCAGGCCAATCCCAGGCGCCGTGAAATTGTCCGGCAATGAGATAGTCGATGAGGCTGTCGACATCCAGAAGCGAGGGGGATTGCGCATCATCCTGTCCCTGAATCCTCTGATAATCCGAAATGGTATCGATGCCATTGCGAGCTTCGCCAAGGAGTTGGTTCCACGCGTTGATGTCTCCGGCGACAGTTCGATCCGGGCAGCAGAATTTCACGACATCATAATCTTCACGCTCACCTCCAAGGTATTCCGAGGCAAAGGCGTCGTCCGGTCGTTCGGTGGGGTTGTAGACACCCCAGTAAAGTCCATTGAGATAAAGATGTAAGAACTCTCCCCGCGGTGCCAGCTGTCCCATGTCGGATTGGGTGCGCTTGGCCCACTCGTCGCCAAGGTAGGTCGCGTTGTTTGTGTGAACGAAGGCATCGCGCCGGTTGCCCCGCAAGGCGATGGTGTTGATGCGGTCGCTCCGGTCTTCACCAAAAAAGGGATATTGCAAGGTTCCCGAGCCGTATTGGTTCTTAAAGAGAAGTCGCATGTGAAGTTTCCGAAAATCAACGTTCCGTGAGCTAAACCCCATCATGCGCATTCCGGCATTTTCCTGGAAGCCCGGTGAACCGTCGGGATGGATGAGTTCGACGGAAACCGGACGTTCCCATGCTTGGCCGCGCGCCCGCGGGTTGACGTAAATTCCGCTGGTGGGATTGAAAAGGTTTTCGCGGTCAGTGACGATGGAAAGGGTGGGGAGTGACGCCAGCGAATCTTTGATGGCAGCTTCGGCTTCGGTGCTTGAGAAGGCCGGGTTGCCAGCGGCCCGTGCATAGCTTGTCGGAGAACTCGTCATGCCATAACGCGACGAAGTTCCAGCCCAATTGAGCGGGTAACCGGCCGGCGTGTTTGTCTGCCGGGCGATGTCTGTCGGAAAGAGATAGCTCTGAGTGTCAATGTCGGTTGGGCGAAAGCCATCACGGAAAGCCCGGGCGCGCAGAACGGTTGTTTCGCTTATTGAAAAAGGAGCACCATAAATACTTCCGTTGCTTAGGTCGGGTTCCGATCCATCAGTGGTGAAAATGATTTGAGCCTCGGATGTCTCGGTCGAGATCATAACATCAAACGGCTCGGTGTAGAATCCTCGATCAACGCTGAACTTGGTGTCTGCCACAAAGCCTTCAAAGGCTAGAGCCGTGTTTGGAAACCCGGGAGTCGCTTCATCAAAAAATCGAGAGCTGGCTGAATCCGTGGTGATGGCGAAGAGGGAGGGGCTGAGCAAGAAGTCATCGTCTCCTGCGCTCACATTGCGACCTTCGATGGCTAGAATATTGGTCCCTTGAACGAGCAATCCATCCAGTTCAGCAATGGAGTAGGAGCGATGGTCCCTTTCGGAAATGTTGACGGGGAGGTTGTCGCTGGCAACCTCCACTCCGTTGATCCACGCGGTGAAACCATCATCGTAAGCGATTCGGAATTCAAGAGTCTCGATGGCTGAAGGATCGTTGAGATCGAACTCGATCCGTTCCAGGACCGTGCTGCTTGAATCGCGCATGACGGATCCAATATCGGTGACGATGTCCGAGTCGGCTATGGGAAGGATCTTTAAGTTTCCCGCTGCGTATCGATTCGAGGGGCCGCCATCGGCATTGGCTGGAAAAGTTCCGGCTGTTCCAAAGCGCCCACGGCCGGTGAATTGCAGGGCTCCCTCGCCGTCATCACTTTCCCAGTCGTCGGCATTTGCAGTGCCAAGGTTTCCATTCGGATCCGAGACTCCAAACCCAGAAGTCACGATGGAGTAACTCCCGGGCTGCAAGGTGAGTGGGGATTCCAGAGTGCGAAAGCGGGTCCCGCCCTCCAAGGTGCCCGGATTGGCCGGGCTGAAGGTGGTTGAGCCCAGGATCGCGACGCCGGAGTCGTCATCCGGCGTTCCCGGTGTTCCCCCGTCGTTACGCTGCCAAAGTTGCGTGGTCAGCGTTCCGGTAAATCCGTCGCCGTTGCTGTCGAAGGCCCCGAGGTCGGTGACGAGGACAGGCTCTATGACGATAAAGTCGAGCCCCAAGGAACCACCAAAGTTTTGATTCCCGCTCGTTCCTTCGGGAATTAAAAAGGCGGTCGTAGTTTCGTTTGAATCTTGTCCGCCAAAGCCAAGTGAAGCTGCGCCCCCGGTCCACACGCCGTCATTGAAAACCCCTCCGCCACGCCAGTGATTTGAGACGGGCGATTCAGAGATTAAAAATCGGGAAGGGGAGTTCGATTGGACGAGGTTTGTTTTTTCAGGAGAGAAACCAAAGGAGATGCCTTTGCGTTGGCGTGGACTTGACGTGAATTCGCTCGCGGTCGATCCATCGGGTCGAAGCAGCGAAAGAGCTTCTCCGTCGGCTGAGAGTCGGAAGGTGGTGTGCAGAAATCCTTCGTCGTCGACGTAGTCCGATTCATCGCGCCCTGATGCGAACACGAGGAGATAGTCGCCTCCACCCAAGGGGATGGATGGCAGTGTCCAGATCTCCTGCGAGTCTCCAAGCTGCCAGCCTGCCAGGTTGACTGGTTGGCGACTCGTATTATGAAGTTCGATCCAATCGTTGCTCTCGCCATCACCGTCCAGGAGGCTCCCATCATTGGAAGCCATGAATTCAGAAATGACCACGGGATTGGCCTGAGCCAAGCCCAAGGCCAATCCGCAGAAGATCAGTGATGTCCGCAAGCTCATCAAATCAATCTAGCTTCCGAATCCGGAAGAACAACTTGGTAGCTCCAGGGGACGGGCTGGAATTGACCAGGAAGGTCGTTTCGCTCTCGGTGGCAGTCAGATCATCGAGAGCTATCCAGCTCGCTCCGGAGAGGTTGGTGGAATACTCAACTTCATAGGCTGTGTTAGGGATCGAGCTGAAGATGATGGATCCACTATCGGAGTCTGCGTCCCAGGAAAATCCGGTAATTGTCGTTTCTTCGGAAGGCGTGTTAAAGGCGAAGGTTCCTGCTGCATAACGATTCGCAGGGCCTGCATCTGCATTGGTTGGGAAGGTCGCAGGGGTGCCCAGGAATCTTCCGCCGCCAACGAAAGAGATTGCCTCGTCTTCGATGGTGGATCGAACCGGAGCATTTTCGAATCCGGCATTCCCCATCGGGTCATCCTCACCAAAGCCACTGGCAACGATAGTGTAGCTTCCGGCTGGGAGTAGAATCGGCGAAGTCAGCGCCCGGGTGCGGTGCCCGTCGCGAAGGATGCCCCGATTGGCAGGTCCAAAAATAACTTCGGCGAGCACGGATTCCCCGATGTCGTCTCCGAAATCTTCGGCGGTGCCGAAGTCATCTCTGCTCCAAAGCTGCACCGTGATTTCTCCAATGAAGCCATTACTGCCACTGTCGAATGCACCTAACTCACTGACGGTAATCGGGCTGTTCACCACAAAGTCGAGTCCGGCAGAGTTTCGGAAATTTGTCTGATTTCCTTCGGCGCCAAGAACACTTGAGTAGGCCAAATCGCCGCGGGCACGCACATTGGGAAAGCTGGTGTCGTCATCGGGGGCGGTTCCTTCGGCGATTTCGAAGTTGTCCGTGAAGTCATCGTTATCCGTGTCCGCTGCGAGTGGGTTGGTCCCGCGAAGGACTTCATCACCATCTTCAAGTGTATCGCCGTCGGAGTCCGGATTCCTGGGGTTGGTTCCGGCTGCGATTTCATCGCCGTCAATGAGGTTGTCATTGTCAAAGTCCGGATCGTTGGGGCTTAGGTCGTTTTGGAATTCCTCAAGGTTATTCAGGTTGTCGGCGTCCCCGTCGAGGAGCGCATCGGCCGGGGAATTCGGATTTAGACCATAGAGGTTTTCCCAAAAGTCGGGCATCCTGTCGCCATCGGCATCTTCGGTGGTGAAGGCAAATGTTCCGGCGGCATAACGATGGGCCGGACCGGTGTCGGCGTTTGATGGGAAGACTCCGGTCGCGCCACCGGGGGCGAAGCGGGAGGTTCCGGTGAAGTTCAGGGCGATGTTATTGGAGACGGAGAGGCCACTCGCGCCGGCGTCCTGACCGAAAGTATTGACGTTTTGGTCAGCCGCCGAAAAACCATACGCGACGAGGGTGTAGTTCGAAGGATCACTTCCGGTATCGATTACGAAAGGTTCGGGGAGCGCCTTGAAGCGATTGCCTCCCTGGAGAAATCCTTCGCCCGGAGCGATGATCACCTGAGTGATGGGAGCTGCGCCGACTCCGGTGTCATCGGTGGAAATGTCTGGCGTGCCTCCATTGTCCCGCTCCCAGATCTCCACAGTGATCGGGTTGGTGATTCCATCGCTTCCATTGTCAAAGGCTCCGAGGTAGCCGATGGAGACCAGCCCATCGACATCGAAGTCCAAACCAAGCGCAGCGGTGGCCGCTTGATTGCCAACGGCGCTCTTGGAAACCGAGTAGGCGGCTTCACCAAAATCCTGCAGCGGCGTGCTATCGGCATCCGTGGGGTCGGACAAAAGTTCCAGCTCGGCCCCGTCATCGTATCCGTCCATATCGGAATCAGCTTCAAGAGGATTGGTGCCGGTGCTGTCCTCATCGGAGAATGTCCCGGTGTTGTCCTCGGCCCCGTCAAGGATGCCGTCGAAGTCAGAATCCGGCTGGCTTGGGTCGGTATTGTTCGCGATTTCATCGGCATCCAGAGAGGCGTCGGAGTCGCTGTCATCTTCTTCCGGGTTTGTGCCGAGATCGTATTCCTCAAGATTGGTGAGGGTGTCGCCATCGAGATCGGATGCGGCATCACCGGCGTCATTCTTGTTCAGCGAGAAAAGGTCTTCCCAAAAGTCAGGCATTCCGTCGGCATCGGAATCCAAAAGCTGGAACGAAAATGTTCCGGCGGCATACCGAGCATTGAGTCCACCGTCAACGTTGGTTGGATAGCTTCCGCTTTGACCGTAGCGTCTTCCAATATACTCGATTGAGTCTCCGGTCTCAGTCGAAAGTGGTGCGACTCCCGGAGCGAAGTTGGTATTATAGTTTTGGTCATCGTCACTGAAGCCGTAAGCGACGATGGTGTAAGCGCCGGGTGAAAGCTCAAGAGGAGCGGTGAGATCTTTGAATAAATGCCCTCCTTCAAGAGTTCCGGGAGAGGCGGAATCGAAATCAAGGGAGGCAAGGATATTGCCCTCAAAGTCATCGGCCCGATCTTCCGGGGTCCCTCCGTCGTTTCGGCTCCAGAGTTCGACGGTAATTGAATTGACGAGCCCATCGCCGGAATCATCAAAGCAGCCGAGGCGGTTTACCGTGATGTCACCGGTGACGTTGAAGTCGAGCCCCAGGGAAGCTCCCGCGGACTGATTACCGGCTTGTCCGGCTTCAACTTGGAATGCTACGAAGTCCTGCGAAAGGGCAGTGGAGATGGCCATAAGAAGACCACCAAGAGTGGCAGGGATGATACAATTTTTCATAATTTGAATACAAGGATCCCGGGAACAGCAACTTTCGTCTCTGCAAGGGTAGCTCCGTCAATGGGGCGATTTGGCGGAAGAGCGGATGCCGCTCTTGTTTATCGGCGGCGATGGAGGAGTCCAAAAGCTGCGAGCGAGAGAAGAGTCAGTGACGAAGGCTCTGGCACCGCGTTTTCGTAGCTAATTTCTCTGATGGCAAACTGAGCCCCGGCCTGGGTGGTGTCGGTGGTCGTGATCAGGAGAGTCTGTCCCGCGCTGGCAGCGGGGTTTGAAAGCGTGACAAAAGAAAGAGGATCGTTGAAATCAGCACCCGTCAAATCCATTTGGAGAATGCCGGCGTTGTAGGTGACCGTGCTGGTGATGGGGACAGAGCCTCCCCCGTAAATGGCACCGGGATCAGCTGTGAAGCCTGTAATAAGGATGCCATCGTTGGCTCCAGGGCCGTCTGCTCTGGAAAAATCCCAGGAAATCCCTGTCAACCCGGAGGTAGGTTGGAAGACAAGCTGGAGCTTTTCTTCATTCCCATTGTTCGGATCGGTGTCGGGATCATTAAAAGCATTATTGTTGGTTCCGGCACCGTCGATTCCGAGACGGACTGCGTTTCCATTGAAGGTTGCTGCCGTAGTCCCGATAAAGGGAGTGACCGAAAGATCTCCATTATTAAAGGTGGTAGTAGTCGTGTCCAATCCATTGATTTGGCCCGGAGTGAGACTAATGATGGCAGCCTGAGAGATCGATATAGAGAGGCCCAAGAGAAACAACGATGTTGTGGTTGTGTGGATTTTCATAAGAAAGGATTTACAAGAAACGTTTCCCATCGGTAGCAACAGTTGGTCCCAGGTCAAATCTTGTGTGAACGATTTTTTGTCGAAATGGTCTGTTCCATTGGCTCCGGCAGAGTTTGAGCCGAGGGGCGATCGCGATTTAATTAGGTAAGCCAAAATGCAGTGATGCACAACATGGTGTGCTTAAAATAAAAAACAGCACAATATGGAGTTGTTTTATTTGGGCGATCTTGCAGGCTCGTTTCAGGCGATCTAGCCTCACTGCACTCGCGAAGATCTGCCTTCGTCTCAATTTTCCACTTCTGACCCATGTATCTCAAATCCCTCGATATCCACGGCTTTAAGTCATTTGCCGATAAGACCCGTTTTGAATTTGCCGAAGGCGTCACCGGGATTGTGGGCCCGAACGGTTGCGGTAAATCAAACGTGGTTGATGCCATTCGCTGGGTTCTTGGAGAGACCTCGGCCAAAGCCCTCCGTGGCGGAGAAATGGCGGACGTCATTTTCAACGGATCCGAAAAGCGAAAGAAGCTGGGCATGGCCGAAGTCACGCTCACTCTGGCCGATTGCGAAGAGGCTCTCAAAACCGACTACAACGAGGTTTCCATTACTCGTCGTGTTTACGCTGACGGAAAATCCGAGTATCTCATCAATAATACCCGCTGCCGCCTTCGTGACATTGGTGATCTTTTCATGGATACCGGAATCGGTCGTTCTTCTTACTCCATCATGGAGCAGGGGAAGATCGATATGCTCCTCTCGGCCAAGCCGGAAGATCGTCGCCAGGTCTTCGAGGAGGCCGCCGGAATTACCAAATCGAAGAAGGAGAAGAAGGATGCACTCAGAAAGCTGGAATACACAGAAGGCAACCTTCTTCGGGTTTCAGACGTCCTTGCGGAGCAAGAGCGCCGCATGAATTCCCTCAAGCGCCAGGTTTCCAAGGCCCGGCGCTACCAGGCTCTCGCCAAAGACGTCACCATTCTCGACACCCACCTCAGTCACCGCGTTTGGGAACGATTGACTGCTGAGCGTGCCGAGTTACTCACTTCGCTCTCATCTCTTTTCAACAGCCGTAATTCCATCGAGCAGGATCTTCCCAAGTTCGAGTCCGCAGTCGTTGAGGCCCGGGACAAAGCCCAGGCACTTGACGCACAGCTTTCCGGTCTTCGTCAGCGGCTTTCTGACAAAAAGAATGCTATTTCAGCTGCCGAGAATCGGGTTGCTTTCAACAACGAGCGTAAGGGGGAACTTGCCGAGCGTCTTGATCAGAACCAAAAGGACATCGAAGCCACTCAATCCAATCTCGCTGAGCAGCAGGAGACCCTTCAGCAAAGCCAAGCTGCCTTGCAGGATCTCGAAAAGAGGATTCATGACAAGGAGACTCAGGCTCGCGAACGACAGAACTCTGCCAACGGGCTTGCCCAGGAACGACAGGAGATCGAGAACGAACTTCGTCGTGCTCGTGCCGAGGCGAACTCGACCCAGCAAATCATCGCCAGTTCCCAAGCCAAGATCGAGAGTGCTCTGAGCCAGATGGAGGGCAACAAGGAGCGGATGAAGCAACTTGAGGAAGAGGCCGAGCGACTTCGTAATGAGCAGACCAAAGCCGTCGCTGAACGCGATCAATTTGTAAAGCTTCTCGAAGAACACCAAGAGACTCTTCCGGGACTCGAGGAAGCACGAGAGAAAACCCAACGTGAATTCGAAGAGATACGAGGTTCACTAGATGTAGCTCGCAAGGCTGCTTCAGAAGCTCATCGTGCCTATTCCCAAAAGAGCTCTCGACTCGATGTCTTGAAGCAATTGGTCGAGAGTGGCGAAGGTCTTGAAAAAGGAACGCAAGCTGTTCTCAAGGGGCTGAATGATCCGGATCTTATCAAGCCTGGCCTTGGTGGTCTTTTAGGTGCTCAGCTCAAAGCTCCCGACGAATATGCCGTCGCTGTTGAGTCAGCGCTTTCACAATTTTTGCAGGCCATCATTGTTCGCGATGAAGAGTTGGCTGATTCTATCATCGAGCGTTTGGTTGATGGTAAAAAGGGCACCGCTGCCATTCTTCCCGAAAGCCTTCTGCCGGTTGCCAAGGGGAGCCAGATCGAAGCACTTCCTGAAGGCGCCTCCGCGTGGGCTCTCGATGTCGTCACCGTTGACGCCAAGTTTATCGGGCTGTTGGAGCGCCTCCTTTCCCAAGTACTCATCGTTCCTGATCGCGCCACTGCTTTGAAGCTCCGCAAGGATTATCCCGACCTTTCCTTTGTGACCCAGATTGGCGAGATTCTCACGCCGGAGGGAGTTCTCCGCGGCGGATCAAGCGGCGGAAAAGATGGTTCTCTTCTTAAGCGTCGGAATGAGATCGAAGCACTCATTATTGAGGTTAAGAAATTGGCGGACGAGGAGAAATCAGCTGAACAGAAGATTCTCGATTGCGAAGCCCGCACCAAGGAGTTGCGCGAGGAGTTGGAGCAAGCGAAGGACCGTTTGCAACGTCATCGCGTCGAGGACTCAACCTTGCAAGGGCAGCTGAAGCTGGCCAAGCGCGAGGCCGATTCCATCGAGTCCAAAGTGGCCAACAATAAATGGGAACGCGAGGAGTTGGGTGGTCGTGAAAAGACTGCAACCGACAGTCGTTCGGCTTTGGAGAATGAACTGACTCGCGCCCGTGAAAGGCTGACTGCATTGGAGGATGATTCCCGCAAACTTTCGGCCCGGGCTGAAGAAGCAATCAAGCGTGAGAATGAATCCCGCGAGCAACTCAATGAGGCTCGCACTGCTCTTGCGGTCGAGAAGCAGGCGCGCGATTCCGCAGCCCGCGAACAGGATCCAATGAGCCGCCGCATTCGAGAGCTGGCCGAGCTAAATGAGCGTCGGAAAAGCGAGATTGCTTCGGCCCGCGAACGAATCACCAAAGGTGATGGCGAGAACAAAACTCTTGTTGAGGAAATGGAAGCCTATCGCAGCGAGGTGGCCAGCCTCACTGAAGAGCTCAGCCATGCCGACGATCAACGCAAAGGATTTGCGAGAGGAATTGAAGAGGCTGAGGCCGCGTTTTCCGATATTCGTGGCAAGCAAAGCAAGGTTCTCAATCAAATCAGCAAGGAGGAAGTGGCCTGCACCAAGCTGGATCTTCGCCTCGAGAATCTTGTCGACTCCACGATGGAGCGTCACCAAGTGGATCTCGCTCACTTCCGTCCTGACGCTCACGTATTGATTGCTTGCATCAACGATCGCAAGGAAGTGGAGAAGAAGGGGAGACGTCGCAAGACCTTCGACGTGCAAGCAAGTGTCGATGGCGAAGAAGTTCTCGATGAACAAATCGAAGCTGGTAAGGAGACTGAATCTGAAGAGAAGGCTGAAGAGGAAGTTGTGATGGAGCTTCTTGAAGGTGAGGGTCCTGACTGGGAATTTGTGGAAGCCATTGTCGCGGATCTCAAACGTCGCCTCGACTCCATGGGCCCCGTTAATCTCGATGCTATCGAAGAGTTCGACGAACTCGAAGAGCGTCACAATTTCACCAAGAATCAGCACGATGACCTGGTGAACTCGAAAGAGAAGCTTCTCGAAATCATTGAGCGAATCAATACCGAGTCCGAGCGCCTCTTTGCCGAGACCTTCCACGCGGTGAGCAAGAACTTCAAATCGATGTTCAAACGACTCTTCGGAGACAAGGCCACTGCGGATCTCATCCTTCAGGACGAGAGCGATCCGCTCGAGTGTGGAATTGAAGTGATTGCCAAGCCTCCGGGTAAGAAGCTGCAGTCGATTTCCCTGATGTCAGGTGGGGAGCGTTCCATGACTGCGGTGGCCTTGCTCTTTTCGATCTACATGGTGAAGCCGAGCCCGTTCTGTGTTCTGGACGAACTCGATGCGCCGCTTGATGAGTCGAACATTGGTCGCTTTTTGAAAGTGCTTGATGCCTTCATCGATCAAAGCCAGTTCATCATCGTGACTCACTCCAAGCGAACCATGGAGCGTGCCGACGTAATGTATGGTGTCACCATGGAAGAGTTTGGTGTTTCCAAACCGGTGGGCATGCGTCTAACCAGCGAGAGCGACAAGTCGGATGGTCCAAAAACGGCCGCACAGAAAGCCGCCTTAAAATTGGATGCCTAGAGGTGGGGCGGTGGGGTCTTGAGTGGGGTCTGAAATAGGCTTACATTCCGGTTGAAATGACAAGCCCACCTCCTATGTCGGAAGATCCGCGGGACGCTGAGTAGCTTAGGTTGCTGGTGGTGTTTCACTATGTCTACATCGGCTTTCAAGGTGCCGGATTGGCTTTTCTAGGGCTGCATTATTTTCTGATGCGATCGGTCTTCGGCCTCATTGAAAAAGTTCCCAAAGAAGTGCCGAAGGTTGAGGCGAAAATAGAGACGGCTCCTCTACCCGGAGAAATTCCATTGCCACCGAGTGAAGTTGTCCAGCCGCCCGAGATGAGAGGAGATACCGAGGAGCTATTTCCCGAATTTTTGGACCTTTTTCTGATCTTCCATTTGATCGGGGCCATCTTTCTAGTCGCCTGCATGGTATTGAATTTTTTAGCAACTCGTTCGCTCAATCAGCGGAAGGGGCGCACCTTCTCCATGGTCGTTGCCGGCCTTAATTGTCTCAGTTTTCCATTTGGAACAGCGCTAGGTGTCTTCACCTTGGTGCTTTTGGGGCGGCAGTCCGTGATGAATACCTTTAAACAGAAGGGCGATCAGCCTCGCTGATCATACCAGTATTCGTTTGCGATTTCCTTATCGGCCCCATCGAAGACTCGCTTGAGGAATTTGCGATCCCTCACGAGGTGCCAGTCTCCGTATTGATCGAACTTCCGGCATGAGGTGACAAGAGGGGCGCTCCAAACCGTACCCCATTTCTTGCCAAGGGTTTTGCCATACTCTCGGAGTCGGACTGCGAAGTCGACGTCTTCGATGGTCACAAATTCCGGGTTGAATCCACCAATGGCCTCGAAGGCTTCCCGGGTGGTCCAGAAGGCGGCGAAGGAAAGGCGGTATTTTGCCAGGTAGCGGGCGGCCATGAGCCCACTGCAAATGATTCCGAGCGACCATCGGTCCGGAAGCACGAAGGCTCCGCCGCCGATGATTTTCTGCTCAAGCTTTTCGACGACAATGCGGAGGAAGTGCGGGTGCAGACGGGAATCGGCGTCGACGGTTACGATAATATCTCCGGTGGAGGCCTTGAATCCGGCGTTCCGGATACGGGCCAGATTCTTGGCTTCCTCGCGTGCGATGACCGCTCCGGCTTCGCGTGCGATTTCCTCGGTCCGGTCGGTGCAGCGGTTGAGGACCACGACGATTTCAACTTCACACTGGCAGATTTCGGCAGATTTTTTGACTGCGGCAAGTCCGCCGGGGAGGTATTCCTCTTCGTTGTGGGCGGGGATGATGACGGAGATTTTCATTCGTGATTGAGCATCGCTGCAAGGGAGGTTACCTCCACCTCATGATTCGACAAATCGTAGTTCACCCCGGGGGAGCCCATAAAGATGATTTTCTGGCATGCGCGCTCCTGATTGCAGAGCACGGAGTTCCCATTTTTCGACGAGAGCCCACCGAGGAAGATTTGGCGGACAACACGACAGCGGTGGTTGATGTCGGCCTGGAGTGGGACGAGTCGAAGATGAACTTTGACCATCATCAGTTTCCCAGGGATGCCGAACCGCTTTGCGCACTGAGTTTGGTTCTAAAGCACCTGGGACTTTATGAAGAGACCCGGAAGTTCTGTGATTGGTTGGAGGTTGCCGAATACATCGATACGCGTGGGCCCAATGATACGGCCAAGTGGCTTGGAGTTGACCGTGATGCCATGTCGAAGTTGAATTCACCTCTCGATATTACCTTGCTTCGTCGCTTTGCGGCATCCAACGAGCATCAGCCCGGGGAAGCGATTTACGAGGTGATGAAGATGGTAGGGGAAGATTTGGTTGGCTTTGTGCGCGGAATGAAGGAGCGGCTCGCGTTTATTTCCCGGCATAGCGAGGTGTGGGACATGGAAGGTGGGAAAAAGGCTCTCTTTCTGCCCCGGACAAACCCGCTTCCCGAGGAAACCTCGATGGGAATGGGGCGCTATGTCGAAGATATCGGTCTGGAAGAAGAAGTGGTGGCCTTGGTCTATCCGGATCGCCGGGGAGAAGGTTATGGCTTATCAAGATTTAATGACGATAAGCGCATGGAATTTACGAGAGTCGGCGAAGAAGATGACGTTCACTTTGCCCACAACAAGGGCTTTATTGCCAAGACTTCGGCCTCGCAAACTGATCGGTTGAAGATCTTACTGAACCAAGCTTGGATTGGGTAAGCTCTACTCCAAGGTGAGTGGGTTTCGGCGGTAGTAGGATTCAAGGATCAGGGTGCAAAGGCAGGAGCGGTAGATTTTCGAGAATTTGCTCGTTCCAGAAAAGGAGGCGGCAACTGCGTTGATCTTTCCTCCTCCTCCGACTGCCTTGAATGAACCGTCTTCATTCTGGTTTGCGAGAATCTGGGGGAAGACGATCTTATGGTATTGCTGCCAGGTTTTACCTCCATGGTTTTGAATGGCCATGGAAGCAAAGAAGTGACCGTAAAGATCACTGTCGGCAGTGTCCCAACCGAACTTCATGTTTTTGGAAAGGTAGGGAATCGCTTTACGAACGATCCTCTGGCCAGGGTTCCCAATCAGTTGGGCGCAATATAATCCAGATGCTGAAAGAGTGGTCCCGTCTGTGCCACCATGAAGGGCTGGCGATGAATAGCCTATTGCTCCGCTGGGCATTTGCTGTTTTTCGATATAAGAGACTCCTTCTTTGTAAGACATGAGGATGCCTCCAAATTTAAGTTTGGTTTGGTAACAAGATGCCAGTGCCAGCAGGTGCCAGCTTGTCTGTGAAACATCACCACCTCTTGGGCTGCCCTCAACGTATGCGTAGTCCCAGCCTCCTGTTTTGTGTTGAGCTCTGATGATGAACTTGCCGCAATCTTCAACCATCTCTCGAAGCTTTGGGATTTTTTCATCATAACCAACTTCGCAGAGGAGATAAGCCTCGGCGAGTGCCTGGGTTGCGATGGCGTGTTCGTAGGTCCAATGATTGTCTTTGAAGTCGGATGCAAGCTTGCCTCCGTTTTTTGCTGCCAATTCAACAAGGTATTGAATTGCGTTAAGGACACAGACTCCAAATTCGTCGGACTGTGCGGTTTCCCCGTGCCCTAGAAAACATAAGATGGACAAACCGGTCATGCCGATTGGCCTTTCTTCAGTCCATGATCCGTCGGGGTTCTGATTTGCTTTTAAATAGCGGAGACTCTGAAGAACGGCTGCTTCGGAAGCAGCGCTTCCGCCATTTTTCTCAATCACGGACAACCGGAGTTCTTCGGAGCAACGATATTTAAAAATGAGAGGGAGTTTGTCGTTTGGTGGATCGGCTTTACCGAGTGCGCTTGCCGAGAAGCCAAGGATTAGAGCATAGATTGGGATCTTCATGGTGTTCCCATGAACTACCATAAAGATCCCATCTTTAAAATGTGCGATTGTCGGGTGCCTAGTTACCTCCCTGACCTGCAGGGAGGAAGCGGTAGTAAGACTCCAGCATGAGCGCTGCGAGGCAGGTGCGATAGTGGCGTCCGTGGCCGCCATCTCCGGCGAAAGAAGCTCCAACGGCGTTGAGTTTGTTCCCTCCACCAACGACTTTGAAGGAGCCGTCGTTATCCTGATTGTTCAAGACTTCGTCGCGGAACACCTTGTTGTAGCGTTCCCACTCCTTGCCACCGTTGTTGATCATGCATTGGACGGCATAGTAGTGACCGTAGAGATCAGCACCGGGAGTGTCCCATCCGAACTTCATTTCCTTGTCCATAAATTTCACGGCCTTGCGGGCAACGCGGGTGGAGGGGGATTTCCAGATTTGAAAGCATAGGCCACCCACCGCTGCGAGCGTGGTTCCGTCGCCGTGAATTCCGTTTGGGCTGGAGTAGCCAATTGCTCCGCTGGAAGCCTGCATGCGTTCGATGTAGTCGAGGCCTTTTTTGTAGCAGCGCGTCATATTGGCGAAATCGAGTCCGGTGAACTTGCATGCTTTGAGCGCCTGTAGATGCCAACCCACAATAGAGACATCTCCACCTCGTGCACTGTCCTCGCTGTAAGCGTAGTCCCAGCCGCCGCCCTGATGCTGACTATTGATCATGAATTGACCGGAGGACATCACGGATTCTTCGAGCTGTGAGATGTTTTCACCAAATCCGCGAACACAAAGAGTGTAGGCTTCCGCCAGAGCATAGGTGGCGATGGCGTGCTCGTAGCACCAGTGGTCGTCTTTAAGGTCGGTAGCAAGCTTGCCGTTGTTCTTCATGGAGATGTCGATGAGATAGGTGATGGCGGAAAGAACAGCGTCACCGAATTCCTCCGAGCCTGCGGTCTCGCAATGTCCAAGAAAGGTCAGGAGGGCGAGACCGGTCATGCCGACTTCTTTTTGGTTGGTCCACGAGCCATTCTTATTTTGTGTTTTCTTGAGCCATCGGAGGGCATTGACGACCGCAGTCTCACATTCCTTGCTGCCACCGTTATTGATGAGGCGGTCCATGCGGTCGGCCAGGGAGCAGCGCTTTCGGCTTTCGATGGGGATTCCCGGGATTCCGGTCCCGCTTTTGCCTTGGCCGCTATCGAAGCCTCCGTTTCCAAAGCCATCGCCGTCATCAATTCCGAAGTCGCTTTCGGTCGGAGGAACTTCGGGGACCTTGATGGCAATTGGTGTGGCGGTGTCAGCTGCGATGGCAGCGGTGGGCATCGAAGACGGGGAGGCCGGCTTGTTCAGCATGGCGTTGTTGACCTTTTTGATCTTGGGGGCCGGGTCGGGCTTCGAGTTGGCCGAGACATAGGTGATGTCTGGAATATTTTTAACGCTGGTGGTAAGCGCGATGATCATCAGGATGACTCCGATCAAGGTCATGGCCAGAAGGGCAATGATGACACTGGTCAGGGTTGAGGTGCGGCGTTGGGCTGCGATGCGGGCTTGCGCTTCGGGTGAGAGTTGGGCGTGGAGACTCATAGGTGTATCGTGGTTTGGTTCACCCGCTGGAACGGCGCTTTGCTTTATAAAATTGGAAAATAGTTTTCCTAATTTTCTGATTGGGTTTCGCGTTGCTAAGGGTCAATTTGCCAGCAATCTTGGAGCGTGATTGAGAGCTTGCGCCTGATGAATTTCCGATGCTTCGAGCAGGCGTCGCTTGAACTCACGGAGGCGGGTAAGATCTTTGTGGGGGAGAATGCCCAAGGAAAAACATCCTTGTTGGAAGCGGTTTGTCTCCTTTTGAGATTGCAGTCGCCCCGTGCCCGGCAGACGCGGCAGTTGATTCGCGAGGGAGTCGATGGTTTCGGAGTGGCGGGGGATGCGTGGGGGCGGAGTTTGCAGGTTCGCGGAGATCGGAAGGGCTTCACTCTTCGGATTGATGGCAAGGAGGTCGCGGTTCGTCGGGATTATCTTTCCGAGAGCGGCTTGGTGGTTTGGATGGGAAATGAGGATCTCGACCTCGTGCGTGGCGGGGGTGAAAGTCGCCGTCGTTTTCTCGATTTTATCGCAACGCAAATTGATCCCGATTACCGGCGTCATTGGAATCGTTATCGGAAAGCGTTGGTAGCGCGAAACAAGTATTTGAAATCATACTCGGCACGCGAAGGAGTGGTGACGGCTTACACCCGGATGCTTATCGAACACGGCTCGGAGATGATCCGATTGAGGCAGGTGCTTTGCGACCGGCTTCGGCCTCGTGCGTGCGAGAACCAAAGGGTCATCAGTGGGACCGGCGAGGAACTTGGTATCACTTACCAGGATCGTTCCAAGGGTGATTTGGCCGCAGCCTTTGGAGCGGTGGAGGACTCAGAAACACGACGAGGCGTGACTTTGGCGGGGCCTCACCGGGATGATGTGCAACTCGAAATCGCTGGGCGCAAAGCGAGGGATTTTGGTAGCGAGGGACAGCAGCGCACGGTTGCGTTGGCTCTCAAGCTGGCGCAAGGGGAGATTCTTCGTGAGCTTGGAAACCGGCCACCGGTTTACCTCATTGATGATGTCTTCGGGGAACTCGATCCCCGTCGACGAAATGCCCTGATGAAGCTTTTGCCGGATGATTCCCAGAAACTCATCACGACCACCAATTTGGATTGGTGGGACCGTGGTGAGTTGGAAATGGGGGTGACGACGGTGAAGGCCGGTGGGCTTTCAGGGGAATGATTTGGCGTGCAGAAACCCAGGCTTTCGGAGCTTGTTGCGATTTGCAGTAACCTGTTTGCACCCTATCCGTCGGCGAGGTAAATGCAGTTGTCGGTGGGATGGTAGGCGGTGTTTGTAAGTATGAATTTCTTGCGCCCCCGGTCGCGCGTGGTGGTGGTGTCTCAGCTTTCGGCATAGCGTCCGGAATTCATGGGGGCACTTGTAACAAACGATGTCACCGGTAAGGGTAAGCCTGGCGAAAAATTTTATATTTTGGTTATCGGTGATGCAGAGAAACGACTCCATAGCCGCAGTGCGGATCTCGATTCCGTGGTTTCCGTCCCGGGAGTAGCTATCAGAGAGGCGGATGATTTTTTCAGCGGGATCTCTCTATATCTGATCCTTGGTTCAACCGGGAAAGGGATTGCCAAAACCGAGGTGCAGGGGTAAGGCCGCTGGTCTCAGGGGCTGTCTGACAACTCTTTCGGTCTCCCGCAACTTCTTTGAAACATGATTTTTGACCTGATTCGCAAGCGCAACGGAAATTGGAAAGACGATACCCTGTCTGGACTGACAGTGGCCTTGGCGCTCGTTCCGGAGGCGATTGCTTTCTCTTTTATTGCTGGGGTCGGTCCTCTGGTCGGTCTCTGGGCCGCTGTATTCATGGGGCTCATCACGTCGGCATTTGGCGGTCGTCCGGGGATGATTTCCGGATCGACTGGCGCGATTGCGATCGTGGTGGCGGTTGTCGTTCGAGTCGGAAACGAGCACGGGGCTGAGATCGGAGTTGAGGATCTGGGCCTGCAGTACTTGTTTGCGGTGCTGATGATTGCAGGGATTATTCAAGCGCTCTTTGGGTTCGCGCGTTTGGGCCGGTTTATCCGCTTGGTGCCGCACCCGGTGATGATGGGGTTTGTGAACGGCCTTGCGATTGTGATTTTGCTGGGACAATTCGATTTTTTTAAGATGCCGAATCCCGACTACGACCCATCGAATCCTGATTCTCCGGCTCGCATTTTGATGGAGCAGGGTGGGTTGATCAGTCTTGGGATACTGGCAGCGGTGACGATGGCGATCATTCATTTTTTCCCGAAGATCACGACGGCGGTCCCTTCAATTTTGGTTGCGATTTTGGTGGTGGGCGGAATTAGTGCGGCGGGTTTTGTTGAGACCAAAACGATTTCGGATGTCCTCTTTGAGGGGTGGGGAACTCGCGAGCTTTCCAACAGTCTGCCAACTCTTTCATGGCCGGGTGATATCCCTTGGGGGAAATCCGGAGTGGCAACGCTGATCATTGGAACCGCATTTTCGGCAGCGATGGTGGGTATCATTGAGTCACTGATGACCCTTCAATTAATCGACGATATGACCGAGACCCGTGGAAGCGGTAACCGTGAGTGTCTGGCGCAGGGCTCGGCAAACTTTCTTTCCGGTCTCTTCGGTGGCATGGGTGGATGCGCCATGATTGGCCAGAGTTTGATTAATATTAAATCCGGAGGTCGCGGTCGCTGGTCAGGGATTGTGGCAGCCTTGACTTTGACGCTCTTTATTCTCGTGGGAGGTCCGCTTATCGTTCAAATCCCGGTTGCGGCATTGGTGGGCGTGATGTTCATGGTCGTGATTGGAACCTTCGAATGGGCGACTCTCAAGACTTGGGGGAAGGTTCCATTCCACGATATTTTTGTGATTGTTGCGGTGACCTTGATTACGGTCTTTCTTCACAATCTGGCGCTTGCGGTGTTTGTGGGAGTGATTCTCTCCGCGCTGGTTTTTGCCTGGGAGAGTGCGAAGCACGTTCGCTTGCGTCGTGATGACAGCCAGGAAGGGGTTCGCATTTATAACCTGCAGGGTGTGCTTTACTTTGGTTCGGTTCGGGAGTTCTCGGAGCGTCTTGTTCCATCAAATGATCCCGACGAAGTGATCATCGATTTCAAGGAAGCCCGTGTGGCCGACTTCTCAAGTCTGGAAGCTCTCAACGCTCTCACCGAACGATACAAGACAGCCGGGAAGAGAATTCGGCTTCGTCACCTGAGTCCGGCTTGCGCCAAGATGATCGACAGCGCCAGTGCCTTGGTTTCGGTCGAGATGGCCGACGACGATCCTCATTACGAGCCCGCGAATCTCTAAGATCCCTTACTTTTTGGGCTTCGCTTCGTCAGGCTCCGGAGTGGTGTCGTTGACGAACTTCTTAACTAGTTCGAGCGATTTTGGGGCCTCCGAGGAATCGGGGGTGTGATCGGCAAATTTCACTTCATCCGAGAGATGGGCGAATGATTCCAGCTGTTCAAGATGCTTGTTTGGAATTAAGGGATGATTCTTGAGAATTTGAAGAAATTCAGCTGAGGTCTTGGAACGTCCTTTAATGGAGAAGCGTTCCGAGGTGTATTGCTTGAGAATGTCTGTGAGCTTTGAGTAAAAGGTGACCGGTGAACCTTGCGGGTCCAGTTTAGAGAGATTGCCAAGCGCCTTTTCCCAAGGTGGGGTGCTCTTGATGATACCGGTGCGTTTAAGGAAGTAGATGATCAAGGGAATCAAGATGAGCGCGCCCAAGGCCCAGATCCAAAGATTGTTCCTTTTGTCGAGCGAGCTGGCCCCGTCCGGTTTGATTTTTTCGGGTTCTTCTTCGGTGAGGAAGTCTTCCGGAACGCGGGGGGTTTCGGGGATTTCCTCCGGAGTGATGACACTGAGGGAAGGAAGAGTGACGTTCACGGTGGTTGGTGAAACCCGCTTCGTTTTTTTTAGCGGAAATGATGCGGTCGAGCCCTCCAGATCTTTGGTGTCGGTCGCGACAAAAGGAATTCGGATGGTCCACTCTCTCGTGCCGAGTAGGCTCAGGCTTCCTTTGGTAAACTCGGCCTGATCAAAAACGGGAACGAGTGATTCCGGATGAGATTGGGGAAGGGGCAGGACCTCACGATGCCAGGGGGCTTCAATCTCAAGTTCCAGAATTGACGCATGGCCAAGGAGGATTTCTGTTTCAGACCATGAGCTGGAGGTGACTTCGGGTCGCTCGTTTTTTTGCCACACCCGGAAGAATAGATAGCCAAAGGTCACCGCGACGAGAAAGACGACGAGCAGGACGATTTTTAGAACGGTGAGGAAAGATTTCATCGACGGGAGATGCGCCTTTGGAAGAGGGCAATGATGGCGGGAAGGTAGTCGGTGGCAGTGTCGAGCGGCACGTAATCGATGCCGGCCCGTCGACACGTTGAGGCGGCGTTCTCTGCAGCTTTGGTGGTGCGGGCTGCGAGTGCGCGGGCATCTTTTTTGGTGAGGCGGGTGACTTCGCCGGTTTCGAGATCACTGATCGAGAGCGCCGGGATATCCGGAAGCGAACGTTCGATGGGATCGGAAATGTGAATGAGGATGACTTCGTGTTTCCGGGCTAAAGCACGAAGCGGCTTGTCGAAGGCCGGGGTGATGAGGTCGCTTAGGATAAAGACGATCGATTTTTTGAGAGTAGTCTTGAGAAGGTGCTCGATGCCCCCGGCAAGATCTGTACGGGGCGATTCCGGTTCGAAGGCGAGGAGCTCGCGAATCATGCGGAGGACATGGCGATGGCCGCGTCCGGGGTCGAGCTGCAATTCTTCCTGATCGGAATAGAGAAGGAGGCCAACCTTGTCTTTGTTCAGAGTGGCGGAAAAGGCAAGAACAGCGGCGACTTCGGCAGTGTATTCGGCCTTGGTGGTCACCCCCGAGCCGAATTGTCCGGAGGCCGAGCGGTCGACGAGAAAGAAGACGTTTTGTTCCCGTTCCTCGGTGAAGAGTTTGATAAAGGGAGAACCGAGTCGAGCCGAGACAGTCCAGTCGATGGCGCGCATTTCGTCACCTTCCTGATATTCGCGAATTTCGGCAAATTCGATGCCGCGCCCCTTGAAGGAAGCATGCCACGCGCCCGCGGTCATGTTTTTCACGATGCGACGGCTCCGGATCTCAATCCGGCGCACCTTTTCCATTAACTCAGATGCCAGCATGGAGGATTACGGAGTGCGGAGAGTGTCCAGAAGTTGGTTGATAAGGGTGTCGGCGCTCATGTCCTCGGCCTGAGCTTCATAGCTTGGAATGATGCGGTGGCGGAGGATGTCGGCAGTGATGGATTTGACATCTTCCGGAAGGACGTGGGCACGGCCCTCAAGGAAGGCGAGGCAGCGAGCTCCGCGAACCAACTGGATGGTGGCCCGGGGAGAGGCTCCGGCAGTAATGAGCGGGTCGAAGGACGAGAGATCGAGGCCGGCTTGGCGCTCGGAGAGTTGAAGGCGGCCTTCGGCGCGGGTGGCGAAGACGATATCCAAAATATAGTCCTCGATTTTGGGATCGACGTGGATCTCATTGATAAGTCCGCGGGCCGAAGTGATTGAATCGAGATTGGTGACAACGGCTGCGCTGGGGACGGTCACGGTGGAGGACATGCGACGAAGGACTTCGCGCTCCTCGTCTCTTTTTGGATAGCCCACAATGACCTTCATCATGAATCGGTCCATTTGGGCCTCCGGAAGAGGATAGGTCCCTTCCTGGTCGAGAGGGTTCTGGGTTGCCATCACGAGGAAAGGATTGGGAAGCTTGCGGGTCTGTCCACCAAGAGTAACCTGCTTTTCTTGCATGGCCTCGAGAAGAGCCGATTGAACTTTGGCCGGAGCCCGGTTGATCTCGTCCGCAAGAAGGAGGTTGGTAAAGACCGGTCCTTCTTTTGCTTTGAATTCCTGAGTGCCAGGATTGTAGATGTGAGTTCCAATCACGTCGGCCGGAAGAAGGTCGGGAGTGAACTGAATACGACCAAATTGAGCCTGGAGAGTCTGTGCCAGCGTGTTCACCGCAAGAGTTTTCGCGAGACCCGGTAATCCTTCCACAAGGAGGTGGTTGCCGGTCAGGAGGCAAATGAGCATGCGGTCGACGAGGTGGTCCTGGCCAATGAGCACACGCCCGATTTCCTGACGAAGGGGAGCGACGAATGCGGAATGCTCTTGAATAGCGGCTGAAAATTCTTCTGGAGTCATAAAGGATTTCTAAAGGTCTGAATCTATCTTGGAGGAGGTTAGCACTGTCCGGAGAAAGAGCGACTTCACTTTTAATCCTTCTTCTCAAATCAGGAGTGAAGCGCAAGTTTCTGTGAATGAAACGATATGGGGAGGTGATTCTTTTTAAGAAAGGTGGCTTTTTGAAGCTTGGAGGGCCGTCAGACTATTGGCTAGGGTTTGCGTTATGAAATCAACAACCGCAATCAGCACTCTTGTTTTGGGTCTTATGGGCTTGCCTGTGCAGGCACAATGGCCCGATTGGCGGGGACCAAACGGGACCGGAGCGGTTACAGAGGGCAAATTGCCGAGGAGTTTTTCAGCCGACGGTAAAGGAGTTGTTTGGAAGACCGAGCTTCCGGGAAGGGCTTGCTCGACTCCTGTGGTTTCGAAGGAGATGCTCTACTTAACTTCGCCGATTGACGGGAAGGACGCTCTGATTGCCTATGATTTGAGGGGGAAGGAGAAATGGCGTCAGACCTACGGGGAGCAGACTCCCGGTCGTGGCCAAAGGGTTGGAAGTGGAGCCAATTCCTCGCCGGTGACCGATGGCGGGACCGTGATTGGTTACTTTAAGTCAGGCCGGGTAGTCGCCTGCTCTTCCGCGGGGAAGAAGCTGTGGGAAAAGGATCTTCACGAGCTTTATGGTGAGGATAAACTTTGGTGGGATCAGGGGACTTCTCCTTTGCTTTATCGGGACAGCGTAATCATTGCGGTGATGCAGACCGAGGGAAACTCCTACCTCGTTTCCTTCGACCTAAAATCAGGGAAAGAGAATTGGAAAACCGAACGACAGTTCAAAACAGCCAGGGAGTCCGGAGATAGTTACACTTCACCCCACTTGGTGAAAGTCGACGGGGTTGATACGGTAGTGAGTTTTGGCGCTGATCATATTACCGGCCACGATGCCAGAACGGGCGAGCAGATTTGGTTTTCGGGAGGAATTAATCCTGAAGGAAAGGGAATGTGGCGGACGATTGCTTCTTCGGTTGTGACCGACGGAGTGGTGGTGGTCCCGCACGGACGCGGTGAATATCTGCTGGCGATCAAGCTGGGAGGAAAGGGAGATGTGACCAAAAGCAGCGTCCTCTGGAGAAAAAAGATCGCAACATCGGATGCTGCGAGTCTGGTAGGGCGCGATGGGCTGGTTTACCAGATCGTTGATCGTGGTAAGAGCCGGGGGCTCGTGACCTGCCTGAAGGCCAAATCGGGCGAAAAAATGTGGGAGGGCAAATTACCGAAATCGGCCAGCACCTATTATGCATCGCCGATTTTGGTGGGAGACCAGCTTTGTATTCCTCGGGAAGACGGCATGGTCTTTATGGCCAAGGTAAGTGAGAAAGGCTTGGGAGAGGTGACGGAAAATAAGCTGGGTGAGGCGCTGATCGCTTCTCCAATCTTTGTAGACGGTAAGCTTATTCTTCGGGGTGCCAAGCATCTGTGGGCCCTTCAATAGCTCCTTTTGTCCGTGAGTCTTCCACTGCCGGAGGTCGATTCTTTTGGATTCGGAAAGGTCGTGCTTCGGTTTGTCCGCATTTATGACGGAGACCCTTCGAAGGGCTTCGTGCCCGCGTATCATTTTTCTATCGAAAATACGCAAGGGGTCGAAGTCGGGCATCTGAACTTTCGCGCTGGAGATAGTGACCATGCTCGGCTTGCTGCCGGACATGTTGGATTTGCAATTTCTGACGAATACCGTGGCCACGGCTATGCAGGTGATGCTTGCCTGGCAATTGGTCCATGGGTGGCGGAGAAATCGGGGCAGGTGTTGATCACAACAGATCCCGAAAACCTGGCCTGTATTGCGACCCTGAATCGGGTCGGAGCAGTGTATCGGGATGAAGTCGAAGTGCCCCAGGGTGATCCTCATTTTCACCGAGGATCATACCGCAAGCTGCGCTTCGATTGTTATCCTTAATTAGGCTACTTTGCCTCAAGGTGCGAAAGGATCTTGTCGACAGCAGCTTCCGAGGTCATGCCGTGTTTCTTACGAAGGATATCGGGCTTGCCGTGTTCGACAAATTCGTCGGGCCAGCCGATTCGTTCGACAGGGGTGTCGACGACTTCGTCGTGAAGTAATTCAATAATCGAGAGGCCAAACCCATTGTAGAGGACGTGATCCTCAAAGGTGCAGACGACCTTGGAATTGGCTGCTAATTTAGTAATGGTACGAGCATCAAGAGGCTTGATCCAACGAGGATTGATCAGGCTGACACTGTAGCCTTTGGCTTCAAGTTGCTCTTTTGTTTCGAGGGCAAGCTCCATCATTGTTCCAAGTGGAATGAGGCAAACATCCGAACCTTCTTGAAGAACCTCTGCTTCGCCAATGGTGAGTAGCTCGGGCTTCTCTTTAATGGTTGCTCCGGGGCCATTGCCACGAGGATAGCGAATGGCAATGGGGCCATCTGTGTAGTTTGCCATGGTCCACAGCATGTCTATGAATTCATCTTCATCTTTGGGCTGCATGTGAACGAGGCCGGGAACATGACGAAGGTAGCCAATATCAAAAAGTCCGTGGTGGGTCGGGCCGTCATCTCCGGAAAGTCCGCCTCGATCCATGCACAGGCGGACCGGCAGGTTCTGAAGTGCCATGTCATGAAGAATCATGTCATAGGCCCGTTGCATGAAGGTCGAATAGATTGCCAGGAAGGGTTTCAGCCCTTGAGTGGCATGACCACAAGAGAAGAGAGCCGCGTGTTCCTCGGCGATACCGACGTCAAAGTAGCGCTCCGGGATTTCGGCTTTGAAGGTTTCCAGCTTGGTTCCGCCCGGCATGGCTGCGGTGATAGCCGTGATTGTTTCGTCTTCCTTGGCAAAGTCGGTGACGGCGCGGCCGAAGAGTTCGGAGAAAGTGGGAGCACCGGATGCGGTGGATCCGTCTTCGACGTTGTAGGGTCCAAGACCGTGAAACTTGCCGGGCTTGTCGAGAGCGGGTTGATAGCCACGGCCTTTTTCTGTGATGATGTGAAGAATCACCGGTTCGTCCTGCTCCTTGAGATACTCAAAGCTCTTGATGAGGGAGGGGAGGTCATGTCCGTCGATCGGGCCGTAGTAGCGCATGCCAAATTTCTCGAAGAGAACATTGGGCATGATCATGTTTTTCGCGTTGCGCTCAATCTTGTGAGCGAACTTGCGAGCACCCGGTCCGGCAACCTTTTCAACAAGCGAAGCCGCTTTTGCGCGGATGTCGTTGTAAGCAGGATGTGACTGGAGGTTGTTAAAATATTTTGCAAGGGCGCCGACATTTTTGTCGATTGACCATTCGTTGTCGTTCAGGACGACGATGCAACGATCCGTGGCTTCGGCAATATTGTTGAGTGCTTCGAGTGTCGGTCCGCAGGTGAATGCGGCATCACCGGCGACAGCGACGACGTGGTTGTCTTCGCCTTTAAGGTCTCTTGCGGAGGCCATTCCAAGAGCCGCTGAAAGAGCCGTGCCCGCGTGGCCCGCGCCATAGCAGTCGTGTTCTGACTCCGTGCGGAGCAGGAAGCCATTGAGGCCTTCGTATTGTCTGATGCTTCCGATCTGCTTGGCGCGTCCGGTGAGCATTTTGTGCACGTATCCCTGGTGTGAGACGTCGAAGAGAAACTTGTCCTCCGGGGAGTCAAAGACGCGGTGCATTGCGATGGTCAATTCAACCACTCCAAGATTGGGTCCCAAGTGTCCCCCGGTATTTGAAAGTGAGTTAATGAGTGTTTCACGAATCTCTTCTGCGAGAGCAGGAAGCTTATCCGGGTCGATCTTTTTGAGGTCGCCTGGGCCTTGGATTGTGTCGAGAAGTGGTGTGCTAGAAGAGTCTGACATCGTCATCGAGTGTGTCGGAAGATTCTTCGGAGGATTCATCTGAATCTTCTTTGGTTTCTTCCGTCTGAATTTTTGCCTCAATTATGCTGAGGCGTTTCCTTGCGGATTGTAGGGTCTTTTGGCAATAGCTCAAGAGGGCTTGACCTCTTTCGAAGTCTTCGAGCAGTTTTGCAAGAGAGGAAGGCTCGTTTTCCAGTCTTCTGGTGATTTCTTCAAGCTCGTCCGCAGCCTCCTCGAAGGAGCCGGTGATAGGTTTTGTAGAGGTTTTCTTCTTGGCCGCCATTTGGGACGAGGTGCGTCTTGGGTTACTTACGGAAGAGGCGCTGCTTGGAGTAGAAGTAGATTCTGTTGGCAAAGAGGTCGTTGATCTCCGGATATTTAGCCATCACCTGGGAAAGGCCGGGCGTGCTCATGGCGAGTCCGCCGGCGCGGAGAGCTCCCTTGGTGGCTCCTCGTGCGGGACCATCAAGCATGAGTGGCGAAAAGTCTTCTGTCGCACCGAAGGGGGCGGGGCTGAACATGACATTTTGCGAGAATGACATGGGCGTCACCACGATGCCGGCAACCGAAAGTTCCTGATCTTCAGCAAGCAACTCAAGGTCTTCGAATTCTTCGATCTTTCGAGGAAGCCAAACCGAGATTCGATCACCATACCAGGCGACGGCCCAAGGTTGGTCGGAAAAAATGATGTCGTTTTCCTCGGTGGCGTCGTGAAGGGTTTTGCTAAAGACGGACGGCCAGTAGGGAGGCCAGACGGCTTTCGGTCTCTCCTTTGTTGCGATTGCCTGGGTCAATCCCTTGGGAATGGTGAGAATCAAGGGGCCTGCGCTGATGATCACGACAATAACGAAGTGGCCATATTTCATTAGGGCGCTACCGGCCGGGAGTTCGATTCTAGCCCAAAGAATGGAGATGAAGGCCAATCCATAAGCTGTCATGACCGGCGTAAACAGAACGTGGAGTTGGTTTGAATCGGTCGAGCTTTCTGAAAGTCCGAAAATTGCCATTCCCAGAGCTCCCATGATCCACATGAGTAACACGATCCAGCGGAACTTGGCGATTGCTTCACGTTTGAAGGGGTGAAGAAGAGCAAAAAAGAAAAGCGGAGCGACAAGGATGGAGCCAAGATTACTGTAAAGTTGATCCACTTGGCGCAGCATGTTGGCAGCGGTGTTGATCAGGAAAGAATTCAAGTTGTAGACAATCTGATAGGTCTGCTCGCCGGGATCGCTGGTTCGCATGATTCCCGATTCCGACTCGGTAAGACCTCCATAAAGAGTGAGAAAGGCTGTGCCGCCGGGATTGCCGGTCCATTCCATGTTTTTACCGACAAAGTAGAAGCTGAAGAGAAGGAGAATACCCAGAATCATAAATCCTGAAATCCCTTTTGGCCGGAAGAAGAAGGCGGCATAAATGACAAATCCCAAGGTGATCCAGATCGTAAGCCAGTGTGAAAGCGCCAGTAGCGAAAGGAAGATCGTAGCGGTGAGGACGGAGCCGATGGCGACGCGGTTTTCAATCGAGGCCTCCAGAGCCCGGTAAATGAAGAAGAGTGCGCAGGAAAACAGCAGAAGCATCAGCATCTGGGGAAGTCCCGTTTGAGTGAATTTCCACATTAAGTCGCAAAGAATCATCAAAAGGGCCGTGACCCCTGCGATCTTCACGTCGAAGATTCGAGAGATCAGCAGGTAGTTGATGCCTACCGCGATAAGAAAAAGAATGACTGAGACCGCCGAGATCACGCGATCGAGGGCGTAAACGGTCTTCTTGTCTTCCTTCATCTGAAATTTCTCGAAGTCATCGCCTCCGACCGCTTTCAGGACCGCCCCATAAATAAACGGGTTAAGCGGGGAGTGGTAGGTATCTTGGAAGGCGGTGAGGTCAATTTCCTCTTTTTCGTTTTTTTCCGCCTGCCAAACCGCAGCGGGTCGGATGACTTTGGTCGTGGAGTTATTTCCCCGGGCGATTTCGCGGCCGATTTGAGCCTGTTCGATGCCCTTGGCGGAAGTGAGGCCCTTAAAGGTGAGAACCAGGTAGAAAAACACCAATCCGAAAAGGAGGACGAAGAAGAGAAGGCGACGAATCAGCACGGCGCTGTCGAAGCCGCCGACTTTATTGGAACTAGTCATGATGTGTGTGGATCAATAAGCGTAACGTCGCGAAGTTTTCGTTGAAGGGTGCGTCGGCTGATTCCAAGTAATTCCGCGGCTTTCGTCCGATTTCCGTCCGTGACCCGCAGTGCGCCTTGGATGGCCCGTTGCTCGAGAGCATGCAAGTTGAATTCCTCCTTGGGAGCAAGGGTGTTTTTTGTCGAAGATGATTCGAAGTGGTGTCCGCCTCCCGTGACGAAGTCCGGCAGGTGCTGAATATCCAATACGTCTTGGTTGGACATTACCACGGCATGCTCGATTGCGGTCCGTAATTCCCGGACATTTCCGGGCCAACGGTAGCCGATGAGAGATGTCATGGCAGCTTCGGTAAGGGGTTTTTCCGGTCGACCGTTTTCCCGGGCAAATTCGGAAAGAAAGGCGTTCGCAAGAAGGACGACGTCCTCCTTTCTCTCGCGCAAAGGGGGCATGATGATTCCGAGGACGTTGAGCCGGAAGTAAAGATCTTCGCGAAAGGTGCTTTCTTCCACCATTTCAGCGAGTCTGCGGTTTGTCGCCGCGATGACACGAACATCCACCTTGATCGGGGAGTTGGAACCGACGCGCTCGATGGTGCGTTCGGAGAGTGCCCGGAGGAGTTTGACCTGGGTCTGGGCGTCGATTTCGCCGATTTCATCGAGGAACAGAGTCCCGCCATGCGCTTGCTCAAAGCGACCTACCCGGCGTTGGGAGGCTCCGGTGAAGGAGCCCTTTTCGTGGCCGAAGAGTTCGCTTTCCAAAAGCTGGGAGGAAAGAGCGGCACAATTGACCGCCACGAATTTTTCGCCCGGGCGTCCGGAAAGGTCGTGAAGGGTGTGGGCTACCACTTCCTTACCGGTCCCGGATTCGCCCTCAATGAGAACAGTTGCGCGGGTCGGAGCGATTTGCTCGATCTTGGCGGCAACCCTGGCCATCTGTGGGGAGCGCCCGATCAAGCGTTCGAGCCCGTGGGATGCCTTGGCCTTGCTTTCCTTCAGGGTTTCGTTTTCGGCGACAAGTTTGACGTTTTCCTTCTCGAGGGTGCGACTCCGGACCGCGCGTTTCAGGAGGAGCTCCACCTCATCGAGATTCAGCGGTTTGGTAACAAAGTGCCAGGCTCCGCGCCGCATCGCCTCAACGGCGGTATCGACCGAACCATAAGCGGTCATCATGAGAGAAACCGGAGGGTGGGGAAGCGCCAGTGCGGCGTCGAGCACTGCCATTCCGGAATCGGCTCCGAGACGAAGGTCGGTGAGGAGAAGGTCAATTTCCTCGGACTTCAGGACCTGGGTGGCTTGCTTGAGATCAGCCGCGACATAGCAATCGAAGCTGTCTTCGAGCGCCATCCTTAAGGCATCTCGCGTCGCTTTTTCGTCGTCAACAATCAGGAGGGTCTTCACAAAATTTTTCTACACGTCGATGGGGGCGCAATCTTCAAGCAGACGAACCCGCTTGTCGTTCCGGGGGAAATAGAGGGTGACTTTTGTGCCGACTTCTTCCTCGCTTTCGACTTCGAGTTCTCCGCCGTGTTCCCGAAGGATCCGGCGCACAATGAGCATGCCAAGCCCCGTCCCATCCGCTTTGGTGGTGCGGAAGGGTTCGAACATCGCTCCCATAGCCTCGGGGGATATGCCGTTGCCGTTGTCCGAGATGGAAAGGCGGACCTCGTAATCGGTCACTGTGCTCTGGATCAAGATCTCGCCCGAATCTTGATCGACTGCCTGATAGGCGTTGCGAATAACGTTATAAAGCGCCTGCTTGATCTGGGTGGGATCGAGTTCGAGAGAGGGGAGCTGTGCCACCAGATCGAGTTTGACGGGGATTTTCCGGCTTTCGAGTTCCGGGCTGAGCGCGAAGAGGCTTTCTTCAAGGAGTTGGTGAAGGTCAGTGGTTTCACGCTCAGGCTTGGTGGGCCGCATGGCCTGGAGAAACTGTTTCAAAATAGTGTCGAGACGGCCGATTTCAGTTCGGGCCGTTCCAAGGTGCTTTTGAAGTGGCTTCTGATCGCCTTCGGGAAGGTCTCGAATGCGACGCTCGAGAAGCTGAAGGTGAAGTGACAAGGAGTTGAGAGGGTTTCCGATTTCATGGGCCACCCCGGCAGCGAGCAGGGTGAGGGCGTTGAGTTTCTCAGACTCCATTTCTTTTTCGGCTTCTTCGCGGGACCGGGTGACGTCACGCACCAACATGACGTGACCAAGGTCGGCTTCACCTTCCTCGGCAACGGGCGAGAGGTAGAAATTCAAGTAACGGTTTTCGGGGTAGAAAACCTCGAGGTCGCGACTGACGGTTCGCCGGTTGGACTGCATCAGATTGGTCCAATCAACTCCGCGGACCACTTCGTCGAGCGGTTTACCTTGGGCTTCTTCGGGCGTGGTGCCGAAAAAACGACACCCGGCATGATTGATGAAGCTGATTCCCCCTGCGGTATCGAGGAGAAGAACTCCCTCCTGAAGAGCCTCGAAGACTTTTTGCAAAAAGCCTTTTTCACGAACCAGCCTGGAAAGCAGCGCCTGCACTTCTTCCGGCTCGATCTGGTCGAGCCGGGAGAGAATTTTATCAAGGACCGCAGATTTCAAAGCTGCGACAGATTGGCACAATTGGGTGACAGGCGCAATCCCTGTGCTTACTCAATCAAAGTCGCTCTAATCCTTCCGAAGACACGTTGCCCAAGGCCGGATGGGAGGATCCAGCGAAGCCGGGAGCGGGGAATGTTCCAGACGTCGCCTTGGGGGAGATTGTTTTGGTCGAGGAGGGTTAAGTCCTCCGAGCTCCAATTTTCCAGATCCGTAGAATACTCAACAACAAAGGTGGCTGAGTCGGCGCCATGTAATCGAAGATGTTCAAAAATCAGCTGGCCATTCAGAGTGCTCAGAACCGGTGGGGTTTCCGATCCCGTAACCGCGTAAAGAAGATCCTCCGGGGTCTGAATATCAAGGGGAAACGAGTCGTCGGTAAGAGGGGAGCCTCCGGCTTCCCAGCTTGTTCGCCAGTTTTGGGGAAGTGAGGGGTCAGGGTTGCTGCGAGGAGAAGTCAGGGTCAGCGAATGACCTGATCCATCGGCCTCAACTGGCCACGGTTGATTGTCGTTGAATCGAAGCGACTGAATTGCAATGCCGTCGGCTCCGGCAAGACTGATCCTTTCCCCGTTGTTTGCGAGGCGTGAGGCGTAAACTCCCCCAATTATGAAGTCATTGCTGTAAGTCGCTCCGAAAGCTGTCGGGTCGGAGACCAGAACAACCCTTGCACCTGGAGCAAGGGTGGCTTCATCTCCAAAAGTAAAGGAGATCCCCTCGGTGAATGAAACGCCAGCCAGGCTGATCGTTTGATCTGAAATGTTCATCAGCTCGATGAACTCGGAGTCAGCACCTTGTTCATCATTGGGGTGGTAGTGAATTTCAGAAATCACGAGATTTGACGGGTTGGCCGGCGAGTCGCCGATGAAAGTGGCTTCGTTGAGAGCGCTCCATTCGGAGTCGTTGAGAACGCGCGCCCTGATTTGCTGGGTCCCATTGATGGGAATGGTCGCGGTGCGATTGTTGCTCTCGTAGCTGAGCTTGAGGTCTAAGGCCATGTCGCTGCTGCCGACCGTCCGGTTGTGTACCTCCACCGTGATGAGATTCTCTCCGTCGGAGAGCAGGGCTCCATCAAAACTGAAGGTATCAAAGACTCCTTCGTTTCCGTCGCTCGTTGCTTCGGTGTCCGGAGTGATCACACCTTCGGGCATGTTGTCACGCAGGACCTCTGTGCCATTGATATAGACGACTGCGCCGCCGTCCACGTGGAGGTCAATGAATCCGGTGCTAATCGAGTCTGAGTTAGCGATCTCAAAAGTCCTGCGGAAATAGACGGTCAATTTTCGGGGTGCGCTCGTATTGACCGGAGTCGCGATCGTGGTGTTGGTGATTCGTCCGAAACCAAGGGGGGCCGGGCCTTCACTCCAGCTGGTGTCGTCAAATTGAGCGGTTTGCCAATCGCTCCCGGTGACGGTTCCCGAATCGTTGTAGCCCCAGGTGGACCCTGCCGGGAACACAACGGTATTCGCTTCGACAAACTGGGCCGTCGGGTTGATAGCGCCACCTTCGAGCCGCGGGTCGGTGCCGTCTGTTGTGTAATAAAGATCGCCATCGATATGAGTGATCAGGAGCGGAAAGTTGGCAGGAATTTCGCCGCCATTTTGGCTGAATTCGGGAGCAGCGGTGTCTGGCAGAAAGCGTGCCGAGCGCATCTGTGCGAGGACGGTATTCGTGCGTGATTCAGCATTTACGTCCACGATCCAATTCACATAAGTTTGGTAAGATGAAGGGGTGTAAAGTTGGTCTGCCTTGGTGCCCCATCTCGCGGCCTCGGGTATGATCGTGCGAGAGATTCTTTCTGCGAGTTCGGAGATGTCGGCTTGCACTCTCTCTTTGGTGAGCATTCCGCTATTGTAAAAGTGTTTCTGAACACGATCTGCAAAGCGGGTCCTGAATTCCGGGAGTTGGATGAGCGAGCTCCACATGTTACCGGGGCCACCATTGTCTGTCGTGTTTGCCGTTGAACCGGTGTTTGAATTGCCGCCCCGGCGAATCAGAAAGTCGTTATCCCACATGAAGAAATTAAACTTTCCGCCATCCTCCCGCCTACGACCTGCGACCCAGTTGTGTTGCGGATACCAGTCATGGTCGTTTCCACCGTAAAAATTGAGGAGCATGTAGTCGATATAGCTATCGATGTTCATGTAGTCCTTCACGACATCGTAGTTGTTCTTGTTCGCGTTGAGGTAGTTCCAGGCAGTCCCTTCGCCTTGTGAGACAAAGATTCCGCTGCGGCCTTTCATGATGTCATATTCCTCTTCTTCGCCGCCGAGGTGAGTCGCCATGAAGTCGGCATTCGGTCTCTCCATGAGGTGGTGCTGGCCGTAGTAGGTGCCGTTCAGATAAACGTGAACAAATTTGCCCCGCATCGAAAGGTGGCCGGCTTCAAGTTGCCGATCAAAGAAATAGCGATTGCGAAAATAGACTCCCCGCGAATGGGGGTAGTTGGTTGCGAAAAGAGAGTCGTGGCTGCCGTTTCGCAGGAGGATTTGATCAAAGCTTTCCACGGCTGTATCACTTCCGTAGGGAGTGTCGCTGAAGAGGTCGAATTTTAGCTTTTTCTTACCATAGATTTCTTTGAAGCTAACGCGGAGCGCGTGCTTGTCATAGACCGTATATTGTCCACCAAAACGTTCGACTCCTGCGTCCAGTTGGAAACCGTCGCGGCCGTCCGGGAAGATCATCTCAATGGAGACCGGGATTTCCGGTGGACTCATGATGGGAGTGGTCGGAATCGCTTCCTGGGTGACCAGTGAGATGGTCGGGATTTCCAAAAGTGCATCCTGCATTTGTGGTCCCCAAATCGAGTGCCCGGTCACCGAAGTGGCCATGACAGGATTGCTGATTACCTCCTCTAGAAAGAAGTAGGATTGCGTGTCAGTGTTGGTTGGTTGAAAACCGGGTTTGGCCGCGTAAGCACGCACTATCGTAGTAGTGCTAATCTCGATTGACAGAACGGGCGGGCTTTCTGGATCCGGAGCGTCGATTGAGGAGCTGTCCGGTCCGGGGTCCGAGCCATCCGTGGTGTAGTAAATTGATGCGCCGGGTGTTGCGGTAGTGACCTCAAGTTGGAAGGCTTCATCGAAAAAGCCGCGCTTGTGACTGAATGAGGTGTCCTTCACGAATCCAAGAACGGAGTCGTTATTTGCTTCGCCTGGAGTGGGGGTCGTAAAATAAGCGGGTTCAATTTGTCCCTGGGAAATACCAAAGGAGACATCGGTGAACTGTTCCGGGTAGGCGGGAGTAAACGCTTGGTGGGTCATCTCTCCCCGGTGATCGACCAAGGCGAGAAACTCACCATCCTGGCTAAGATTAAAATTAGTGTGAAGATCTTCGGCCGGATCCCGCAGATTCTGACCGCTGGCGTAAACGAGGAGATATCCACCGGCCGGGATCGAGACGCCGGGAGGGAAGTTCCATTTATCCAGGTTTTCTGAATTGTCGGTGAGGCTCCATCCAGCCAAATCCACACCAGTTGTTCCGGGGTTGTGAAGTTCAATCCAGTCAGGGCTTTCGCCATTTTCGAGAACGAGAGTGTCATCGTTGCTCGCCATGAATTCACTGATGACCGGGCTGTCCTGGGCAGATGCAGAGTGCATTTGAATAGGACAAAGAAATGGTAATAATTTGCAGAACCATCTTTTTGACGGACGGGGAAGGGCTGAAGTTTTATTTTCCATGGTTCAGAAAAGAGGTGGGGTGCGTACGCGGCAAGCGTGACATTCCATGAGTGAATCAAAAGATCTAACAATCAAAGCAACCAATGAAGATCACTCATCCAAGGGAAGTTGCCTCTCAAAATTACCTGTGTCTTCAATGAAAAAGGCCACCCGAAGGTGACCTTGAAAGGGTAGGTGGCAGACCTGAAAGTTATTCGGTGTCTTCGGACATCGCAAGAACCTTGTCGTTGCTCGCTCCGGTTTTGATGATTTCACCGTTCACTTTGAGGTGAACTACAAGACCAAGAAGCTTGTCGCGGTATTTGCTCTTGCCACCTTTGACCATGATTGGTTGCTGGTTGAATGTTCCCCACGGACCGTAGGGATCTTGGTTGAAACATCATCCTCCGCCACCACCGGTGGGCATCACGGGGTTATCGCTCCAAGATTCCAAATTGGCACTCTTTGTTGTGATGGTTTCTGTTCCATTCGAGAGGATCAAATCAATAGTGTCGGAGCCGGTGATCTTCTCGATCTTGTTCTGATACTCACGGCGATTCCGCTCAACGAAGAAGACATACTCAATGGTCACGTCCTTGAGCATCTCGTCGCGCTTGTTCTCGACGGTGACGATGTAGTTGTGATCGTATTTCTCAAAGTGCCACTGTCCTTGGGCGGGCTTATTCTTTTCAGTCCGCTTGCTGTAATGCTTGGTTTCGATGGCGAGAGCTTTCTTGGCTTGAACAATCGGTCCTTGTTCCTCGACATACTTTTGATCTTCCTTGGATAGGACATTGATCGAGAAGGTGAGAACCTTGCCACGGGCCATGCGCATTTTAGCTTTCTTGGTGGAAGACTCATAATCAATGAGTTCACCACGGAAGGTCTTTTGACCATCCTTGCTGGTGTAGGTGCGCATCTCTCCAAACACCGTAGTGACGGGGAGAAATGCCATTAGCAATAACTGTCGAAGTTTCATGATATACGGGACGTTGGGCTTTTATCGCCCCATCTTACAATCAAAAAAAGTAAACTGGGCGAGGTTTTTGCAATCTCGATCCTTATTTCTGGAAGAGCGGGTTGTCCTTGTCTCCCTTTGAAAGGATGTAGGCAAGGAGGTCAAGAATATCGTCATCTTCCAACATGTTCAGGAGGCCCGGAGGCATCATGGAATATTTGGTATTTTCCAGGGACTTGATATCTTTGGTCTTAATGTCAGTCATGGCGCCGGGAGCCATCAGGTCGGTGATGACCTTGTAGGTGTCACCGCTGAGGTTGGCGATGCGCCCGATGATTTGCTTTCCGTTCTTCAGGTTAAAGGTGACCGAACCATATTGGTCACTGATCTCCTTGCTGGGATCGATAATCGATTCAAGCAGGTCGTGCGGGCTAAACTTACCGCCGGCACTGGTCAGGTCCGGGCCGATGCCTCCGCCTTCTTGATTGAAGCGGTGACACGCGTAGCAAGTTGCCGCAGCGAACATCTCACGCCCGTTCTTGAAGTTGCGATTGCCCTCAAGGCCGGAACCTAGAAGAGGAGTGAGATCCTTCATCTGCCAGTTCTTGACGAACTTCAGCTGACGATTGCTGCTGAGTGGGTTATTGGTGACGGGTTTAGCGTTGATGATCTTGGCAAGAGCCTGTTTGCGATCTTCGGAGAGTCGGGCAAGGTGGTGGCTTTTAATCTCGTTGATGAAGTTGGTGAAGCTAGCTCCCCCTTTGTAGCCGGCGGCACGTGTGAACCAGACGAAGAGCTTTTTTTCGGAATCGTCGGACCATCCATTTTTGACAAAACGAATATTTTTGGCGATGGCGATCTGTTCTTCTTGGGTGGGCGCGTTGGTGATGAGCTCAACCGAGCGGGCAATGATGTCGGGGGCCTGGAGATAGCCGAGAACGTTTGAGAGCTCGATGTTTTCCGAGGCTGTGTCGCCTGGATAGTGGGCGTCGAGTTGCTTGATGACCGCAGTTTTTTGCTCGGTGATCGGTGCTCCGACGCGGATGAAGGTGAGTCCATAAGCACGGAGGAGATCAAAGCGTTCTTGCTGGCTGAGCGACTTATAGTCGAATTCCAAAAGGGACTCGATGAGCGCTCCCTGGATTTTTTCGTTTCCGAGCCGGGCGAGTGAAATCAAGGCACCCAGTTTGGTGAAGGAATCCTTTTCTTCGAAGGTTTTCTTAGACCAGTGCTTAGTCGGGACTTTTTCGATAGCGGTGCGGGCTGCAAACCTCAGGGCGCGGTCATCGCTGCCGAGATGTTTCCAAAACTTATTAACCACGGATGGGTCGCTCTTGAGGTGGTAGGCTTCGATGGCCTGACGTTCTGCGCGAGCTTGCGCTCCTTCGGTGCGTGCCTTGACAGGGGCGGTGCTTTCGGAACCGGTGTAAGTGACACGGTAGATTCCGGACTGAACTTTGCGGCCACCGACGGCGACATACATTGCTCCGTCCTTCTTGCTAATGCAGAGATCGGTGAGCGGGAAGGGCTGGCCGGCGATGAATTCTTCAACTTCGCCGGTGTAGCTGGACCCCTCGGGCTTGAGGTGGACGGCGTAAAGTTTGCCGTAAGACCAGTCGCAGGCGAAGAAAGCCTTTTGATACTTGGCCGGGAATTTTGCTCCTGTTCCGAAGGTCACTCCGGTGGGCGACCCGGGGCCGACGTTTACGACTGCACCGAAGCTGTCGCTGTAATATTCAGGCCATTTTGCCGAGCCGTTCCGCCAGCCAAATTCGGCTCCACTGATGACGTGGTTGATGCGGGTGGGGCGGTACCATGGGGTGTTGATGTCCCATTCCATGTCGGCATCGTAGGTGAACAATTCGCCTTCGAGATTGAAGTCGATATCATACTGGTTGCGGAAGCCCGTGGCGACCACCTCCCAGTTTTTGCCCTCAGGGTCGGTTTTGCAAACCCAGCCGCGTGGAGCCTCGACCCCTTTCATGAAGCCGCGACCGTAAACTCTTGGCTGGAGCGTGTCCTCGCCCCAGCACTCGGTGACGCGGGAGCTTTGATATTCGGGGAGAGCGGTTTGGTTTCCACAGGCAACGTAAAGTGATTTGCCATCGGGAGAGAGAACGACGGCGTGCGGGCCGTGTTCGCCGCCCACTTCCTGAAACTTTTTGAGCAAGGTGACCTTGTCGAACTTGTCGTCGCCATTGGTGTCCTGGACCCGGTAAAGACCACGGCCTTTGTGCTTCTTCTCGTTGACCACGACGTAGAGTGAGTCGAAGGCATAGCAAAGTCCCCAGGCGTGGCCGATATCGAGATCAATTTTCTCAAGGTCCTTGTCCGCGAGAGTCTGCCCCGGGGCAGGGCGGTTGAAGCGGTAGAGTGAGCCGTATTGATCTCCGGCAATGAGGCGACCCTTGTCGTCCTCGCAAAGCACGACCCACGAGCCGAAATCCTTTTTGGGGACAGAGTAGAGACGCTCGACCTTGAAGCCTTCCTTTACGACGAGGCGTCCTGGTGGGGTGGCTTGCGAGACAAAATCGTCCGCAAGAGCGGTTTGAGCCAAGAACGCGGCTCCAATGACGAAGGTGTGTTTGAGGATGTTTTTCACGATGAAGTTGTGGACGGATGTTACGTCTGCCAAGATAGCACCATTTCAAGAATGGGCCTGTAAAGAAAGGTTTCTTGTTTTAGGGCGATCAGCGGGACGGAAGCCTCCTTTCGGATCCTATTTGTGTCCGTCGTCGGTCTTGTCCTTCTTGCAAGAGACGAGGAAGGCGACGAGATCGCGGGCTTCCTGCTTGCTGAGAATGGCATTCATGGGAGGCATGGCCGAGACCGGCTTGCTCTTCTTGGCGATATCCGATTTTTTAATCGTCTTGGTCGTTTCAGCGAAGTTGATCACGGCATTCCCGTCCTTGTCATCAGGCATGAAGTTTCCGCTGATTTCGGTGCCATCCTTCAGGGTGATGGTCCCGAGTCCGTATCCTTCGGCCACTTCTGCACCGGGATTGATGAGGGAGCGAAGAAGATAGGCGGCGCCATGCTTCTTGCCGATCGCGCCGAGCTCTGGGCCAACGTCGCCGCCTACTCCGTGCATGGTGTGGCAGCGCTGACACTGAGCTGTGCCATTTTCATAAAAGACCTTCTTGCCCAGCTTGACGTCTCCACCATCGAGGCAGAGAAGATTCCACTCGGCATTGGGGTCATCCTTGGCGAGTGAGGCCCGGAATTGGTCGAGCGAGAGGCCGACTTGTTCGGCGGCCGTGACGATGTCGAGAGCGAGTCCCGAGTCCGCTTTGCGGGCCGTCAGTTGGTCAAGCGCTGTCTTGATCATCTCCTTGGCCTTAGGCGTTTTGAGTTTGGTTAGCGTTTGCAGGGTGAGTTGCTTTTCCTTCAAGGTGGCGTCTTTGCTGGAAAGGAGATTGCCAAGCTGTGCGGTGGCGCGATCGGGATCGACCTTGAAGAGGAGCTCACGAGCCATGCTGCGGACTTTGTCGCTCTTATCGGTGAAGAGTTCCTCGAGTCGCGAGGACCACATGGCGTCTCCTTTTTTGAGAGGAGCGAGAAGCGAAAGTGCTTTTACGCGAGTTTCTTCGGAGCATTTGTCGCTCTTGAGGTAGCGGACTAGGCGGAATTCGCCGACGGGAATATTGTCCTGTTTGGAGAGAGTGAGAGCGCGGGAGAGGAGCTTGATTGAGGCTTCGTCCTTGGCGTCGAGAAGACCTGCAAGACTAGGCAAGATGGAAGCATCGATCTTGACCCGGTCAGAGGGAAGGGGGCGGGCGAAGCCGGTGACAGGGTCGGGGACGGGCGGATTGTTCCATTCCAGGAGCGCGATGAGCGCATCCTTGCGAACGCGGTAGTCGATGGTCGGATCAGAAGCAATTTGGGCAATGATCTGCGCGTTTTCTTTTTGACCGAGCACCCAGCCCGCGAAGATGGCGCGGCGAGCGGTGAGGGGGTGCCATTTAATTTCCGAGGTCACTCGCTTGGCGATTTTGGGAGCGAGGCTCGCCAAGACTGCGTATGTTTCACGCACGTCCATTTCATAAGCAGCACGAATCGCTTCCTGCCGGACTGAGAGGTCATTGTCGAAAAAGTAGAACCCGAGTTCCTTCGCTTCCTGGCGGCGGAGGGCGACGACAACGGCGCGCCGGACGGCGCTGGAGGGATGGTCAATGAAGCCGCTCAATTCCTTTGAAGAGGCGCACTTGGATAGAACCATGGTTCCGGCGTGGCGGAGAACGACATCCTTATCGTTGTTTGTTAGCAGCATCTTGACCGCGGGATCGACGGCATCTTTATGCCCGTGGTTCGCGAGGGCGATGGCGGCGAGGGAGGCGACGCGTGGGGAGGAATCCTCCAGCATCGCAATGAGAGCCTTGCGGAAGGGGGCGAGGTGCTTGCCGTGGTTTCCGAGGGTTCGGGCGAGGTTGGCCCGGACTTCCATTTCCTTGTCGCCAATCAAGCTGGTAAGTGAGTTGAGGGCAGAGGGATTTTCCTGAGCAAGTTGTCCAATTCCCCAGATGCCATGGATGCGACGCATTAGGGGCTGGTTGGGCTTGATCGCTTTTTCAAATAGTGGAAGCGAATCGAGATTCTTGTCGGCCAGAGCGAACTGAGCCCGCTGGCGCACCCGCTGATCGGGATGAGCGAGGAGTTCGAAAAGCTTGTTGGGCTCAAGTGAAGGGAGATTGTTTGCGAAAAGATCTTTGATCTCTTTGATGGCCGGGGATTTGAGTTTTTCGGTATCAGCGAGGGTGTAAACATTGCCCTTGCCGGACTTGGTCCAGCCGCCGCCGTAGTCGGCGATATAGAGTTTGCCATCGTAGCCCCAATCGAGGTCAGTGAGGGCGATCCCTTTGAGAAAGTTGGTCTGCTCGCCGAGTTTGAAGTTGGCTCCGTCGGGATTGAGAGTGAATCGCTCAATGAGGCAGCGGTCGGGGCCAGCGACGTAGCTGGCGAAGAAGAAGTTGCGATCGAACTTTTCGGGCAGTCCGACAATGCCGGGGTTGTAAGCCAGTCCACACGGTCCGTTGGCGCTGTAGGCGATGGGCGGGTTGATGTAGGCGGGTTGGCGGTCGTGGCGGGTGTTCCAGAGGCCTTCGTTCATCCAGGCGTCGATGTGGTCTTCCTTGCGGGAAGGCTTTCCACCGATGTGATTGTAAACCGATCCGCCGAAGGAGACCATGGTTTGGTGGCCCATCTTCCAGCCGGAGTCACCGTGTTCGACGAGATAAACAATGCGCTCGCGGTCTCCCTGGTCGTAATCATTATCGACGGTAAAGAGGTTGCCGAATTCATCAAAAACGATCTCCTTGGGGTTGCGGAGGTTGATGTAGAATTCCTCGAATTCCGAGCCATCGGGGTTGGCGCGGAAGACGCCGCCGGAGTCGGGCCGGGCGAAGGTTTTGCCGTCTTGCTCGACGTGGTAGCCGCGGTCACCGATAGACCAATAGAGTTTTCCGTCGGGTCCCCAGGCGAAGCCATTGAGGTCGTGGCCGGAGAAACTCACGCGAACTCCGAATCCGTTGACGAGGGTCTTTACCTCTTCGGCTTTACCGTCGTTATTGGTGTCCTTGAGGCTATAGACCCCCGGGATCATCGCGAAGTAAACGGTGCCGTCTTTCTCGATGAGGCCACCGGAAGGCCCGGCGAGAGGATCGTTAAAATCACCCCGGTAAACCGTGGTCTTATCTGACACTCCATCGCCATCGGTGTCTTCGAGGAGTTTAATGACCTCGGAATCTTTCGTGAATTCCTCCCACTTCAGGAAGTCCTTCTGCTTGCCCGACCACTTTTTGTGATACGCGGTGCGATCCTCAAGCGTCATCGATGAGATGTCACCATTGACGCGGTCGCGAAGGTATTTGCCGCCGTGTCGAATATCCTGAACCTGAACCCGCCAGCGGTTGGTCTCGGCAATGTAGACCCGGTTTTGGGCGTCGATGCAGATGGCAGTGGCGTTTTGAACCTGGCTTTGGTCGGCGAAGCGGTTGAGCGTCAGGCCCTCGGGAATGACGATTTTTTTGTCGAGCTTGGATGGGACGAGTTGGGCTCCGAGCGGCAGGAGGGCGGAAAGTGAAAGAAGGAGTGTGCGTGGCATGATTTTTTCGGAGCGTAAACTACGGAGGGGCGGCTTGGGAAGTTTCAAGGGAGCTTGACAAGTGGTGAAGCCATCCTTGGAGTGGAGCCACTATGAAACTTTGTTTCGCTGCTGCCCTTGTTGCTTTTGCTCCGCTTCCATCGTTGGCCCAGGAAGTTGCGGCGGCCAAAGAGTATGTTCTTGCTTCTAAAAATCCCCCCATGCCGGTGGGAATAACTCATCTGGTGACCGACAATTCCAATATGCTTAATGGCAAAATGAAGATGAAGTTTGGCGAGCGGGATTTCGCCGGCACCATGAGTAAAATGGATAAGGAAGTGCAGGTTATCGATTATCTGGCTGACGATAAAATCAAAGTAACCTATGCCAAGAGTCGCGGATTTGGGAAGACCGTAATGATGGGGAAGGCCGATGAAGAAGAGGAGGTTGATCCCATCGAAGGGCGGGTCGTTTTGCTCTCAAAGGCTGAAGGGAAGTGGAGTGGCAGGCTGCAGGGTGACCCTGTTGAGCCGGTTGATCACGAGAAGGTTGATGATGAGATCAAGAAGCTCGCCAAAAGTTTAAATAACAGCACTGAGGAATCGGTTGAAATCTACGGCACCAAACCACGCAAGGTCGGCGATACCTGGAAGGTGGACCCCAAGAATGTGCCGGGCATGGATGAATTCAAAATCGAAGACGGAACCATGACCGTGACTTTTCTGGAGGTGAAAGAGCTGAACGGGGAACCTTGCGCGATTCTAAAGGGAAAATTTTCCATGAACGGCCTGATGACCGAAGAGAAAATGCAGGGAATGAAGGCCAAGTTGTCGGGAGAAATGAGAATCGTTCGCTCTATGAAGTATTTCATGGACTATAAGCTGGAAGGTGAAATGAAGATTGCCGTTGACGGGGTCATGGAGCCGCAGCCGGGCATCATGGTTGATTTTGTCATGACCGCCGACATGAAGATGAAAAAATCGCTGTCCATCCTGCCCGCTCAAAAAGGTGGCGAGTAGGGAATCACAGGTTTCTACCAACAACATATTGATTCTATG
>CBFHQJ010000042.1:0-43328 GCA_965657795.1 Akkermansiaceae bacterium
AGACCACATCAAACCCCCCTCCTGCAAATAAAGTCGCCTGGGTATCTCGGATCATTCTCAAGTTCAGGCCCCAGAGAGCTGAGGCACGATAGTTCAAACCAAGCTGCCAGTTGAACAGCTCGTCATCTCCCGAAGGGGAATCCACAAAGCCCAATCCAACATTGGAGCTTAGGTTCACTTTCGTAGAGAGCTTGTAGTCTAGGCGCAAGGTCGGGCCAGCCGTCGTCAACTCCTGCTCTTGAAACTGGCCGCCAATCTCAGCCGTCCTGACTCCGTATCGAAAGCCCGGACCAAGGCGGATCAGGGGAGTGGCCTGCCAGAGACCAGCAAGCCGGAAAGTGGTCGAGGTGGTATCAGCAAAGCCGGCAGTTTCACTTCCCACCGAATTTTGCCTCAAGGAAAGTTCGAGTGAAGTTTTAGGACTAATGGTGTAATCACCGGAGAGGCGCGAAGAAAGACTGGTTTGCTCGAAGAAGTTTCCGACGAAGCGATTTACCCCTCCCGTTGACGCATAGGATGTTTCCATGCGGAGTTTGACACGCTTTGATTCATAGCCCCCATTGAGCCCGAAGGAATAGTTGGTGGCATTAAAGCGCTCGAGGTCCTGATACTCCATACGGGAGACATTTCCATTCACCCCAAACCGCCAATCACCCTTGCCTGAACCGAGCTGAAACGAACTTTTCAGAGAAGGCTGAATTAGAAAATCTGACTCCTCAGCAAATCGGCCTCCAGGGGATCCCAGGGTGACGTTCGAATCGTATTGGGTCAAGAGACCTAGCTCGATATCAAGTTGGCCGAAACTTGGCTCCTCGCTCTGGCCGATGACGGTGGCGGCAGCTTCATAGAAGCCGGAAGGCAAGGTGGGAAGCTCCGCGCTTTGTTGCGCATGGGCTTGCTGGGCCAGCGAGCAGCACAAGAACCCGTGGCAAAAAAAACGAAGCCGGTGAGAGCTTGAGCAATTGCTTCTCAGCTTCATCGGCTTCGTAAAATTGGGAGTGATCGGTCTGAATCTTCGCCCCTGACTAGCGGCGTCTCCGAACTGCAAGTAAGCCGGCAGAAAGGATCATCAAAAGCGACGAGGAAGGCTCGGGGATCTGGACATTCACATTGTCAAAAGCCAAGGTATGCGCCGAAGTTCCAACCGGTGAAAGCGGATCATGCTCGAAGGTGATTCCCGACACGGAATTAATGGAGTTTGCTCCAGTAAATGAAAATGAATCGATCAATACCGAGCTTCCACCCGCAGCACCGAACAAGAAGTCTGTCGTATTGTCGCGGGAGTTAAGATAAAAGCTGTAAGCAGAGTTCGCTGAAACTTGATACGGGGTCGCGACAGCTGAACCATTCATGCCAATCGAAACGTCCCAAGTTTCATTGTCTCCAGTTGCCGGAGTAAATCCGATGGTAGCAACCTGGCCGCCAGTGGAGTTAACCAAGCCGACATTGAAGACATCGCGCCCCTCAAATGAATCCGCGGCGTTGTCGAGGATCGCCATGTTGAATGAGACATTCATCATGTTATAAATCGGCAAGGAGGAAAGATCACCAGTCAAAGTCGTGTCGGCATTGTCGGGCGTATTACCAAACTGAGTGCCCAAATGAGCTGAGTTGCTAGAACCACCGCCGAAATCGGTGGCTGAAATGTAGGCGAGGGGAAAGGCCTGTCCAAACGCTGTTGGGTTGGAAGTATCCTGCGACCAACCGGCGACACCGCCGTCGGAGAAGAGATCACCCGAAGCCGAGCTGTCAAAGTCATAAGTGACTGAGTTGGCCCCCATCACGGATCCCACAAGAGGCGCGATTAACAAGGAGCGGTAAATGAAAAGTGAATTGGACATAATAATCAGGGTTTGAGTTTTGGTGTATCAGCCTACCTACTCGGCGCTGATCACGACCGGAATATCGAGCTCAGGATCAACAGGAACGAAAGTCGTGGTGGGTGGAAGATTAAGGTCCTCCTCGGTGACATCGGAATCATCGACAATGGAGGTGGACACTGCGGTGGAACCAATGGCTTCCCCGTCTTCATCGACTGGAGTCGTGCGGACCCTGGTGACATTTTCCACGGCGTAATTACCA
Organism: Akkermansiaceae bacterium; assembly: GCA_965657795.1. Taxonomy (GTDB): domain Bacteria; phylum Verrucomicrobiota; class Verrucomicrobiia; order Verrucomicrobiales; family Akkermansiaceae; genus SW10. Next base: position 2,083 of record CBFHQJ010000042.1, read on the forward strand.
GTGAATGCATCTGGTGTCGCAGTGGTCGTCTCCTGGGTCACGATCTGCTCCAAACCTCCCGAGCCATTGGGGACCTGAACAAAAGTCTGCCTCTTGGCAGTAATCACCCCATCAGAGTCCACCTCAGTGACAGTGGCAGTGGCTTGAGTCGCTGTGATCGTTTGACCGGTAGAGTTCTGCACTTCAACATTCTTGAAAACGACCTTCACGTTCTGGGTGAAGTCGATGAATTGTGCTTGGAGGCTTGCGCTGGAAGCTAATAAGAGGGCGCTGAGAATGAGTTTTTTCATTTTTATTTGGGTTTGGGGGGCTGACTTGTTCGAGGTTTTTATCTAGAAACTGGAGAATGTAAACAAATTAAAAATTTTTTGAAAAATTTAGAGAATTGATGTGAATGAGTCGTTATTTCTTCCGGAGGGAGGTTGATTCGTTTTCATGAGAACTCAAGCTCTAAAATCGCCATTTGTTATGACAATTGCGCCACGAAGACATGAATCCCTCTCCATCTGGAATAAAAGACGCCCAGCGGAGAAGTGAAGTTACAACAATTTTACTTTTTCTGGAAGAAAAGCGGTTCCATCAGGAATTCAGTTTCCTCGGAACAGTGGCTTGGACGTTGATAGGGCTGCCAGTGGGGTGGCCTTGCGAATTCATAGCGTAAAGCGATGAGTTCGCGGGCGACAGAGACGATACTCTTGTCATGACGGAGTTGCTTTTTTTTGAGCATTTTAAAGTGATGGCTTCGACGATCTTGCGCAAGACTCGCTGGAGAGCATACCGGAAGGCGACACTGGACCTGTAGTGGCGTGGTTCACCGTCGCGATCAGCTTTGAGGATGGTTATGACATCCACCGGAGGGGATGCTTCTTAAGAGCGCAATCCGTAAGTCGTGCCTTCCATGTATCCACTCCCGGGGAGAGAGCAGGCCGCCACCTTGGCTGCGCGCTGACCTGTCAATCTCTTTCTTTGGCAGGAGAACAAGCAATCAACGTCCCAGAGTCCCGTCCTAAAGGCAATCCCTGCAAAAGACGTTGGTCTCCCCTGACCCACGGACCCACTCTCAGAGTTTTTTCCCTGGGGACTTCGTCACTCACAACAATCCCATGGGTTTTCGCGCTAAAAAAACAGCCTAAGAGGCCAATCGCTAATGACTGGTGAAGAAGTGGTGCGGGATGACGGACTCGAACCGCCGACATACTCGGTGTAAACGAGTCGCTCTACCAACTGAGCTAATCCCGCGTCGACCACTTGCGTGCGGGGGGAAGGTATGCGGAAAATGAGCGGGAGGGCAAGCGATTTGCGAGCTTGTGTGAAATCTGCTTCGGTGATTGGTTCCGCACACGATGCATCTGCGCTTTAGCGACGAAGAACTAGCAACCCTGGTGGAAATGGTCAGCCTGGCCACCGAGATGGCCAATCTGAACCCCAATGACGAGGGGCAAGCCGGGTATGCCCGCTTCGAGGGGATCGAAAACAAGGTCCTCGAAGCCGCTAAAAACACCGGGCTGGCAGGGATTGTTGAATTTGACATCGAGCGCCAGAAGAATCGAGTCACCGAAAAATTCCAGGAAACCGCTTACTTCCAAAAATGCTTCAACGAAGTCCGGAATGCGGTATTTTGGGAAGAATTAATGATTCGGCTCGCGGAGCGCGACTTGATTCGAGAGATCGGACCCGCAACCTACCGTGCGCTCAGCGAGGAAGAACAGCGCAAAAAAGCGGCGCCCCTGGAGAAACGTTATTGGGCGAAATTCCAGAAGGATGGGACAGATCCACTTTTCTGGATTGATCGCAACGAAGATGCCTAGGAGCCTCCGGGCATGATTTCGCGGCGTAAGATCTTTTATCCCATCTCGGACTCGCTGCGAAATTATCTCGCGCATTACGGCCGACTTTCTGAAGTCCCGCTGGTTTACGATGAGCTCCTGCGCTTCTCGGGATCAATTCCCTACGAAAATCCAGCCGGTGAGGAAACGCTCTGGCTGGAGGTGATGTATCCACCCGAGGTGATGGCCGAGCTGCGGCCCAAGCTCACCAAGATTTACGCGATGCTGAAAATCGGCGGCGATTTGAGTCTCGCGGAGCACCTGACGGTCGACCGCATCGATTTCGGGGAATTCGGCAATTCGCGACCCTTTCGGATCCGCATCACCAACCTTTTTAACGGGAACTCGGATTATTATTACGTCAAAAACGCCGATGCCTCACGCCTCTTTGGTTTGGAGTTGGAGCACATTCTTTCTCCCAACCGCATTAACTATCTCGTCAACGGGAACACCCTGATCGAGGAACACATTGCGGGACTGCCGGGCGATGTTTTCATTCGGGACCACCTCGATGACCCGAATCTCAATCACGTTCGCGTGGCCAAGGAATTTGTGAAGTTTGGCGAGCGGTGCTTTGTGAAACTCCTCGGCGACATGCGCACGGTAAACTATGTCGTCGATATCACGCCGGACTTTGAGGAGGTGCAGTATCGCGTCCGCCCGATCGACTTTGACCAGCAATCCTACGAGGGCCGGCTTTCGGTTTATCGTGCCCACATGTTTCCCGACAACAAACCGGTCGAGGATCTCGTGCGCGCACACCTCAACAACCAAACGATCATGCAGTATCGTGCCGAGGAGCACCTGCAAATGTCACGTCGCGCCAAGGTGGAACGCAACCGGCTCAAAGCTGTCCTGACGGTGATGAACCGAACCGAGGTCTCACCTTACGAGCACGTGGTCGCCTTGCGCGAATCATTGGTGGAGCGTTACGGCTCGCATGCTTTCGAAGCCTGCGAAACAATGGGCGCGCTCACTGCGATCCACCTGCAAAAGGTTCTCAACCTTACTCCACCGAAAAGGTAACGTAGGTGTCCTTTTCACCGAGCTTTTCCATGTCGGCCCTCCAGGTCAGCCTGAAGGAATTGTAAAGTGGCCCCTTGGTCTTCACGTCAATGCGGCCTGATTTCTCGGCACCATTCTCGACTACAAATTTTTTGCCCATGATGCCATTGGATTTCACTTCGATTTCACTGGCCCCGTCCTGCAGAAATTCTGCACCAGTGACATCATCTTCGACGTCATCGAACTTAATGCGGATCTTTTTGCCATCCTTCAAGCGCGTGCCACGGATATGGTCGGCTCCCACTTTCTTTTTCAACTCGCGCTTGTCCGGTTCCTCGTTAAAGCGATAGAGGCGTGGCAGCGCAAATTCGACGCCGACCCGGATTTTGTTCTCGGTCTTCTTTTCAACAAGCTTGGGCATCACGTTGATTCCGCCACGAGAAACGACATGGGTCCACTCGACCTTGGTATCCCCGGTCACAGTGGTCACAATCGTGACCGGCTTCTTGGGATCGAGCCCTTTTTCAGTTTCGCTGGCCAATCCGCCCTCTTTCAAGAATTGGCGGCGAACCCACTTGCCGTTGATTTCTTCTTCGACAACATAGTGGATCTTGATCTCCTTGTGCCCGGCACGCTTCCCGCTCTTCTTGGGATGAAGCAAGGACTCACCGTCAGCTCCGATTCCAAAATCCAGCGAGCGACCCTCCCAGCCCACGAAATACCCGAGCCATTCCGTCTTATCGGACATTTGCGGGAGTTCGGCGAAGCACGGGGCCAGAGTAGCGGCGAAAGCGAGTAGGAGTCGTTTCATGGGTTCAATTAAACACCGGTCGCGAGCTTCGTAAAGATCACTTGCAGGGAATAGCGACCGTCCCGCAGACTCTCACCCGCATGAAGCTCATTTTCCTGTTTCTCTTGTTTGCCGCCGGTTGCCAGGCGGAACCCTCGCAACCGGTCGAACTCGGAACCGTGAAATGGTCGCGCGACCTCGATGCCACTCTCGCCACTTCCAAAAAATCCGGCAAACCGGTGATGCTGCTTTTTCAGGAAGTTCCCGGGTGAAGCGGCTGCAAGGTCTTTGGGTCCAAAGTCCTCTCCCACCCCGAACTCGTCAAAATGATCGAAAGCCATTTCGAACCAGTTGCGATCTCCAACAATTCCAAAGGGAAAGACGCGGCCATTCTTAAGGAATTCAAAGAGCCGGCCTGGAACTATCAAGTGATTCGCTTCATCACGCCCGACAAGAAGGACATCATTCCCCGCCGCGATAAGATCAACACCGTTCCAGCGGTCGCAGCCCGCATGATCGCGACGCTGGAAAAGAAAAAGCGCGAAGTCCCGAAGGAGCTTCGCGCTTTGGTCAAAAAGTAATCTGACGAACTTACTTGGCCGCAGCGAAGTTGGCTGCGACGACGTCCCAGTTGACCACATTCCAGAAAGCGGAGATGTAGTCCGGACGACGGTTCTGGTAGTTCAGGTAGTAAGCATGCTCCCAGACGTCGAGTCCGAGGATGGGGGTGCAATCGCAGGTTCCGGCCGCTTCGCCCATAAGTGGATTGTCTTGGTTGGGAGTGGAGCAAACTCCGAGGGTTCCATCGGCTTTCACGCCGAGCCAAGCCCAACCAGACCCAAAACGAGTGGCGCCGGCCTTGGCGAACTCATCTTTAAAGGCATCAAAGGAGCCGAAAGCGGCATCGATGGCAGCGGCAAGATCACCGGAGGGCGCGCTGGCTCCGCCGGGAGCGATGACTTTCCAGAAAAGGCTGTGGTTGAAGTGACCTCCGCCATTGTTGCGAAGAGGTGCGATGCCAGCGATCTTGCCCTGGAGTTCTTCAAGGGAAAGATCAGCAAGTTCAGGGTGCCCTTCGAGAGCTCCATTTAAGTTGGTGACGTAGGCATTGTGGTGCTTGCCATGGTGGATTTCCATGGTTGCCTTATCAATGTGGGGCTCGAGGGCGTCGTGTGAATAACCGAGTTCAGGAAGAGTATGGGCCATTTTCTAATAGGGTTTGATTTTGATCGATTGCGCTTCCAAAGTCTTGGTGCGCTCACGTGGTGTTAGAATTGCATCTTATCCCCCAACCGCAAGAGACAAACCCCGATCCCATGACCGAATTACTGAATAACCCCGCCCTGATTCCCTCACTCATCGGCTTTCTGGCCGGTGTGGTCTTCACTTGGATTTTTGCCGCCACCAAAGGAAAAATCTCTCGATCTGTCGCTCTCGCCAAAGAAAAGGTCGCCGAAGAGAAGCTCGCCGCCTTTCAGAGCAAGATCTCCGCGCTTGAAACCGAAATCTCGACTCTCCGCTCGTCCGAGAGCCGATTTATCAAGCACCAGGGCGAGCTCGAGGCCCTCGCCAAAGCCGACACCGAGCGCCGCGAGGAGATGCTAAAATTCCTCGAAGCCACTCAAACCACCCTTCAAGACGAGCTCAAGAAACAGGAAGTGAACCTGAAAGAGGCTATCAGTAAAATCCAGCCGGTCCAAATCACCCAGGTCGCCCCTCCTGCCCAAACTACCCAACCCGTCGCAGTTGCACCCGTGGTTCAACCCACGCCCGCCGCCCCAGCCCCAACCCCGGCTCCTGCACCCACTCCCCGGTCAGCGGTGCAGGACGATCGCGATTTCGTCCCCCTTCAAAACCCACAAAATCCCGTACCGGACGTTCCGCCCGCTTCAAAGTTCGAAGGCTTCGCCCCAAACCCCAACATTGCCAAAGCTGAGTCTGCCGCCAACACCTTTCGAGCCGCCCTCGAGGAAGAACTATGAAAACCGCACTCGTCACCGGAGCCTCCTCCGGAATCGGCAAGGCCATTGCCAAGGCTCTGCTTGAGCAGGGAATGTCCGTGATCGGCCTCTGCCGCTCGGTCGATCAACTCCCCGGGGGCGTCAAACCTCTCGCCTGCGACCTTCGCGACGAAAGCTCCATCCGGTCCGCCTTCGAATCCTTGGATCAGCTCGACATTCTCGTCAATTCCGCCGGACTGGCTTACCTCTCCCGCATCAGCGACGGGGACCCTTCCGACTGGGAAGAAATGTGGCGCGTCAACGTCCACGCTCTGGGCTTGTGCAGCCAACTTTCCCTCGCTCTTTTTCCTGAAGTCGGAGGCCAAATTCTCAACATCTCGTCGATGTCCGGCCATCGCGTTCCTCCCACCGGAGGATTTTACGCCAGTACGAAATTCGCCGTACGCGCCGTTTCGGAAGCTCTTCGTGCCGAGCTGAAAAGCTGTGGTAACAAAACCCGGGTCTCCTGTCTCTCACCCGGCTTTGTCGACACTCCCTTGCTCGACAAATACTTCGCAGGTCGCGAGGAGCAACTGGCCGAAACCCGGGCAAACATCGACATGCTCACGCCCGAAGCCATTGCCGACGCCGCAGTGCACGTCCTGACTTCGCCACGCGGGGTGGAAATCAATGACATCCTCCTGCGCAGCGCCGATCAGGCGATGTAGCACCTTCCTTGGGTTTACTCCCCTTCCGAGGCCTCTTTAGGATTGGTCTCTTCTTCAGCGACAGGTTGCGGAGTCACGGGAGCCTCGGCCTCAGGAGTCTTTACTTCCTCTGGTTCGGGCTTCACCTCTTTTTTGGCAGTAGCCTTTTTCGCCGGCGGAGTATCTCCTTCGCCGCGTTTCGCAATGTGAACCGTGGTATCTGAAAGGAGGATGATGTGCCCTTGGCTCAAGAGCCACTGGAAATCCTGAAACCAGTCGTGCTTCTGCTCATCCGTGACACCCTCAGGCATGACGGCTTCCCAGAAGTCCTTGAGAGCGACGCCCGACTTCTTCACAAGGTGATCGATGATGGCCCGCGGACGCTCGGCAAGCGGCGTATCGGTTGGAACCGCATGTGGTCGGGACGGACCAACCTTCAGCTTCTTCTTCCACTTAAAGACCGCAACGTGACGACCAGAAAGCTGGCGGCAAACGACAGGCATCAATTTGGCAGGGTAGCGTTTTTCCTCGGCCACACCTCGCTTGAGCAAAGTCAAAAGACCCGGCGAAAGCAGGTTTCCACGGATGTCGCCCATCACCCAGGCACGATCGGTTTCTTCAAAAACCTCATCGAAATGATTCTCGGCAAAGTGCCTCTCCACGGCCCGGGCGTCGTCAAACAATTCGACCGGCTTTTCCTCGGCAGGAGCTTCTTCTTTGGCAGCAGGAGCATCCCCGGCAGCGTCATTGGATTCTTCGGCAGGAGCGTCATCCGGGGCAGCTTCCTCGGCTTCCGCTGCGAGCTCTTCCGGCGCGGCGATTTCTTCGCTCTGCTCGGAAGTTTGCTCAGGCGCCTCGGCAGCAAGCTCGGGCTCCGCTTCTGGAACCGCTTCCTTGGAGTCCTCCGTTGCTTCAGTTGCTTCCGCTTCGTCAGCTTTCGGCTCCTCCTTGACCTCTTCTTCCTTGGGCTCGGCAACTTTCCACTTGGTCACCGTCTTCATGCTTTCAAGCCAGGCTTCCACCGCCTCCTCACCGCGCTCCGTGCGCACCTTGGCCCGGTAGGCATCGAGTGACATGTTGGAGAAACGCTCGCGGTGTAGCGCAGCAAGCTTCTCTTGATAACCATGGTAGTTGGGCGGCCCCAAAAGCTCGTTACTAATGCCGCAGCGGGCAATAGCCGAAAAGCTTCCCTTGGGAGCTTCGCCTTCCACTTGCACTTCCTCGTAAAATTTCTTCACCCACTCACTTCTCCAAAGGTGGCGCTGGGCTTCGTCCTTGGTCAGCCAAATCGACTGATCTTCCCGGCAACGGAAAAACTTCTTTCCACTCGACTCGAAGGTCACCCGGAAACGATCACGGCTTTGCAGAAGAACCTTGGCCAAATCGAAGACCGAAAAGGTCTGACCTGAATCGATGACCCGCTTCGCAAGCAGATCGAGACTTTCCTCCGCCGGCATGAGGCGGAGCTCAAAACCTTCGGGTGGCTCCACTTCCTGGCGCAGCGGGCGGCGATCATCATCGCGACGCCCACGGCCTCCGCCTCCTCCTCGTTGACCACGGCCACCGCCGCCGCCTCGAAAATCCCGGCGGGGACCACCACCACCCCGACGGTCATCGCGCCGGCCACCGCCGCCACGTCTGTCATCACGGTCGCCGCGATCTTTAAATTTCTTAAGGCTTTTGGACTCCGATTTATCCCGAGCCCAGGCAGGGCCGAAATTCAAACCGGACAAATCAAGAGCTCCGTCGTTTTCAGGAGGTTGTGGAGTTTCTTCACTCATGGGTGCAGGGGGAAAGTGAATCACACCCATTGCAGGTTAGAAAGCATCCATCGTTGGTTTTTTCAGAAAATCTGGGATCTTCATCTTGTGCCTCAAATCGTTTCACTGCGCAGCTTCATCGTGCAACACCACCTCATCATTTCTGATGACGGGGCTGATCTGATCGACGGCGGATTTATCGGAGGGATCACTCGAATCGAAAAGACCCTCCGCAAGCACGGCAAAACTCTTTCGGATGTCCGGAGCATTCTCCTGACCCACGGCCATCTCGATCACAGCCTGAACGTCGCCAAACTCCAAAAGCTGACCGACTGCCGGGTTTATGCCCCGCTTGCCGATCGCGATCACGTGGAAGGTCGACACCACTACCGGGGATGGAGCAAGGTTGCGGGGGCGCTCGAAGCGATCGGGCGACTCCTCTTCAGATTCAAAGCTCCCGAGGTCGATCATTGGTTTAAGTCCGGAGAAACAATTCACGGCTTGGAGGTGATCGCCCTCCCCGGCCACACCACCGGGCATTGCGGGTTTTTGCTGAGCGAGGAAAAAATCCTCTTTGCCGGAGATCTCTTCGCCAACCACTTCGGGAGTCCATCGCCGCCGCCTGCCATTCTCAATGATGACAGTCAAATCGCGAGGGCGAGCATCAAAAAAGCGGCCCAGTTGGACCTCGAAGGAGTGGTCTTGAATCACGCTCAACAAGCCGAGCCAGCTGAAACGCTACGCTCCTTGATCGACCTCGCGAATGACCTTTAAGAAGGGCTCGAGATATTTCTCCGCCTTGGTCTCTCCGATCCCTTTGACAAGAAGCCCGGCATCCATTGTTTTGGGGCGAAGTCTGGCAAGATGCTCCAAGATATCGTTTGAAAAAATCACGTATGCCGGGACCTGTGCGGCCTTGGCCAGACGAGTCCGGACATCCTTGAGGCGGTCATAAAGTCGGCCGTCAAACCCGAGATCCTTCAACTCCACTCCTTCCGCCGACGTCTTGGGACTGCCATCGCCGGACGGCCACTCGAGGGAGTAACTCGTCTTCCCCATCATCACCTGCTCACCGCGCGGCGTTAACGTGACGAGCGGATACTCACCCATTTGGGTCACGATTAATCCCCCGCTGGTCAAACTCCGGGCGAGCGCATTGAGATAGGCGGTCCCTTCTTTTTTCAACAGACCGTAGGTTTTTAATTCGTGCAGCCGGACCCGGAGGACCTCCTGGGATTTACTTCCCACGAGCATTTGCACAATCCGGCCACGGCCGAAGATCCCCTCCCACCCGGTGGCGGTGCGACGCGACATCCGCGCGACCCCACTGAGGAACTTTCTAACGATCAGGTCCTCTTCATCACTGGGAGCGCGGCGCTCACTGTTCTCCTCACCACGACAAACATCGCAACTTCCGCAGACGGGAGCATCGACCTCTCCAAAATATTCCAAGACCCATTGCTGGCGGCAGGTATTGGCGTAGCAAAGCTGAACCATTTTCTCCAGCTTCTCGCGATCCCGCCTCTCCTTCTCCTCGAGTGCCGCCTCGTCCAAGGTGAGATCCCGCGTTAAAACATCCGGCCGAAGAAGCCGCGTCCCCTTCGCCCTCGTTCCGGGAACATCAAAGCGCTCCACCCAGCGACCGCGAAGAAGGGCCCCAATTGCGGCGCCGATCGCCATCCCGTTCCTGGCTCCGATCGCTTCTTTAACCTCATCCAAAGTACGATGAACCTCATAGTTCTCATCAGCATCGTTCAAGAAAAACTGATAGACATCCCTGATCATTCCCGCTCCGGGATTTACCCCGTCGATAAAGAATTCCTGGGTCCGGGTATCGGCATAATTGAAGAGCAATTCACAAACCGAAGCCTCCCCGTCACGTCCGGCACGACCAGCTTCCTGATAGTAGGCTTCGACACTGCCCGGGATTTCAAAATGCACCACAAAGCGCACATCGGAGCGGTCGATTCCCATTCCAAAAGCATTCGTTGCCACCGCGATATCGGCTTTTCGCGAGATGAAGGTATTCTGGGTATTTTCGCGCTCCTGATCACTCATCCCACCGTGATACGCAATGCAGTTCAGACCCCACGAATGAATCGTCTCGGCCACTTCCTCGACCTTTTTGCGAGTGGCACAGTAGACGATTCCCGTCTTGTTCTCCGTGAGGACTTTTTTCAAGCGTCCATACTTCTGGGCGACCTTCTCAACCGGCGTGATGGTAAAGCTAAGATTCGGTCGCTCGAATCCACTGATGCTTTCGAAAGGTTCACGAAGCTTCAGGACACCCCGAATGTCCTCCCGAACAATGGGGGTGGCGGTCGCGGTGAGGGCAACACACTGCGGACGACCCAAATCCTCGAGCGCCTTGCCCAGCCTCATATAATCCGGTCGAAAGTCGTGACCCCACTGGCTGAGGCAGTGGGCCTCGTCGATCGCGACCATCTCGATCTTCACGTCGCGCAGGGCGTTCATAAACGAACCAGCGCGGAATCGCTCCGGCGCGATGTAAACGAGTCGATAGGCACCGTTTTTCATACCATCGAGCCGTTCCTTTTGTTCATTCCAGGTCAGCGTGGAGTTGATCAAAGTCACCGCCACCCCGCGCTCCTCAAGCGCATCGACCTGATCCTTCATCAGGGCAATGAGCGGACTCACGACCAAGGTGACCCCTTCACGGCAGAGCGCCGGAAGTTGATAACAAAGGGATTTACCGCCGCCAGTGGGCATCACCACCGAACCGTCGCGTCCCGAGAGAATCTCGCCGATCACGGTTTCCTGACCGTCCAAAAAATCTTCGAATCCGAAGATCTCCTGGAGCTTTTCACGGGCACGATCAATCGCCGACATCAGGAGGAGTCAAATGAACAGCATCGAAAAGTGCAAGAAAATCACGAAGGTTGCACGGAATAAGGTCCTCGCTACGTTCTCTCAAAGACATCACAATGAAAACTGTATCAATTATTGCATCAACCATGATCGCCTCCAGCTTGTTCTCCTTCGCGGGAGGTGAAGGCTGGATGCACGACTTCGAAGCCGCAAAAAAGAAAGCAGCCGCTGAAAACAAGGATCTTTTCATCGATTTCACCGGCTCGGACTGGTGCGGATGGTGCATCAAACTGAACGAGGAAGTCTTCCAGCACGACCCGTTCAAAAAAGGAGTTGCCGACAACTTTATCTTGGTCGAGCTCGACTACCCAAGGGACAAATCAAAGCTTTCCAAAGAGACCATCCAGCAAAACGAGGAACTTCGCGAGGTCTACCAAATCCAAGGATACCCAACCATTCTTCTGACTGATGCCGAGGGGCGTCCCTACGCCAAGACCGGTTACCAAAAGGGAGGTCCGGAAGCCTATGTGAAGCACCTGGATGAGCTGAAGACCAATCGGGAGAAAAGAGATGAATTACTCAAAAAGGCAACCACTTACAAAGGACTCGAAAGAGCGATGGCACTGAATGCAGCGCTTCAAGAAGTTCCCGAGGACTATCGCCGACTCTACCCCGGAGTGACTGAAGACATCATCAAGAACGACCCCGAGGACAAGACCGGCCTCAAAGCCGCTCAGGCCGCCCGGGAGGCTAAAATTGAGCTTGAGAAAAAGCTTCAGGCCGCCATGCAGGGTGGTGAGAGCTCCAAGGCACTTGGCTTGATCGACAGCCATATTACCGAGCAAAAATTGGAGGGAGCCGCCAAGCAAGAGGCCTTGATGTATAAGCTCAACATCCTCTTCGGGGACAAGGATTTCGATGCACTCGAAAAAGCAGTCGATGAAGTGATCGCAGTGGACCCGGAATCAAAAACCGGAAAGCAGATGACCAGCTTCAAAAACACCCGCCTCAAGCAAATGAGGGAGCAGGCTGAAAAGAAGTAATTTTACTACGAACTTCAAAAAGCGCGTGCGGCCCATGCCCCACGCGCTTTTTTGTATCGTCACTCGGAAGGTTCGTAAACAAAGCAGAAGAACTTCGCCTTTGGCATTCCCTGCATCTCAAGCGAGAGCAAGCCAGTCCGATCTGCTTTGATCTCAACGCCATCGTCCCAGACCTTCAGGTCGGAGGACGACTTCAAAAGGTAGGTCACGTGAGGAACTCCCGTTGCCTCGACCGTCATGGCTCCATTCTCCGGTGAGAAGCGGACTTCCGCAGGCAGAAGCACAAAGGACAAATCATTATTCTCATCGAAGGGCGACGACCATTTCTCATCGCGATAAACATCCGATCCCGTCAAGGTTCCCAGAAACGCAACCAAAGCCGCCTTTTCGTTTGCGGAAAGATCGAGTCGCTGGGCTTGGGGTGGCGGGCCGCCGGGACGAGGTGGCGGGCCGGCGAGACGACGGTCCAAGCCCTGCGTCACCGCGGGAATGGAATTATAGTGATTCACAACATCGAGGAGCGTGGCTTTCGAGCCGTCATGCATGAAAGGTCCGTGCGGGGTGCCATTGGCGTCCACCAGATCTCGTAAACTGGGGGAGCGACGATTCGTCAAATCCTGGCCTCCGCCGAGCGAAGTGATCACGCCGTTGTGACCTGAGTTGGGATCGATATCAAAAGTCGGAGGTTGATGACAAGCCGCACAGCCCGCCCCACCACCGGGTCCCGGTGGATTGGTGAAAATTCTTTTCCCGAGATTCTCCTGCGCCGTGAAATTGGTGAAATCTGCGTTGGGATTCGAAGCCGACACGAAGCCCCGGTCGTATTTGCTATCAAAAGATTGAATGCTGCGGACAAACTGGGCGAGAGCCTGCTGCATCCGGGCTTCAGTCACTCCTGAGTTCCCGTAAACCGCCGTGAAGAGCACCTGATAGAGTTCAATCTCTGCAACTCTCGCCACCAAGGCGCTCAGATCGGGATCGCCATCGGCTCCACTGAAGCCCATCTCGATGTGATCTTGAATCGGCTGGGTCGTTTGCACCTCCAGGGTTGGGGCACGCTCGTCCCAGAAGAAGCGACGCTCGGTGGCAAAGCGCGCATTCACCAGGCGCATGGAATGACGACCGGTCGTTCCAGCCACTCCCACGCTCGCAATCGCGGGATCGCCGAAGGCTGCTTCCTGCTGGTGACAGGACGCACAGGAAACCGTCGAATTTTTCGAGAGGCGCTTGTCGTAAAACAAAACCCGCCCAAGCGTCGCCCCGATATCTGTGATGGGGTTGTTGCCGGGCGTATTATCCCGGTTGATGTAACCAGGAACCTCTTGATTCGCATATGAATGTAGCTTCGTTAAATCCAGAACCGCCTCTTGAGCGGAGAGTGAACTTGAAGCAACCAACCCAAGTAAAATGAACGCCTTCATCCCGCAGGGTCGCAGAACGAACCTGAATCGGAGGTGAACACTACGCCCTTTTCTTCGGAGCAATTTTCAGCAGGCAAAAATAGAGCGTGTAGGCGATCAATTGCAAGGTGATGAGATAATTGGGCCACGGCCCCATGTAATCAAAGAAGGTCTCGGCATCGGGTTTCCCGTTCAAGAATCCATAATTCTCCCCGATGATCGCATTGATGGACATCACCACCGCGATGTAGCCCAAGCTCCAGAAAACGGCGCGAACCATCGCGCCTTTCTCAGGCACAATTCCCAGCCCCCAGACCAGAAAGACCGCCGCAACCGGGGCCCCACCGTGCTGGAGGAAGAAAATGTAGAATTCCAATTCACTATGATCAAACCACAGCGTGGGCATAATGAGCCCCTGCAATGTTCCCGCCAGTCCCCACAAGTAACCGATTTCCGCAAGCCTCTGATTCCTAGTGAACAAAGCAAAAGCCAGAAAGATGGAAACGACATCGCAAAGGTAAAAAGGCAGCGAATTATCCATCACCATTTCACGCCCATGTGCCCCCACGCCATATCGGACAAAAGTGAGAATCGGATCGAGCGCGACGGCGATGAGAAGCAAGGACCCCATGACATAGCGGATCACCTTGAGCTTTCCTTCACCGGGCCCACTCCGGGCATAGGCGGTCAACACCACCGCGATCATTAGGGTCACGAGCATCGCAAGATTATGCGGCACCGCAAAGGCCTGGAAAGGTCGCTCCATCAACAAATTCATCATGCGTTATCCTAAACATGGATGCCGCAAATAGAATCATCGAATCTCGATGACGTTTCATTGATGAAAGCGATTACGATCGGTAAACTCGTAATCATGCTGATTCGTCTCATTTTCGCAATCTGTCTGGCGGGAGCCCTGGCCGGATGCCGGCAAGCCCCGGAACCGAGAAAGGAACCCGAGAGCCCGAATCTCACTCGCTACGAGCTTTCGATTCCGAAGCAATTTGAAACCCAGTCCTTTTCCAATCCCTACGCGAATTGGAAAAAATCGCTCATCAAAAACCTGGGCTACTCAGAGTCGGAAATTATCACGAGGGATTTCCTCGTCACCGACCTCATTCTAACTGTCGACGGTGCTCCCTCCGATCAGAAGGTTTATGTCAGCCGGAAAACACCAAAACTTTACCTCGTTCCAGAGATTCACCTCCTGATTAGCTTTGATGAAGAAATCGTCGGAACGATGGGCGTGGCAGGAACTTCAAATCACCTGACCAATGATAAGAATTTCGCGGTGCTCATTCATCCATCAGGTTCACAGGACTTTTTCGGAGTGTTGCTTGGCGATCTAAAAACCGAGTCACCTAAGCCTGAATTTCAGAAAAAACAGTTCGTCACTTTCCTCAGATAAGGCCACCAATTACTTGATTCCAACTTTCGTCTTCCTCTCACGCATTTGGAACCACTTGGCTTCTTCTTTGAAGTCGTTCTTTTCCAGAAAATCGACCAGCTTTTGATACCGTTCGGAAGGTTGAAATTTCAAACCCCAGTGGATCTTGCGGAGGCAAGCCGGGCAAAAATGCAAGGGGGCGCGATCCGTCTCACCCAGGCTGTTGGAGCCATTCATGAGACAGTGAAAGTGAATGCAGTGTTTGATTCCAAATGCGTGCCCGGTCTCGTGTGAGATCACTTTCACCGCCCTGAGCAAAGCCAGCTTCTGATCTTCTTCGATGCCATATCGCGCGAAGCTAAAGACCCCGCACCGGCGCTTAAGACGAGCGACTCCAAAGACAAAATTCCAACCCGGTCCGGGGTAGAGATCGCTCATCGTCACCGCCATCATGACATGTGCATCCGCCGGCACTCTCTTCTGTAAGGCATTCAACAAATCCGTGCTGTTGACTTGTTCTCCGCGGGTCTGAATTTTAGAGTCGGGCTTGAGCGTGAGCGTCTTCGCAAGCTTCACCGGCATTGGGTGAAAGTAGGCCTCCAGATAACTCTTCAAAGTCTCGAGTTTCGGAGAACCCTCCGGAAACTCCCCAACCGGTTGCAGATAGATGAACTTCCTTCCACGTTCACCGGGGCGGTTTGGCTTTGACTTCAAGAATTGGTCAAAAGTCTGCCCTTCCTCTTCGTGAGTCGCCAACCAGTCAAATCCGCCCGGTTTTGGGATTGGCTGAAAGTCCTCCCCCGGTTCAAAGGCCGCCTTAAGGTCCGGCGAAAGATGAAACAAGCTACCCACCGCCTTCTTCCGATCTTCCTTTTTTGGCACGGTGAAGGACCAGACCAAGGTGGCCGTCGCCAACGCGGCAAAAAGGGTGCTCAACTTTCTCATCCAGACGTTATTCTATGTGAAAAGGCCGGCCTTGTCGAACCAGAGAGGAAAGCCCTTTCAACCAGCCATCTCAGGATGTAAGCCTCCGTCCGCACATGAACAACAATCAAATGTTACGCCTTCTGGTCGGGGCACTTCTGACTTCGCTCACGTCGTGCAGCTCTCTCCTTCCTCCAAAAGAGGAGGCCAAAGAGCCCGCTGCCCCCTCCCTTAAAAAAGAGGTGAAAGTCGCCAAGAAAGAACAAACGGTCCTCAAAACCTACCACGGCATTGCTTCCTGGTATAGCATCAAGACCAATTCCGGCCGCACCACCGCAAGCGGACGGCGCCTGGCAAACGGAGCCTACACCGCCGCGCACAAAAGCCTTCCCTTTGGCACCAAGGTCAGAGTGACCAGCCTCTTCAATGGAAAATCGGAAGTTCTCCGCATTACCGACCGTGGCCCCTACGTGAAAGGCCGCATTATTGACGTCACGATCGGCAGTGCCCAGCGCCTCGGCTTCTATTCAAGAGGCATCACCAAGGTGAAAGTTGAGGTCCTTGAGTGGGGTAACTGGAAATACCGGAAATCCTAATTCTGCTCCTCGAGGAATTCGCCGAGTTGACCCTCGAGGCTATTCGGGACGATGGCGGTGAGGATGATGTCGTTGCCTTCGTAATCGGTTTCGAGAACCTTCCCTTCACGGTGAATGAGACCGGAAACATCTCCGCGGGCTTGCGGGACACGATAGGTGAGTTTCTTGACCCGGTCGGCAAGCAAGGCCGTAAAATTGGCCACCAAATTCTCGAGCCCCTGCCCCGTCACAGCGGAGGTTTCATAAGCACCGGGGAAGTCCGCACGAAGACCAGTGAGAATCGCAGGATCCTCAACCCGGTCCACCTTGTTCAACACAACAATCACCCGCTTTTCATCGGCTCCCAATTCTCCGAGCACCTTCCGCGTGGTGTGATAATGATCCACGATTTCATGCGATGAAGCATCGAGAACATGGATGAGAAAATCCGCCAGGATCGCTTCCTCCAGCGTGGCTTTAAACGACTCGACCAAGCGGTGCGGCAGATTACGAACAAAGCCCACCGTGTCACTGAGTAGAAGGTCCTGACCGTTCTCCAACTCGATCCGACGGGTCGTCGGGTCGAGCGTCGCGAAAAGCATATCAGCCTCCATCACCTCGGCTCCGGCCAGTTTGTTGAGCAGCGTTGATTTGCCGGCGTTGGTGTAACCGACAATCGCAGCGGTGGCCACATTGTTAGTCTGTCTCTCTTTACGCTGGGTCGCGCGCTGTTTGCGCACTTCCTCGAGTTCCGCCTTGAGGCGTGAAATTCGTTTGCGCGCGAGTCGGCGATCAATCTCGATCTGCTGCTCACCCATCCCCCGGGAAGCCCCACCGCCGCCGGTTCCACCGCCGCCGCCTTCACGGTCAAGGTGTCCCCACATGCGGGCCATGCGAGGGAGAGCATATTGCATGCGCGCCAAATCAACCTGGAGCCGCGCCTCCTTGGTGCGGGCACGTTTGGCAAAGATATCAAGAATCACCTCCTCACGGTCGATGACCGTCATGTCGGCAAGCTCCTCCCAATTGCGCTGTTGCATGGGAGAGATTTCATTGTCAAAAACCATACAGTCGCAGCCACGCGCCCGGGCCAACTCCACAAGCTCGTCCGCCTTACCCGTTCCACAAATGAAGCGCTTGTTGGTATCTCGCACCCGAACCAATTCGATCCCAACCACCCCGATCTCCAGGGTATCGACAAGCTCCTCGAGCTCGGTCAGGAGCAATTGGGTTTCTGCTTCCTCCGACTTATCAAAACAAAATCCGATGAGCATGGCCTTCTCGACCATCTCCGGCTTTTCTCGTACTTCAAACATGGGCTATAAGAAAAAGAGGACCAAGCAAAACCTCGGAAGATCCAAGGCAAAAAAGAGGAGATCCAGAGTCGATGGGTTGAAAATGGCAGGAAGCTCCATCATTGTAATTTGCGCTGTTCTTCAAAGGAACTAAAAGCTCCAGCCGAGCAGGAAAATCCATAAGCTTTTGCACAACGGTCCGAGGACATTTCCAGTAATTATTTCGGGAATGTTCGCGAGGAACATCGCCTGAAGGAGGAGGAGTTCTTGAATACCAATCATGTTCATTTTTTTAGACGGATTTTTTGCCCCGAGTCGTCAACATTAACAAAAGTGACACGGGTCGTGAAGATCGGGTTTTCATCCTTCGCACGCTCATCCAGCACTTTGACCTGATAAGTGGCGGAAGTTTCGCCGAGCTTTTCCAACTGCGAGTCGATGGTCAGAATCGTCCCCTCCTTGACACTGTGACGAAAAACAACTTCGTCCATTGCCATGGTCACAAAGCGGGCCTCGGGGAACTCGAGGCTCGCTGCGATCCATGAGGCTTCATCGACCCAACCAAGGAGCCTGCCCCCGAAAAGATGCCCGTATTGATTCAGGTCTTCCGGGAGGACGAGGCGGTGGGTCTCCATCAACCCGTGCTTACTTCAAGCGAATGAGAATTTTCTTATTCCGTGAACTGGTGTCCTCGGAAACGGTCTCGATTTCAGGATCATCCACAAGAGCATTGTGCACGAGGCGACGGTGATAGGAATTCATGGGGTTCATCCAAAGTTCCCGACCTGATTCACGGACCTTGTCCGCAAGACGGAGGGCCTTGTCAGCGACCCGCTGCTCCTGCTGGGCACGGTAGCCGTCGCAATCAATCCGGAAGCGCTGGGCGTCCGGGTGCGCGTTCCGGGTGATCCGGTTCACGAGATACTGAATGTCATCCAGGCGGTCTCCGTTTTTACCGATCAAGAGTGCGGAATTCTCCGACACAATATTCAGAACTTCATTTCCGGGGTCGCCGGAGACCTCCACTTCGAACTCAAAGCCAAGCTTTCCAAGCATGCTCGTCAGAGCTTCCTTCGCATCATCAATCGCGTCTGCCATGGGCGGGATGTTAGGTCGGAGTTGCGCGGGGTCAACTCCGGGGGTTCTCTTTTCCACCTTCCTTTTCCTCAAATCTGATCATTTCCGGGGATAATTTACTCTCGAATGGAATTTCCCCCAACACCGCAGCAGAGGCTATTGCTTCGTCCAGGTGAGTTTACGCAAGGTGGGCCCCGTCGGACCGGCGGTCGTCAGATAAAGGTGACCGTTGGAAAACCCTAAAAACCTGGCGTCAGCCAGACGCACCTTGGCAGCTCCCGCCCCATCCTTGTAGCCGCGAATGTCGCCTGCCAAGGTTTCAATTTTTCCATCACGGATCAGACGGATTCGTGATTGCGAGGTTACGAGCATGTCATTTCCGATCAAAATCGACTGATTTCCGAGAAGATTGGAGGAAGTGAGCGGGCCATCTTCCGATGAACCCAAAAATGGCAATCCATCCAGTCGAGCGGCGACCAGTTGATTGGTTTTGGCGTCCCACATCCTGTATTTTAGAGAGAACCCTCGATCGCTGGATCCCACGGTGCAAATGCCCACAGTCGGGCCATCGACATGAATCGCAGCACCTAAACCCGGTTGAATAGCGCTCGCTGCCAGCAATTTGGCGTGGATCCTATTCCCCCCGGGCTCTTGTGAACGTTTGACTTCGACCAGTCTGCCGGATTGTTCCTTCCAGAGATCCTTGCGGTAGAGATAGAGTATTGCCCGATCCGGTCCGGCAAGTTGCCACAGGGTCGTAAATCGGTTCGGCTTGATTTCCCCGATCAACGAGGCCTCCGGGAGGTTCAAGCTGCGGGCAATCGCAGCGCGGAGCGTCGCGTCGCGTCGGTAATTTGCCAAAAGCGGGATGGTGCGCACGGATTGGCATTGGCGAGAATCCACTCGGGGACTTCAATTGGTTTGACCGTATCCAGGGTGATTGAGTCATTGGTCCAATGACGGGGAGATCGACGGGCCATTTCCCGGGCTAGAAAATCGCTCAAGGAGTTCAGGTTTTTCTCGCCGAGCAGGAATCTTTGGCGGTCGAGTTGCAAGCTGATGTAGCCGGCCGGCGACGGACGAGATTGAAATTTAAATTCGGCAAGGTATTCCCGCAATTCAGAAAGGGTGCCCACTGCCGGGGGAAGATCGATCCTTTCGTTTTGAGGGACCGCGGAGCGAAGACCTCCAGTGACATTTTTTCGATAGCTTTCCAGCAGTCGGGCAAAGGGCTTGTAATGGGCCCACACCTTCATCATTCGCACCGCATATTCATCAGCGAGTAATTCCTCGTAGGGATCCCCGTGGATATTGAGCCAATGCTCAGAACAAATCGCGTGCGCTATCTCATGGGAGAGGATTCCCAAAATGGCAAAATTGCCCGCGAGGCGCGCCTCTTCCTCAGTGATAAACGCCTTTGGGTGATCCCATTTTCCTCCTGCAATTTTTTGCGACCAATTTTCCCAGTAAGGTCGACCCTCGCCTTTCCGCAGTAGCCGGGAGATCGTGATGGTATCATTGCTGGATGAATAGAGGGAAAGAAGCTCGAGTGGGTCTTGTTCCCTAAATTCAATCACTCCGGGCACCTCGATGCCTTACTGCCGGTAGAGTTGGCAGATGATGTCGTATGCGCTTCGCGTATCAGCCTCCACCATAGCCTCATGCAACTTGGGCAAAACAGACAGGGTCAAATCCGCAGGCTCCTCTTCGGCAGACCGTAAAAAAGAGGTGAGCAAGACCAAGACGGCCGGAAAGATGTAAAATGCCCGGGAAGATCGATTCGCTGTCATAACTTTAGGAAAGGTTTGAAGTTTCGATATCAGGACACAGACGGCTTATCGCGAAAAGGAAAAATAGTTGTTTGTAGAACCAAAGTCCCGAGCACAACCCACTGGCGCTTAAAGACTCTTCTCCTCCTTGATCATTGCTTGCTCCCAGCTCGTCTGCAGGAGATACGGATATCGCTATCGCGGCATCGAGGGGGCCCCTCGCCGGTTACTCTTCGCCTTTTTATTGGTTTTTGAACATTTCCCCGGAATAATTTCCAGAGAGGGTCACTCTCAAACTACGATGTCCCGAATTCCAGCTCTTCTCGCCCTTATCATCATGGCCGCGCTTCCGGCCTGCCAATCCGTTTCGATTGTGGATGAAGCCCAACTGGGCAAACCGGCGATGAGTTTTAATAACACCGGCGCCGGACTATCAGCGTGCGGACTGACCTCACAACTGGAACGAGGCAGAACTCTGGTCCAGGGAGCGGCCGGCGGGGGCTGCGCCTCGTGCCACTAAACCGAAACACCGGACCCATGAAGTTTTCCTTTGGCATAGTCCTCCTCCTGTCGTCACCGATTCTCGCAGGAGATGATCAATCAGCTCTCCCCGGGGATGAACCCTTTCGCCTTTTCGAGGGAGAACAGGAATTCGACCTTGAGTATGAAGCACTCCTCTCAAGCGAGATCGAAGTCCATCGGGCTGCCATGAGATATTCGCAACAAAGAGGGGCCTGGAGAGCTGATCTTGGAGTATCCATTACAGACTATTCGATTGATTATCAGCCTTTTGCTCCCCTTGGGGGATTACCGGCAGACCTGTCCGAGACAAATCGTCAATTCAGCCTCTCTGTGGGCTACGACGTATCCGAGTCGCTTGAAAGCTCGTTTACCATCAACCATTATGATGGCTTTGCCGACTTCCGGTCCATCTGGATCGCAGAGTATTACCGTCAGGCCTTCAACTTTCCCGGCTCGGGATACCAGGCCCCGGATCCCCATGGATTTTCGATGACGAGCGGGTGGGTCTGGGATCCCAAGCCCGGCACGCGCGTTTCACTGGATCTGAACTACGGTGAAGACACGATTGCCCCCGGTTGGTCATTCCGTGACCCAGGGAACGATCTCCTCAAAAATCGCGCGTTTTCCCTGAGCTGGGAGCAGGCGATCAATCCCTCGCTTAAAACGGAAACCTCTTTCACCTACTTCGACATCACTGATCGCGAGGCCCGAATGATCCTCCAGTCTTCGTGGAATTGGGCCATTACCGACGACCTCACCCTGGGAGCAAACATCGGCGGCTCGCGCGAGGAGCCCGATTTTGAGGCAATTTACGGCGGAATTTCACTCACCTACCAAGTGAATCCCCGCTTGAGCATCCGCGCAGATGCCCGCCTTTACGATGATACCGGCGAAATCGAAACGTCAGGCTTCAATGCCTCGGCACCCGGTTTGCAGTCCAGCGAAGTCGGCCTCTCTGCGCTCTACGAAATCGGCCCACACTCCTTCCGGATCGGCGTGTCCCGCTATTTGACCGACTACGGAGCTCCCGATCCGGAAAACGAATTCTTCACCAACCTCTATGATGATCGCGATTGGTGGACCATTCGCACCGCCTATAGCTTTCGATTCTAAATCCACACACGCCTATGAAAAAACTCCTGTTGATTCCCCTATTAGCACTGACAGCCAAGGCCATGCCGCCCGAGGTTGGGACGACCTCCGAAGTCATCCCTTTCGAACGATTTACCGATTCCGGAGTCAGTAACTCCAGCCTCGCCGACCACACAGGTAAAATTATCATCGTAACTTACTTCACCCCATGGTGACCGACCTGACAAAACGTGGCGCGCCAGGTCGGCGCGCAAGTGAGTTCGGTTTTTAACGATTCCGACGGAGTGAACGAAAACGGGATTGAAGTCGTTTCCATCCTGCTCGCAACCGAGGCAGGCGGATCAAACATCTCTACCACCAACAGTATTGCGAACCTAAATGGCTACCAGATTGCAGGACTTGATGCCGTCAACAACGGGCAAAATCTCCGCGATGGCTTTGCTTACTTCCGGGGAGTGCCGATCACCTCCTGGCCGGTCGGCGACCGTCGAAGGGTCGTCGTCATCAATGGCAGCGCTGACTCTTCTTCCCATTCCCAATGGGAGATTATCTACAATCAGCAATTCCCAAGCTACTCCGGAATGGTCGACGCCATCAACAGCATCGAAGCCGGCGCGGCCGGGTTGAATTTCACCACCTGGCAGGCCGGGATCACCTTTCCCGGTGGGCTCAGCGGCCCCAACGACGACCCCGATGGCGATGGCTCCGATAACCTTCTCGAGTTCGCAGCCGGAACCGATCCGCTCGATCCCAATTCCCGCTCGCCCGGTAAACTAATTCAGTCCGGCGGAACGACACGCTTCCGCTATCAAATGGCCACCGACCGGATTGGCCTTGCCCATCGCCTTCAGAGCGGTCCGCTTGAGGACCTCACCGACTTCACCCCGACCTCACCGGAGATCGTAGCGATTTCCGACACCGTGAACCAAATCACCGTCACGCTGATACCCGGATCGCGAGGCTTTGTCCGTCAAGTCGTGACCTTGCAACCATAGAGCTTTGCAACAAAACCGCGGCAAGGTAGCGTAGTCATGTGATGCGACTCGTTTCCCTTGCCGCTTTTTTGATCCTGACCTCCCTCGCAAACGCGGCGGTCAAGTATGTCCCTGCGAACGATTCCGTCCCCCTTCTTCGGCGCGACCTCATCCCGATGGATGTTGATGCCATCCGGGACCTTGCCGATTACCTCGCCTTATTAGCAGACGGCCCCATGCCCAAGTCGGCCACCAAGCTTCGCCATCGTGCCCAGATGCTCACCTTGAGCCAAAGACTCCTTCCGGGACACAACCGCGCGAGATCCATCGAGGCCTCCTATCTGAACGGTGAAGAGCGCCCCCGGTTGAATAATGACCTCGCCAAACCCGCCCGCAAGTCGGTCATTGAGACCGCAGAATGGCTCAGTCAACTCCCAAGAGAATCCGGAGGCCACCACCTCGGCCAGCTCCTTCTGGACATTCTGGCACCCGTCGCCACCGGGCATCCCGTCTTGGCAAACCACGATGCCCCAAATGCAACGGAACGCTGGAGCGGTGTCATCGCCAAGGTCTCGAAATTCGATCTTCAAGACAAACCGGTGACCGGCGACGACCCCAAAACAACGCCAATTCCCAATCATCTAACCTCGAGGTATCAAGTCAGGGCCATCTTGACCGAGACTCCCATGTTCTCGAAAGGGATCGCCGACGGCTCCTCCTCAACTCCCGGATTGATCACGACCAGCCTGGTCATTACCGAAGCTCCCGCTCCGGATCCCGACGACGAAAATGCACCCGATCCCGGAGACCGGCTTGGAGCCCTGAAGTTCCAGCCTGCCACTGAGTTCAACGTCGATCCTCTTCACAATGCATTATTGAGCTTTTTCAGGAAAAATGCCGAGGCTCTCCCCAACGGCTACAATCTCAATATCAACACCAATAAGCGTCAGTATCTCGCCAAGAATCAGGAAAACATCGCGGCCAACATTGCCATGATGCTGGATTCCGCGGTCTCCGGGCGCCCTTTGCGACGAAATACCATTCTTTTTGCCCGGCTGCGGGCCACCGGTGATCTTGAGAGGCCGGTGCACGCCTGGGCACTACTTCACCGGCTTGAAGAACTCAGCTTCCCGAATGGAACCCGACTCATTGTTGGAAAGGGCCTGATCGAGGAAATGACCGCGATGCTCGTCATCGACAAGGCCTCATTTTTCACCAAATTCGAAGTTCTGGAAGCCTCAACCTTCGATGAAGCCCGTAAGCTTTTTTATGACGATGGCAAAATGCCCGAAGACTTGCAGGCCGCGAGCAGTGGCTACATCGAGGTCCGGGACAAGGCCGTCGAGGCCAATAACCTGGGGACGTTTCTCAGCCTCTCCGCAGTTGAGTTAAGACTTGCCAAAGCCAGTGGATTTTCACCCAAACACCTTTCGGCCATGATGTTGGCTAAAAAATCGGTTAGACGCCCGGCCTACTTCAGCCGCTTCATGTTCGCTCAAGAGCTGGACCGACTCCTCGAACCACTCTCCCAATTCGAATACCAAATCGACAAGACTCCCGAGCGAGCCGTCAAAGACGCCTACAAGGAGACCCGTGATCGCATCACCCCTCTTAAAAAACGCCTCGAACGGAGTGAAATTGACGTTCTCGATGATGCCCTGAGCCTCATCAAGGATCTCAATTCCGTGGGACGGGGAGCTTCTTCCATTTTGGGAAATGAGGAAGAAATCCGGGAGCGCGACATGAAGAGCTTTCAAAAGAAGCTGGAGGGCTTTCGCACCAAGCTGCGAGAGATCTACCAGCCTCGTCCCAATAAAGATGAATAATCTCCCCAGCCTCCTCCGCTTTGGCTATTGAATAAACCAGCCCACATTCTAGAGTCCTGCCAGTCATGAAAATCCGCCTCCTCTCAATCTTCTTTCTCCTTACCGGAGCGATCCTAGCTGACAACTACCGCCCTCCCAACATGGAGAAGGATCTCTTCGACGTTAAAAAGCTCTCAATCAGCGATATCGGTAAAACCTCTCTCTTCGCCGGGCTCCTCTCGGTCGCCCGTGACTTTGACGAGGAGGAAAATGAAGTTAACTTCGAGCTCCGGTCCAATGCCCTCGCCATCGCGGGGCGCCTTGAGCCGAAGTCTGAGAACTTTAAGGACGTCCTCGAAGACCTGAAACAGCGGAGCCGCACCACAAAGCAAGACACCACCAAGTCTGCCATCTACTCCAAGCTCTACCGTGGTATTCGCACCGTGATGCGCAAGGACGAGAACAAGGACAACCTGAAGTGCGCGGCCTACTGCATCGATATCGCTCTCCGCTTCCAGCCCGATGGCAAATACCAGGACAAGCTTGAGAAGTATCAGGAAAAGACTGAAAAGGCTGACTGGGAGGACATGTTGAAAGCTCCCGTCTTCAACAACAATCCTTGGGGTCCTCAGGAACAAAACGAATTCAAAGAGCGCCGCGAGACCATCCCCGGAGGTGAAGCTTCCGGGTTTAAGGGAAAATCGAGCGAGATTTATGGCCTTCACGTGATGCCCCTATCCAATGGCAAACACGTTGGGGGAGCGTCTGCCGTGAGTGCCATCGCTCTTAAAAAGAAGGACATTGACGGCATCGAATTTCATATTGGCCAACAAGTTGGAAACGCTACCGGCGGCTCCCTCAAGGTCATCGCCAACCTCATGCAAACCCGCCACGATGAAAGCGTTCGTCCCAATGGATATGAGGTTTCAATCAAATTAGGTGACGGCAAACCTCTTGACGGACCTTCGGCCGGAACCGCCTTTGCCATTCTCGTCGACTCCCTCTTCACCGGTCGCGAGCTCGATGGTAAATTCGCCTGCACCGGAGCGATCAGTCAAACCGGCAGAGTGATGCCCATCGGCGGCGTGGCCGGCAAAATCCGTGGAGCCACCAACAAGGGCTGCAATCTCGTAGGGGTGCCCCACGAGAACATCAAAGGTGTCTCCGACATCCTTGTGCTCGATGGCATCCAGAAGCTCATCGACATTCAGGTTTTCAGCTTCGAGAGGCTCGACGAAGCCATCGAGGTGGCTAGCAAGGAAAAGTCTGAAACCGTCCAGTCTGCTATCGATGACTTCGCCAAAGTGGCCGAGCTTCTCAACAGCGACTCCCTGAAGGGCAACACTGTGAAGCAAATGGAGAAACTCAAAAACCAAGCTGTCATCCAGCTTCTTCGGGACCTTGTTGAGAAGATGCCCAACCATCAATCCGCCAAAATCCTCTTGAGCGTGGCCGAGGGTGATGAACTAAAGGTTCTCTCCCTGGGTGGATCCTTTAACCAAATCAGAACCATCACTTCGGGGATCTCCCGCGATATTTATGGTGCCGTTATGGGAGGAGCTGATCTCAATGCCGAAAACCGGGAGGAAGCTAAGGAAGCACTCTCCGAACTCGAGGAAGTTAAGGACAAGCTCGATACACGCTTAAATAAGTATAGCGACGCAACCATTGCTGTCGTCCGGACTGTCTCGGAGGGTCGGAAACCCGACGAGAAAGACGAAGATTTTGTCAAACGCCTCAAGAAGGAATGGGATGAAATGGGAGACGAGCACAAGGAGCTCATGGAAACCCCGGAGATCCGGGAGGAAATGAACAACTGAGACACCTGATTTCAAAATATCTCAAAAGCCCGACTCTCCGGAGTCGGGCTTTTTTTAGGGCAAAGGAGAGTGGAACACTGCTTTCCAATCACTTTTTATCGAAGGCAACCGGGAGCTTGTTTTCAGCCCAAAGCTTAATGAGATCCGCCTCCACCTCTTCCCAAGACCTCTTCCGGAAAATCAACTCCGTGGCCGTCTCGCCCATCGAATTTCTCAGCTTCAGAAGCTCCTCCCTCTTCTTCTCCAATTCCTCTTCGGTGCGGTAGGTGATGCGCTTGGGCATGTTCTTTTCGAAGTCGTGAATGTAGCGGAGGCCCTTCTTAAGCGCATTTGCTTTACCCTCGTCATCAAGGAACACCAGGTAGCCCGTGACCACCAAAAGCTGGGCCGTCAATTTGCGGCGCGCGGCCGCATCAGGCACCCCGGCCTCCTGCATCTCGAGCAACTTCGGCAGGGTCGGAAGCTCCGCCGTTTTGTCGAAAATCAATTCCCGCCCCGGCTTCCGCCCGACCATCCGGTCTCTGATATCGACGACCATCCGGCTCAGATCCATCTTGCCTTCACTGATCTCAGCCATCTCCACTAAACGCGGAAAGCCCACATAAAACCAATCTCCGAGCTCTTGCTGGTAGGTTTTCGGGATCATGGCGCGCGTCAACTGGTAAACCAAATACTGCGTCACCTGCTTAATCTTGGCATCACTGGATCGTCCCGACGTTCGCATTCCATTAATCTCAAAGCAAAAGATGGTATTCCCCTTCGTCCCATTTACTGCAGCCCAACTGTCACGCGGGTGACCGGCCTTCACCCAATCATCCGCTTCCGCAATCGTATGAATCTCGTACTTCCCATCGATCCGGGGAAACCGGTGCTCGAATCCAAATGGTAATTCCGAGCAATAAAGAAGGGTCAGTTCTGCGGCCTCCAGCATAACTTCGACCGTTTTGCCACTCACCCGGGCATCAGCCACCAGACGAAAATTGCCCGAGGAATAGTGGTAAAAGCCTCCCTTCTTTTCCTCCTGAACTTCGAGCGGAGCCTTTAAAACAACTTCTGTGGGGACGGGCCGATCCCAGGCAGGATCGGCAACTTCAACCACGATGCCTTCATCTCCGCCGGGCTCTCCACCCTTTTTCTCCATGCCCTCATCCTTGGGCTTCTCTTCCTTATTCTTCTCAGCCGCGGCAATTTCTGCCTCGATCAAGTAATTCAAATCAGCCCGACTCAGGTTTGAAAACGGAACGCTTACCTCCTTGCCATTTTTAAGTTTCAGAAGCACCGCATCTTTTGTCTGTGAAACATACTCGGCCTCAATCTTCCGGCCCTTTTTGTCCGTCCACGTGCGCGCGCCGACCGATGCCACCATCGCCATCCCTAAAAAACCTGAGAGGAAGAGCTTTTTCATGCTCCCACTCTCAGGTTGACCTGATTGTTTTTCAATTCCGCAGTGCCGGGAAATCAGAGCCCTGCTCCGATCGTGAAATCAAAGGGAACTTTGACCACCTCCAGATCGCTCCAGGCATCAACGGCAAGAACCACCTTATCGACCTTCTTTTTGAGATTAAAACTCACCGTGTAAGTCCGCTTCCCGAACATCCCCATGGAACCGCTGCTTGAGCGCTTGGATTCGATTTTGTCCCCCCCGGCATCGTAAAAATGAAACCCCTTGAAGTCCTTGTGGCTCACCGAACTCTTCAGCGTAATCTGCAAAGGTTCGTCACCCCAATCAGGCTTACCCGCGCTCTCGATCTCAAAAGCATTCTCGCCCACAACCAGCTTTGTGCCTTTTTCCAAAGCAGTAACCCCGGATTTCACCTCCTTTGACTTCGATGCCAGGGCGACCACAATATCACCCTTCAGGGTCAGGGTTTTCGCCCCCTTCTTTGGAAGCCCCGGAGACTCGACGTGAGTGACAATCGCTTTGCCATCGTCGCTCTCCGAACTCATTCCAAACTCCGCCCCTTTTTTGCCAAAACGCCCTTTCGCCTTTGTGAAGTCGGTTTCCTGATCGTCAGTAAAAGACGTCACCTTTGATTTGTCCTCGTCCAACCTCACAATCGATTTTTCGCTGCTCGTCACCAACAAGCCAACTCTCGTTCCCGCATGCCAACTGAACGCTCTCACCGAGTTGAAACCATCTTTTTCCCCCTCTGCCGTGTAACCTTTCCCGGTCACCTGAAGCCCCGCCACTTCCACCTTCACGTCACCCAGAGCCACACCGGTAGCCAACCCAAATATCAAAAATATGTTTTTCATCGGGATAATCCTAGCGACACCTCGTCGCCCCGCAATCTGCTTTTCTCTTGAAGAATCAATCCCAAAACCCGACATGGAACCAAGGTTGACAAATTTTTGGGTAAGGTCTTTGTCCTAATCGCCCCTATCCCTTCGCTCTAACCACCGCCCGCATTAGAAGACGAATTCGCGCCCCAACTTCTGAACCAGGACTACCGGAGCCAGCACGGGCAGGATGCTCATGCGCGAGACCGTCCACTCGCTCAGCTTGCTGGCGATTTCGCGCCCGCGGCTCTCCAAAAGTTCTCGAGCAAAGTCGTTGGTCATTACAATAATCATCATGCAACTTCGTCGGCACGCCATCCACATCCGGAGTCACTCCATTTCGTAGATTCCCGGCCTTCAAAAGGGCAGGCCTTAGGTTTTCTCATTGCTCCGACAAGAATTTCCGGCAACTGTCGGAAAAGATGTCATTCAAATTTTCAGCCCTCTTCGCCCTTATTCCAGCCCTCTCTCTGGCAGACCATCACGGTAACCACGACTCTCGTCCCAATATTCTCTTCATCATGTCGGACGATCACGCCGCACATGGAATCTCAGCTTATGGCAGCCGACTCGCCGAAGTGGCTCCAACGCCAACCATCGACCGCCTTGCCAGGGAAGGAGCGCTTTTCAAGAATGCCTTTTGCACCAACGCGATCTGCTCGCCCTCCCGCGCCTGCGTTCTCACCGGCCAATACAATCACAACAACAACGCCTTTGATCTCGCCGGCCGGGTCCCTCCGGGCAAGCAAACCCTCGCCATCGAGTTTGGCAAGGCCGGCTACCACACCGCCATGATCGGCAAATGGCACCTCAAGGATGAGCCTGCCGACTTCGATTACTACTCCGTCCTCGCCGGACAAGGATCCTACTTCAACCCAGAGTTCCGCATTCGCGGCGAAAAGCCCTGGAAGAAAAACACCATCAAATTCGAGGGTAAACACTCCACCGACGTCATCACCGACATCACTCTCAATTGGCTTAAAGACGGGTGGAATCAGGAAAAGCCCTTCTTCCTGATGCATCACTACAAGGCCCCGCACGACTACTTTGAAAACGCACCACGCTATGAGGATTTCTTAAAGGACGTAAAGATCCCGGAACCGGAAACCCTTTGGAAAAGGGATCCCAAATGGGGATCTCTCGCCACCCGCGGCTATCGTGACGAGCTCATCCCGCACATCGGTACTTCGAATGGCTCACGCAATCCGCGCCGCAACTACCTTGGCGACCTCCCTCCTCGTTTTCCAGCGGAGTTCCCAAAAGACTTCGACCCAAAAAATCACACCGAAGAGGCAAACACACGCCTCGCCTACAACGCCTACCTCAAAAAATTTCTCCGCTGCGTGAGGGGTATCGATGACAATCTCGCACGCCTCTTCAAGCACCTCGAGGAGACCGGCCAGATGGATAACACCATTATCATCTACACTGGAGACCAGGGCTTCATGCTCGGCGAACACGACTTTCAGGATAAACGCTGGATGTATGAAGAGTCTCAAAGAATGCCCCTCCTCGTCCGCTACCCCAAAGCGATTCAAGCCGGAACCGTGATCGACAGCTGTGTCGAGAACGTGGACTTCGGCCCCACCATGCTCGACATGGCGGGCCTAAAAGTTCCCGCTTCAATGCAGGGCAAGTCATTCAAAGAGCATCTCGAAACCGGACAGGAACCCAAAGGCTGGAAGCAAACCGCCTACTACCGCTACTGGATGCACATGGTTCACCACGACAACCCGGCCCATGTCGGCATTCGGACGAAAACCCACAAACTCATCTATTTTTACGGCTGCAACTACGATGGCGGGTACCAGACCCCTCCCGGCTGGGAACTCTACGACCTTTCCAAAGACCCCCACGAAACGGTCAACATTTACGATGACCCCGCTCAAGCCGAACTCGTAAAAAATCTCAAAAAGCAACTCGCCGAAACCAGGAAGCGGGTCGGCGATGATGGCTCACATTACCCCGCAGCAGAAAAAGTCCTTCAGGAATTCTGGGACTATGATGTCAACGATCGACACAAAGCCGAAATGATCTCACGCGAATTTCTCAAACGTCGTGAGGCCGAGCTCAAAGCCGGGAAGCGTAATATTCCGACCCACAAAGGCTTCACTGAGGCCAGCTATCCGGCAGAGAAGAAATAGTGGCATTCCAAAGCGGTCGTGGAGGATTCCCACACAAGCTACCCCTGATGGACCGCCAACTTTATCTATCGGGTGAGGTGAGGCCCTGAAATCTATGGCTTCAGACCTTATTCAGAACCCGGATACCGCGTGCAAAAAAAAGCCGCACCCTGCAAGAAGCAGGATGCGGCAAAGGTTGTAAACTCAGGATCGAAATCCTAAAGCATTCAGGTCCTAGAAGCTCACGGAAAGAGAAGCTCCGTAGAAAACTTCAGTGTCGCCACGGTCAGCACCAGTGTTGGTGGTGTCACGAGCGTCGTGAGAGATGTTAGCTGAAACGTAAGGAGTCAGAGTCGCGGTGTCCGTCAATGTGATCGGAAGTGCAAGACTGATCAGGGTGTGTGTCCAGTCCTCGGACTCGTCACCCGCGAAAGTGTAGTAGTCGTCGAGGCTGTAACCTGCGGTGGCCGAGAAATCGAGACCGACGCCGTCGCAAAGTTCCCAGCTCTTGCTGATTCCGAATTCACCATAGGTTCCATCGATTGTAAGATCGCGAGCAACAGTGATGTGACCGGAGAAGCCCCAGAGGAGATCTTGTGAGTAGGTCAGGTTGATTTCATTGGCCTCGTCGTTACCGGCGACTCCAGTTCCACGGACACCACCACGGGCGGTTCCAGCGAAACCGTCATAAAAACGGAAGTGGACGAATCCAAGGTCGAAGGTACCGAAACCAGCATCATACGAAAGAGCGGCACCGATGTTGCCCTCGGAATACGAGAGAGCGTCATCCATGACATCAGTGTAGAAAAGGTTAACGCTACCGGTAAGGTTGGAAGCAAGCTCCTTGGAGAACTCAGCGTTCGTCCAGGTGGTCTCATCACCGAACCAGAGGCCTCGGTAGAAGTAGCGGCTGTCCCAGCCGGCGGAAATCTCTCCGGAAACATCGCTCCCGATCAGGGACTCAACATCGGCAGATGCTTGAGAGGCTCCAGCAAAAAGAGCCAGGCCGAGGATTCCAAAGGTTGCATGAGTATGTTTTTTCATTAGTTTCACTTTTTTTTGGTTTAAAAGCCGTCGGACAAAATTGAATGACTGATGCTTCAGGCTTTGCAAGAGAACAGCGTTTTTTATGCCAACTTCTGCCAAGCTCTAACAAATCCGGCGGACCAACTCTCAACACCTTTCGGTGAAATTAAAAGCAATCTCGATGAACTGTTTCGAAGAATCTTACTGATTATTCAACTATCTTGGGCTCTGTGAAGTTAAGCTTAAATAAAGTTTAACCAACCTGTCCAATAAAATTGTCACTTTTTATTCACTTTTCTTAAATTTATCAAAAAATTAAGGGCAGCCCCCTGTGAATAAAGCGAATTTTGTCGATGCCTTGTTGAAATTTTTTCGAAAAACGTCCGCGCCGCCACGTCTTGAGAATAACCCACCTCTCGCTTCCTGCAGAAAGCAACCGGAGACAACATCTCCAAACTTGACCCCGCAAACGCAGCCTACTCGTATTCCCACTTCATGATCCAGGGATCACCGGTGCGCTTCTGCTCTGCTTTGAGGCGGTCTTTATATTTGGCCAAAGCGGCGGCAAGGGCCGGATCACCAGCCAAATTGCGACTCTCATTGGGATCGGAAGCAATATCAAAAAACTCAAATTCAGGACGATGAATATAAGAGTCCACCGTTCGGCCACCGTAGTCGGCATCCTTCCCTTTGGCCCACTGGGCCTGCCATGTTGCCGCCACCCAAAGGTCCGAGGCAAAAGGATAAGGCTGACGGTGGGCAATATTCCAAATCAACTTATACTTCCGATCACGAATGACACGCATCGGATAATACATCTGGATCTCGTGGAAGGTGTGCGACGCCGAAACCTCATCCCAGCCCTCGGGCTTCATCTCGGTGAGAATCGGCAGCCAGGAACGGCCGTGATACTTTTTCGGGGCTTTCCCCGTGTTTTCGCCAACCCCGCCTTTTTCAAATGAAAGCGGCTGGGACGGTGCCGTCTTCTTCTCATTCAACGCCCCCGCCAGATCCAAGATCGTTGGGGTAATATCGGTGTGCGAAAGCATCGCCTCACTGGTCACGCCCTTCTTCCCGGCCGCCGGATGACGAACGACAAAAGGCACTCGAAGACCCGCCTCATAAACCGTGGTCTTCGCTCCCGGAAAAGCCATTCCGTGATCGGCGGTGTAAATAATGACGGTATTGTCCCACTTCCCGTTTTTCTTGAGCAACTCCATCAAACGGCCGAGCCCTTGATCGATGCGCGAGCACGATTGGTAGTAGTTGGCGATCTCGGCGCGGGACTCAGGAGTGTCCGGCAGGAATCCCGGAACGATGACCTTGGCCGGATCATAAAACACCTCTTCCACGCCCGGATAAGCCTTCTTCTTCGGGAGGTTTCCAAATCGATCCGGCTTATGCTCGCCCGGGAAGGCCTTGTCGAATCCTCCACCACGATGCGGATCGGAGGTCGCGAAGTATAAGAAGAAAGGCTTCTCACTCGCGTCCTCGAAAACCGGCTGGCAGACTTCCGCCA
The DNA here is from genome assembly GCA_965657795.1 of Akkermansiaceae bacterium. Classification (GTDB taxonomy): domain Bacteria; phylum Verrucomicrobiota; class Verrucomicrobiia; order Verrucomicrobiales; family Akkermansiaceae; genus SW10. The sequence continues at coordinate 35,571 of CBFHQJ010000042.1, forward strand.
TTTGCACCGCATTCCGGGAGTTCCCCTTAAGATACTGATCAAAGTGGAACACCGATTCCGGTGCCACGTGCAGCTTGCCAATCTGGACCGTCCGATACCCCGCCTGCTCCATTAGCTGGGGAAGCGCAAAAGCCCGCATCGATGCAAAGGACTCGAACTTGTGGAAGTGATGGGTGTGGCCGTATTGCCCGTTGAAGTGATTATGCAGCCCCGAAAGAATGACCGACCGGGAAGCCGAACAAGAAGCAGTCGTCGCAAAAGCCTGGGTGAACATCGTGCCCTCTTTTGCCAAGGCATCAAGATTGGGCGTCTTGATCACCGAATTCCCATAGCACCCCGCCACCGGCGATTGGTCATCGGTCACGAAAAGAATGACGTTCGGACGCTCGGCTCCGAAGAGCGGCAGAAGCAAAATCAAGGAAAGAAAGATGCGCATGGGCAAGACTCGCCATCCTGGCACTCCGGGTCAATACGCAAGGTCTATTTCACTTTGCAAAAGTAAATCTCGTCCTGTCGCGGAAGAACGTCATCCCAAGGTCCGGGTGAATTCCAGCCAGACCAAAAAGCATGGAGGAAAAATCAATAGACTCAATCCGATCCGGCCGCCAATCCGGCTCATCCAGACTAAACCTTGGCACCAAATCGCCCGCCGGCGTCTTCAACCTCCTCGCGGGATTATCGTAAATTTTCGAAAGATCCGCCTGAGCTTCGGGCATCACCGGCATAAACCCCGCGATGATGCGTGGTGAAACAACCCTTCCCGGATTGCGCGCAAAGCTCGCCGCCATATAACCATCCTTCGGCGTCACCCCCGCGCCCGCTCCCCAGAAAGATCCACGCCCCGAACGGCGATCCGCCTGCCCCTGCGCCTTCACAAACTTTGCAAAGCCCTCGTCCGTCGTGCACGGATGACACATATAAAAGGGAAACTGAATAATGAAGGAAGGTTGTGGCGTGCTTCGCGGCTCGCCCAACAATTGCAGCCCCTCGTGTTTCCACCTTGGCAGATCTCCAGTCTCCAAAACCTCACTTTTCCCGTCCCTTTGAAGCTGGAATTCGCGAACCAACCACGCCAATAAGAAATACTCATTGAACATCTGCGTCACCGTTCGCGCCTTCGGCCTACCTTCCTCCATCACCATGTGCAACCGACTCCCATCCGGTCTCGCCAGCGACAGCTCCCAATTGATCGAATTCCAAAGCAAATCCGCCTCCAGCTTGATCTCTTCATCTTCGAAAGTGTTCCGGCAAAAGAGCGCACCCACAACCATGATCGCAGTATCAATCGTGGAATGCTCCGAACTCCCCTCACCCGTCCGGCTTGAGAAAAAGTGTCGGAAGTAACCTGCCTTCTCCCGGTCCGGAACAAATCCCTTCGTTTTCCCATTCAGGGTTCGCAGGGTCAGCAGCGCCTTCTTCCCAGCGGCAGAATCGCGTCCCAATTCATACTCCATGCAAAGTGCGATCAAACCCACCCCGACCGCCGCCGTCGAACACCGCTGACCTTGATCGACATCCTTCCCCACCAAATAAGAATCCCGATACATCCCCGTCGGCGTCCGCTGGAGATCATCATAAAAATCCAGCGAAACCTCAAAGAGCGGCTGCAACTTCCCCAAGCCTTCGGCACCAATCGACCCGAGGCTGAAAATCAGCATCAACACAATCTTCATCATTTCACAAAACCATCCACCACGGAGGGGCTGCCTTCAGACTGCCCGCACCATCCTCTTTTGCAGTGACATAATCTCAAGGAATTCTTAACTTCATGAATACCGTCAGCGAATTCCGCCTTCAAACAATCGGAGGCGTCATCATGATCCTCCTCGGCTTCATGTTTTGGCTCCAAGCAGGAGCAATGGCAAAGTTCTTCGGCTTCGTAACCGATCCAGCCGATCCATGGGCCCCGTTCGTGAGGCAAATCGGAATTCTCGCACTGACCCTTCCTCTCGTCTGGGCCATTTTCAGCATCAAGAAAGAACGCGACCCCTCCAGTCGCTGGACCATGAGATATTCTCTTCTTTCAGGATTCGCCACCACCTACCTCATGTTCCATTTCCTCGTTCGATCAATGCAATACGGGCGACTCTACACTTGGTAGATTGCAACCAGAATCACTACCTAACCAACCGGAGCGGCATCCTCGCCAACTACATCTCTCTCCAAAAACCCTCGAGGTCCGACGCCTCGCCGGATTTCCAATCCCAATCATCTTCCCTGAACGTTTCCTTTTCGATGAATGCCGCGATCTTGGTATGACGCTTCAACAGGACCTTTTCCAGATCCGGGCTCATAATCGCTTTGGCGTAATAAAGAATATGGTCATTCAACATACCCAGGTTTTCTAAATCTCTCTCACCTCTGCTTCCAAGCAGGATCCTTGGTAGTCTCAAAATAAAAATAGACCCTCTGAGCCGGTCCATATCAGGGATACTTCGGCTTCCTCTGAAGCGCTTCGGTTTCCTCCAACTTCGCCAAAGCATCGGGCTACCCAAGTCACAAGCGCACCATCTCTCTGAAAAAAGGGCCCTTCCAGGACTTCGTCAAGCTCGCCTCCATCTCATGCTGATAACGACCCCCCGAACGATTATACTTAAAAGACCTAGCTTTCCAAGCACCAGCCGCCTGACACCTTTTTGCAGGCCACCGAGATACCACACCTCCGGCATCGTCTTTGCCACGTCAGGGAAAAGACGCCAGGTGCCGCCGGCTCGTTGAGCCATCGAACTCTCTAGTTACGAACAACTCGAAAGAAGAGACGACTTGCGCCTGGCGCCGGATTAGTAAACGTCAGGGAAGTAGTCTCTTCGGTGGACGTGACATCGTCCGGAACCTTGGATGTAAAGCCCCCCAAATCCGTCGAGAAAAAGATCGAATAGAGGCTGTCCGGGACAGAATCCCAGACAATCGTAATTTGATCACTATCCAGAGAGATGGAGCTTATCTTGAGCGGAATGTCGGATGGCTCCCTCGATTCGGTGGCAAACCGAACTTCTCCCAATCCGAAGCGATCACCCCCGGCAGTGATGACCGGGTCGGCAGGAGGGAGAAAATTATTGTCGATGCGGAGAGCAACATAGCGAACTATGGATTTGGAACCGAAGTAATAAGGTTGGGCGAAATTTCCCGCGAAGTCACCGGACGGCAAAGCCACATCACTTAGGATGGGATCCATCGTTCCTGTAAAATCCACCTCCTCGGTGTCAAAGTCAAAATCTTCCCCGTCTTCCTCACGGTGAAAAATCAGAGAGAAGTCGCGCGTGGCATTACCACCATTCGCTTCACCCGGCCCACCATTGTTTCCATATTGCCAGAGGAGGATGGAACCAATGGAAACGTTCCCCCCGCCGGTAAGATCAAACACGAAGATTGGGTTGCCTTGCGGAGTGGTCTGAGTCCAGGATTCCTGATGACCATCCCCTTCACGATAGTGAAAAGTCGTGAGAGCTGTTGTCAGTTTTTCACCGGTTTCGAGAACAACCTCTTCACCCATTTCATTCTGCAGAGCTGGTGCCGCGACTCCGGGGTTGTCGTCGAGAAGATAGCTAACCGCAGATCCGGCATCACCAACAATCGTGGATGTGACACCAACGGGTTTGATGATTTCTCCAAAAATGGGACTCACCGTCAGGAGCAAGATCAAATCAAAGATTGTCCTCATAAATTGCATAATAGCGAAAGACTGTGTCGGCTGACAATGATTACCTTTCCAACTTTCAATGAAATCGTCTCCGCGAAAACAAAGACCGTGGAATATTGTCAACAGGATACCTTTTTTATCTTCACTCTGATTGAATGAAACACGAACAACCGTAACCTCACCTCAATCGCCTCCTGCAACAACCGATTAATTCATGACAGCCCGCTCCCTTTCTTGTTCCCTTTTGCTCGCAGGACTTTGGGGCCCGGGCATCAACGCCGCCGAGCCTGACTACAAGCTTGTCGTCCCAACGAAGATCGACGACCTCTTCGCTTTCTACTGTTACGATTGCCACGACTCGGGTTCGCAGAAAGGGGATGTCCGATTTGACAAGCTCTCCTCCATGGAACAGGGAGAACGACTCGATCTTCTCAACGTCGCGCTCGAGCATGTTTACAGCGGTGAAATGCCACCCCGGAAGGCAGACCAACCCACCGAAAAGGAACGCGACGAACTTGCCGCCTGGATCTGGAGCGAGCTCAAAATTTTTAACGCCTCAAAGCTGGAGGACAAACTGCGCTACTACAAATACGCAAACTACCTCAGCCACGAGAAACTCTTCAGCGGAGCAATCACCACCCAAGCGTTTTCAAAACCCCGGCGCTGGCGCATCAACGAGCTCATCTATCACGAAAAGATCAACGATGTCTTCGAACTTCAGGGCCGGGATCGTCGCAGCTCGTTTTTTGGGGTGGTCAAACCCTTCAACCTCCCCACCAATCCCGGCGTCACCTATTACGACACCGAGACCGTCGAAGGCGGGCAATTTCTTACGCTCCTCTCTAATGCCAAGTGGGTCGTCGACAAGCAATTGCGACCCGCCCTCGTTGCCAGTGGCGAGCACGTTTTCTCCGAGGAGTACCACGAAGCAAAACAGAACGGGCGGCGTTTTAGAGCCCGCTTCCCCGATGAAGTCTGGAATCCCAAACAAACCGCCGAACCATTCAATAAGATCATTCAAACAGACAAGCCAACTGAAGAGATGTGGCAGGCCGCCATCAATCATCAGTTCAAAGTCGCCCTCCAACGAACCCCTGAATCCAGCGAGATTGAACGCTACCTCTCACTGATCTCGAAGACCCTAAAAACGAGCAACAAAACAGGCGCTCTTAAAAACGTCATGACCTCCGTCCTGATGGAACCCGAATTTCTCTATCGGAGCGAGTTTGGCGGCGGCGATCCAGACAAGCATGACCGAATCAAACTGACCCCACGGGAAGCCAGCTACGCCATAGCCTATGCGCTTACCGATCAGATCCCCGACCCGGAACTTGCCTACGCCGCTGAGGCCGAAAAGCTCACAGAGGCAGAAGACTACGAGCGTGAAGTACGAAGAATTCTAAAAGACGACAGCATCGCCAAGCCGCGCATCCTCCGCTTCTTCCAAGACTACTTTGGCTACATGGGGGTATACGATGTCTTCAAAGACGAAGAGCGCTTCGTGGGAGCTTACAACCCGCACCGGGTTGTTTCAACACGATACATCTACCGTGTTCCTGGAAAACTGCGCAAGGAAGCCGACACTCTCGTCAATTGGGTTTTGGAGCAGGACCAAAATGTCATCGAAACCCTTCTCACCACCGATCGGTTCTTTGTCCACCACAACGGAGACAACGAGGCAATGAAGGCGGCCGCTGAAAAGTCCACCAAGGAAGCCGCCGAGTTCCGCAAAATTTTTAAGAACACCAAAGGAAGGAAGAAGGACGAAATTGCCAGCTACCTCCAGACCGTCAACCGATGGGTCAGCAAGGAAGGGAAAATCGCCCGCCGCTTTTACATCGAGAGTGATGACTGGAAGATGCGCTTTGGCCCGGAGGGAACGAAGGGAGAGAAGGAAAATTGGATCTCCATGCCCCCAGACGGCGAAGGCGTGCTCCACTCGGTCAAGGTCTGGAATCTCGACTACCTCACCTGGTCTTACGAACCCGAGCAACCGATGAGAGTTGCGAACCGCACCGGTCTCCTGACCCATCCGGCCTGGTTGATTGCCAATTCCATGAATGCCGCCACCGACCCCATCCACCGTGGCAAATGGATTCGCGAACAACTCCTCGGTGGCTTTATCCGAGACGTCCCCATCACGGTCGATGCCAAGGTCCCCGAAGACCCCCACCGCACTCTGCGCGAAAGGTTTGTCGTTTCCGAGGACAAGAAGTGCTGGCAATGCCACGAGAAGATGAATCCGCTGGGTTATGTCTTTGAAGAGTATGATGACTTCGGACGATTCCGTCGCGAGGAAGCCATCGAATATCCCGAAAACATTCTCGAAACAATAACCGTCCGCTCCAAGGGCGAGCATGGCGTCTTCAAAAACTACAAGGTGAATGTCTATAAAACCAAACCTGTGGATTCGACAGGATATCTCAGGGGCACCGGTGACAAATCACTCGACGGCCCGGTCAAAGACGTCCGCGATCTCATGACCCGCCTTGGCAAATCCGACCGCGTCCGGCAGGTCTTCATTCGCAATGTCTTCCGCTACTTCATGGGACGAAACGAAACCTTGGCCGATTCCAAAACCCTCATCAATGCCGAGAAGGCCTACCTGAAAAGCGGTGGCAGCTTCACCGAACTCATGGTCTCCATTCTCACTTCCGATTCATTCATTTACCGCAAAGCATCATGACACAGAGCAGACGAAACTTTTTAAAGACCTCAACCGCCGGTCTTGCCGGCCTGGCGGGACTCCCGACCTTTGGTGCGGAAGCTCAAGTCGACTCTCCACGCTTCATCTTTTTGAGGAAGAGCAACGGGCTCTTTCCCTCGGAGTTTGTCCCACCCACCCTGAGCGAAGCCGATAAGAAGAAGGAAGAAAACAAGGAAGCACTGGACATTGATCTGGATCGCCATGACTTGCCGGAGTGGATGAAACCTCTCGCCGCGCACAAAAACGACCTGACCATCCTGCAGGGACTCTCGGCCAAGATGTGTACCATGGGACACTCAACCTACCAGTCTCCCCTCGCCGTTTCCCGTTCGGCGGAACGAGTCGCCACCATCACCCGGGCCTCCGTCGATGTCGAACTCGGACGCATGTTCAGTTCACCCTTCGAGCACATCGAACTAACCTGCGCCAAAAACGAAAAAGGCGTCGTCCGCGGAATGTCTTCGATTGGGCCCAAGCAACCGAACTATGCCTTCGCCTCGCCCAGTGCCGCGTATCGAAATCTCTTCGCCGAAGGCGTGGAGAAAGACGACAGCCAGAAGGCCGCTGACAGCCTCTACGAATTCCTCAACGAAAACATCGCAAGACATGACAGCAAAAAGCTTGATTGGATCGAGTCGCAGAAAATTGGCAACTACGTCAACTCGGCCGATGCCTTGATCGAGCGCAACGCCCAACTCAAGAGCATGGCGCCGCAGATTGCGGCCAATCTTCCAAGGCTCTCCGAAGCCGTTCTCGATGATCAATACACCGTCGTGGAGCAACAGTTTGCTTTTGCTGACATCCTCGTCTCCGCGCTTCGGGCCGGACTTTCCAACGTCGCCACCTTCACCCTCGACGACCTCGGAACCCGCTACGATGGCGTGGTTCAGGACACCATCGAGCTTCACGAAATTGGTCACAACAAGGCCCTCAAGGGAATGCCAGCTCTTGAGGTTAGGAGCCACCTCCGAACCCACCACATGAAAGTCGTCAGCAAACTAGTTGAAGACCTCAAAGCGAGCCCGGAAGGTTACGGCAGCATGTTTGATAATACCGTCATTTTCTATCTGCCCGAAAATGGCGAAGCCCACCATAGCCACGGCACCGAAGTTCCCTTCATCATCCTCGCGGGCAACAAAGTGAAGCTCAGCATGGCCCGCCGCCGCTACATCCGCCTTCCGAATTACGACGAAGAAGGCCACAAAACACTCGGCAATTGGTACACCACCATTCTCAATGCTTATGGCAATCCCATCAAACACTACGGCGACTTTGACGTCTCTCTGAAGATCGATCAGGAAGGTGCCATTCCTCAGTTCCTCTCGTAGGCCGTGTGTACAAATTGAAGATCCGACCCGATGACAATTTAGCCATTCGCGTCAACTAATGATCTGAAGCCAAGTATCTACAA
>CBFHQJ010000043.1:0-39815 GCA_965657795.1 Akkermansiaceae bacterium
TGCCCGAAAAATGGACACTCCATGTAAATTACGTCGATGAGGCGGACCAACTCAGTATCGCTATCTGTCATTTTACCCGGTGGCTTTTTGAGCCGATTCCGATTCACATCGAGCAGCTTACTCTGACGCCGAACTGAGAGCTTGGGGTGGTTCGGTATGATCATGGCTTTTCGCTCGTGTCGATCCCCAGCTCCTCGCACTTTCCCTCAAGAAATTCTTTCTCGATGAGAAGTTGACCGATTCTACGTTCGAGTCGTGCAGACTTCTTTTCGAAGTTTACCGCGGTTTCGTTGGTGGCGTTTTTGCGCTCGAAGATTTCGCTGATGCGACTCTCCAGTTCCTTCTTCCATGCGCTGACCTGGGTCGGAGCGATGTCGTTGTCTTTCGCGATTTGCTGAATCGTCTTCTGGTTCTCCATCGCCTCTCGGGCGACGCGGGCTTTAAATTCGGCACTCAAGTGCCGTCGTTTTCGTTTACTCATTTTGGTCTGATTTCAGGGGTGTTGCCCCCTCAAAACCAGCTCAATTTATCAACAAACCTCTGGCTCCGGTTCCTGGGACCACTTCACAGCGAACCGGACCCGCTCCAGGTGCCGGTCGCCTCGGTGTTGAGAGTGACGACGAGTTTATTGACCGGATTCGGATTGTTGGCGCTGCTATAAACTCCAAACTCGAGGTTCCAGAAGAATTGCTCGTCGAAGTCGAATTGACTGGTGCCGTCATCGCCCATCTCATCCCAGACTTCACTTGGCTGGTAGAAGTCGGGTTGATAATTGTAGATCAGTTCGATCTTGTGAGACCACTTGGCAGTCAGCGTGCCATCTTCCTTGAGAACGATTTCACCGGGGATTTGCAAGGTATCGGAGAGGAACATGTTGCTGGACATGTCGACGACTTTCGCGTGCGCCATCTCCGGAAATAGTCCCCAAAGTGTAGAATCCAGGCTCGGCCTGCAGGGTCAGAATAGAAGCGAGGAAGATCGGAATTAAATTTTTCATGCCTGTGGGGGAAACAGACGCAAGGGAGCGACGCGCGTTTCGGGTCGAATTATATTTTTCCACCCGAAACGTCTGGCGATTTGATACGTCCTAGAGAAGTGGCATGGATATCAAAATCACGCACTGGGGCTTTGGCATTGACGGAGTCACATGTGATGATGCTAAGACTCGGAACAGTGATTGCAGAAAAAGACTAATGTCAGAAGCCGGTGAACAAGGTTGGGAACCTCTGCTCGCGCAGGTGAATTCGGGTCACCGGGAGGCTGAGCGTGAATTGGTGAGGCGGCTATGGCCACAGGTCACCGGGCGGATTGCGGGACTCTGCCCGCGGCGGGAGGAGATCGAGGATTTGGCCCAGGACGTCTACGTTAAGAATTTCCAAAAGCTGGATGGCTATCGGGGAGGCTCTTTTAAGAAGTGGGTGGATGTGATTGCACGGCGGGTCTGCTACGATGCTTTGCGCAAGCAGAGGGTGCGCCCGGAGTGGAGGTTCGCCGACCTTGATCATTTTGATCCCAGCCAGATCGAAGGTGAACCATCAAACACCCGCGGCGAAGATGCACGGAGGGTCCTTGGTGAACTGTTCCGCTTGATGAGACCGGAACAAGCGTGGCTTTTGCAGGAAGTGGAATTGAAAGAAAGATCGATTGGAAAAGTTGCCAAAGAGATGGGATGGACCGAAGTTGCGGGACGTCTTCGGCTCATGAGGGCAAGGAGAAGTTTGGTAAGAACTTTCGGAAAATGGGAACACGAAGCGAAAAATTCAAATGAGCAAAAAAGTTGATCAACTTCTGCGCGACGCGCGCGGGAAGGAAGCGAATGATTTCGCAAACGAAACACCCTTGAGGCCGGGATATCCGGAACGAGTACTTGCTGCACGGGATGACAGCAGTCGGAAGAAGCGGCAGGTCAGAGCGGTCATTCTCAGTGGCAGCCTGGCTGGAGCGGCCTTGTCTGTCACAGTCGCTGCGGTGGTCAGTCAACAGGTTCACGAACAAAGAATCGCGGAAGCCTCGCAAGTCTGGGGACAGCCCGACAACATGGAAGGAGGGGGGAAATGAAGCCAACTCTCTATGCCGCACTCGTGGGGCTCTCGGTCGTCGTTATTTTTTGCGCCGGATTGTGGGTAGGAAAAGCAACAACACCCGAGGGCTTGTCGATTGAAGAAGTCCGGGAGTATGCCCGACAGGAAACATCTGAAAACGGGAGGGGGAGAAGGATGCAGCGCCTGGAAGCTCTCGCAAAATACACCCGGCTTCTCGGTTTGAGCGAAAGCCAACGGCGGGAACTCCATCCCCTGTTTGCAGATACCAAGCTAAAGCTGGGACCTCTTTCCGCGGGAAACAGGGAAAGACTGGTCATCATCACGGAATTCCATGAAGAGTTGGAGAAGAGTCTTACCGCAGATCAAAAGGAATTGGCAAAGAGGGTCCTGCGACAAACTCTTCAACAGGAAAAACGTCATATTCCATCAGAGTAGGAAAGACTTTGTCATTCTAAAAAATGGCAGCTCGGCGCAGCTGCACGGTTTAAAGGTCGCAAACTTTTCCGATTGGCTTCACCCGCCGGGTCGGTCAGCCTTTTGCGCCCCCGATGCAGACCGAATATCACATCGAAGATCTCGTCCACCAGACCGAGAATCTCGTGGTGTACCGCGTCACAAACCGCGATCAGGTGTCCCTCGCCCTTGTTCGGCTCAAATACGAGGATGAAGTCCTGGTAAAATTTCAGGACGGGTTTTTTGAGGGAGCTTTGGAGCAGCTGATGCAGCTCAATCACAACTGCCTTCGCTCGGTCATCGACGGAGGGCTCGATCCGGTCGATGGCTTCCCGTGGATCGTAGCACGATGGTGGGATGGAATCCTGCTGCCCGACCGCGTTCGCGACTTTGACCTTACCGAAGAGGAATGCCTGCGAATCCAAGGGCACGCCGAATCACTCATTGAGGCCCTTGGTCCGGTCGCAGGGACCGTCGCTTTTACTCCGGGATCGATCGTGATCTGCGGCGATGGAGAACAAACCATCGACACCTTTTCCATCGATTACCATTCGTGGTTTGCCGCCTTTGCTGAAGGAATTCATCCTGCTGACCTTGTCGACGTTAATGCAAAGCACAAGGCCCTCACCACCTACCTCAGGCGTCAGGCCGGACTCACCTCCACGCCTTTGGTTCCTTCGATCGAGACGCCCCCGTCTTACCCCGGAAACCCTGTCGCCTTGCCTTCTGCCGGCAGTTCTTCTTCGCTCAAAATCCTGCCCCTTCTAGCCGTTTTACTCGGCGCGATCGGATACTTCGGCTGGAAGCTTGCCAATCGCGAACCCGCCACCAAGAAAGAACTCATCGTTCTCGAGAGCACCCCGGATCCCGTCACCCCATCAAGCGTAGCGCCCACTCTCAAGCGTGTTCCGCCCGTCGCACCCGTGGTAAAAGAAGTTCCGGAGCTAAAACCGACCTCACGCCCCAAGAACTCCGCCGGCTTTACCAGCGTTGACCCAACCAGCCCCTATTCACTCGATAACAAAGTAGGTAAATGGATCACCTTTGAAACAAGTCTCGATCAGACCGATAAAAAAGGCCGGCTCATCATTCCTGATTCTGCGATTCGTGCCGTTCCTCCCGCTGCATCGGAAAAATTGATCAAGTCGGCCATGCGCAACAAGGTCACCCTTCGTGGCTTTCTCGCGTCCCCTACCGTTCTGCGGATCGTCAACCGGGATGACATCGTCATCACTTACCTTCTGCAAGATTACTACACCGTCGACGACGAGCCACAGATCCGCAAAGACTTCGCGCCCGTCGGCCAGATCATTCCGGTGCGGGCCTTGGTGCATGAGGTGACGAAATCCCAATCGGGAAAAACCCTCTATCTCCAATTCAAGCCCGCACCTCCGGAGTTCACCGGACGTGTTGAAAAAAGCAAAGCAGGGTCAGGCTTGGGTGAAGCCTACCTGAAGTCCCTGATTGGCAAGACCATCGAGATCAAGGGACAAGCGAGGAAGAGCACCAACAGCAGCAGACTCTCCATCGTGCTGACCAACAAATCGCAAATCAAAATCATCGAGTAAACGATCATGACCGCTCCAAAAGTCCTCGTTATCGGCACCGGAGAATACGTCACCGGACTGGTGCATGGATCCGAATCCACCTCTGACAAAGGCGCGGGCATTGTCGCCCTCACCCTTTTTGATCTCCGTGAAAGGGGTTTGATCTCGGAGATCATCCTCGCTGGTTCGAACGGCACCAAATTCCCGCTCGTGCGCGCCCACTTCGATCAACTTATTACCACTCGCTATGGTCTGGAAACTTCCTTCCGGAGCTTTCCAGCCGATGACCAAAAAGATTCCGAAGCCTGGAAGTCCGCGCTGAGCGAGCTTGTGCCCGGTGATGCCGTCCTCATCTTCACCCCGGACGATCTGCACTATGAAATGGCTCATGCCGCCGCCAGTAAAGGCCTCAATGTTCTGGTCGCCAAACCCATCGTGAAAACGACTGAGGAACATGACTCCCTCATCGAAATCGAGAAAGAGAAAGAAGTGATCATCGCCATGGAAGTTCACAAGCGGTGGGATCCTATTTACTCCGACGCCAGAGAAAAACTACGAAACCTCGGAGATTTCTCGTACTTCACCAGTTACATGTCGCAACCCAAATCCCAGCTCGATTCCTTTCGGGCGTGGGCTGGAAAATCCTCCGACATTTCCTACTACCTCAACGCACATCATATCGACTTCCATTGCTGGGCCCTCGAAGGCCTGGCACGTCCTGGTTCCGTCATCGCTTCCGCCTCCACCGGCGTCGCGACAAACCTGGACCTGCCCACCGAGGATACCATCACCTTGATGGTCGATTGGGTGAACAGCTCGGGCACAAAAGCGACCGCCATTTACACCTCTTCCTGGATCGCTGCGAAGGCCGAGGTTCATTCCCAGCAACGATTCTTCGCCCTTCACCACGAAGGAGAAGTGCGGGTCGACCAAGCCCATCGCGGGTATGACTTCGCCTCGGACACTAAAGGATATCAATCTCCCAACCCCCTCTTCTTTCGATACACCCCCGATGCCCAAGGCCGTTTTGCGGGGCAATTAAGTTACGGCTATCAAAGCATCGCCGACTTCATTCTCGGCAAACGCGAGAACCTCGCCACCATCGAGACCACCCGGAATACCACCGCCATCCTCGAAGCGGGCCGCCGAAGTCTCGATACCGGCACGCGGATTGAACTTTAGATCTCACCAAGAAAACTCCGGAAGAGATCATTCAGGCCCACGCCGAAGATTTCTTGCAAGGCCGCTTCACCTCCATCTTCGTAAGAGACTTGGCAGAGCAGGTATTGGATCTCGTCGTGCGTCGCCTCCAGATTGGTCTCGATCTTGGACCAAAGAATCTCAGCGAGCTGATAGGATAGATCGAATGATTCTCCGGTGATGAACTGAGTCAGGGTTTCTTGATTCCAATACTCCTGATGACAGGCAAAAAGTTCACGATCCAACTGAAATCGAGGCAGCCCCGTCACTAGCGTTTCCATCCTCATTGCAATCGCCTCGTTGATCCATGTCGGAAGCGGGAGATGGTTCACGTAGGCATGAGTCACTTCGTGAACAAAGTCGGAGTCAAGATCTCCGCTCCTCGTCTTCGGCACGGTCATCCCAGGCATCCCGCCAATAAACCAAGCGGCCCAAGTTTCGGCCAATCGAGCGAGGATGCCTCCATCACTGCCGGACCTTCGGTCACCACCAACGACAGCGGAACCTTCGAGGTTCTTTCGACTTCCGCGGTTTCGGCAGGCGGAAGCGCCGTAACGATCGATGACTCCAGCGGAGTGATTGGCCGGTTCACTTATGACCCCTCACCCAATGCCGACGCGCAAATGCTGCAAGCCGGTGAAAGTCTCGAGGACACCTTCAGCTACACCATCGTCGGGCAGGCACCCTTGACGCCCAACGTGACTGCCTCGCTCATCCCGACTGCTGCGGTGAATGACGTGGTCTGGGGAGGCCTCCCTCCCATCACTCCGGCCAGCGCCGGCGCCCCGTCAGCCATCACCTCCAGCTATGATTTTTCAAGTAGTGGAACCGCAACCCGCGCGGCATTCACGACCGAAGCCTGGAACACCGCCGGCGTCAGTCTGGAGTTCTGGATCAAGCAGGACACCTTGCAGGACTGCACGCTTTTCGAAACCGGAGGGTCCGGAACTGGATCGGGAGTTTATCTCAAGGCCGACGGGGGCATCGAATGGGTCGTGAAGCACAACGGCCAGCTTCGCCTTGCTTCCACGGCCAGCATGACCGCCGGCACCTGGCACCACCTCGTGGTAACCTTCGACGTCAACCTTGGCGGAAATGATACCACGACCATCTGGTTGGACGGAGTAAACGTCGGATCCGACAGTACCCGCACCAATCTTGAAAATTGGAGTGGTGGCGATGGCGCCGGACTAGGAGGCTTAAATGGCGATGCAGGTGGAGACGATGCCAACCCGGGAAGTCTTCTTCCTCTGCGCAATTCCTTCGACGGAAAACTCGGCCTCTTCCGCTTTTACTCCGGCACCGTCATGGGCGAGGCCGAGGTCATTGACAATCGGGACAGCGCCTTTGTCTCGACCGCCTCGGCCACCGTCACCGTCGAGGTCACCGGAGCAAACGACGCGCCTTCAGCCAACGATGATATCCTGAACGAAGGTCCTTTTGGCAGCCAGACCTACACCAGCTCACGCAACCTCCTCAGCAACGATGGCCGGGTGGTGGGCAACGGCGGAGCAAGTCTGATTACCCTCGACTACGACGCCGCTCTGGCCCCCTCAAATTCGCGTTGGCTCAACGTCGGAACCGGCGCGGGTGCCGGCGCAGACTGGGTTTTGGGGAGTGGCATCTCATACAATCCATCCGTGACCAGCAGCCTGACCCAAATTAGTGCCGCCCTGGAATTCGATGGTTCACCCGAAGCCTACGCCACCTTCCCCGGCACCTCGGGATCGATCAACGATCTCTTTCCCGGAGGAACGGTCGATACCTTTCCTGCTACTTTGGAAATCTGGGTCAAACCCGGAATCGCTGACCTTGGTCAAATCGCGACCCTCTTCGAAACCGGAGGTGGGACGGGCCTTGGAGTCGTCATCGATAATGGCGTTCTCATAGCAGCCACCGGACTCGATGGAGCCAACGGAGGCGGCAGCACCGTATCCTACGACCTGACCAACGATCCCGGGGGCGTTCTCAACGGACAAGATCCGAACGACGAATTCTTCCAGGTCGCCCTCGCGATTGTCCCCGGAACCGGCCTCACTCTTTACGTCAACGGAAGCCAGGTGGATGCCAGCGGAGGAGCCGCCGCCGATTGGGATGGCGGAGACGCCTCGGGCCTCGGTCGCTACGGTGAAAACAACCACGGCGGATTCCAGAACACCGCCGTCAACACTCCTTATGGGAACACCTTTAACGGATCGATTGCCAAGTTCCGGCTCTACTCAGACGCGCTCAGCGCTCCCCAGGTGAGACAAAACTATGAAGCTGTCGCCAATGGAACGGACATCGATGGAGACACTCTCACCATTTCAGGAGTGATCGATTCTGCGGGCAACCTCGTTGCAATCGGCAATCAGGCCACTCTCCCTTCCGGAGCCACCGTCACGATGAACGATGCCACCGGAGCATTCACTTACGATCCAAATGGCGCCTTCAGCCTCACCGCAGGTGACACCGCAGAGGACACCTTTGTCTATCGCATCAACGATGGCAACGGAGCCACCTCGGAAGCCACAGTCACCATCTTGATCACCGGAGCGATCAA
This sequence comes from Akkermansiaceae bacterium, assembly GCA_965657795.1. Classification (GTDB taxonomy): domain Bacteria; phylum Verrucomicrobiota; class Verrucomicrobiia; order Verrucomicrobiales; family Akkermansiaceae; genus SW10. The sequence continues at coordinate 7,785 of CBFHQJ010000043.1, forward strand.
CGCCGTCGACGATGCACTCGCGGTCACCGAAGGCGAAGCCACCAACTGCTGCGTCAATGCTCTGGTTGGTAACGACGCGCCAATCGCCAATGATGACTCGCTCATCGTCACCAACGCTCTGCCAGGCACCGGGAATGTCATCACCAATGACGCCGATCCCGACCTGGGAGAATCCTCCTCGCTCACCGTTGTCGAAGTCAATGGTTCGGCTGCCAATGTCGCATCCGAAATCACCCTCCCCAGTGGAGCACTCCTCACTGTCGCATCCGACGGGTCGGTGAGCTATGATGCCAACGACGCCTTCAATGCCCTGGCACCCGGAGAGATTACCGAGGATTCCTTCAGCTACTTGCCGGAGGATTCCCAGTCCACCCAGGCGGCCGAAGCGGCCAGTGTCACCGTGATTGTGATCGGTGCTGCCAGTGAAAACCAGCAACCCTTCGAGACCTTCAACACGACTCTCAACTACCCTGCGGGAACGACGAACATTGGCATCAGTCCTCCGGTCACGATCGGTGATCCTGATGGCTTGTTTAGCACGATCAACCCGGTCTTCGCGACAGGTGGACCGGCTAGCGTGGCCATCCCCGATCCAGGCGTCGGCACCGGATTCGTAGTCACCCTCGCCTTCACGCCATCCGCTTCTGATGTCGCGACTTCGGCCCAACGCGTTGTCTGGGAAATCGGCGGCACTTCCAACGGCCACGGTATCTACCTGATCGACGGTGTGCCTTACCTTCTGGGTAAGATGAATACCACGCCCGACCAGATCCCAGCCAATGGCAGGGCCCTGGATAACGATTGGGACCTCGATGGAACTATCCTGATCCCACTGGGGAGTACTCTTCCGGCAGACACCCGGGCCACGATTGATCTTCGCTTCGAGCGCAATTCCGTGACCTACAATGTCAACGGTTCCGGTGAAACAACACAGCCTTTGCTCAACCTCGGAACCCGTGACAACTGGTCCGGCGATGATACCCTGGGCTTTGGTCAGACCTCCAGCAACGACGGAGCCACCAGCGATCAACCCGGTGACTTCAATGCCAACCAACTCGTCAACATGGAAGGTTCGTTTGATCAGGGCTCACTGGCAACCTTCGGAGCCGAAGGCGTTACCCTCACGCTGACGATCAATCCAACGCTTGGCGGCTTCACCGCACCAGCGGGATCAACTTACGATGGCTCAACCGGAATCTGGTCGGCCACCGGCCCGATCACACAGGTTCAGGCTGCCCTGGAAGCCGTGGAGTTCTTGCCAAATGGTAACGCTTCCGTCACCGCCACCGCCCGACTTGAAGATGGGTTCGAAAATGGTACCGTGGCCGTCACGGGAAATATTCGGATTAGCGAAAGCTCGGATAACGATGGCGTTGACGACCTCCTCGAATTCGCCTTCGGGATGAGCACCGCGATCGATGATGACAGCCCGCTCGCCATCGATGGATCGGCAAACGGACTCCCCATCATTGATGTTCGCCGACTCCCGGGAGGCGCGCTGGACTACCGGGGCGTCTTCGTCCGACGCGATGACTTCGGCTCAGCTGGCAGTGTCACTTACACACCGCAGTTTAGCTCGAACCTCGTCGATTGGTTTGATGGCTCGGCCTTTCCGAGCATTCTGGCCGACTCGACCGCGGACAGCGCTTACGAGATCGTGAGCGTGAATTACCCCACGCTCCTCGATAATGGCCAACCGGCACGCTTCTTCCGCGTGAAGGTCAACGCCGTCGAATAAAGCCTGGCAAACCCAAGTCACAAAAAAACCCGGCACCTCACGGTGTCGGGTTTTTTTTATGATCTGGAATCTTGTTTGAAAATTAACGTCCTCGACCGCCGCGACCAAAATCACGACGAGTGGTGATGGACTCGACAGCTTCCTCGGACAAACCGCTGGAAGCAATCCACTCCTCGGCTGCCGTTCTGTCATTACGATACCAATCGCGGGCCACATCGACCATGGTCTCCTCCCGGATTCCCTGGTCATTGATCGTCTTGGCCCACTCCATGGCGCTGCTGGGATCCTCGCGGGAAACTCGTGTGGCGTATCCTCCCACCGCAGCATCACGCTCGGGAGACTCCTGCAAACTCGACAGATATTCGCCCGCCGCAGCCGGGTCCTGACGCGCCCAACTTTGCATCGCCTCCTCGTAAGCTTCCGCCTTCGACTTGCCTGAGAGATTCTCCGCCCAGTCCATAACCGCCTTGGGATCCTCGTCAGCCCAATCGTCGGCCAAGCGATTCACAGCCGGAGCAGCAGCATCCTCATCACCGAATTGCGCAATCCACTCGGCAGCTTCCGCACGATCTTCATTCATGATTTCCATCGTCACCCGGGCCAAAGCACCGGTTCTCAGCTCGGGCTCCTTCACGGTATCGACCCAGCTCTTCGCTTGGTCCAAACCTTGTTCAAGCATTTCGTCGGTCACCATCGCCATGTAAAATCCCTTGGTCCGGTCACCATCTTCACTGCCGGGCATACTGCGGACAAAGCTCATCGCTTCATCCACTCCGTTCACCAACATTCCCTGGAGAACTCCAAAAGCCGCTCCACGCTGCTCGCGCTCATCCTCGATACCATTCACGTATGCCGAAGCTGCCGCACCATCGACAGTCGCCCAACCCGCCAGCACTCCTGAGAGCGCGCCCGGTCCGCGACCACCGCGTCCGCGACCACGATCATCGCGGCCATCTTCACCTTCCTCGGCTGCGATCTCCTTCAAGGCCGCAACCGCTCCCGCTCCGTCGATTCGTCCCCAGGCATTTGCCAAAAGTCTGATCTGATCTTCTCCACCACGTCCAAACGGTCCTCCGCGGCGTCCTTCGCGTAGAGCCAAATACGCGCTCTTCGCATTATCCGGAGTCAAATTCTCCAACAAGGCCGCAAACATCTTCTGGCGCAAAAGAGGATCATTGGTATTTGAAATCTCCTCGATGGCCTTCTTCATATCTTCGCCGGAAATCGATCCATTCACGAGATACCTCGAAATAAACTCGGACTCCGGAACACTCGAACGAGACCCGTTGCCGGACGATCTTGATCCGCTCATCGAGCGACCATTACGGTCGGCGGAATCTTTATTGGAAGCTTGGTTTTGATCGTCTCCCGAGTCAGGACGAGCGACCCAGCCGAGCCCAAAAGCCGCCGCTGCGGTCAGGGAAAAAAGGGGAATTAAGGTAGAATTCTTCATAAAAAGTCTGTGATCTGCGGTGACTCTAACCGATCAAAGTTGAAAAAGTTGCGCAGAGATTCAGCTTTTTGACGTCATTTCCCAAAGCACCCCCCGGGTCAGCGAGGGTTCGATGATGGCTGCAGACCCTCCCTCGGTCACGGAGACTGCGTCACTATCCCAGGTGACCTCCTCAACCCTAACCACATTCCGGTTGACCGCTGCCTCTTCGCAGCTCTTTCTCTCTGAATCTCTCACACGCGGAAGCGCCCCTTGGCGCGACTTTACTTGTCCAAATCCCCTCGATTAGGGATCCTCAACTCCTGTTATCCTGATGATTCCCCGTTTCTTCCTCGTCGCCTGCATCGCCATACTCACCTCATGTGGCTACGACTATGAGCACAAGACTGTTCAACTCGCCGCCGGAGAAAGCTATCGTGGGAGAACTCTCAAGAAAGTCCACCCGGACGGCATCTCCCTCTCACGACCCATCGACGGAAAAACATACACCACTTACTTCAAAAAAAAGAACCCGGATCGAGGTGACGGCAGTTATTCCCTCGGCAACAACCAGCACCTTCTGATCCACTCTCTCGCTCCGGAAACCCAATCTGCCACGCTTGAATTTTCTTGGCTGAAGTCCGTCGGAATTCTGACCATGCCACCTTTCTAAACCCTTCTCTCATGACCAAAAACGAACTGCTCTCCGGGTTGCCCGCGGAATCCCCCGACAATCTCACTGGAGAGATTCACAACCTTCTCATCGAATCCAAAAAGACCATTGTCGTTCTCGATGATGATCCCACCGGGACGCAAACCGTCTTCGATGTCCCCGTGCTCACCGACCTCAGTCCGGACAAGGTGAAAGACGCTATTGATGAAGCGCCTCCCATCCTTTTTCTTCTCACCAATTCACGATCACTCACCCCTGAAGAAACCACCGCGCTTCACAAAAATCTCGGAGAAATCCTCAAGGAATTTGAAGACGACATCATCGTCATCTCGCGCTCCGACTCCACCTTGCGGGGACATTTTCCGCTCGAAACCGACACCCTCCGCGAAGCCCTCGACATTCCGCAAGCGTCCACCCTTTTCATTCCCTTTTTAGAAGCCGGCGGACGCCTCACCGTCGATGACACCCACTACGTGGTCGAGGGAGAGACCGCCACCCCGGCTCACCTCACCCCCTTTGCCAACGACAAAGCTTTCCCCTTCTCACATTCCTACCTACCGGACTATCTCGCGGAAAAATCCGCAGGGCCGGTCGATGTGCAATCACTTTCCCTCACCGATCTGCGCTCCGGAGACATCACAACACCGCTCGCCGACCTGCCGGATGGCTCCACCTGCATCGTCAACGCCACCACCCTCTCAGACCTCAACGTCCTCTCGCTCGCGTTGCTAAAAGCTGGGCGTCGCTTTATCATTCGCTCGGCCGCTTCCTTCGTGCAGTCACTCGCCGGGATTCCCTCCCGCCCCCCCTTGGAACCCTGGCAATTACAAGATCTGGAACCCAATCCAAATGGCGGCCTCATCATCGTTGGTTCCCACGTCCCCAAGACCACCGGCCAGCTCAACCATCTTCTCAAAAACGCGCCCGGTCTGACCGCGATCAAACTCAGCGTTCCGGACATCATCCATGCCACCTTCAATTTGGAAAAGACGATTGCCGATGTTCAGTCCTCACTCACCTCCGGTGAAAATGTCGTTGTCTTCACATCGCGAAAACGGGTCGATGGAGATGACAGCCTCACCATCTCCAAAACCGTCTCACAAACTCTTGTCGACGTTGTCCGGGGAATCAAAGAACGCCCCTCTTTTATCGTCGCGAAGGGAGGTATGACCTCCTCGGATATCGCCACCGGTGCCCTTGGCGTGAAACAAGCCCAGGTTCTTGGCCAAGTCCTCCCCGGCGTTCCGGTCTGGACCATCGGCAATGAGACCCTTCATCCCGGTCTCGCCTATGTCATCTTTCCCGGTAACGTCGGAGAAGAAGATGCCCTGACTCAAGCGGTCAAAAAACTGACATCGTAAGTGCGACCTTTCACTTGCCACCTCATCAATCGAGCCGGAGACTCCCATCATGAAAAAATTTACGATCTTTGCCCTCCTCATTGCCTCCCTCCATGGCAACACCCTTCGGGATCTCAAATACGATTCCAAACATGAGCGCAACGTGCTCGACTTTTATCCCGCTCTCAAAAAAGGGGACAAGCCGGCACCCGTCTTTGTCTGGTTCCACGGTGGCGGGTTTCGCAATGGCGACAAAAACCAGATCGAAAAACACGGACGTTCCACCCTGGAAAAATATCGCAAGGCCGGCTACGCCGTCGTAAGCTGCAACTACCCTTTTCTGGGCGATAAGATGGGCTACCGGGACATCGCGATCCACTGCGGACGTGCCGTAAAATTCGTTCGCTCAAAATCCAAAGACTGGAACATCGACCCCGGACGCCTCGCCTGCGGGGGCGTTTCCGCGGGAGCTCTCATCAGCCAATTTCTGGGGTATCACGATGATCTGGCCGATCCGAAAGCCAGCGACCCGGTCGACAAACTTAGCTCACGACCCGCCGTCGTCGTGGGTATCATGCAGCCGATCGGCACCCAGGAATTTGCCCTTCGCTACATGGACAAGGGAGAGGCTCCCCTATTTCTCTACTCCAACGCCAGACCCACCGACCGGATCCACCCGCCCAAGCAGCTGGAACTCATCCGCGACAAAGCCAAGTCACTCGGTATTCCGGTGGAAGCCTATGGCGGAACTCGCAACAAACTCCCCCAGGTGAAGAAGGGTGTCGAGTGGCTCGACCTCCAGCTCCAGTTCTGCAACCAGCACCTCAAAGCATCCTCTTGACTTTTTAGGCTGCGGCGACGACCTCCCCATCGTGCGCATCGCCGACGTTCTTCTTCTCCTCGTTCTCGCGGCGATCTGGGGTGCGTCCTTTCTTTTCATGCGGGTGGCCGCTCCCGAGTTCGGTCCCATTCCGCTGGTAGCCTTTCGCATGGGAATTGCCGGGCTCGCCTTAACGCCGGTTTTTTTACGTCGCGAAGCCCGGGCGCTCTTGCGGGATCATTGGTGGCAGCTGCTTGTCAGTGGCGTGGTCGGCTCGGCGATCTCCTTTATTCTTCTCTCATGGGCCAGTCTCAGTCTCAGTGCGGGTTTTACCTCGCTTATGAATTCCAGCGTCCCGGTCTTCAGCGCCCTCATCGCGGCATCCTGGCTGGGCGAACGACTCCGCCGAGAGCAATTCGTGGGCCTCGCTCTCGGAATTCTCGGCGTCCTGATTCTGGTCTGGGGCAAGCTGGAGTTTCACCAAAACGGCCGCGGCTGGCCCATCATCGCCTGTATCGTGTCCTGCCTTTGCTATGGTTTCGGAGCCAGCTGGATGAAGCGCCACCTTCAGGGAGTTCGGCCGCTCGTAGCCTCTTCGGGCAGCCTGCTCGGTGCGGGTCTTGTCCTCGTTCCTTTCGCGCTCTCCCGCCTTCCGGAGACCTCACCGGGGCTCAATAGCTGGCTCAGCGCCATTGCCTTGGCCTTGGTCTGCACCGCCCTTGCCTTCGTCCTATTCTTTAAATTGATTCAACGCTCGGGAGCCACCGTCGCAACCTCGGTAACTTTCCTCATCCCCTTCTTCGGCATCTTCTGGGGATGGCTTGTTCTCGATGAACTCGTCACCGGACAAATGATCGCCGGCCTCGCTGTCAGCCTGTTTGGAACCGGGCTCATCACGGGGGTTATCCCACGAAAATAGAGCCCAACCATTTTCGCTCTCGCTTTTCCTCAACATCGATCAGACCAGCATCACGGTCGCCAAGAATAACACTGTCACCCCACTCACCAGAAACTCCGCGGACAATTGTTTCTTCAGCGACTTCGTCGATAGCGGCGGTAAAAAACGCGGGCTCTTTCTCCCGGACGATGAAGATGACCGGAAACCTTGGAAGCTTTGCCACCGTCCCCGCGTATTCCTCTCGAAGAATTGCTTGAGGTCTCCAGCTTCTTTTACGTCGCCTCTTTCCTCAATCTCATCGCGATTTACAATTGGTCGCACATGTCTTCCTCACAGTTAAAAAACAAACCTGCTTAAACCCATGAAACTTCTTCTTCCACTCCTCCTTCTTCCCTTCACTGCATTTGCCGGCGAGCCTCTCTTCAACGGAAAAGACCTCACTGGCTGGAAATCGGACGCCAAAGGCGATTTTCCTTACTGGACTGCCAAGGACGGTGTCATTCATTGCCAGTCCGGTCCCAAGAAAAAAGGCTCCATTCTCTGGACTACCAAAGAGTTCACCGACTTCACCCTCACCCTCGAATTCAAAAATGGGGAAGGGACTATCGACTCCGGCGTGATGCTCAAGAAAGCACACGACCAAATCCAAATCGGCATCTCCGGCTCCCTCAAACGCGACCTCACCGCCGCCCCTTATATCCCGGGCAAAGGATACCCAACTGAAAGCAAAGAAGCGATCGCTGCGGTTAAACCCAAGGACTGGAACGTCCTCAAAATCGAGGTCAAAGGAAACACCTACAAGACCTGGCTCAATGGTATCGAAGGCATCACTTACGAGTCCAAAACTGCCATCAAAAAAGGCCCCCTCGGCCTCCAACTCCATGGTGGAAAAAACATGGCGATCTCCTTCCGTAAAATCGAGATCACCGAAGAATAGATCTTTAAGGAGGGGCTGTCTCCAGACTGCCCACGCCCATCCCTTGACGCTCGAGAGAACGTCACTCCACAAAAAAGCCCCCGGGAACAATCGTCCCGAGGGCCTTTTTTGTGATTCTTAAGCGGCTAGACCGTGCAGATATCGATGGCCTGCTTGAGCGAGGTCAAAGGATCCTTCTTCGGACGGAACTCCTGACCAAGGTATCCCTTGTAACCCAACTTCGCGAGAGCTTTACAAATGCCCACGTAGTTCAACTCCTGGGTGTCATCAATCTCGTTACGCCCTGGAACACCTGCGGTGTGGAAGTGTGAAATGGCATCCATGTGCTTGGTGAAAGTTGCGATGCAATCACCCTCCATGATCTGCATGTGGTAGATGTCATAGAGCAACTTGAAGCGATCCGAACCCACTTCGTTGACCAGATCCGCACCCCACTGGGTGCGGTCGCAAAGGTAGTCCTTGTGATCCTTCTTTGAGTTCAAGAGCTCCATGGAAATCGTGATGTTGTGCTTCTCGGCAATCGGCATGATGCGCTTCACTCCTTCAGCACAATTCTTCAATCCTTCCTCGTCAGTGAGACCACGACGGTTTCCGGAGAAGGCTATAATTTGAGGCACGTTGCCCGCCTTGGCCGCGAGAGGAATGATTTCCTCATAAATCTTCACCAGTGTGTCGTGGTTTTCCTTTTTCTCAAAAGAGGTCCCGATCCCGCCAATCCCTTTGACCGGCTTGGGACGTCCCATCGCGCACTCAAGCCCGTGCTTGGCCACGGTTTCCCACTGGTTCGGGAAAAGAATTTCGATCGACTCAATCCCCATCTTCTTAACCTCGACACAAAACTGGTCGAGCGGGATGTTTCCAAAGCACCAATGGCAAACCGAGTGCTTGAACTCGGCGCCGGCTTTCGCCGCGTCCTCTTCGGCAGCTTTAACCTGTGCTCCAAGAGCTGAAAAAATAGCGGCAGTGGCAGCGCCCCCCGAGAGGGCGGTCAGTGATTCTCTTCGATTCATAACTGGCATTAATACACGGCAAGAACGGGTTCTTTGTCGAGAAATGTCGCCGTAAAACTTGGGCCAACTTCCGATTGAAGCTACCGTCCCGGGGAATGCTCCGGGGAAAGTCCGCTCTCATCACCACCCACGGGCCTTGGGCCTTGGTCACCGGAGCCTCCTCGGGGATCGGAACGGAGTTCGCCCGACAGCTCGCCGGCAAGGGATTTCACCTTGTTCTGGTTGCCCGTCGATTGGAGCTGCTCGAGACGCTCGCCAAAGAACTGACCTCCGCACATCAAATTGAGGTCCGCTGTCTCAAGATCGATTTGAGTGACGCAGACGCCGCCGGACAGATCATCCAAGCCTGCGAAGAACTCGAAATCGGCCTGATCGTCAATAACGCCGGCAGTGGAGTTCCGGGCGACTTCTCGGAATCAGACCCTCTTGAGGAGAAGAAACTTCTTCACCTCAATTGCCTCACCCCCATGGCCCTGACCCGGGGACTTCTTCCCGGTCTCTTGGCCAGGAACAAAGGGGGCGTCATCTTTGTATCATCACTCATGGGATTTCAAGGAGTTCCCTACATGGCAAACTACTCGGCGACCAAAGGATTTCTCTTGAACCTCGGCGAAGCTCTCCATCATGAACTGCGCGACAAGGGAATCGATGTTCTTGTGCTGGCACCCGGCGCGACCGACACCCCCGGAAAGGACCTACATCCCGTCGATTATTCCAAACTCCCGATTCAATGGATGTCCCCGGAAAGAGTGGTGGAAGCAGCCTTGAAAGGGCTCGCCCGGCGCAAAACACTTGTCATCCCCGGCTGGAAAAATCACCTCACCGGATGCGTGGGCGGCGGCCTCTGGTCTCGTCGAATCGTTCAGCGGATCATGGCGAGGCTGGCCCGGAATGCCCTTCCGCTGAAAGACTCTTCCAAACAGAGCCTCGAGTGAATCGCAATGACTGCCACGCCGGTCAGCAATTTGCTGCCGGCTCGTTATAGGAGCTACGCCCTAGTCTTCCGGAATCGTTCGCACCCGGAAAAATCGCTGTCCCTCTTCAGAAAACAATTGCCAGGTTTCCGATCCGTCCGTTGCGTTGATTGCTCCCGACCTGATCCGCTTCCCATCCAACTCAGTCCATGGCCCGGAAAGCTCCGCGGCACCTTCGAAGACAAAATCGGTGAAATCCCGCACCCTCCGAACATATTCAAAGGTCAACAAGAGCTCCTGCCCGGAGGGCGTTAGTGTTGTGATACGGGGAATGTAAAGACCGAACGAGTTCCCTGCGACACTCCTCTCAAAAGCATCGCTAAAGCCATCGAGATCCGAATCTGCATTGACTCCATCATATTGGAAGCAACCCGCATCGCATTGGCGAAGGAAAGGCCAGACGCCAGTGTAATCCCGCCCCGCCAGATCAAATGGCAGCGTCTCAAGACGGTCCCCATCTTGATCAAAATCGGACTGATCCGGTGGGAGCAAGACTCTGCTCCCCAACTGTCGGGCCGGGGAATCCGCACGGAGTTGAAGCGTCCCCGAAATAAAACGCGGTGACGATTTAACGTTGTTCCCCAATGGTAGTTCAGTGATTCCCGCTCCCCAACCGCTGTTAGTAATCCCTTCAACAATCGAATTAGTTACTATGATTCGCGACTCCGCCGAGGCCAGGATCGTTCCCCGCCTCCCCCGCCGTAAATAGTCTCCATTTCAAAGAATACAATTTGCAACAACCGGCGCCGAGTGGCCCCAACAGTTAATCGTATCTCCGTCTCCATCCACTGAATTACGGCTGAAGGTGCAGTTCACAACCAATGGCGATGAAGCCACAGAATAGATCGCACCGCCTGACTCACGAGCTTCGTTGTCACTGAACAGGCAATTTGCAATGACTGGTTCTGGAGAGTTGTCCAACCAGATCGCGCCTCAAAATTCGCCGTAGTTCCCGACGAAACGGCAGTTGCGAATGGTCGGACTCCCATACTGAATAACCAGAACCGATTCAACTCCGCAGAAGTCATTCGCCCGCTTCGCACCTGTCAGCGTCAGCCCATCGACAACCGTTGAACGACCGCCTCCACTGATCTTGAGAATTCGTCTGGCATTCTCACCAATGATTCCATCAGGAGACCGTGTGACTCCGGATTCAAGATCAGTCACATCATTTCCCTCAAAGTCGCCTGACAGAACCGTCTGCCTTTCACCAGACAACCGCCGCTCTCCCAAATTACTCTCGTTGCCAGAAAATCCTCCAAACAAACTCACTCCTGCCGGAAGAGAAAAACTGGCACAACGAAACGGCACCAGTTCCACCCCTTCCAGCGGGGTGTAGAATCCGGCCTTCATCCAAATTTCATCGCCAGGGCGGGCAAGCGTGAGCGCTCTTCGCAAATAAGTCGCGCTCGACCAACTCTCCCCCGAAGCCTCTCCGATTTCATCAACCAGCGGCTCCAGATGAATCACCCGCCCCAAAAGCGAGCTGGAAATCAGTCCAAGAAAAAGCGCCGTAACGACTCTGATTAGGCGACAAACTAACATCTTCCATTAAAAGAACACGTAAATAACCTCCGCCTTGATTTCGAGATTCTGAATCTCGCCATGCGCCAAGATCGCGCTGCTGCTAAAGAAGTGAATTCAACTATCGATAAGCCCTCGTCTTGATCTCACAGTCCAAAACCTTGCCGAGCTTCTCCTTCAAATCTCCTGTCAGAACCTCCACAAGCTCGGACGAAAGCTCACCTTCAATTGTCATGACGATGTGATCCCCCTTTTCATTGTAGCGAACCATAACCCCATCAACCTTGAGCCGGAAGACGTCAAAGTCTTTGCCTGATACTTCCTCTAAATCGACGGGCGGGTGATAGAGCGCAGCCAAGGTTTCCGGCTCCTTCGATGGCTCAAACCGAGACCCGCTGATCAACTCTTCTAACATCTCTGAATCCTCGATTCCCTCCTCCTCAAAAAGCTCTTTCATCTCCTCCTTCATCTTCCGAAGCCCCTCTTCAGCCATTGCCCTGTCTCCTGCTGATCTCATTTCAAAGAGATCGATCCAGCCGCCATCTTCCCTGGCAAACTCCACCCGCGTCCACTTGCGCTCGGTCAGCCGCTTCCAGGTCCAAGAAAACAGATCCAACTGCCAATCGTCGATGTTCTCGAGAAGACTTCCGTCTGCACCAAAAACTTCGCCTCCGGTAATGATGATTTTTTTCTCAACCGGCAAATATTTGGCCTCGTGATCACCAATCCATCCTGGGCCGTCTCCTTGCGTTTTGATCTGACGAACGTGGAAATTCTTCAAATCCAGGATTTGCACCAGGGTTTCACCCGCTCGGCGAGATTCCGGATAACCCAGATTTCCGATCAATAAAATGCCCTCCTCAAGCAATGTCGCAGAATGAAAATCGGTCGGGAGAAAATCATCCTCCGGGTAGCAATAAAAGTGAACCGAACCATCGGGGTTTTTAACGATGACATCATTGTAGATGAAAAAATCCGGATCGTAGTGGTCCTCATGTTCCCCTGCGATCAGAATGACCCGCCCGTCCGGCAACCGGGTCTCACTCTGACCAAAACGTTCACCGCACCAACCGGGCCCCAGATCATGAGCCGTTCCCAATTGAAAATGATCGGTCGCGGTAAAAGTCCCCACCTCGTCTTCCAACATCCATTGCCAAACCGGATTGTCCATCCGCTCCGCCTGGGTGCTCCCGCGACGCGGCGACCTCCACTTGGCAAAAAGTTCCTTTGTGATGGCGGGCGGAGGGCTTAGTTCGGAGGACATGGCAGATGGTTCGATTTTTCTTGGGGAGATTCGCTCTTGATCGCACGAGTAGAAAAATAGTGTCGCGAGGAGTAGCAATCCCTGAAGGCTTCGTATTTTCATCTTTGATGAGTCACCGTATTTGCGAGTTAGCCCAAAAACAATGATAGGCGATCATAGCGAATAGCGAGTTAGGACTATTTGGCTACGTTTTTTATTCGAGCGGAGCGAGAAGGTTACCGAGGGTTTCCTGGTCGAGCTGGAGCTTGGTGGTTTTTTCACTGAGGAGAGCTTCGACAAGTTTCGCTTTTTGAGATTGGAGCTGGACGATCCGTTCTTCGATGGAGCCTTCAGTGATAATCTTGTGGACGAAGACAGGCTTGTCCTGGCCGATGCGGTAGGCGCGGTCGGTCGCTTGGTTTTCGGCAGCAGGATTCCACCAAGGATCGTAGTGAATCACGGTATCGGCAGCGGTGAGATTGAGGCCGGTGCCACCGGCTTTGAGCGAAATGAGGAAGACAGGCGTTTCACCGCCTTGGAATTTTTCGATCTCTTTTTGACGATCTTTGGTGCTGCCGGTGATTTTTGAAAACGCGATTTTCTTCTTCTCCAGATGCTTCTCGATGAGGGCGAGCATGGTGGTGAAGGTGGAAAAAATGAGGATCTTGCGACCTTCATCAAGAAGGGTGGGCAGGAGGTCGCCAGTCAGGAAATCGAGCTTGGCGGACCGCTTGACTTTTTGAGCGGCAGGGAGCTTGAGAAGCTGGGGATGGCAGCAAATCTGCCGGAGTTTTAGGAGGGCATCGAGGACGATAATCTGCGACTTCGCGAGGCCCTTGTCCGCGATGGCATCCCGGATGCGGTCATCCATGGCGGCACGAACCGTCTCGTAAATATCGACCTGTCCGGGATTCAAAGGAATGGTGTGAAGAATCTCGGTTTTTGGCGGAAGCTCGGTTGCCACTTGATCCTTCGTTCGACGGAGAATCAGGGGGGCCACGCGAGAGTTGAGATTGAGTTGTGCGGTAGAGTCTCCGTGCCTTTCGATAGGCGTGCGGAAGGTTTTTCGAAAGGCCTCCGAGGAACCAAGAAGGCCGGGCATCAAAAACCGCATTTGCGACCAAAGCTCGCCGAGATGGTTTTCAAGCGGAGTTCCCGAAAGAGAGATGCGGTGCTTGGCCTTCAACTTGCAGACGTTCTGCGAAACTTTGGCAGTCGGGTTTTTAATATATTGCGCCTCATCGAGAATGACGAGGTGGAAGTCCTGTTCCTTCAACTGCTCAAAGTCGCGGACAAGAAGAGCATATGAAGTGATGACGAGATGGGCGGTGGGGATTTTTTTGAACTCGGCCTTGCGTTCGGGCCCATGGAGGAGGAGGGTCTTGAGCTTGGGCGTAAACTTCTTGGCTTCCGCTTTCCAGTTTCCCACAACTGAGGTTGGAGCGAGAACAAGAGAGGGCAATTTACTCGTGCGGCGGCCTGAAACTTCGGCCTGAAGGTGAGTGAGGGTTTGGATGGTTTTTCCAAGGCCCATGTCATCGGCAAGGATGCCGTGAAGACTGTGGCGGGCGAGGAACTGCATCCAGTGGAAACCATCGAGCTGGTAGTCGCGGAGGTCAGCCTTGAGAGATTTGGGAGGGTTGGGTCTGGGAAGAGTGGTGACGTACTTGAGGTTGTTGCCGAGGGCGGCAAGATCCTTGAGCGTCTGGGTGGAGTCCATTTCGAGGACGTCGGCGAGAGCAGCGGCCTGAAGGCGATGGAGCGGCTCCTCGGGCGAAGCATAACCAAAGAGGTCGTGCAGTGTTTTCGCGAGCACGAGAAGGCGGTGAGTCGGGAGCGAGAGAAAAGAATTAGAGGAATCAGGATCTCTAAGGAGGGTCTCATCTCCCTCAGGAAGAGAGGCCAGTGTTTCATCGATGGATTCAAAATCGAGAATTCGGAGATAGGAAGAGAGGAGCGGAAGAAGCGGCTGCGACTCCCCTTCCGGAGTGAGATACGAGGCGGTAAACTGGAACCAGTCGATGCCGTGATCAGGGAGCTCGGTCAGTCCGGTATCGAGTTCGTCCGGACCGATCGAGTGGACCTCAAATTCGGCGTCCGTGTCGATCGTGACGAGCCAACCTTCTGCTTGCAGACTGGGAACAGAATCGCGGATAAACTCGACCGTTAAAAAATCCCAATCATAGGAATTCCCTTGTGGCAGGAAGGCTGAGCAGTGATCTCGAGAAACGTCGAAATCATGAACGCTCGCCGGAACAAAGTCATGCTCACGGACGAGATGGAAAATGGCTTCTTTTTCGATCTTGGTGTCGCGAGGGATTGTAAAAACCGTGCCCTTTTTTGATGAGATGAAAGTTGCTTTGGCAGGTGGTTCGGAAGCGAGGTCCGGCGAAAAGGAATGACCGTGGTAGCGGAAGCTCAGTTCAGCGATCACGGGCTCGGGTTGACCGGAAAGATGGAGGCCGCCGTGAGTGAAGGGATTGGCCCGGTGGAGATGAAGACAGATCTCAGGTTTCGATTTCTTGAGCGTCTTGGTCTTAACGGGAACAGGTTTGGGAAGAGTGGGAAGTTTGGACTGGAGCGTAGTAGCAATGGTGGCCACTTGCTTCGGCTTCAGGGTGGGGCCGGCTGTCCAGGCGGTGAGAAAAGGCAGGCTGTGTTTGGACACATCGACTTGATGAAGACCGACTTGATCGTGAACGGGGTGTGGAAGAATCAGATGAGGCGGCTCGGTGGGAAACAGGCCAATGTGATCCCGAAACGGCGGAGCGAATGCAGGGCGGGCAGAGCCATCGGGTTTGTTCTCCCAAATCGGGTCCGGGATGATGGGATCGCCAGCAACAATGGTCCGGATGTCCGTCTTCGAAGAGACAAAATAAAGTCGTCCGGTTTCCAAAACTTGCTGAAGGAGAAGACCGGCCTGCGGGCCCTCGAGGGTGAGACCACTGTATTGATAGCGGCCGCGGAGGATTTGATAGTAAAGAGTGCAGGGAAGAATGTCCTCCTGCTTCATATATTTGGGAGGACGGAGCGGGTCGGCGTTGGCGTTCGAATTCAGGTTAATTTTCACCTCGCCACTCTTGAGTTCACGTCCAACGTGGAGCGAGAGCGTGAAGCGGGAGTCGTAGGAAAACGCAGGCGTCTGAAGACAGTAGGCGAGGAAGCTGGTCGAAGGTTTTTCGGGCTCGGGGGGAGATTGCGACTTGAGAGAGTTTCCAACGGTGTGAAGCCACTCATCAATTTCGGAATTCTCATGGAGAGATTCGTTGCCCTTGGAAGCTTTCGCTTGATCCAGTCGATCCGAGAGAGCCGTCAGGACGGCGGCAGCGTGTTTACAATTATAGCCGACCGGGCAACTGCAGTCATCATCGAGCATCCAGTCTCCCATCGCATCTTTCTCACAGTGAATGACCGTGGTGTAAGAGGACTCGTAGTTCCCTTTCAGGATGCCGATGATGGCGACGGTCCCGGCTTTATCCACAGCCACCAGCTTCAAAAGGCGGGCCGGCTTGGTGTAAGCCGAGGCGCGCGCAAGGGAACTCCGATCGTAGAGCCGGCGCCAGTCGCGGGTCTGAAGTTCGCGAGCCAAATCCGGCTTCGAAGTGACCGCAGAGAGATCCATGGTTTAGTTCGCGACGATATTCACAAGCTTGCCCGGAACAACGATGACCTTGCGAACGGTTTTGCCGTCGATGAAGCTTTGCACGTTTTCCTCGGCGAGGGCTTCTTTCTCGGCGTCTTCTTTGGAGACATCGGCAGGCACCATAATGCGGGCACGGAGTTTGCCGTTGACCTGCACGATGAGCTGGATCTCGGACTCGACGAGCAGAGACTCATCAAGCTCGGGCCAGGTTTGTTCGCTGAGAAGTTCGCTTTCACCCAGAGCCGCGTTGATCTCTTCGGAGAGATGCGGTGCGAAGGGATTGAGCAACTTGAGGAAAGTGAGGAAAAGATCACGCGGGACCTCGTTGGCTGAAGTGTAGGCATTAGTGCACTCCATCATCGATGAGATCGCAGTATTGAAGCGCAGGGACTCGATGGCTTCTTGCACTTTCTTGATGGTTTGGTGAGTGATTTTTGCGAGTTCCTCATTTTGACCTTCGGCAATCTTACCACTGGAAACCCAACTGCCGTCAGCCTCTTCCGAGAATGCCACACGCCAGACCTTGGCAAGAAAGCGATGAACACCTTCAACCCCCTTCATAGCCCATGGCTTGTCCTGATCGAGAGGCCCCATGAACATTTCGTAGAGACGAAGAGAATCGGCGCCGTAGTTCTCGACGACGTCATCAGGGTTCACGACATTGCCGAACGACTTGGACATCTTGCGTGCGTCCTCGCCCATGATCAGGCCAGGCGCGAAGTACTTTTTGAAGGGCTCCTTCGACTTCAAGTGACCGAGGTCATTGAGGACCTTGTGCCAGAAGCGCGAGTAAAGAAGATGAAGTACGGCGTGCTCCTTACCTCCAACATAGAAGTCAACAAAGCCGTCTTCATTGCCCCAATAATCTTCGTTTTCGGGAGAGATAAAGTGGTCGGTGTTTTTGGGATCGCAGTAGCGAAGATAATACCAGCAGGAGCCGGCCCATTGCGGCATGGTGTTGGTTTCGCGCTGGAGCTTGTCGCTATAATTAATCCAGTCGGTACAATTGATAAGCGGCCCACGGGGATCTCCGGTGGGTTTAAAGTCCTCCATCTCGGGCTGGAGCAAAGGCAGCTCGGACTCGGGAACCCCGGAGTGTTGTCCGGTTTCCTTGTCCCAAAGAAGCGGGAAAGGTTCTCCCCAATAACGCTGGCGTGAGAAGAGCCAGTCGCGGAGTTTAAATTGAATCTTTTTTTCGCCTTTGCCGTTCTCGACAAGCCAATGAATGATCTTTTTCTTGGCATCCTTGGTCTTCAAACCATCGAGGAAACCGGAGTTGATGGCAGTGCCAGGGTCCGTGTAACCCTGCCAATCCTGATCACCATTGGGCTGAACGACTTGAAGAATGGGAAGACCAAATTTCTCGGCGAATTCGAAATCACGAGTATCGTGCGCGGGCACGGCCATGATGGCTCCGCTGCCGTATCCCATCATGACGTAGTCGGCGATCCAAACGGGGATCTTCTCCCCATTGACAGGATTGATCGCAAAGGCACCAGTCGAGACTCCGGTCTTTTCCTTATCCAAACCACGCTCCATGTCTGACTTGCTGGCACAGGCAGCGACATAAGCTTCAACCGCTTTCTTTTGATCAGCGGTGGTGATTTCCGAGACCAACGGATGCTCGGGGGCGAGCACCATGTAGGTGGCACCGAAGAGAGTATCGGGACGCGTGGTGAAAACAGTGATGTCATTTCCTTCGACGTCAAACGTGACTTCCGCGCCTTCACTGCGGCCGATCCAATTGCGCTGAAGCGCTTTGATGGACTCGGGCCAGTCAAGAGGCTCAAGTTCATCGATGAGACGCTGGGCGTATTTCGTGATCCTCAGCATCCACTGACGCAGCGGACGGCGCTCGACCGTCTCACCCTTGTCTTTCCATTCTTGCACTTCCTCGTTCGCAAGCACGGTGCCCATTGAAGGGGACCAGTTCACCGGAGCCTCGTGAATGAAGGCGAGCCGCACTTCGTCAATTTGCTCCTGAGTCCAGCCCTTCGCTTCCAATTCAGAAACCGGCTTGGCCTTCTGGTCTTCATCACAGAAGTAGGAATTATAAAGCTGCAGGAAGATCCACTGCGTCCAGCGGACATACTTGGGATCGGTGGTGTTGACCTCGCGATCCCAATCGTAAGCAAAGCCAAGCTCCTGAAGCTGACGGCGGAAATTGTTAATATTTGCCTCGGTGGTAACACTCGGGTGTTGGCCCGTTTTAATGGCGTATTGCTCGGCGGGCAGACCGAAGGCATCCCACCCCATGGGGTGGAGGACGTTATAGCCGTTCATCCGCTTGTAGCGTCCCACGATGTCGGTAGCAGTGTAACCCTCGGGGTGGCCGACGTGCAATCCGGCCCCACTTGGGTAAGGGAACATGTCGAGAATGTAGTACTTGGGCTTGGACGCATCGAAGCCTTCCTCGCCCGGACCAGGAGTGCGGTAGGTTTTGTGATCGGCCCAATGGGATTGCCATTTGGGTTCAAACTGATCGAAGGGGTAAGGCTTGCGTTTCTCGGACATGGCTTTGTTGGGCGGGAGGGAAACCGCTAACGGCGGGAAAAACACGCAAAAAATGCCCGCACACGAGGGCTTTTGCGATCCTACTCTCGCATTCACTTCGAAAATCACGTATAAGGGGCGAGATGGTTTCTCGCTTAATCGCTCTGTGGTTTACCATGATTGTCATGGCGCTTTCCACGAGCCTCTTGTCTCTCGTCGCAGAGGGCCACTATCATCACTTTTGCTCTTTCCAGGGAGCTCCTGTGGGATCTGACCTACCTTTCCTCCCCTTAATCTCGCGAGTCTTTATTAATTGGGAAGGTTGGATCTACTACTATCCTTCTTTTTTCATCTTTGGCGCCGCGTGGACAACATGGAAGTGGAAAAGCAACAGTGAAATAACTTGGGGGCTCATCGCGGTCAGCCTTGGAACGATGATTCTTTTCGCTTCGGCTTTTTATGTGGCAGTTGAACTTCCTTACATGAGCGCAATCAGATTCGCAGACCCTTCGTAGGTTTCACTCCGCTCCCAGATCTCTCCTCAGAAAAAGTTTCATTCTTGTAGGTTCCGGCTGGCTCAGCGCGTAATCAGCAATCTCATGAAACACACAATCTGCATCATTGTCTCCTTACTCTTCCCGCTGGCCTCCATCGCAGAAGAAAATGCCACCTTGATCTTTGAGGACGATTTCGAGCGCTCGGAAAGCGATGATTCCAAAGAAGAGATCGGCAAGGGTTGGTCCTCGAACAGTAAAAAAAGGGCAAAAGGAAACAAGCAGGTCGATTTGAAAGACGGCGCGATGCACATCACTTTTCATCCCGTTGCCGATCACGCCGTCTCCGTGGTGCATCCAGCGGAATTCGAGAATGGCCGGGTCACCCTTCGCTTCAAACTCCCGACCAATAAAGACAGCCTCGGGCTGAACTTCGCCGACCTCAAATTCAAGGAAGTTCACGCAGGCCATCTTTGCATGACCAAAATCACGACAAAAAACCTGCAGATCAATGACCTCAAGACCGGAAACATGAAGCTGGCAATCCGTAAGGCACGTCAGGACAAAACAATTACTCCGGAACAGCAAAAAATGCTGAAAACCAAAACCAAGCGATTTTCCAATCAGCTTGAAGCTGGCAAGTGGCACACCTTGTCCGTCACCATCAGGGGCGAGACCATGACCGTGATTATTAACGACAAAAAGGTTGGGGCCTTCACCTCGACAGGAATTGCCCATCCGACAAAACGCACTCTCCGGGTCGCCGTTCCCAAGAAGGCTATCATTGACGATTTGAAAATCTACTCACTTGGGAAGTAGCTCATTGCCAATTGATTGAAGAAAAGCCCCGTGGATTTTTCCACGAGGCTTTTTTGATCACGCACTAATTTTTTTAGCGGGTTCGTTGGCGGGCCTTGCTCACCGAGCGGCTTGGAGCAGATGTGCTCCGGGAAGGAGTGCTTCGGGTTGCTGAGCTTCGGGTCGAGGAACTCCTTGAGTAAGAACCACCGGAAGAGGAACTCCTCGGAGTGTAAGATGAGGAGCGAACTGTCGGAGTCGAGCGTATCGTCGGAGTCGATCTGGTTCGGCTTGGAGGCGAACTTACGGTCTGATAGCGGCTCGAGCCACTGGAACGCTGGGTCGAGGAACTTGACGAACGACGCGTTGGGGTCACGTAACTCGAAGAGCGGTTTCCGCCACTACGAGTGGAACTTGAACGGTTCGGAGTCGAGTAACTCGAAGGGCGGTAGCTATTGGAGGAGCGGCTGCTCACCGAGTTGCGTGACCTGTCGTAACTGGACGGACGAACCGAAGTGACTCCGCGGGATTGTCCGTGAATGACGGGAGCGTAGCGGCCACGATTGGACACCACACCAACAGGACGACTGGAGCGTCCTCGATTCACGATCACGGGAGTTCGGGGAAGGTAGGTCGGGCAAGCCAGACGTTGTCCACGACGAAAACCAGTCGGGTAAATTGGCGAAGAAAATCGACGGGGAGCAACCGAACAATAATTACGAATTCCAGGATTCCAGTAGCGTCCGCAGCTGCGGTCAAAGTAGTGACGGCGCCACGGATCCCAAGCCCAGCGATCAAAAGATGTGGCGACGAATCCCACTTGCAACGGGGCCAGTCCCCCTCCTACAAACCCGGGATTTCCAAAACCACCAACGGGGGCTCCCACAGTGCCGTAACCATAGGTGGCATAATCGGCGCACGAAGTGGCCAAAAACGGCAGCGCCACAGCGGATGCGAGTAGTAAAATCTTCTTCATAACATCAATTTAAACGGGCTTCCTCGTTCCTAAATTCACCTGAAAACAAACTATTTCAAGACCGCACCGTAAATCACCGGCTTCAACGATTGTTCCAGGTTCCAATTATAGGGCATGGTTTGCTCCATCGTGACCACGACCAAGTCGTGTTTCGGAGAAATCCAATAATGCGTACTCGCTGCTCCACCCCAACCATATTCGCCAAGCGCAGCGTGCTTGTCCCAGCGATCATCGGGAGCGTAACGAACGCAGAAGCCCAGACCGAAACCGGTCCCGTGACGTTCCTCCTCGCCAAAAGAAATCGCCTTCAAATTCCTCGGCAGCTGGTTGGTTCGCATCGAATCGACAGTGTCTTCCCGCAAATAGCGTTTCCCCTGAAACTCCCCGCCATTGGCGATCATTTGTAAAAACCGGGCATAATCGGTGATCGTCGAGATCAGTCCGCTTCCTCCGCCTTTGAACGAGGGATCTTCAAGGCTACGGCTGCGCGCCGCCGGCTCCAGAACTCCGAGCCCACCCAGCTTCCGGGTGCGATAACTCGTGGAAAGCCGGTCCGCCTTCCCTGCCGGAACGGAGTAGGCCGTATCCATCATTCCCAAAGGCTTGATGAGCCGGCTGGTGATCACTTCTTCGAACGGTTTACCTGCGGCCTTCGCGACCACCGCCGCCAGTAAATCGCTACTCACCCCGTAAACCCAACGCGAGCCCGGTTGATACATTAGAGTTGATTTTCCGACACTCCCGACCAAATCCTCCAAAGTCCGTTTGTCCGGCCCCGGCAGGCCCTCACGGTAGAATTGGCTCACCAAATGCCCCCCGCGTAAATTGGCAAATCCACCGGTGTGACGAAGAAGATCCCGCACCGTTGGTTTTCTCTCCGCCGGGACCGCATGTCCTTCGGTCACCAACACCTCCGGCTTTGCCAACTCCAGGAGATAGGTCTCGATCGGATCATCGAGGCTCAACTTCCCTTCTTCGCAAAGCATCAAAGCCGCCGCCGAAGTCAGCGCCTTCGTCATCGAATAAATCCGGAACAAGGTGTCTTTCTCCATCGGGGCCTTGGCCCTCAAATCCCGAAACCCAAAGCTCTTCTGATAGACAACCTCACCTTTGCGCAAAACAAGCACGTTGGCGCCAGCCAGCTTCTTCTCCTTGATATAGCCCTCCACGATGGGACCCACCTTTCCCAATCCCTCTACTGACATCCCCGCCTTGGCCGGATCTGCAACAGGAAGGGGTTCCACCTTCATTTCCTTTCCAATCGCGACGATCGGTAAAATAAGTGCCAAAAACAATCTCACGATCCGCTTATAGAAAAAGCATTGCCGGGACGCATTCTAAAATTTCAGACATTTTATCAAAGCCAAGCCTCCAGAGTTCTTCTAACCTCATTCTTAAAGTTCATGAAACCTCTCCAATTCATCCCCCCGGCTCTCGCTGTCCTTGGCTCGGCCTACTGGTTGTTATCCCAAAACAACACGATCTCCGATCTCTCCGAAAAGACCAAAGTCATCAAGGAACGCATTATCGTTTATGAGGAGGCTACCGCCGCCACTCCCGCTGTCGTTCTGGGCGCCAAGGACGCGAACGAAGCAGATGCATTCATCCTCGATGACGGCAGCCTCGACTGGAAGGCTATCGCCGAAATGATGGCCGAGATGATGGGGCCCAACGGCATGGGTATGCCCACTGACATCAAGGCCATGCTCAAGCTTCAGAAGAAAATGATGGAGCTCACCGAGAGTGAATTGATCGATGGCCTTGCCGCAATTTCCTCCCTGGATCTGGAGCCTGCAGTTTCCTCCCAGCTGAAACAAGGCCTTCTTCAGCGACTAGGCGAAACAGATCCACTCGCAGCCCTCAAAGGCCTTGGCGACCCTGTCACCAGCCGCGAAAACCCCCTGTTCTGGACCCAACAAAATCTCCTTACCAAACTCGCCAAAGACGATCCCAATGCCGCGCTCAAATGGCTCGATCAACAAATCGCCGACGGCAAGATTATCTCCAGCACCCTCGACATGCACAACGATGCCCGGCTCAATCTTGAGTCGGTCCTACTTGGTGGATTGATCTCATCCGATTTACCCGCAGCCAAAGCGCGTTTGAAAAACTACGAGTCCGACCAGGTCGAATTTATGCTCAACTCGTCTGATATTGAAGTGACCAAAAGCGGGCCTAAATTTGCGGAATTGGCGCGTGAACTCCTTCCACCCGACAAGGCCTCCTCCGTAATCGCACAAAAATGGAGCCAAAATCACTACACCGACCTCTCCGATGCTTCAAAGGCACTCAGCACCGCCGGCCTCACCGACGCCGAAAAATCACGAGTCGTGGAGCAAATGGCCCGCAACTACAGCCGCTCGAACAACTCGGAAACCAAATTCAGCGAGATCTATGAATGGTCGAGAACGGAGTCTCCCGGCAATGAGGCTGCCGTCGTCGCCAACGCCCTCGCAAAATCACGGTCCTCGATAAAAAGAGTCCAAAGCCGCTTCGAAAAAGCGCTGGAGCTTTCCGGGAACCTAAACGATCCCGAAATCACCAATCAATTTGTCTCTGAAATGGCCAAATTCAATACTGTGGATCATCTCGTGACTCAGTTCAAAGATCCCCGGCTCGCCGAACAATTCCAAAGTATCCACGCCGCCCTCCCACAAACTTCAACCGAATCCGAGTAAGCATGAAAATCTCACTACTTGTCACCGCCATCATCATCGCCATCGCTGCAGCTGTCGGTCTTCAGCAAAAAAACAAAATTCAATCCCTCACCACCGAGTGGAACGAACTCAAGGAGTCTGCCATCGCCAAAGAAATTTCCACCGACCCCGAGGCCACCTTTAACTCCACCCGAGTCATCAGCACCGCCAAGCGAATGGCGCGTGCAGATGCCGTGAAAGATTTCGCCGCCGAGCTGATCGACTTCGCAGTCCGAATGAAAGCTGCCGAAGAAGCCGGCACTGACAATCGCTCGGAAGTCGAGAAAGAAGCCATCGGCTTCATCGACAAATTGGTCAGCCTCCAACCCGCAGACTTTGAATTCTTGATTTCCACACTAGAGCAAGACGGATCCATCGACAAAGACGCCAAGCGCGAACTCATCAGGATGTCCATCATGATGATTTCCTCGGAGCACCCCGAAACTGCCCTCAGCCTGGCTACCGCAACCGGTGAGGGGCTCGGCGAAGACGATCAGATGGAATACATACTTCCTATGATTCTTTCCCAATACGCCACCCAAGATCCCAATGGCGCTGCCGGATGGCTTCTGGCAAATGAAGAAGAATTGGGCCGCGAAAAATCCGAGCAAATGAAAGCCGCCATTCTTTCCATGTCTGCAAGAACCAACATCACCAGTGCGCTCACGATGATCGACACCTTGGGCTTCGAAAAACCTGCCGAGATTCTTTCCGACCTTGGCGTCGGAGTAAAACCAGGAGATCAAGCAGCTTTCCTAAAGGCCATTAATGATAAAAATCTCGACGAAAACCAACGAAAGGGTGCGATGGCAGGCCTTGCTAATAGCCCTCTGATGAAAGACTTTTCTGCTGCCACCGAATGGCTGGACAGCCCTGAATTAGGTCGGGAGGATCGCAAAACCATCCTCGATTCCCTGAGCTACCAATCCGTCAAAGAGAATCCCGACCAGTGGCTCGATTGGGTGGCCAACGATGAAACCGGATCAACTGAAGCCACTACCAACATCCTGAGAGATTGGACCCGGGCCGACTACATCTCGGCGGGTCAATGGCTCCAGAATCGCGAAGCCGGACCGACCAAAGACACTGCCGTTCTTTCCTATGCCGACACCCTCGCCCCCTACGAGCCGGCCGCAGCCGCCCAGTGGGCCGAGACCCTTCCGGCCGGAGACGATCGCACCGAACTCCTTCAAACGATCTATCAATCACTCAAAGGTAAAGATGCTGCCGCAGCACAAGCTTTGGCCAATAAACATCAACTTCAGGAATAGAAGTTCAACGGCTTCCACTGAATCAGAGATTCCCACCAAAAGCTCATTGTGTAGTCTCTTCACATTTGAAACTCCTGACTTTTGTCCCCCCTGCTGTAACGCTCTCCGCGGGAATCGTCTGACTTGTTTTTTTGCAGGGGGAGATTGACCAGGTCAAAAGTAAGACTGAACTCATTGAGAAACAGATCGAGGAAGCGACACCCGGGAAGCCTGACACGCTTCCATCAATTGAGCCTCCATCGTTTGTCCGCGACGATGGAACATTCGACTGGTCCATTTTTGAGGAACTCAGTAAACTGCCTGAAACACGTCATTGCCGTGCTGACTTCAACAGGCAAAACATGATCTATGGTCTGGCGCTTCATGGCATGACCAGCCAACAGCACAGCCAGGCCCTCGAAGAACTAGCAGATCAAAAACTCTCCGATAGCGTGGCTCGTCGCCTCGAAATTCACTTCAGAACCGAACTCGCAAGCGAGGCTCCGCTCGAAACGCTCAAGAACTTCGACGGATCTTAGATCCTCGACACAGCTTCGATTCCCTACTTCGAGCTAAGCACGGCGTTTCGCAAGCTCATCCGCAGCGACCTCCCCTCAGCCAAAGCCTGGCTCGACCTTCAGATCGATCAAGGAACCTTGGTTTCCAAAGATCTACTCAATCGTTCGGAAGTCAGACTACAATTCGAGCACTCCCTTCTTCGGAAGCTGGTTGAACCAAATTATCAGGAGGCCCTTGTGAGAGTCGACCGACTCAGCGAAAAGGAGAAGATTAAGCTCTTTGAGCAGCCTCTGGTCGTGGGCGGCGAAACAGCCGGAATCCTTCGCCTCACCCGCGATTCCCTCCCCGAAGAACGTGCCACTTCGATCATTGCCCGCAATTGCACCAATTTTTTTGTCACCCCAAGAAAGGTCACGGAGGTGATACGGCTTCTCCCAGAGGTCGAATTCACTGATTCCGAGAAATACGCCATCGTGCTCAAGATGACTCCCCGTCTTCATTCCCCGGAAACGAGCGATCAAGAAATTCTTAACGCCTTTAAATTAGCAAAAAAGGCCATCCCCGAAAAAGCCCACGCCCTGATCGTCGCGAAAATCGCCTCCTTCCGCACTCAGGCCGTAGAGTCCCAAGATCTCGAAAAAGAAGATCGC
Organism: Akkermansiaceae bacterium; assembly: GCA_965657795.1. Classification (GTDB taxonomy): domain Bacteria; phylum Verrucomicrobiota; class Verrucomicrobiia; order Verrucomicrobiales; family Akkermansiaceae; genus SW10. The sequence continues at coordinate 33,893 of CBFHQJ010000043.1, forward strand.
AGTGTCTTCCCGACGCGGAGAGATTTGGATTGTCGAAGGCGCTCATGATGACGATCTCTCGAAGGTCAAATGGACTCGCTTCGCCTATGGATTGGAAAGCTCCTTCGGGATGCATTGGAAAGACGGCGCAGTTTATGTCACCACCCGGACCGACCTCAGCCGCCTCGAAGATCGTGATGGTGATGGCGAGGCCGATCGCTTTGAAATCATCAGTCAGGACTGGGGATTTTCGGGAGACTACCACCAATTCGCCTTCGGCTCCGTGCCGGACAAACATGGCGACGTTTGGGTCACGCTTTGCCGATTGGGTGGGAGTGGTAAGTGGCGTTCCTGGGCCCTCAAAGTCAAACCGGACGGCACCACGATTCCAGTTGCCAGTGGAGTGCGCTCTCCGGGAGGAATGGGGATCAATTCGACCGGTGATGTTTTTTACACCGACAATCAAGGAACGTGGAACGGGACTTCCTCCGTGAAGCACATCAAGCCGGGGAGTTTTCTGGGACACTACGGGATGTTCGAATACTACGATCTCATTCCCGGGCAAGACGCCCCACAGAAGCCGAACAGTCCGAGTCGGGTGGTCACCGAAAGAGAGCGGATCCCCGAACTCTATCCCTCGAGCATTCTTCTCCCCCACGGAAAGATGGGAGCTTCCCCGACCTTTGTCGCCTTCAACACCAATGGCAAAAAATTCGGGCCATTTGAAGGAAACCTGTTCATCGGCGAGCAAAGCCATTCGCAAGTTCAGCGGGCTTACATCGAAGAGGTGAATGAGGTTTACCAAGGCGCAGCCTGGCACTTTCTGGAGGGTTTTGAGAGCGGGCTGGTGCCTGGAAAATTTGCGGAAGATGGAACCCTCTTCGTTGGCGGAACGAACCGAGGTTGGGGCTCCCGTGGAACCACCGGGTCAACTTTGGAACGCATTCGCTGGACCGGAAAAACCCCCTTCGAAATGTCCAAAATGAAAGCTCTCCCAAAAGGTTTTGAACTCACCTTTACCGAAGCGGTCGATCCTGTTTCAGCAAGCAACTTGGACAGCTACAAGATGGAGGCGTGGACCTACATTTATCATGAGAAATACGGGAGTCCGGAAGTTGATCGCGTCACTCCCATCATCAAAAAAGCCCAAGTGTCCGAAGACAGGATGAGCGTCACTCTTGAAGTTGAGGGACTGGTCAAAGGAAACCTTCACCAACTTGATGCCTCGGGTATCCGCTCCCAAGCCGACAAGCCCCTTTTGCATCCCGTTTCGTTTTACACCCTGAATGAAATCCCGAAGTAGGCATTTCGATTGTTCTGGTTCCGATATCGAACTGTGAGAATATCGACTGGACTCCTTCCCCACCTACTTCCTCCGTGCCTCGACCAAATCGACTTTTTAACAAGGGCTTTAGCGCCCTTCTCGTGACCCAGTTTTTTGGGGCGATCAATGACAGCGTGCTCAAGCAAGTCATTATTCTGGCGGTCGCCTCCGGGGGAATTTGGGCCAACCAACTGGGCGATGGCGGGCAGGCTTATGTCGCCCTTTGTCTCACCGTTCCATTTATCCTGTTTTCGGGAATCGCGGGACAGGTGGCGGATCGTATCAGCAAAAGCCGCATCACCGTCTTGGCCAAGATCACCGAGGTCGGAATTGCCGCTATCGCACTTGGAGCATTTTTCGATGGAAGCCTTTGGGCATGCTTGGGGGCAATGGTTCTTCTCGCCACCCAGAGCGCATTTTTTGGCCCTGCGAAATACGGCATGATTCCCGAATTGGTTGACCGGAAAAATCTCAGCCAAGCCAATGGCTCGATTAATATGTTTACCAATCTGGCAGTGATAGGCGGAACTCTCGCCGCCGGAAAAGTTTACACAAGCTATGCTTCGGCCTTCCCAGGTGGAGGCTCCGTCATGGATTCCTCGATGCTTTGGATTCCGGGAATCGTTTTAGTTGTCATTGCCATCATCGGCCTCCTCCCTTCCCTCTTGATTCCAAAACTCAAGTCGTTTGATCAATCCCTGCCCATCGACTTCAATCCTTTTCGCCCCTATGTCCACGCCCTCAAAGACATGGCGCGGTCGCATCTCCTTCTCGTCGCGTTGGCGTGGTCCTTTTTCTATCTTCTCGGAATGATGGCTCTTTTGGTTCTCCCGGATTTCAGCGCCCTCCTGAAGATCACTCCGGAGATGAACAACAATCTTCTCGGGGTTCTCGGAATCACCATCGGAATTGGCAGCGTGGCGGCAGGATTGATTTCCGGCAAACACATCGAACCCCGGCTGATCCCAGTCGGAGCGATTGGAATGACCGTGTTCTTCATCCTTCTGGGTTTGGTTCCGTTGGGCTTTTTGACAGTGGCCTTGCTTTTGGGTGCGGCGGGACTCTTTGCCGGGTTTTACATTGTCCCGCTCCAGTCTCTCTTGCAGCACCTCTCGCCACCCGATGAAAGGGGTCGTTTTCTGGGAACGGCCAATGCTCTCTCTTTCGTTTTCAGCACCATCGGAGCCGTTCTGGTGCGGGTCTTTCGCAATGATCTGGAAATGCCGGCCAACAGAGTGTTCCTGGTGATCGGAGCCTTGGCGATTTTAGGATCCGGCGTTCTTTTATGGCGCATCCGTAGCCTCCTCGTGGATCCCTCGCTACGAAAAGACCAAAGCACGGACTAAGGCACCGAGCGTTACCTTATCCTTCTGCCAATTTTTGGAGACCTTTCAGATCAAGTTTGCCCGTGCCCAAATAAGGGAGCTTTTCAACTTTCAAAAACTGCCCCGGTTTCGGCTTCCATAAATTCGGGAGGTCAGCACCGGCAAGCTTCTTCAAAACCTGGTCCAAAAGTTCATCGCTGGCAGTGTGCACCACGACGAGTCGTTCTCCCTTTTTCTCATCGGGCAGACCGGTCACCGCGAAGCGCTGTTCGTTTTGATCGGCCAGATCGTTGAGAGCTTCCTCGACATTACCGTGTGGAACCATTTCCCCACCGATCTTGCTGAATCGACTCAACCGCCCTTCGATCCACAAGTAACCCTCCTCATCAATTCGGACAATATCGCCTGTATCATACCAACCGTCCTGAAGCACTTCCGCGGTCTGATCCGGCATGCCTAGATACCCCATCATGACATTAGGCCCCTTGACTTTCAGAAGGCCCGACTCACCGGGTGCGCGCTCTTCGCCGGAATCCGGACTGACAACTTTGGCCTCCAGATTTTTCAGGAGTCGTCCGATCGAACCCGGCTGATTGCTTGCCTGCGCATTCACCGCGATGCCGGGTGAACACTCGGTCGCCCCATAGGCTTCCACCGGCAGGCATCCAAATTTCTTCTCAAAAGCGTGAGCCACTTTGGGAGAAAGTTTCTCAGCACCGACCACCACCAGCCGGAGCTTCCCTAGTTGTTCCGGCGACAAGCCACGGAGATAAAACTGAAGAAAGGTTGGAGTAGCAATCATGATGGTTACTCCGTTTTTCTCCGCCAGGGGCCCTATCACTTTGGATTCCACCGGGTTGAAGTGGTAAGCGCACCCAAATCCCGCAATGGCGGGCCCGGCAATGGAGGCCATAAATCCGAAGGAGTGAAAAAACGGCAACACGCCCAGCATCCGGTCTTCCCGCACGAATGAATAAACCTCACTCACCTGCTCGACGTTAGTAATGATATTGCGATGGCTTAGCATCACTCCTTTAGGATTTCCCGTACTTCCACTGCTGAAAATGATCGTTGCAAGGTCATCAGTTTTGGCTGCCGCCCCTCCCAAGCGTTGAAGGAGACCTTTGGTAGTCGTACACTTTGCCAGGAACCCCGCGCGTACCTTCTCCATTAATCTCGGTTCAGTGACGATTTCTTCGAGCACATGAACGCGGACCGGGAGCTCCAAATTGAGCTTTTTCATCAGTTTACCTGAAACCACGACATCGGTGATTCCACACTGCTCAAGACACGAGGCGATCCCTTCTTGAGTCAAAGTGTAGTTCAAGTTAACCGGAACTTTCCCCATCAAAAGAGCCGCCCAATTTACAAGAGTTCCGCCAACGGAGGGAGGAACCAATATACCAACCTTTGACTGCTTAGCCCAGATTGTTCCCAATCTCCCCGTCAGAAAAAGCGCCTTCGCAAGCGCCTGACCAAAGGTGACACTGGCACCGCTCGAATCGGCCAAGGCCTGGTGACTACTGTTCTCCCGACAAGTCTGAATTAATCTCTCCTGCAAAGTGGTTTCGCTCATGACAGGGACAAGCTAACGCCGGATCGGCCTCTGTGCGAATCGATAGATTTCAAGATAACATCACCAAAATCAATAGTGGAACAGGTGAATGAAGGGCAAAAAAAAAGACCCTCGCTCCGATTAAGGAAGAAGGTCCTTTCCCAAGAGTCGCAGACTACTTCGAGCGCACAACGGTCAGAGAAAATTCCTGCCCTTCCCCGGCGGTTCCGGAAATTTCGATGGTATCGTGGTCCACGCGATGATGCTTAAAGATCATCGTTCCTTTCTCCCCCTCGGCATCGACATAGGAAATCTCAAGCACGGCATCCTCACCATCCATGGTCCACTTCCCGAGACTCGCTCCTCCCTTGTTATTTCCACCCATCATAAAAACCTCTTCGGTTTCCGGATTGAAGCCCATGAGCGAAACACTTTCAGTGTCACCCATCTTGGAGTTCACCTCGATAAGCTTGTCCTCAAATTTCCACGCGTAAACAATTTTAACACGCTCGCCCTTGCTCTCTGAATCGACCCACGTTCCAACGATACCCTTCCAGTTAACATGATCGAGGGCTTCGGCGAGGTCAGCCCCCTGAGCCGGTCCGGTGAAACCAGTGACGGAAAGTGCAGCGATTCCTACGAAAGCTAATAACGAACGGCGGACCTGGGTCATTTTTGAAAACATAGGAGAAACGTTACCTCAACCCGGCTCATAGTGAAGGAGAAACACGATTTGCCTTTATTTGTACTGGCCCACAAAAAGACCGCACTCCGGGGAGTGCGGTCTTTGAAAAACAAAAATTTAAAATACAAATCCGAAACCTAGGCCGTGTGGACAAATTAAAAAAGCCAAAATGAATCGCCTCCAAGCCTTAAAAAATCAGGGAATTCTGGCATGCTGCCGCCGTGAGAGTAAGTTATGCGGCAGCAATGCCAGACGCACTTTTTAAGTGCCTAAAAAAATTAACTTAATCAGTGGAAAGCGTCATCTAACATTTTAAAGAAAGGACGCAAACCTGCCAATCTTCGTAAAACTTTGGATGGCATTTGGTGGGTCTTGGTGACTGGTTCTCAGTGGAACCAACTGCCAGAGCGGTATGGGAAATGGAATTCGGTTACCGCTTCCATCTTCGCTGGTCCAAGAAGGGAGTCTTCTCTGAGTTGCTCCAGATTCACGTTGGAAGGGTTGGTTTGGATGGTCGCAAGGTGATCGATGCCACCCACATTAAAGTTCATTAGGATGCTTGTCACTTCCATGAATCCCCGGAAAACCAAGGCTTTGGCAAGACAAAGGGAGGACGAAACTCGAAGCTCTCCGCCGTCACCAACGGGAAAGGAAAAGCGCTGGCTTTTGACTTGATGCCAGGCAATCAAGCCGACATTACCGCAGCACTTCGAGTCCTTGGTAACGTGACAGGACAAGTGGTCCTTGGAGACAAGGGCTATGATTGCAATGCGTTGAGGTCTGCCATTTTTGATGGTGGAGGCGGTCCAAACATTCCAGGGCGCCAGAATAGAAAAACCGAGGTGCCCTACTTCGATAGCATTGGAAAAGGTCGCTATGTGGTTGAGTGTTTCTTCCAAAGGATCAAACGGTTCCGAAGAATCAATACTCGCTACGATCGACTCGCGGCAACCTACCTTTCATTTGTAAACCTCTCAGCTTTAGCGGATTGGACCCGATAGGCAATTTGTCCACACGGCCTAGTAGCGGTAGTGCTCTGGCTTGTAGGGACCTTC
>CBFHQJ010000044.1:0-37905 GCA_965657795.1 Akkermansiaceae bacterium
CTCAAGAACAGACCCATGAACCAACTCCACTTCTCAACCAAACTCACCTCACGGACACAACTCCGTGCGCAGGGTTTCGGGATGTGTGACGCACATGAAATGACACCAATGTTCATTTCCGTTCACTGCAGGGTCTAGGCTGGAATTACCAAAATTTCGAAAATCTGCCGCCCTGCCCATTCCGGAGCAGGGCTTTTTTTGCGCCCTCATCAAACCACTCAAAACGAAACCATATTCTCCCTTAATGATTAAAATTTTCTAAACTCACTCTCAAGATCCTGAATTATTCGAACAATCAAATTAATCAATTTTTGATTGATAGGAAAGAACACCCTTAATCAAAAATGATTGATATAGCGGGATGAGCGTTGGTTCTCGATCTGGCCTCATAAGCCGGATGACGCGGGTTCAATTCCCGCTCCCGCCACCACTCCAACAGTAGCCGAACGCTCCAGCTTTCGGACCTCCTGCGACAAAGATTCAGGACTCCGGAGACGGGGGCCATGGTGTAATTGGCCAGCATTCGGCGTTGTGATTGCCGCGGAGTGGGTTCGAACCCCACTGGTCCCCCCACTCTTTCCTTATTTCACTATCACCCACATAAAGAATGTCCTCTCACCTTCACAAATCCACCGTCCTGGTCCTCAACCGGAACTGGCACGCTCTCACTGCCACCAGCCCGGCCGAAGTCCTCGGCGCCATGATGAACGATCAGGTCACCGGCCTGGATATTCAGGGCCCCGACTGGATGGTTCCCCTCAACTGGGCCGACTGGCAGGCGCTTGCCATCCGGAAAGACGATGCTTCCATCGGCACCACTCACGGCAGAATCCGCATCCCCACCGTCGTCATCCTCAGCAAGTTCGACCGCGTCCCGCGCAAGCGGCTCAAGTTCGGCCTGCAAGGACTCTTCGAGCGGGACGGCGGCCGCTGCCAATACACCGGCCGGAAACTGACTCTTTGTGAAGCCAACGTTGACCACGTTTTTCCCAGCTCACGTGGAGGCGACACCTCTTGGGAAAACTGCGTTCTCTCTGATCGCAAAGTGAACAACAAAAAGGCCGACCGCACCCCGCGCGAAGCCGGACTCAAGCTCCTTCGGCAACCCGTCAGGCCACCCGAAATGCCCATCACCCACTTCATTAAAAACAAGCACCAGATCTCTGACTGGTCGCACTTCCTACCTGCATCATGAATGCCAAAGACCTCATCAAAGCCGGTTACCGACCCGGGCCGAAAATCGACGACATGCTCGACATGATCGCCGACCTCAACGCCCGTGGGATCGTCAGCCGGAAATACCTTTTCAAACTTCTTAAACGGGAGTTTGGAGATCCGCCTCCTCTTTTCGAAATGCGCGAAAAGCCAGCCGCCTTCGGAGAAGCCATTCGTGCCGAGACTAAAGAGGAAAAAGCAAACCTCACCAAGGTCCGAAGCAAGATGGACACCCTTCTGCGAACCCCCGTCATCACGGGAGGCTCCATCATGCCCGACGCCTGCCCCACCGGCCCCGCCCCCGCCGACATTCCCGCCGGCGGGGTCATTGCCGTGGATAATGCCATCATCCCCGCCGCCCACTCAGCCGATATCTGCTGCTCCATGTTCGCCACCTTTTACGAACCTCGTACTTCCGTGAAAGCCGAACTGGATGCTCTCACCACCTCAACCCGCTTCGGGCCCGGCGGTCGACACTTCGATGACCTTGTCCACCACCCCGTTCTCGACGAAGCGGTCTGGGAGAATCGCTTTCTCAAATCCCTCCGCGAACGCGCCGTCATTCACATTGCCGACCAAGGTGATGGCAACCACTTCGCTTTCATTGGAGAGATCGAAATCACTGACGAAGTCGCGACTCAATTTCAAGAGGCCGGGCACGACCTCTTCCAATCCTTCCGGGGAACCCTCCGCGCCCTCGTCACTCATCACGGCTCCCGCAGCCTCGGCTCACATCTCTACAAACGCGGACTCGATGCGGCTATCAAGCAAACCGCCAAACGAGGTCCTCGTTTCCCCCGCGAAACCGCTTGGCTCGATGCCAACTCCCCCGAAGGTCAGGACTACTGGGAAGCTCTCCAATACGTCTCCCGCTGGACTCGTGCCAACCATGAAGCGATCCACAACCGCTTCCTCGACCGCATCGGAGCCGAGACTGTCGAACGAATTGGTAACGAACACAACTTCGTCTGGAAACGCGGCAACACTTTCTTCCACGGTAAAGGTGCCACCCCGGCCTGGAAGGATGACGAAGGCCGCCCGCTCCTCGGACTCATCCCCCTCAACATGGCCGCCCCCATCCTCCTCGTCCTTGGAAACGACAACGAAAATTTTCACTCCTTCGCTCCCCACGGGGCCGGACGCAACCTCTCCCGCACCGCACTCATGAAGCAACACCGGGGAGCCGATCATCGACGTCACCTCATCGAACATCACACCAAAGATATCGATGTCCGTTGGTTTAATGGTAAGCCCGACCTCTCCGAAACACCCCTTGCCTACAAGGACCCCGATACCATTAAAGCCCAGATTCAGGAATTCGATCTCGCCTCCATCGTCGCCGAAATCAAACCCCTCGGGTCAATCATGGCCGGCGGCAAAAAACGCCGTGACGAAGAAGAGCTCACCCCAAAGCAAATACGCCAAATCGGCCACCGCAAGGAACGCCGCCGTGTGAAGCAGGACCTCAACTACCTTGACCCAGATTCCCAATGAACCATCGTCGCTCCAGGTCAGCCCGGCTTGAAAAACGAGCCAAAGAGTTTCGCCGCCTCCACCAAGAACGACAACGCCTTTGGCTAGAGAAAATTCACGCACCATTTGTCGAAATTGAAGAGCCCTTCATCAGAGGCTACGAACGATTCTTCATTCTCACGGACGAGGCTCAGGAACGGTCGGATGCTCCCGAGATTTCCGAAGCTCTTTCCTTCTTCCAGAATCACCAATGCTGTCGGCATGGATTTTTTCGCCGCGGTTCACCAGGCCCAAGAAAAGGTGGCTGGCGGAAAGGTGAAGTCGCTCCCCATCAACTCAAACGCCCACGTCTCGCTGATCTTGAAAAAGCAAAATTCCCCCGCCACTTGGGCCGCTACATTCATCACGCCAGCCTCGATCTTTCGCGAGCCATCCCTCCGAGGCGCTACCTGACGCACTACCAATTTTTTCGCAAAGTCAGCTTCGCCCACAGCAAGTTCCTAAAATCCCACGTCCAACCTTACCTCGTCACTCACCTCCCCTTGCACGACCCTGCTCTCGAAGCGCGTCTCGACTCTCTTGACAAAATTTTGAACCAATCAGGACATCAAGGTGAAGCAAGCAAGGCTATCTACCAAAAGCACTGGCATTGGAACCATCGACCACTCTATGAAAAATCCATCCGCGAAGATTTTCGACAACAACTTCACGAAGCCAATTCAGACCCATCCATCAAAAGCGCGGTTTCCCCGCGCTTTTTTATTTCCCTCGTTATCATTGTTTATTAGTCACTTATCTCATTTGAGACCAAACTGTCACCTTTGAGCGATGGGTGGATCTTGTTTGAAACTGGATCTTTGTTATCCTGAAAAAAATGAAAAGGGCTATTCTCTGCTTGTCCATATTTGGAGCTCAGGCGTTTTCGCAATCATTGCAAATTACTCCGAAAGCCAACGAAATAGAACTCCGATGGCAGCGCACTTTTCCTCCCAGCGCGGGCGTTCCTACGTGGAAGGAATTTCGTCTTCTCACTTCCGACAATCTTGCCACCTGGGCCGAGCATTCCATGATTCGGGCTGACGATTCCGAAGGCGCCGGGCTCTCGACCCTCAACATTCCCCGAAATTCCATGAGCCAATTCTTCCGGCTTGAGGAAAGGCTCGTTTATGGTCACCGCCTCACTGATTCGGCCGAGCCTTCCATTTACGAACGCCAATACGGAAATTCCTACGATTCAGCGCTGACCTTGTCACAATTTACTGATCAAACGACAGATCCCACCTGCCTCAATTCCGTTGATTGGGATCCCACCTCGGCCACCTTTTTTGCCGAATACAACACCACCCCGCAAGACCACAATGCCAACCTCGCCTTCGACGACCCGGAACGGAGGGTATACGACTTTACACTGAATGAGGCCGAAATGGAGCTCTACCAGAAGAACGGTTTTGTCGTAAGTCCGCGACTCAAAGTCTATGAGCTCAATCCCGGTGAAACACCCATGGTCGCCCCAAATCCGGTTGACGTTTACTATGCCGTCTGGACCGACGATCTCCCCGTCTTCATCACAACTGATTCCGTCCTTGATGCCTGGCACCAGACTTTCGTCTCCATGCTCGAGGAACTCGATGAAATCGCCATCTATCCGTCGATCAAACAACTCGTAGGAATCGATTGGAATGAGGCCTTCGCCACGACCACCTCGACTTGGGAAAACACTGAAGGAAGCCCGGAGGAGAACGCCCACGTTCAACAAGCCATCGAAGATGTCTCTCTTTACATCGACGTCGCCCAAGCCTTCCTCGACACCACTCCACCGACCCATTCTCCCGCAGCCCTCGATTGGTATAATGATCTCATCGATCCCGACCCGAGCCAGCTTCGCAAAGTCAATCTCTTCGGTGATCAGTTCCGAATCAGCCGTCCCAATCTCTACAAACCGCGCGGACGCTACACCCGCTCCGGTGTTCTAGCCGCCCATTTCCGGACTCTCATCTGGCTCAGCCGTGCCCAATTCCACGTCGCACACTCCGATGAATCAACCCGAGACCAAAGAGACCGCGAACTCCGCGCCGCCGTTCTGCTTACCCTTACCATTCGCGATGGAGGCTTGCTCGAGAACTGGAGAAAAATCGAAAAAATGCTTCAGGGAATCGCCGGTCAATCTGATGCCATGACCATCCCTGAGATGATCGCCTTGCTCGAATCTCTCTCCCTCGATTCCATCTCCACTGTCGCTTCCGAATCAGATCTCGACACCCTCCGCACTGCACTCCTCGCATCCAACTATGGCATTCAGGAAGTCAATGGAGGATACTTCGGATTCAGCGAGGGAAATCTTTGCAGCCCAAGCTCCAACGAGCAGCCCCGGGCCCTCTCGCTTTTTGGACAACGTTGGACCCCCGACGCTTGGAACTTCCAAAAAGTCGTTTTCCCGGAGGTCCGGGAAAACGGAACTTCAACCTATCGTCGCATGCCCTCCAGCCTCGACATCGCCTACTCGACTCTCGGCAATGACACCGCCGCCCCGATTTTGATCGAGCGGATGCTAGAATCTGAGGGGGTGCCCTTCCGCGACGGCTACGAGTTCCAACAAAACCTCGCGGCCGTCCGCAAAACCTTCGATTCCCAGGAAGAATCCTTCTGGACCGAGCACGTCTACGGCCACTGGCTTCATAGTCTGCGATCACTCTCGCAACCTCTCAGCTCCTCAGCTCCAGATACCTTTCACACTGCCGCCTGGAAGCGCCGGATCCTAAACACCCAACTCGCCTCCTGGACCCACCTTCGACATGATACCCTTCTCTACGCGAAGCAGAGTTTCACACCTCCCGTCGTTTGTGAGTTCCCCGATGGCTATGTCGATCCTTACCCTGAAATGTGGCAACGCCTCTCCGACATGGCTCTCGCGTTCCAAGGCTTCATCAACACCTTCGAATTCGAGGGGCTGATCGGGATCGGCCAATCATTTAACTTCGACGAAAACGGTCCCGTCTTTCTTCCAACCGAGCCATTCACCCCCCAGGGAGGATACCCTATCGGCTATCCAGAGACTCGACAAATCGATCGCGGCGAAAGGCTCGCCGCAATGAAGGATCACCTCACCAACTTTTCAAATCGATGCCTCAATCTCAAGACCATCGCCGATCAGCAACTTGCGGGCCTACCCCATGACGAAAATATGCAAGACTTCATCAAAGACACCGTCGAGGACTTTGAAATTGTTGGCTATGGAGGCGAACGTCTTTACAACGGGTGGTTTCCCAATCTCTACTTTGAAAACGTTCGCGCACCTTGGGGAGAGCACCCCTCTGCTGTTTTCAACCCCGTCGTCGTAGACCTTCACACTGATGCTGCTGATTCAGTCTGCTCCGGCGACCTTGGTGGAATCCTTCACGAAGGTGTGGGCCGTGTGCAATTCATGCTCACCGCCGTCAAGCATCCCGACGGTTCCTCCTGCGCTTACGGTGGCCCCGTCATGAGTCACTACGAATTCACCACCCCGCTCGGAGTTCGCATGTCAGACGAAGAGTGGAAACGGCAACTCGACTTTGGAAATGAGCCTGAATTCGACAACTGGAAGCACAGCTACCTGGTGCCAGCGACCGAAAAGTAAAACTTCTCCCTTCCCCTCAACAATTCCACATTCTGCATTCGACCTTCGCTGTTCCCTTCCCTCATACTCCCCAACATGAAGTTCATCGCCTTTCTTCTCCTTTTCCCGGTCACCCTCCTTGCCAAAGAAGACCGCCTCATCCTCGTCGGCGCTTCCTATGGCAAAAACGTCCTCGCGATCTGCGAAGCCGACGGCACCGTCGTTTGGGAATACAAAACCGGCGGCCCCAAAGCCACCAACAACCACACCGGCCACCATGACGTCCAGTTCCTCCCCAACGGCAACATCCTCTTTCACGACTCCTGGTCCGTCACCTCCGAGATTACTCCTCAAAAGGAAATCGTTTGGAAACACGACTCCAAAGGAGCCAACGTCCACGCCTTCCAACGCCTTGCCAACGGAGACACCATGATCGCCGAAAGCGGAATTGGCCGTATCGTCCACCTCGACAAAGCAGGCAAGGTCACCCAGGAAGTCCCCCTCCCCAAAAACGGTCGTCACCAGACCCGCATGCTCGAAATTCTCCCGAACGGCCACTACCTGTCCTGCGCCGAGAATCCCGGCGTGGTCACCGAATACGACCCCGACGGAAAAATTGTTTGGGAGTATGAAACCAAGACCCGCGTCTTCGGAGCCATCCGCCTCAAGAACGGAAACACCCTCATCGCTTCCGGCAGCGGCAGCTCCATTCTCGAAGTCTCCCCCGACAAAAAAGTCGTCTGGGAAATGAAAAAGAAAATCCCCGGCACCGACATCGAACTCGCCTGGACCACCGACCTTCAGGAACTTCCCAATGGCAACCTCGTCATCGGCAACTGCCACGCTGGCGATAAGAATCCCCAGATCGTTGAACTCGACAAAGACCGCAAGGTCGTCTGGACCTTCGACGAATACGAACTCGTCGGCAACGGACTCGCTTGCTGGGAAATCCTCAATGCCGAACAAACCGCTCTCGTCCGCGATTATCTAAAAAAAAGTAGCGACAAAAAGTAATCCCAAAGAAGTCGCCAGCCCGCTTCTCACCGCCAAGCGCATCCTCTTCCTCGGCGACTCCATCACCAACGCCCGACACTACGTCGTCGACCTCCAGGCCGCGCTCGCCGTTCACGGCCACACTCCCGCAGTCATCGCTCTGGGCCTTCCCTCCGAAGGCGTCACCGGCCTCTCCGAGCCTCCCCATCCCTTCCCCCGACCCGATGTCACCGAGCGCCTCACCCGCGCCCTCGGCAAGGTCCAACCCGATCTCGTCGTCGCCTGCTACGGCATGAACGATGGCATCTACCACCCTTTTTCCAACCGCCGCTTCATCCAATATCAAAAGGGCATCCACAGCCTCATCGACAAGATCAACGCCTCTGGAGCCCAACTCATCCTCCTCACTCCGCCGCCCTTCGATCCCCAAGCCCCTGGAATCAAAAACAAGCTCGTCGCAGCTGACGCCACCGTCTTTTCCTGGATCAAAATCTACAAAAACTACGACTCCGAAGTCATCGCACGCTACGCCAGATTCATCCTCTCTCTTGAATCACGCGTCGCCCAAGTCGCCGATATCCACACCCCTATCAAAAAACACATGGCCGAAAAGCGCGCCAGCACCCCCGACTACCACCTCTCAAACGACGGCGTCCACATCAACCGCGATGGCCACCGCCTCATGGCCCAAGTCATCCACCAAGTTCTCCTCGGCAAACCCCTTCCCGAACTCTCCGAAAACCTCGTCAAAAAATACCAGGCCCAACAAAACCTCCTCGCCCCCGCATGGCTCATCCACACCGGCCACACCCGCCCCGGAGTCAAGCCCGGCCTCCCACTCGAAGAAGCCAAAGCGAAAGCCGCCGCCATCCAATAAAGTAGCAGAAAGCTCCCGCTTTCTGAACTCCACCCTCCCATGCCTTCAACTTCCATCACCCGACAAATGCCGGTTTCTTCCTCGGAAGTTTTCAATCTCCTTCACGACTACGACCGCCGCCTTGAATGGGACACCCTCCTCCGCGAAGCCAAACTCACCCGCGGTCACAAGCTAGCCCAAAAAGGAGCCACCTCACTCTGCGTCGGCAAACCCTTCTTCGGCATCATCGGAGTTGAGACTGAATACCTCACCTTTGACCCCGGGAAGATCGCCGCCGTCAAAATGGTCAACTCCCCGCCCTTCTTTCAAACCTTCGCCGCCAGCATCCGACACCAAGACACCCCTAAAGGATCCACCCTCACCTAAAAGCTCAACTTCACCGCCAAACCACGCTTCCTTCGCTGGCTCCTCCACCCCTTCATGCTCATCGCCCTCCGGCACGAAACCAAAAGGCGCCTCGAAGCTCTCGCAAGATTCTTGAAAAAGAATCCGCCCTAAGCTCCACCCTGTCGTTTTCGATAATCACGCAGCTGCGGATAGACCTTCAGCCTTTGCGTCCTCATCTTCCGCCCCTCAGGTAACAAACGGTCCATCAGTCTTTCACATCCGACTCCCACCAGGCCACCGACCACCAGCCCTCGTAAGGCGCCGATCACAAAAAGGGAAAGCAAGAGTCCAGTCACACATCCCAAGCCCAACGCCGAAACTAGAATCACTTTGTGCTGCCACTTCGCAGTCGCATACTCCTGATCAGTCACCGTCTCGGCCACTCTCAAATGTGGCGGCAATAGTTTCGTTTCCATTCCTTCACAACGTCACAATTTTCGAAAGACGGTTCAAGCATGACCTGAGGGCATTTTATTAACCCCTCAAAGTGTCATATTTAAACTTTATCCTTGCTGAGTGTGTTTTTGACACTTAATTAAGAACCATGAGCTTCACCTACGAATACGCGAGACCCGCTCTCACCACCGATTGCGTCGTCTTTGGGCTCGACGAAGAAGACCTTAAAATCCTCCTCATCCAAAGGGTTCTCCCTCCCTTCGAAAACGAATGGGCCCTTCCCGGGGGATTCATCCGGGTCGGCGAAGACGTCGATACCTGCGCTCGGCGCGAGCTCGAGGAAGAGACCGGACTGAAAAACGTCTACCTAGAACAACTCGCCACCATCGGCACCCCTAATCGCGACCCACGCGAGCATGTCGTCACCGTCGCCTACTTCGCACTCGTCAATCTTATCGAGCACCCTCCCACTGCCGCGACCGACGCCCGTAACGCCGCCTGGTTCTCCTTCGACGACCTCCCTCCCCTCGCCTTCGATCACGATCAAATTCTCGAACTCGCCCGGGAACGTCTCCGCGGAAAGCTCCGCTACCAACCCATCGGATTCGAACTTCTCCCCAAGAAATTCACCCTCACCCAACTGCAACATCTCTACGAACTCATCCTCGAGCAGCCGCTCGATAAACGAAATTTCCGCAAGAAGGTTCTCAAACTCGGCATCCTTGCCGAAACCAACGAAGTCGAAAAAGACGTCGCCCGCCGCGCCGCCCGCCTCTACCGCTTCGATCGCTCCCGATACCGCAAACTCCAAAAACAAGGCATCAACTTCGAACTCTGACAAGCCGAAAGTTCCCGCTTTCGGACCACCCGGAACACACTGAAAGCAGGAGCTTCCAGCTACCTCCGAAAGCCTCGAAGAGGCGCAGGTCAATAGCTCCGGGCTTCAGCCCGGGGACACCCCAATTCAGAAACCCAAAAGCTCCGAAGGAGCGCCGACAACTCCCCCAAAACCACTGAAATCTCCTCTCTATCCAACCCTTCACCTAAACAGGGCAATCTAGAAAAATGAAAACAATCACCACCTCCCCTTATCTTGAGCAAAAAGCCACTTGGCCAAAGAAGGGACAGCACATCATGGCGCACTATGACAAGGACACCATCGTCGTCTATCAAGCCTACCGCCCAGAGATTGGACTCCATGCCGCCAAGCACCAATCGTTCGGCGGGCCTTTCAGCTACAACCGTATGAGCTGGATTAAGCCCAACTTCCTCTGGATGATGTATCGCTCGGGATGGGGCACGAAAGAGGGTCAGGAAATCACTCTAGCCATTACCCTGCGGCGCACCTTCTTTGATGAATTGCTGGAGTCAGCGATTGCCTCTGGTTTTACCGCCAGCAATTTCGAAAACATTGATGACTGGAAAAGAGCGCTTCCTAAATCCGAAGTTCGGCTTCAGTGGGACCCCGATCACGACCCCTCGGGAAGTCCCGTGACAGGACGAGCCATTCAACTCGGCTTACGAGGCGAAACACTCCACCGTTTTGGAAATGATGAAGCTCTCCGCATCGAAGATATCAGCGAATTCGTCGCGACTCAGCGAAATCAAATCGAGACCCCTGAATCCCTCATCATTCCAGACGAGCGGCCTTACCTTCCATCGAGTGACCGGGCACGTCACCAAGTCTCACTCGATTTGGAATCAACACCATAAGTAGCAACAGTTCGATGCCTCCCATCCCTCAAGCCAGAATAGAAGGCCTTCTCATGGGCACTGCCGTCGCCGATGCCATCGGACTGCCGACCGAGGGAATGTCACCTTCCAAAATCGAAAAGCTGGGATGGGCTGGAAACCTCAAGCATCGCTTTGTCTTTGGAAGGGGAATGTGGAGCGATGATACCGAACAAACGATCATGCTAGCACAAGCTCTCATTCACTCAGATGACGACCTAAAAAGATTCACCAAATCATTTGCTTGGCAATTACGTTGGTGGATCCTTGGAATGCCTGCAGCAACAGGTCTCGCAACCGCTCGCGCGATCCTCAAACTCTGGCTCGGATATCCTCCCCACCGATCCGGAGTTTAGTCTGCAGGCAACGGAACCGCCATGCGCACTGCCCCCATCGCTGCCTACTTCCCGAACGATTCACTCAAACGCAAGGCCTTCACCGAAGCGCAATCCCGGCTCACCCACTCGGACCCGAAAGCGACCATTGCTGCCACCGCGATCACAGAGCTCACTGCTCTCTTTCTCACCTCCCGTGCTCACCCGTCCGACGAACAGATTCTCGAAAGCCTCACAAATATCTCAGAGGATCAGGAATGGTTGCAGATTCTTGAGTCCCTCAAGACCTGTTTCGTAGAAGGTCGGAATCTTCAAGATCTCCTTCTCCAACTCGGTGCAAACCCAGCGAAAGGAATCTCGGGCTACGTTTACCAAACCGTCCCCTGTGTCCTTCTTACCGGACTTAGGAATCAATGGGACTTCGAAACCACCATCACAGAACTCATTGCCACCGGAGGCGACACCGACACAACCGCAGCCATTGCCGGCGCACTATGCGGGTCGCTAGGTGGAATCGAAAATATTCCAAAAAAATGGATCTCTGGCATCAGGGAGTGGCCCACTACAAAGGAAGATCTCACCACTCTTGCGAACGCTTTCCCGGCAGAATCCAAGATCCGAATCAGACCCGGATGGTCACCTCTCTTGCTCATCCGAAATCTGATGTTCCTTGGCATTGTTCTCTTCCACGGGTTTGCCCGACTCCTCCCTCAATCACTCCTCAACAAAAAATGAATACCACCTCACCCCTCCTTACCGATCTCTATCAACTCACAATGGGTTATAGTTACTGGAAAGATAGCATGGCAAGCCGCGAGGCCGTTTTCCACCTCTTCTATCGTCGGGCACCCTTTGGCGGAAAGGCAGCCATCGTCGCCGGCACCGGCCCGGCTGCCGATTTCCTCCACGAACTTTCCTTCAGTGAAACCGAACTCGACTACCTCGCCACCCTCAGTGGTGCTGACGGAAAACCGCTCTTCTGTGAAGGCTATCTCGATCACCTCAGAAACCTGAATTGGCAACTCGAGGTCGATGCACTCCCGGAAGGAGAACTCGCCTTCCCCAACGAGCCCATCATCCGTGTCCGTGGACCTCTCATTCAATGCCAATTGGTCGAAACCGCCCTGCTCAACATCGTCAATTTCCAAACTCTCATCGCCACCAATGCCGCGCGCCTTTGTGATGCCGCCGACGGGGATCCCGTTCTCGAGTTCGGCCTTCGGCGAGCCCAGGGACCGGACGGAGGAATGAGCGCCAGCCGCGCCGCCTACCTTGGCGGATGTTCTGCAACCTCCAACGTCCTCGCCGGGATGCACTTTGGAATTCCCGTCAAAGGAACCCACGCCCATAGCTGGGTCATGAGCTTTGATTCGGAGACCACAGCCTTCGACGCCTATGCCGCCGCCACCGGTGCCGTCTTCGGGCAAATCGCGGGTGCTTTCTACGGAGAAAAAGGAATTCCAAAATCTTGGCTCAAGATACTGGCCTGGCGGGAACGTATCACCGGCCTCGCCGATCAACTTCACCAACTCGCACACTCAACTCAATCATGAATCAATCCATCGTCATTCTCACCGGCGCCGGTATCTCAGCAGAATCGGGAGTGAAGACCTTCCGCGATGCCGGAGGACTCTGGGAAGGCCATCGGGTCGAAGAAGTGGCAACGCCCGAGGCCTTTGGAAGGAACGCCGGGACGGTTCATCGATTCTATAATCAACGCCGCCAGCAACTCCTCACCGTCTCACCAAATGCAGCCCACGAAGCTCTGGCGCGATTGGAGCGAGACTATCAAGGCAAGGTGACCTTGGTCACCCAGAACGTCGATGACCTCCACGAACGAGCGGGGTCAAAAAATATCCTTCACATGCACGGAGAAATCCTTCGTAAAAAGTGCACTTGGTGTAACAGCAAGAGCGATTCTCTTCGAGATCTGCACCAGGCCGACCGCTGTGATTCCTGCGAGCGGGAAGGTGGCCTTCGACCTGACATCGTCTGGTTTGGTGAAGTCCCCTATCATCTTGAGAAGATCGATCAGGCCCTCGGCGACGCCAAAATCTTTATTAGTATCGGAACCTCCGGCCACGTTTATCCGGCGGCGGGCTTTGTCGAAAAGGCACGGAGTAACGAGACGTGGTGTATTGAGGTCAACAAAGATCAAACGGCCCTTTCCACTCGATTCGACGACCAGAGATTGGGAGCCGCTTCGGTAGAGGTTCCAAAATTGGTCGACGAACTTCTCAAATGAGCTGGGCACCTGACACAATCAGGGAACTCTTGATTGTTCTTTCGCAATAAAGGCGCATCTTTGGAGGGATGTCCGCCAACACGATTCGCAGATTTCGGCCCACTTGTGCGGCCGCGATTCTGTTTGGAGTTCTCACCACCTTTAACGGGCTTGATGCGACCCCCTTGATCACCGAGTTCCTGGCCAGCAATCAATCCTCTCTGGAGGATGAAGACAACGACTCAAGCGACTGGATTGAAATTCACAATCCAGGAATCGAAGACGCGGATCTCTCCGGATTCTCGCTAAGCGACGATCCGGAGGCTCCTCAAAAGTGGACCTTTCCAGCCGGGACAATTCTACCCGCCAATGGACGCGTCATCGTCTTTGCCTCCGGGAAAGATCGTTCAACTCTCAACCAGATTCACACCAATTTCTCGCTGTCCGCTTCAGGTGGCTCCCTGACTTTGCAAAACTCTTTGGGACAAGTGATTTCGGAATTCGCAAACTACCCAAAACAGAGAAGCGATATCTCTTTCGGAATCGGGAGCAAAGGTGCTGAAGGTTTTTTTGATCCCCCAACTCCCTCTGCTCCAAATGGCAATACCCTCACCGGATTTGTGGCGGACACGGTTTTTACAAGAAAGAGAGGTTTTTACGAAGGGTTCTTCGTCACTGGAATCTCGACCACAACCGCCGGCGCATCCATTCGCTACACCGTCAATGGTTCGAAGCCAACTCCAGACACCGGCATCCTTTATGATGGTCCCTTTCTCATCGCCTCTAGCACGGTCGTACGAGCCATGGCGTACAAAGAAGGAATGGTGCCGACAAACGTCGATGCACAATCCTATCTTTTCACAGGCGATATTATCAACCAACCGGAGATGAATCCGCAAATTGTCAACGCTCCCACGTATCGCAATGAGATTCGGGATTCCCTGAAGGCACTCCCCGTCGTTTCGCTGTCTTTTGAAGAGAATGCGGTCTTTGGTCCAAGTGGAATCTACGAAAATCCGGATGACAAGGGGAGGGGCAGCGAACGAGAAATTCACTTTGAATACTTTAACCCGGCGAATCCCGACGATTCCGTTCATGAGCCGGCAGGGCTCCGAATCCACGGTGGGAATTCACGGGAGCATCCCAAAAAGCCTCTCCGGATCTACTTCCGCAACGACTATGGCGACTCGAGATTAGAGCACGAGGTATTCCCCGATTCGCCGGTCCGTTCTTTCAAAACCCTTCTCCTGCGCGGAGGTGGTCACGACGCCTGGACCTTTGACAGCAGGTGGCGGGAAGCCAGCTTTATTCGAAACCAATTCCTTCATGAACTGCAGCGAGGTATGGGCCAAACCTCACCCTATGGACGCCATGTGAATGTCTTTCTCAATGGCCAATATTGGGGACTCTATGAACTTCAGGAGTTCCCCCATGAACACTACAATGCCGATCACCACGGCGGTGATCCTGACGACTGGGATGTCGTAAAACACGGTCAGGAGGTCGAGGCCGGGAGCCGTGCTGCATGGGACGCCTTGATTGCTCTCGCCGAAAATGGGATCAACTCCACAGCAGACTACACCGCTATTCAGGAATATCTCGATCTTGAGAACTTTGCTGATGCCATGATTCAGAGGATCTGGGCAAGCGATGAAGATTGGCTCTCTCCCTTCTTCCTCGATGGTCGCGATATCTCCACGTTCTCCGATGATAAAAATTGGTATGTCGGGCGGAAGAGTCGAAACGGCACAACAAAATTCTATTTTTACAACTGGGATGCCGAGATGTCGATGGGGATCCCTTTTTCCGGCTTCCAGACTTTCGAGAACGATTACAGCCGGATCAACAATCCGCGATCACCCGGTATCATTTACGATGCTTTGAGGCGACACCCCGAGTTCCAACTGTTCTTTGCAGACCGTCTGAGAAAGCACTGCTTCTTTAATGGAACCCTGACCCCCGGACCTTTGAGAGAAACCTGGGACCGCTATACTGACATCGTGCGCAGTCCGGTGGTCGCAGAGTCAGCCCGCTGGGGCGTGCAAGCCTGGCTAGAACGAGATCGGGAATTCGCCTTCACCCGGAATGACGAGTGGCTACCGGCAGTCGACTGGGTGCGTAATCAATTTCTGCCCGGCCGGACCAGTGAAGTTATAAATCACTTTCGACAGGTGAACCTTTATCCCAGTATCGAAGCTCCCCTCGTCCTGCCTTTGGGAGCGAATTCGGCGAACCCCATTGAGGTCTCCATGAACGCCGGGACTAATGACTCGACGATTTACTTCACCACGGATGGGAGCGATCCGCGCACTTCGGGATTCACCTCAACGACATCTTTGATTGGTGAGAACTCTAGTGTTCAGATCATCATTCCTGATGCCGCCATCAACAACGAAATTGGCTTCACCTGGCGAGCCATCAACCCACCATCCAATATTGCCGACTGGATTTCTGGAACCAATGGCATTGGTTACGAGCGCAGCCCCAGTGGAACCTATCGCTCATTGATTTCAACTGACATCGATCAGATGTGGAACTCAAACGCGTCCGTCTATCTGCGCTACGAGTTCGTGATTCCAGATCAAGAATCCCTCGAATCCCTGACCTCACTCCTCCTCCGGATGCGTTATGATGATGGCTTTGCCGCCTACTTGAATGGCACTCTGGTCTCTTGGTCAAACTACGGCACCTCAGCCTGGAACTCCACTTCATCACTACCAGCCAACGATGCGGAAGCCGTCGTTTTCGAAGACTTCGACATCACCCCCCAACTGATCCAGCTGCAAGTCGGCACCAACATCCTGGCGATTCACGGGCAGAACGCTTCGGTTCGAAGCAGCGACTTTCTCATCGAAGTGGCATTGACCTCCAGCAGCACAACCCCTTCACAAATTTCTCCTTCCGCACTCCCTTATTCCGATCCCATCACGCTCAATACAAGTACCGTCATCAAAGCCCGCACTTTAGCCGACACGGGACAATGGTCCGCGCTCACCGAGTCTTATTACTCGATTGCCAACCCCGCGAGTCCCGAAAATCTGCTCGTCTCCGAAATCCATTATCATCCGTCCGACGCCTCAACCGCTGACGAGATTGCGATTTCAACGAACAAGGATGACTACGAGTTTCTTGAGCTCCTGAACACCTCGGGGATTGAAATCGATCTTAGCGACTACCACTTCACACGGGGGCTTTCGTTTACCTTTCCCCGCGGAAGCACCATTCCTCCCGCCGCTCGCCGGATCATTGTGAGCAATCGCAATGCCTTCCTGGCGAGATACGGACTGGAGAATGAAACCATCATTCTTGGAGAGTTTGAACGTGATTCAAATCTCTCCAACGGAGGCGAGACCCTCGAACTTCGCAGTAGCGAGGGTGAGATTATTTTCTCGTTCGCCTATAACGATAAAGATCCCTGGCCCATCACACCAGATGGTGAAGGCCCCAGCCTGGAACTCATCAGCCTAATTACGCCTTCAAGTGAATTGGGAGAAGCCGGGAGGTGGCAGCCTTCCAGCGCGCTCAATGGAACCCCGGGCTTTGGCACCGAACTAAACTTCAGCCAATGGGCGCAAAAAATCTATGGCAACTCTACCGAACCGGGAACAGCCCCGGAGGACATTTCCGGCGGAAACTCCGAGTCCAATTTGATTCTTTACGCTCAAGGGACTGATTTGACGAACTCCGTCACCAGAGAAGCCTCGATCAGCAAGTTTAACGACGAAGCCTTTGCCACTTTCACTTATCAAGTCCGCTCGAATCTGGGTGATGCCATCGTCTTCGCAGAGATCAGCGACAATCTCATGGACTGGAAACGCGATACCACGATCGTAGATCATAGCGAACAGGCCAATGGAATCACCTTCATCACAGTTCGCGCTGCGACTCCCTCTCTTTCCGGGGACAAAAAATTCTTTCGACTTTCCGTGGAGATGAATCCGTAATTCACACAAATGTTCCGAATTCTCCTATCACTTCTCACTTGTGTCGGCCTGCTTCATAGTAAGGAAGAGAGGCCGAACGTTCTTTTTATCGCGGTTGATGATCTGGCAGCCTCACTTGGTTGCTACGGTGATCTGATCGCAAAAACACCACACATCGACCGCCTTGCGGCACGCGGGGTGCGCTTTGATCGCGCTTATAACCAGATCCCTCTCTGCAACCCAAGTCGGGCATCCTTGATGACCGGACTACGACCCGATCAGATTAAAGTCTACGATCTCGACCGCCACTTCCGTGACGAAGTTCCAAACGTCACTACCCTTTCCCAACACTTTCTGAATAACGGCTATGCCACTTCGCGAGTTGGCAAAATCTACCACTACAATGTCCCCGCAAGTATCGGGACAGACGGATTTGACGATGCCCCCTCATGGCAGAAAACAATCAACCCCAAAGGCCGGGACAAAACCGACGAAGCTCTCGTCTTCAATGCCGAGCCTCATCGAAAAATTTCCGGCGCTCTCAGCTGGCTTGCCGCCGAAGGAACCGACGAAGAGCAAACCGACGGCATGATTGCCACCGAGGCGATCAAGTTGATGAAGGAGCACAAAAACGAACCCTTCTTTATTGCCGCCGGATTCTTCCGTCCCCATACCCCATATGTTGCTCCGAAAAAATATTTCGATCTCTATCCGCTCGAAGAAATGCGCCTGCCCTTCGCTCCCGAGAATGACCGGGAAGATATTCCGGCCGCTGCTTTTGCGCACAACAATCCTGTTCCAAACTACAGCCTCGAAGAAAAAACCTGCCTTAATGCACTGCGTGCCTACTACGCCTGTGTCTCGTTTGTAGATGCCCAAGTCGGACGTATCTTGAAAACACTCGACGATCTCGGCCTGGCTCAAAACACCATCGTCGTTTTCTGGAGCGACCACGGCTACCACCTTGGAGAACACCGGGGGATCTGGCAAAAACGAACGCTATTTGAAGAGGGAGCCCGCGCTCCACTCATCATCTGCGATCCCCGGGCCCGGGGAAACGGGCAGAGCTCCGCCCGGATTGTGGAATTTGTCGACCTCTACCCAACTTTGGTCGACCTAGCCAAGCTGCCCCGCCCTAAAACTCAAAAACTAGCCGGTCGAACCCTCGTCCCGCTTCTTCAAAATCCACTGGCAAACTGGAATGGCAAAGCCATTACCCAGATTCTGAGACCAGCTGACAAACGCCTCGAAAAAATGACCATGGGCTGCAGCATTCGCACCGCTAGATGGCGCTACACCGAATGGGCCGAAGGACAAGCTGGCCGGGAACTCTACGATCACGCCAGTGACCCAAACGAGTTCCACAACCTCGCCATCAATCCCAGCCCGCAAATCAAAAAACTAATGAAGACTTTGGCAAAGACGCTTCGCACAAAGGCCAGCGGAAAAATACCAACCGTTCCAGTCAACCAACCTCGTCTCTAAATGAAACCTCGTAATCATAATGAGAACCAAAACGACCTCTTCAACACTTTACGCTCTTCCCATTTGGGGAGCCATGGTCATTGCCGCTTTGGGCGCGGAGCTGCAGATTCATGCTTTATCCGGAGACCCCGCCCCTTCCACACAGAAGATATTTTACTTCTCACGACAGAATAACTCCCATCATCGGCCGGCCTCGTTTCTCTCATCAGTTCGTCAGGATTTCGGTGAACGAGGGATTCAATTCACCACTTCAACCAATCGTAACGATCTCAATATTGAGAATCTAAATCAGTACGACGGCACATTTTTCTTTGGCAATCACGATGCCTTTTCAGCCGCGCAAACCTCGGCACTCGAAACCTACCTCCAGGAAGGCGGAGGCATGGTCGGCATGCACGTCATCTCCTACGTGGCCCGAAGCAATGCAACTCTGGCACGCATACTTGGGGGAGCCTTCCGCGGCCATCATGCGATCTCCCCATTCACCGCCCAACTCATTCAGGATCCAAACAATCTACCTCAACACCTTGCGAACCATCCCAACTACCCGTTCCAAGGAGACGAGACCTACGCCGTCGATCTGAGCCACCCTATCCTAAACGGACTCGGAACCTACACCAGTCCGGACGAACCCTATCTCCATCAAAATATGAATCCGGATATTACTCTTCTCAGTTTCCGTGAAGACCATGGAGGTTGGGATGAGCCTTATACCTGGGTTCGCAACGAAGGTAGCGGGCGTGTTTTTTATCACGCCAACGGACACGATGCCAGAACATGGTCGCAACCAAATTTTCGAGAGCTGATGATCCGGGGAGCACGCTGGGCCTCGCGTGTTCCAGAGCAACGCTATACCGAATTTTTCCCTCCACTGATTGGACCATCTGGAGAAATACAATATCTGGCGCTGGTGCAAACGGCAGCTGGAGCACAATTGGCGCTGAATAGCGATGGCGAGCAAACAGCCATGAACGGGTTCCAAGTCCCCGGCAATGACGAGTCATTGAGCTACCTCCTCACCTCCGGCACCCGCCACACGATCCTCACCAATTCCCGCGTGGCTCTCACCACAAAAATTCAGTCGGGAACAGACGAAATATCTTCCCTGTTCATTGGACACCACCGCTACCCCGAACTGATCGCCTCCGAAGGTGGTTCGGCGGATCCGCTCGAGGCAGGCTTCACTTTTCGCACCGGTCAGAATTTTGAATTTGTCACCGACGAAGATCAGACTGTCGTCTTTTCGGCGATCATCGAGGACTCCGCTGGCGGAAATCAAAAGCGCGTCATCGCTTTGCACGATGGTCAATCGGCCTCACCAGTCCTCATTGAAGGCGACCCGGTTGGAGGCAACCCTGCCGTCATTGTCTCCTCAATTCCTGACCACCTTCCCGCTTTGTCAGCCAACGGAAATCTGGCAGTCATCGCTGAAGTCCAAACAGATCAGGCACCACCCGAACTCATGATCCTGTCGGGAAATCCAAATGACCTTCAAGCACAATTGCCTGTTGGTTCATTCGAAGGGGAACTGCCCGAGGGCTCTCAGATCTCGGACCTTACCCAGGCAATTTTTTCAACTCAGGACGAACTGGTTTTCATTTGTAAATTAGTAGGAACAGGAATTGACGAAAATAACGATCAGCTAATCGCTATCGCTTCCGAAGACGGGGAAGGTCTCGTCATTTTTCAGGAGGGCGTCACCTTGGATGATCGAGTGGTAACAGTCCCGCCGGAGCATGACCAACTCCTCCCGCGGAAAAAGGATGTGCTCATAGTTGGGAAGTGGGGAGACGACCTCGCCTTAATTTCCTGCCGGGGTAATAGGGCTCCAGTCATTCTGGCCCGTGAAAATCAAGTCCTCCGTATCGAGAATCAGGAATACCGGATTAAGGAACTTGATCCTTCCTCTCTGGCCGCCGAGTTCAATCAAGCTGTGATGAAAGCCACTCTCCAAATCACTGAAGGAGGAACCGAAGTCGTTGCACTTCTTCAGATAGGATCGGGTGTCATCCGCCCACTCTTCTTGGAGGGTCAGGAAATCACAACAGCTGATGGCCCCTTCTCGATTGCCGAAATCGAATTCCACCCGTCCAGTTCCCATGGCAGTGGCCTAAGAGATAATGAAGTCCGCATTGCTCTTTCAACGACGGAGGGAAAAAGCGCAATCGCCGGAATTTCCAATATCGATGACTTAGACCAAGACGGAGTTTCAGACACTTTAGCAAACGCATTTAGCGGATCATTCAGCGGCGGCAATTCCTCAAACTCGAACGGCTACCCCAAGATATCCAGCTCGATCGACGGAGAAATTCACCTTAATTACTGGCACCCTGTCGATCCCGGTCCCGGTCTGGAATACAACATCGAAGCCAGTAATGACCTCATCAATTGGGTTCAAATCAGTGCGGAAATCATGCCTGCTGTCAACCAGTCTGATCTTCCCGTAGGGATGCAGCGAATGATTGCCAGAGTTCCCGATAACGAAGAACATCAATTTTTCCGCTTCTCTTTTTAGCAAAAAGATCAACGCCCCTCGATTTTCTCAATCAAATCCTTACCGGTTTCAGTAAGGTTGATCTCGTCATCTTTCGTCCACAAGACGCCATCTTTTCCGGCTGCCCGAACCTCAATCACATCTTGGGCCAAAGGATGGATCGCGAATGCCGTCCCCCGCTTATCAGTCAATTCGCCCTTCTCGTTGATGCGAGGATGTTGCGGCGGTATCGGAGCAATCCGATAGGCATTCGCTCCAGTCAACATTTTGACAAAATCACGATTATCTCCAATTGGGCGACGATACGGCTTCTTTACAAACGAAAGATAGTCCTGGAATGCCAATTGAATGAGCTGCAACTCTTCCGCTGTTGAGAGCTCTTTCCTTCCAAATTCTTGAGCAAAAGGAGCATCGTGAAGCACCGTAATCTCAATCGATTTTTGTTGAGTAATGGTAGCAATTTCTTCCGCCTTAGATGAAGGGTCACTCTCTTGGAATTCACCATGATCCGCCCAAAAGATAACAAGCAGGAGAACACAGACAAAAGCAAAGACCCATTTCATTCCACTAGCCGAGGTTCATAAATCCAAGCGGAGCTTCGGTTTGAGACAGGTCGTAAAAGCGATTTAAATTTGGGATAACCATTGGAAGCTGTTGCCGCGAAACACCAAACCAACAAGCCAACTCAGCAAAGTATTCATCAACGGATGTGGTTGGGATCATTCGCCCCCGACCCACATCAAGCGGATTGTCTTCATAAAGATCCGGATACTCACCATAAATGCGCCCTCCGTTCACAGCCCCCCCCATGACCATCTGGTGTCCACCCCAACCATGGTCACTTCCTTGCCCGTTCGAAGTCAGAGAGCGCCCGAAGTCAGAGGCCGTGAAGGTCGTGACCTGATCTGAAATGCCATCAGCCTTCAGAGCCGTTTGGAAATCACCAAGGGCATCGTCAAGCTGGCTCAATAGAGCTTCATGCGGGTCCAGCAGGTCCGAATGCAAATCCCAACCGCCAAGCATCACAAAAAAGGTCTGTCTGCCAACCTCCAATTCTTCCCGTGCCTTGATCACTTGGTGGACCATCTTGAGCTGGTCTCCCAATCGACCTCCGCTGATCAGCCTGTCACCATCAACCGAAACGGTATCAAGAGCCGCCCGGAAGACTTCGTTGAGCTCAATGGCATCTTTCTTGCGCTTAATAAACGCCTTCTGGAGCAGATTTTCATACTCTAGATCCAGTTGGCTGGTGACAGCCTGGCGTCCATGGGACCAGTTGGCCCGATTCCAATCAGTGAGTCCTAGGCTTCCGTTGGGACCAATCACGTAAGGAAGAGTCCCGGCAGCGGACTGGATCGTGTTGACACCACTCACCGAAATCGCGGAGGCAAAATTTTGCGGGCCATTGAGCTCCTGCACCAGGTCGGAAAGCCTGCCCAGCCAACCGGAGGTGCTTGACCGATCCGGCAGGGAGGTGTGCCACTGCCTTTGTTGATCAGAATGAGAAAAAAGACCATCGGGCAGCAACGCCGGCGATAACTCATAGGTCTCCCGGGTAATCGGTTGCTGAAGCGTCCCGACATTGGCAACAAAAGCGAGATTCCCGCTGTCATAAGAATCTCGTACTTTGTGCAGGTCCGGATGCAAGCCTAACTCCTTCTGTCCTGAAAGCGTATGGGAAAAAGGAAGCAGGGCTTCCCGTGGCAGAGCAAGGTTTCTGCGGATTTCCGAGTATTCTTGGTATCGTTCCGCACCCCTCGGAACCAGCATGTTGAAGGAATCATTACCCCCCGCCAAAAACACACAGACCAGCGCCCGATAATCATCCCCGGACGGCGCTTCTTCGGCTGCCAGCTTTCCGAGAAGACTCAGATTCACCAAACTCCCCAAAGCAGCGCTGCCGGCCACAGCGGCACAGCTGGCTTCTCCCATGAATCTTCGGCGACCGATGGGTTCCTGGCTTCTTTGATCTCCCTTCATTTTCCCTTATCTTAAAATCGCATATTCAGGAGAAGTCATCACCAGATAAATTGCCATCCAGAGTTTCTTCTCATCACTTAGATTCCCTCCCTGCCCGTTCATCGCCTCCTTGATAAGGGCCCTCGTCTCCGGCTTGAGGGTTCCGTAGGTGAACATCAAATCCAGACGATTTATTAACTCTTCGGGTGCGTCAACCAGAGCCAATTTATCAAGAAAGTCATGCTGCAAGGCGAACCCGGGAAACTCGGAAAGATAACCCGCTCCCCACTCGGTCGTCGCTCTCAACCGGTTAGGCCAGGCAACCACTCTGAGGGGATCCAAAATTTCGAACTCAGGCGCAGTCAGGTCACTCCGTCCCAAGGCCAGCGAAGGACGGTAGTTCGGACTATAAAAATTAAAAACCGAAGGCGACATCAATGGGGCTTGGCCAAGTTCATCAAGATCCCGCGGAGACCAGAGTGGATAGTTCCCGATTTCGTTTCTCGAATCAAAGGCTCTGACCAAATGAACGTGGGTGATATAAGGCTCCCTCATTTTTCCATGGGCGGGATCTATGCGCTGGCCGTATCCCCGAGCTTCCGGGTCCAGCAAGATCGCCCGCACCACTGCCGACAAATCCGCTCTTTCGCCCCGGCCATTATTCTCAAAGACAAGAGAAACCCTCTCAAGGTAATCGGGTGACGGGTTACTCGTGACGAAGCGCTGGATCAAAAGACGACTGAGAAAAGGTGCCGCACTCGGATGTGCAACCAGATTATCGATCGCATCTCTGACATCTTTTTCGGGATTTTGATTCGGGGGAAGATATCCTCCGTTCACCAAAAATTTCTCCCCCAAATCGTGATCGCTTTCCCAAATGGTCATCGGGAGTGCGGTATCGGGATTATAGGCGATAAAACTTGTGGTCCCACCCCAGTTAAAACCAGTCATGACCTTGGCCAGTTCGGTAACATGAAAATTCGTATAGGTCGGGATAGGGCGTCCCTGGTAGTCCTTCTTTTGGCTTCCATCCCGGTTGAGTTCCCAAAGCCCAATCGAAAAAAGCTGCATTACTTCACGGGCATAATTCTCATCTGGGAAAGTCCCCAGCACGGGATCGGCTTTGCGGTTCCGCAGGTGCCCCAAATAATTTCCCATCCCAACATGATAGGTGACATCTTCCAAAAGGTCGGCGTAGTTTCCGAAGCCCCCCTCGATGAGCAAATCGTAATACGATCCCCCCGCAGTCGGGTCTCCGCGAACCAGGTCCGAACCTGTCCCTGACACGACCAAGATCTGACTCAAAGCAAATGCCAAACGCTGCCTGAGCTGATCGGACCCCTCCACCGCTGCCCTCCACCATCCTCTGCGGAACAAATTTGCATTCGAACCGGCCCCCAGCTCCATTTCCGCAATCAAGCTCGCTTCCAAAGTGGTCGGTTCCATCTCCATCTGCTCGTCAATCCACTCGGCATAAGTCTGCCCCGAGCTATGGAGTTCCTCGATCATCTCATAGGTTGGTCCAAACGTCGCCTGATTGAGAAAGCGCGAAACATCCTCAATTGAGCGGGCCGCACCCGGCAAGCTGGTCCCTCCCTCAATCACAATCTCGTTTCCGGAAAAATGCCGGTCAAAGGCCCAGGTGAGATCTGAAAGGCCACCGCCATTGCTATTGGCATCACGGTCGCTTAATCCTAAAACACTCTCTTCCCAAGAGGTAAGACCATCTTGATCCTCATCCGTTTCCTGCCCGACCCGGAAATACCGGGTCCGCTCAAACATGGAATTGATGAAGAACTCCACCTCGATGGATCCCGTGCCATTCGAGAGAATTGTGTGATCCCGTCTCCATACCGCCTCCGGATGGAGAGAGGACGAAGACTCGATGTAATAACGCACTCCCTTGACAGCTTGAAAATTAAAAACGAGCTGGGTGTTGTTCTTCTCAAACCGATAACCGTTCACTCCGAAATAGGACTCCGGATCGAAGGGATCTGATCCGATCAAACTCTCAAAATCGTTGCGATTCCCGTCGCCATCCTCATCACCATCAGGTTCAAGATCCCCGGCCCCATAATACAACTCCCAGAAATCACCCATTCCATTCTCATTCAGATCAAAGAGAGCAAAAGCGGGCTGGAAAAAAGCAGGAAGAACTGCACCACAAAAAACGGCTCGCAAAAATCTCCGGAAACAGGAAAAGCTAGCGTTCATGATTCTATTCTTTGAGAGGGTGCGGAATGGTTACAAAAAAAAGAGACTTCCATCGGAAGTCTCTTGAAAAGGACTTAACGTTTGGGTGCGAACACCCTACGTTAAGAAGCTGATCCAATCAAATTTATCTCCTCAAAACAACGATCCCCGCGGAAGCCTCTGATCAGGAGACAGTTTCTCCCAGCGCCTCACAAACCGAGCGAATCTCACCGGCCGTGAGATAAGGATTCATTGGTAGGCTCAAACCGCGTGAAGCCACATCTTCCGTCACCGGAAACTGCCCCCTCTCATAGCCAAGATCGGCGAAGACAGGCTGCAAATGAAGGGGCACTGCGTAATAGCTCACCGAGGGTATTCCGGCCTGCTTTAGCGAATCCGATAGCTTGTCACGGTCCGGAGATAAAATCGTATACTGCGCGTAAACCGAGGTATTGCCCTGCCCGACCATCGGAAGGGTCACCGAGGGGTTTCTGATCCCTTCTCCATATGCCTTGGCAACCTCCTGTCTCTTCTGGATCTCATCATCGAAAATCTCAATCTTCTCAAGCAGGATTGCAGCCTGCATGGTATCAAGGCGACCATTGATTCCGAGGAAGGGGTGATGGTGCCTTTCCGTTTGGCCGTGCACACGAATGTGACGCATCCTTTCGGCTAATTCATCATCGGCTGTAAAAAGGGCTCCTCCATCCCCATAGCAGCCTAATGGCTTGGACGGGAAGAATGAAGTCGACCCAATCGTTGAAAGCCCACCGGATCTAGCCCCATGATGAGTCGCTCCAAAGGATTGGGCCGCATCCTCGATGACAGGGAGGTTCCCGTTGCGTGCGGCAATTTCATTGATTCCCGTCATATCCGCGGTTTGCCCAAAAATTCCAACCGGCATGATTGCTTTGGTCTTTTCTGTAATCGCCGCCTCCAGTTTCGACACATCCATATTCCAGGTTGTTTCGTCTATATCGACAAACACCGGAGTGGCCCCAATTAAAGCGATCATTTCAGCTGTCGAAATCCACGTGAACGGAACCGTAATGACTTCGTCCCCGGGGCCGATTCCCAAAGCCATCAGGGCGATCAACAAAGTATCGGTCCCACTGGATGCTCCAATACAGTGCTTCACTCCGACATAGCCGGCAAGTCGATCCTCAAGTTCGTCTATCTCCGGTCCCATGACGTAACGGCCATGTCCCAGAACATCCTGAATGCGTTGATCAATTTTCGCTCTAATCCGAGCCTGTTGGGATTTTAGGTCGATAAACTCCATTGCGGTTTTAATGTGTAATTTCGATTACAACGATACCTTTAAAGAGACGCTTCAAGGATCGTTCTAATCCGTCTGGCAGCTTCGCCGTCACCATAAGGATTCTTAAGTTGGCTACGCCGTTCGTATTCAGTGGGATCTTCAAGAAGCACGCGAGCGGCAGACCGAATCTTTTCGGGGTCCGTTCCGATTAACTCGCAAGTTCCGGCCTCGACCCCCTCCGGACGCTCGGTGGTATCTCGCATCACCAGGACCGGCTTCCCGAGACTTGGCGCTTCTTCCTGGACACCACCGGAATCGCTCAGCGCAAAGTAGCAACGGTTCATCAACCAAACAAAGTCCTCGTAGCCGGCGGGCTCCACCAAAGCGATACGCTCGTGGTTTCCGAGCTGCTCCATGACTGGCTTCCGGACCGCCGGATTCAAGTGAACCGGATAGAGGATGCCAACCCCGGGGTGATCTTCAACAAGCTGCCGGAGGGCCCGGCAAATATCATCGAAGCCTCCGCCGTGGGATTCGCGGCGGTGCGCCGTCACAAGAATCCAACGCCTGCCTTCCTGCTCCAGGAAATTTTCGCGAAACGATGCCGGAATATTGAGACGATCTGCCACCGCTGTGGTTCGGTTCTCTTCAGCATTCACTTTGTTGCTCATCCACAAAAGCGAATCGATGACAGTATTGCCAGTGACATGACAACCGGCCTCGGGAATCTTCTCCTGCAAAAGGTTTCCTTTACTCACCTCGGTCGGAAGAAAATGCCAACGACAAAGTGGCGAGACAAGTCGCCGGTTCATCTCTTCAGGCCATGGCGATTGCATGTCGTAAGTGCGAAGACCAGCTTCAACGTGGCCGACCGGAATATTTTGGTAAAAGGCGGCCATTGCTGAGGCGAGAACACTGGTGGTGTCACCCTGCACCAAAACCGCGTCCGGACGGGTTTCCTCAAGATAAGCACCCACCGCTTGCAGGACCCTTGCGGTCAATCCCGTGAGATCCTGACCGGGTTTCATGAGCTCCAGATCATGGTCCGGGGACAGATCAAAGGCCCCGAAGGCTTGCGCCAACATCTCCCGGTGTTGACCCGTTGAGAGAAAGACCGGCTCCAATGTGTCCGACTTCTTCAGCTCCATATAAACCGAAGACATCTTGATGACTTCGGGCCGCGTGCCCGCGACGACAATAACTTTCTTTTTCTCCATCATCCGATGCTATTTGCGCTTGGTCAGTTCTTTGAAAAACTCTTCCACTTGAGAAACGATGACCTCCCAGCTGTATTCATTCTGCACTCTTTCAAATCCGGCCTGACCCATTTTCTGAGCTTCCTCCGGATGATCAAGAAACCAGGTGAGCTTGTCAGCCAGAAGATCTGCCTCTTGCTCAACCATGACCCCGTCAATTCCATCGCGGATCGTAAGGAAGGGAATCTTGCATGAAATCACCGGCTTCTTCAGCGCCCATGCCTCAATATAGACTCCACCAATTCCCTCTTGTCGGGAAGGAAGAGCAAAAACATTTGCGGCATCCAATGCTGCCACTTTAATGGGATCAAAGGCATCGATCCTCGGAATATCCACAATCCGCGGATCGTTGATCTTGTCAAAGACCTCCTTCGTTCCCGGATAGTGGGGGCCAATAAAGACAAAGCTCGTTTCAGGGTGCTTTTCCCAAACCTTCGGAGCCGCCTCAATGAGGGTATCGAATCCCTTGTATTCCAGTTTCTGGCCAAGGAAGAGCACCATCTTCTCGCGGATGCCATACTCTTCGCGGAAGGCTGCGGTGTCCCACTTCTCTGCCAGCAACGGACCCACTCCGATTAGAAGAATATTCTCCGGTTTCACTCCGAGGCGGATCATCTCATCACGCTCGGCCGGAGTAAAAACAACCACGCCATCGGCAGCTCTCAAAAGCCGGAAAAAATTCCGCATCACCACCTGTCCGAATTTGCTCTGCATTCGCGGACTGTAATTGGGACAAATTACCAAGGGCACTCCGTGCTTCTTTGCGACATGATAAGAGGCCCAAGAGAAGTGCTCCCGCCCAATGCGGATATTCATGACCACATCCGGCTTCACATCTGTCTTCATCATCTTTCCCGCGAAGTAGCGGCTGATGAGTGGATACCCCACTTCCGGCAGCGGCAAACAGAAGGGCAGCAACGGTGCCATCCAGGCCCGAGCCAGAGCACTTGGCTGATAGCGATGAACGGTGATCGGACCCGCCTCATAAACATCGTCACCCCACGGAGCCTTCAACGTTGAATCGATCAGATAGCGATTCCGATGATCCTTCCATTGACCACACCCCGTGACTTCATGCCCGCGTTCCGCCAACATTTTTCCAATGGTATACCAATGAAGCTGCGCCCCACCCATGCTGGGATAAAATGCCGTGGATGTTTGAAAAATATTCATTTTAATTCGGGTTTTTCGCCGTTTAAAAGAGCTTTGTAGAGATCAAGCATTTGCGAGCCCACGGCATCCCACGAGTAATACTCAAGAGCACGCTCACGCGCCTTGATACCCATCTCAATTCCCCTTTCGGGGGCTTCGGCCAATGAAGCCATGCCATCGGCAAGACGGGACACAAGCTCCTTGAAATTCTCACCGGACACCTTGATGCCACTGTCCTCCGTCACCATTTCACCGGGGCCTCCATTATCAATCACGATAGGCGCAACCTCTCTCATCATGGCCTCCTGAAGGGCCATTCCTGTTGTTTCCCGGAGGCTTGTAAAAACAAAGACATGGCTGCGATCCCAAATCGCGTTCATCTCGTCCAAAGTCACCCAACCCAGAAACTCAAAGGCATCCTCAAGCTCGAGACTACCAATCAACTTTCGATAGAATTTCTCCAGAGGCCCACTCCCGGAAATCACGACGCTTATTTTCCTGTAAACATTTGGTGAATTGCTCCTAAGGTGGGCGACGGCTCGAATCAAGATTTCAAGCCCCTTGTGATCCACAAAACGACCCGACCAGTGAAAGACAATTGGACCATCCAGCGCCGGACAAGGTCTCGCTGACATGATGGGTGTCCCGATTTGCAAACCCGTGACCGCTTTGTCCCGGATCGTCTCGGGCATCACTTTTTGGTTGGCTCCATTGGCCATCACAAGCAAATCAGCCTTCCAGGCCGTCAACAAGCCCACCGGGTTCAATCGGAAAAACTTTACCGCCACGGTTCGAATCAACTCGATGATGCGACTTCTCATCACGGGGTTTGCCGCTTTTGGAACTGTCTGCAAGCCACCAATCGGACCAATCACCGACTTTACTCCCAGGAAGGGAACAAATGATCCACGGGTCAGGCTCATAAAGCTGACATGGTGGGCAATATCAACTCCCAGCTCGTCAACAAGAGAACGGCACTTCACCCAGCAGGCCAATTGCCAAAACATATAGTAGATATTCATCCCAACGGTACTCGTCTTGAACTTCAGCGTCCAGTCGGGAAGCTCAACGTAAATGAAGCGGGGATTCTTCAGTCCGTGCTCTTTAAGATAGGCCTCAACCGAGGGCCGCCGGGCCTTTCGGGTAACGACATGGACCTCCGCTCCCTTGGCCAATTGCAAGGCCCAATTCCATCCCACGCCACCCTCCGAGCCCTTATTTGGCTCACATCCGTAGGCAGACAACAAGACCACCGGTTGCTGCTTTTTTCCCATCGAATTGATCATACCGCCCGCGCCAGCTCATCGAAGCCCTCAAGCTCACCTTTCATCGAGTAAAAATAGACCTTTAACAATAGATCAATCCGCTCCCGCCAGCCCCAGAGCATCATGAGTTCCTGAAAAACAGGCTCATTTTGAAGGGAGGCACGGGCCGCTTCCAGGGCGTCGAGCGGAGCAAGCCCATCGACCAACAAGGCAGGAACGATCAGATAGTGAACAAGATCAAGTCCCGGAATGCTGTCGACTTCACCGAATTCCCAATCGATCACAGTCAATTCCTCGTCGTCGTCCGAGCCCAGCAAATTCCACGGGGCAAAATCTCCATGGCGCAGAGTCTGGCGCAATTCCAGCTCCTCCAATTCTTGCAGAGTCATCGAGTCCACCTGGCATTCAACCATCACCGAACGAAGATCTTTCCACCCGGCATATTCCCCCAAGGCACAAACCCGGCCGTCAGCCGCCCAACTTTTGAACAACCGGCCCAGCACAGATTGCGAAAATCTTGCCGGGGCCTCATGAAAGTTCATTGCAAAGGCACTCCAGTTCTCTTCCTTCCAAAAATGATGGATCTCAGGCATCATCCATCCTTTCTTGTGGCACTCTTGTATGAAATCTCCTTCCCGTTGAATCTTTGCAATTGCCGGGGGGGTCGTCCCCAGTTTCACAATGAGCCCGCCCTGCGAAACAGTATCTATAAGCAAAATGGCCCTCCGTTCTTCCTGCAGGGGATTTCCCAGAAGGAGACCATTCAGATCTCCCTTCAGCTGATCCAGAATTTCACTTAAGGGACCTGAAGACCGATCATCCCCCTTCCAGTGAGGCAAAATCCGGCTCCCAAAAGGAGCAGACCGGATGAACCTGACCACGATTCCCGCCAACCACTTTTGTGGCCGGTAGAGCGCCAGCCCCCTGCGCAATTTTGGAGCCTCATCGGGAAGGAGCATGAGCAGATTGCCCTTCCGATGGAAGAGTCGCCAGAGACTTCCACTTCCAGCTTGAAAGCCGAGTGATGCCAGAAACACTTCATCCTGCCGGTTCATCGTTCTTAGAAGTGTCTTCGATACATCGCCAAGGTCTTCTCAGCAGCCTGTTTCCAGGTGAGATTATTGACGACATACTCGTGGTTTGCCTTCCCCATCCCTGGCCACTTGTCTCTTTCCCCGCAAGCCGCCACCAGAGCCTCTTTTATTCCATCCACTGTCGGCTCGAGCAGCCAGCCACCACCAGCCTCCCGGACATGACTGGAAACCCCGGCCTTGGTGGACACCAGGACCGGACGCGACGCCAGCATCGCCTCCACAATACAGAGACCAAAACCGTCAAACCGCGATGGCAAGATCACCAGGTCTGCCTCGGAATGAATCACCAGGGAGTGTTCCGGGCGCGGGCCGGTGAAAATAACCCGGCCTTTCAGCCCCAAGCGCTTCGAAAGATCCTCGAGCTCTTTGCGATCCTCCCAATCATTACCGGTCAAAATCAGGTCGACATCTTCATAATTGCCCGACTCCAAAAATCGACCATAAGCCTCCACCAGCAAATCAAGCCCCTTGTGATTTCGGTCCATGCGGCCGATGAACTGAATCCGAACCCGTTTCCCCTTGCCGGGAACCCTGGGGCTCTCAGGAATCTCCGTCAGAGTCTCAAGCTCACATCCATTGGGGATGACTTCGGTCGGAATATCAAAACCCCGCTCCCGCAGGGGTCCTTCATGCTCGCCCGCCAGCAATTGCACCGCCACAGCCTCACGGATCGTGTGCTTCTCAAAAAGTTGCCAAAAGAACCATTTGCGAATGGCATGGTGGCCGGTCAATTCCGGAACATAGGGATCATGGGGGACGAAAATGTAGGGAATCCCGATCCGGGTCAAATGGCGCCGCAACATTCCGACCTTGGGATGATAGGCCCCATGAAAAACAACCCCGTCCAGCTGATGAACGTTTTTCTCCAGGTCATCAATGAGCTTACCTGGCAGGCTCATGGGATTCCAGGAAGCGTGGGGATAATGAAGGATTTCCTCCTCACCCGATAGATTCTTCAACTCCTTCCGAAGAGTAATAACCGGGCAGCTCCCCGGAGCCATCAGGTTCATCTCTCTGGATAAACCCCGGCAATAGGCCGAAATCCCCTCAACCGAAGGATAGTGCGGCACAAATTGAGCCACCCGGAGAACACGGGGCACCCTCATTTCGGCGGACTTAAGCGCCCGTCCCGCAAGAAAATTCATCAGCTGTTCATCGACGGTCTCAGTGACTTCATTGAGCGTACGATTGACATCCACAAACACAGCTTTTTTCCCAAGCTGCCTGCCGAGGACACGATAACGACCGAGTTGCTCTCGTAGGACATTCAGGGGAATTTCTTTTTTGCGGGGATAAATCACCCCGGCATCACCCACCAAAATAAAAACGAGATCCGGCTCGGGAAAGATCCTAAAAATGCGGCGAGCCAGTCCAAGGCTCGCACCGTATCGATAACGGACCGGATCCACGAGAAGATCGTGGTAATAACGATCTGAAATCACCACCGAGGTCTTGGCCCGGACGTGGCGCATCACCGTCAATGAAGCGAGCCACCAATCCCACAGAAGCATGAAGAGTTTGGCCACCGACTCAATCCAACCCCGCGCCGGATCCGCATGAGGATCACTCACCGGCTGTCCCAAATCCGCCCGCCCTTTTAAGCCGTATGGCCTCCAGTGCATCATTCGCTGTTGCAGTCCCATGCGATCCAAGCTCACGCGCACTCCCGCAATGACCGAGGATTTCCCGCTACCGTCAGGTCCCAAAAAAGCAATCACCGGTAGCTTCGGTGAGAGATGATGTTTCAATTCCATCCACCAATGGCGCGCCACATTTGAAAAAGCATCTCCCCCCGAGCGCTTCAGGTTTTGCCACTTCAAGCCCCGCCTGATTTCCCGCACAAAGTCGGCACTTCGGCAGGCCTCGCCGGCATCCACCCAAGCTAACATTTGATCGGCCCATCCTTCCCCGAGCGCCCAAGCGAGCCCCTCTCGAAAACACTCCCGGTCTTCCCGGGCCGCCCGGGTGATCACGCCATCGTACTTCTCCTTGTAAAACCCACCCCACAACAAACTCGTAAGCCATGAAATCAAGCCATCGTGCCCCAACCTCGGCCTCTTGAAACCGTCGTCAGCAACAGTCGCACCGGCAATCACCACTTCCGCATCAGCATAGGTCCAGCCATTCCACTCCAGAGCAGGAAGCACGTCAATCTGGCCCCATTCGTAATATCTCTGATGGACGTATGTTCTCTTGATTTCAAGGACGGGAACACCCTGAGTCTCAAGGATCGCTTCCCCCAACTTGCTACCACCTATTTCGAGGAAATCATAATCCCCGTGCTCGTCCGATTCATCAAACCGATGAGGCCTGAGAAGGATCGCACCGGGAACTCCGGCTAGTTGATGCACTCTTTGTCGTGTCATTTTAGGAAGCTGGAATTTTGATTCCTCATCAAATACCGGTCGGAATCGACACGTAAACCGCTTGGCTGGAATGAGGCGGACCTATCGCACCAGGATGGCAATGGTGCCCCCTTTTTCGCGCTTCAGAAACTTGTAGCGGCACTTCTTCTTCTCCACAAAATCAAGCACGCTATCGTTCATGCTGGAATCATCGGATACGATAAAGCCGCCGGGCTTCACCAAATCCCAGGCTTTTTCAAACTCCGATATCATGTTCGCATAAGTGTGGTCACTGTCGTGGATGAAGATGTCTACTCCTCCTTTTTCCGCCACCTTGGGAAGAAGGGCTTTGCTGGGGCCGAGGTGAAGTTCCCAGCGATCGTAGAGACTCTCCGGAACCAGCCGACCAATCCCGACCCGGTTTTTCTTCTTGAAAGGAGGGAAGTCAATACTGATCAACTTACCGCACTTGTTGGCTGTCAAAGCGCTCAATAAGGTAAAGGAAGAGCCCCCAATCCAAACTCCGGTCTCGACAACAACTTCGGGGCGTGTCGCACGGGTCAAAAGATATTGCAACCAAGTCAGACTCATGTCCGCCGTGGCATGAAAATCAACCTCTTCAGCTAGTTGTTCTTTCACCTCACCAAAGCCACGCTCCCATTCCTCTAAACCGGCTTCCGATCCGTCCGGGAAAAACTCGAGGGCATTTTCAAGAGGTTCGGCCAGCTCCTCGATCTCCTGCAAACGAGCTTGATGGGCGGCGTCTTGTTTGCGGTAAATTCGGGACAAAAACCGACCGACGGCGATCGTCGCAAAAGAAGGAACTGAAGATGGTTTTTTCATATCAATGGTTTGGAGATTTATTCGGATTGGGAGAGCGCAAAGAATGTCTTTGCATAAGACTCTGC
Source organism: Akkermansiaceae bacterium (assembly GCA_965657795.1). Lineage (GTDB taxonomy): Bacteria > Verrucomicrobiota > Verrucomicrobiia > Verrucomicrobiales > Akkermansiaceae > SW10. The sequence goes on from CBFHQJ010000044.1 coordinate 34,562, forward strand.
GAGTTGTTTTTAAAAACCGCCATTAGGGATTGGCGAAGATTGGTCAGTGAAAATTCGCAATCCTCCGGGCTCTTGCCAGCCACCGGCACTCTGATTAAGCAGTCGTTTTTCCGGGGTAAAATAAGGAGATCGGCAGTGAGCCCGCGGGGAAGGTGCCTTCCCACAAAAACCAAAACCACCTGCAAACAGGATAATCGACGCAAGGCCCGTTTGCCGAGGTCCATCGATTCATCAACCAGTTGCACTTTCTGAAACACAAGACTTTCCAGCTCACCTCGAAGAGTCTCGAGCACTTTCCCATTGAGTAATTTTTGGCTTCCACAAACCTCAATCACGGGGGCTCCCTGTTTGGGGGCAAGATTCACGACCCATTGCTTTTGCAAGGCGCTCCAGAATCGCCGGCCCCTCAGGTGAGATCGCAGGGCGTGGCGGTAGCAAGCCTTCCGAAAGGTCTCAAGCTGCCGATCCAAAAGCGGTAAATCAACATCCTCCACCGAATTTATGAGTTCCGGCCAGGCACGACCGGAAACCCGCTGCAAGACCTTGGGCAATGCCGCCCTCTCAGGCTCTGACATGACAAGGTAGTCTGGTTTTTTTCGGAATGTTTTGGACCCGGAGGAAAGGGCATGGAGCAGAAATCGCTTCGCCAGCCCGGCGCCAGGATCCTCGAAAAATGGGCCCCGTTGAATAAGCCCACTCTCCGTCCCCACACCTTCGACCACCCAGGTGAATGCCCATTGCAAATGCTCAAAGAGATCAACTTGCAAAGAAGCAAGTGAACCGTCTTCATTCTCCCGGAAGGCCACCACCCACCATATCCAGCCCTGACGATTCGGAACAACCACCCAGCCTGCGTTTCCCAGACAAGCAATCACGACCTCAACCGCATTCCGCAGCGAACCCCGACCGATTACAACATCCAGGTCCCGGCCAATCCCATCCGGGTAATTCTCAAGCCCATTGGCAACCGCCCAAACAATGCCGGCCTCGGTCCAAGCTTTCGCCACCCCCTCCAGGGCGGCAATTTTGATCGCATCACCCGGCATTCAATTTTTCTTCAAGGCCTTCTGATATCCCTTCTCAATGATCCGGCCAATGACGTCCCAGGTCATATTCTCGCGGACAATTCGCGCCGACGATTCGAGAAGCTTCTCTCTCTCGATGGAAGACATCTTGATCGCCCGCCGAAGCCCCTCCTTGATTCCTTCCAGGGTTGAGGAAAAAACCACCCCACCATCATTTTTCGCTAAAAGTCCCGCCGGGTCGGAGGCAGGAGTCACCAGACACAGCTGACCCACCGCCATCGCCTCAACCACCGCAAACGGCAACCCCTCCCAGCGACTTGGATAAATGAAGGCGGTGGCCCCCTTCACCAAATCAAATTTTTCATCGCCGTAGGCAGAGCCATAAAGATGAAATGAATCCTCGATTTGAAACTCCCGGATCATCTCCTCAATACGAACCAGAGAACCCTTCCATTCGGGCCCCACCAGCACAATGCCAACCTTTTTGGCGTCTTCTCCCAAGGATGCCACCGCCGGAATCAATAAGTCCAATGCCTTTTGCTCAATATCCAGACGCCCCACAAAAACACAAACAAATCGCCCATTGAAACGTGGAACGGCCTTCTCAAAGACAGTGCTATCGAATTTTTTTGGCAAAGTCGCAGGATCGATCCCATTCAAAGCTTCAATAAGCGGCGCCGTCACCCCGTAATGCTCGATTTCGCTCCTGTCCCCGACCGATTGAACAAAGGCCGCCCGGTTCATGTAAGGCCGCTCCAAAAAATACTTATATGGAATTTTCAGCCACGGTCTCCTCTTCATCAAAACCCGGGCACAGTTTCCGTTGGGAGTCACCACGTAGGGAATTCCTTTTTGCCTGAGATACTTTGAGAGGCTGATATTTCCCGGCACATAGGCCGAGTGAAAGTGCCCGATATCGGGCGAGATTTCATCAATCATCGCCCGGATGTGGGAGGGGCAGGAAAAACAACTACGGAATGGCTCCACCCGATGAACTTTCACTCCGGGAATAGGAATCTCTTCCTTCTTCGCAGTTTCCGAAATCAGGTGCACTTCGTGACCGAGCGAAGCCAGTTCACGGGTCAAAAAATAAATCGTTTTATCAACCCCGTTAGCGGTGTCGGGATTGCAACGGCCCTCAATAAAATGGAGAATTTTCATTTAGATTGGCGGAGGGTATGAATGGACTTAAGTAGAAATGTTTTTGAAATAAACTTATCTCCCAAAATCCAAAGACGCGTACATTTACGGGCCAGATAAATAAAGAGACCCCCAAGGAAAGTCCGGTCATCACTCTCGTCATAGTTCCGATATTTCTTCGCCAGCGCTGACCTTTCCGATCGATGCCTCGGTGTCAACTCGCCGGATTGAATATGCCCGGCCGTTTTATTGTCATCAATCCGAAATGAAACCGTTTCGAGATTCAAACGCCTGACCTTCAGCTGACGGCCTACGCGCAGCATCCACTCGGTATCCATGATCATGTGAAATTCCTCATCGAGAGAGTTCTCAACTAACAAGCGGCGGCGATACAATGATCCCGTGGAAGGAGCCGCATAGCAACCAATCGCAGTCATCCAATAGTGCCAGGCCGGTTGATAAATCGTTCGAATTGGTCTGCTTTCGGCATCTACAAAGACAGTGTGACCATACAAAAGATCAAAATGAGCGTTGCCGGATTGTAAAATCTCCAACATTTTCTCAATGACCCCGGGCAACAGGAAATCATCTACATTGAGCCAAAGAATCCACTCTCCTTTCGCGATTGCAAAGCCCTTGTTTAAGGCCTCGCTTTGGCCACGATCCTTTTCAACAATTCTTACAATCTCGGGATATTGATCCAGTACCTCGGAAGTTTCATCATCCGAACAATTATCAACTACGATATGCTCCACAAGACCATTTTCCGAAGACAGGACACTACGATGACATTCCGCAAGATATCTGCCTTGGTTCCAAGAAGCACTAACGACGGAAATTAAGGGGCTCATAAAAAAACTAACAAGAAAGCAAACTATGATCACACAAACCCCGGACGAGCTCCCATCGAGTTTGGTCCAGAATCGAGCGAAACCGCAGAAGCTTTCTCTTGAGATTTTTGACTAGCTTTATATTCCATCTCGTCTCTAGCAGCTATGCTTTTAATCAAGATAACCATCAATATATGGAAAGCTCCGAACCATGATCCTCCGATAGTTGCCGTAATGATTCCCAACCCAGTGGAAATCGTTAGAACGAAAGAAATAATCCTCAATTCCTCGGAATACCCATCACGTTTTGCAATCTGGTAACTCCGTAAAAAATACCAAAACATCATAA
>CBFHQJ010000045.1:0-37585 GCA_965657795.1 Akkermansiaceae bacterium
ATTCTTTCCGGGAAGGATCATGGAAGGGTCTGTTGGAGCGTTTGTCGTGTTCTCCGACCATGTCGCTCAGTATACTTCCGGCGTATCGGCTCAAGCGGGCCCGGCCATCGGGGGAATTATTAAATCCGTGGACGATCCTGGTTGTGAGGAGTCGACTGTCGGCGAGACGAACGAGTTCGGGAATGGCAGGAGCTCCCATCAGGTAGATCTGATCTCTTAATTTCTCATGCTCTTCTTCGTCTTCCAAATTGTCGGTCTCGGAGAGTTGGAAGAGAAGTGCTTCAACGCTGCCCTTCTTTGGTTTCGGGGAAGCGATTGTTAGTTTCAGGTCTTCCACGAATTGCGTCCGGTAGTTCTCGTAGAAATCATCAGGATTATTAGAGAAGAGCTTTGGAAACTCGATTTGGAGAGCCTCCAGATGCTTAAGGGCTTTTGGGAGATTGGCCTCTTCTCGTCGGACGTCCTGATAGTAAAATTCAAAAGTTGCCCGTGCGAGGAGAAGGGGGAGGTCTTTGGTATAACGGTGTCCGTTTTCCATGGTCTTGAAGCCCTTGTGGTAGTCATCGGACTGATAGAGGCGGATGAGTTTTTTTGCCCTTTTCAGCTCCCCGCGGCGGGCACACTGGATTGCGACTCCGAATTCATTGAGCGAGGTGCCGGTGTGGTGATAGTCTTTGGAGCGAGGTTTTAGGGAAGGCTGAGTGTAAGGGAGGATGAGCGAGTGTTCCTTCTCTTCCTTGGCCTCCCTGAGAGTCTGAAACCCGGCCATGACCAGGGCACTCCCGTCTTCGTTTTTTCCGAGAAGAAAGGCGGACTCGTAGCGGGGGAGCGTACGCTCATCGATCGTTGCGATCCAGCCGTAGTGAATAAGGATGATTTTCGAACCTTCGGGAGGCTTGGGCAGTTCGTAGCGATCGGCCTGTTTGATGAGAGCTGGAATATCAACGGGCGGCTTCTTTTTCCCGAGCAGAGGAAGTGTCAGAGCGAGTAGAAGCAGGGGGATTTGAATCATGATGATGGAGGGGAGAGAAGTGGGCAAAGCTAGTCGTGCCTGATGATTGTGGCAGGGTCGCGGGTGAGGGCGTAAACGGTGGGGAGCCAGGCGGCGGCGGCGCTGACGAGTGGGATGAAAAGCCAACTCATGGCAGGGAATGAAAATGGGAACGTTTTTGAGATGGCGAAAGTCAAAAGAGTGGCGAAGAGACCAATGATGGCGGCGCGGGTGAGTAGGGTGAGGGCGATCTTGAGGTGGCTGACTCCGATGGCGCGGAGGGTTCCGATTTCGGGGAGGCGTTCGCGGACGTTGGCGAACGCGAGGTAGGCAAGAGCGAGGAAAGCGCCACTTGCGATGAGCGGGGAGAGGATGGAAGAAAAGCGGGCGCGTTCGGCGCGGGCGGCTTCGCGGCTTTCGATGATAGCGGCCTTAGCTTCGCGGGCGCGGTCGCCGGCTTTGTTGCGGGCTTCCGCGCGGACCATGGCGGAGGAGCCAAGTTCGATGATCTGAACATCGGGTAGGATTTTAGAAACGTCGGCACGAATCTCGCCAAGTCGGTCTATGGAAGCGCAGTTGCAGCCGAGGGCGAGGATTGCGTTGATGCGGTCGGGTTGCTCGAAGAGTTTTTGGGCTTCGTCGAGATGGATCCAAGCCGAACTATCGTCGCGGAAGTTTCGGGGAGGAAAGGTTTGGGCGAGGGTGTAGGTTTTACCGTTGAGGGTGACTTGGTCTCCCTTCTTGAGGTCGAGAGGCTGGTGGAGATCGTATCCCAGATTGATCGTCCCGGGAGCGAGGGGATTCATGATGGGCTTCTTTTTGGAGCGGTGGGCGATGGGGACCTGGCCTTCGACTCCGACAAGGAGAATGGAGCGATTTTGTTCCTGCCAACGAACACGTTTGGAGAGTTGCGGGAGAAGGTGGTTGACGGTGACGATTCCACTTTCGGCGAGTTTGTGGACGGAGTCTTCGTCGAGTGTTTTCTCGGAATATCCGCGTTCTTTGATCTGCCAGAGTTCTTCGCCTTTGGGGAAGAGGAAGACATTGAAGCCGAGGCCTTTCATGGTTTTACGAATGTCGTTTTCGAGTTGTGACATCTCGGCCTTGGTGGCTTCCTCGAGTTCGGTGAGTTGGGCTTCGGTGGTGCGGTCGAAGTCGGTTAGGCTTTCCTGGGCGGTGAGCCAGATGCAAATGGCGGCGGTGGCGGCGAAGGTGGCGATGATGAAGTTGAACTTCCGGTGTTTGATTTCGGCCAGGAGCATGGTGGAGATTATTTTGACTTTTTGAGAAGAATGATGGTGCCGATGATGAGGACTGCCAGGATGGCGAATACGAGCGTAAGGGGGAATTCGATGATGTAGGAATTAAGGGCGGTTTTATCGGAGGGTTTTTCTGAAGAAGGGGGGGAATCGTCGTTGAGAGAGGGAAGGACGGTGGGGAGTTCTTTTTCGACGACGACGAGGCCGGACTGGAGTTTTTCCTGCCAGTTGGCCTGAAGGAGGAGGTCGTATCCGGGGTTACCACTTTTGACCTGGCAGGAGCAGGCGCCACAAAGGTATTCGCAGGCGGTGGTGATGGATTCAGCTGTGATGGAGCTTCCCAGGAGAGGGCCGGGGGTGCGTCCCCGACCGAAGACGGGAACGACGAGGGGTTCTTCGGGCGGGGAGTATCGGTTGGCGGTAAGAATGCGAAGGAAGGCTTGCTCGGCAGGGTCGCTGCGTTTGATCTGTTCGATTTTGAATGAGATCTTGAGAGGGATGGAGGAGCGGAGGACGTCGTCGAGGTTGATGTCTTCACCGACTTTGCCAACCTGATCAGCCTGGATCACTCCTTCGGGGATTTGGATTTCCTGAGTGGCCTTTTGCAAGGTGTCATTGAGGAGTTTGAGGGTAGCTTCATTGGCGGCTTGGTCGGTGCCTTCGACCAAGACCCAAACGGTGGATTGACCATCGAGAAGGTCGTTTTTGATACGCTGGCGGAGAGGGGAATCGACGATGGATTCGAGGTCTGCCTTGGTTCCCGGGAAGACAAGCGGCTCGGAGTTTTTCCAGCTTTGAGGAGGATGAAGAAGAAAGGCGGGATACTCGGTGAGTTTTTCGAGCCCAACAATGGCGAAGCGTTCGTTGGGGCTCAGCTTGTCCATGCCGAGTGATTCGAACTCGAGGTTGAGATGCTTTGGCTCCATCGAGAGTTCGGCGGGAGCCTCACCTTGATGGATCAGTTGCAAGCGGAAGGAGTCGGATTGCCAGCGCTCGAGGGCGTAGCGAAAGACGGGAATCTGGCAGGCCAGAGACGAGGCGGTTACCAAAAGAAAGATCAGGAAATGCTTCACGGCTTGGAATGAAAGGCGTGGATATGGCCGAGGTCGGTAGAGACGATGAGGCGGCCTTCGGACGGGGTGAGGCCGTAGGCTTTTCCGGTGACCTTGTGTCGCCAGAGCGGCTTGCCGGTTTTGGTGTCGAGGATGGAGACTTGGTTTTCGAGGCCGACAATGAGTTGGTCTCCGGCGATGACGAGTTCGAAAGGGGCGGGGTGTTCGATGCTCCAGAGGAGGCAGGCCTTCAGCTGGGTTTGCAGTAAGACGATCTCTTTTTTGAGGTCTTCGATTTTAGGAAGGTTGGCTTCGATCTTTGGGTCGATTTTCTTGAGGGTAGCCCTTTGGCTGGCTAGGAGTTTTTCGAGCCGGGCTTTGCGAGAGAGGTCGAGGCACTGGAGTTTGTCCACGGAGTGGAGGTAAGCTTTTCCTTGGTCAACGACGACGCGGGTAGTGTTGTTGAAGGTGGTGAGCCGTTTGCCTGAATTGGGATCGGCGAGGCGGAGTTGTTCATCCCGCTCCTTTTGGTTGGGCGGACCTGCGATGAGTTGATTGTTATCTGTCAGGAGGCAAAAGGTTCCTCCGGCCTGGGTGATGGTTCCGGTCTTTTTCCCATCACTTTGATTCAAAGCGATAGGCGCGGCACGGCCTTGGGGAATGTAAAGGCGGTCGCTGGCGGCGAGCATGGCGCCTTGCAGAGTGACGCCTTGGTGTTCGGTGAGAAAGGCTTGCTCGGCGGTTTTGGCATCGATGCACCAGAGGTAGGATGTTTTCCACGGAAGGAGGGAGGCCGCGAAGAAGGCGCGACCTTCTTCGATGGTGATTCCGGTGCGGACGGGCCAGGGTGAGATGAGCTTGCCATTGCTGGGTATGAGGCGATCGGAGGGAGCGGCTTGTTTTTTCCAGAGGGGGTTTCCGGTCAAGGCGTCGGCGCAGTAAACGAAGCCGTCGTCCGAGCCGAACCATGCCTTTGCTCCGACAATGGTGGGCGGAAAACGAACGGATGAGTTGGTGAAGTGCTGCCATTGCAATTCTCCAGTGGAGGCTTTCAGGCAATGCACGGCATTGTCGGCGGATGAACCGTAATAGATGAGGTCGTTTGCGGCAGTGGTGAAATAGCAGGGGTCGAAGTTCCGCATCGACTGAAGGCCTTCGTTGCTGGAGTAGGCGTCCCATTTGGCGGGGCCGGTCCAAGCTTGTTGGGGAGGTCCGCCATGGTGTGACCAGGCTTCGGAAAGAGGGAGTTGCAACGAAGTGGGAGAAACTCCGCTACGCCGATTGTCATGGCGATAGGTGGGCCAGCTCTGGGCTGAGCAGACAGTGCCAAGTACGAGAAATGTGAAAACTGAGTTGAGCATGGGGCCGGGGGGACTCGGAATAAAGTTTAAGCTCCGTAGGGTTGAGGTGGAGCGATTACTCTTTGATGCCGGAGTTGTTTTTCGGAATGAAAGCGAGGGAAGTTTCCATCCAGCCGCCGCAGGAGCAACCACCGCCACCTTCGGGTGCGAGGAAGAGGCCTTGGGCAGGAAGGACACTGAGCCAGCAGGAGGGGCGGAGGCGCGGCCAGTGGGATTGTTTTCTGGTGGTTTTGGACCAGAAGGTCAGGCTCACGTCGATTCCCCGGTAAAGAAGCCCATAGGCGGTGCCAACGGTGGCGGAGCACTTGGTTTTGGGGCCGTATTTGTGATCGAGGGGCTTGCCATCGGGAAGTGAAATTCCGGTGGGGTCGGTGTAAACCCGATCTTCGTAAACGACGGGGTGGGTGATGTGAGAGCCGTGGTGGTTGGTGCGCCAAGGGGTCTGGGATTGGAATCGAAGATCGCCGTTTTCGAGGTCGAAGTAGTGGTAGCTGAAGATGCCTTTGCTGTTGTGCTTTCCGGTCTCATGGGTGTCGCCTTCGGAGAGGGTGACGAGGAAGCCTTCCGAGGTCATGGAACCATAGGAAACTTGAATGAAACCTTTCTCCGGAGTGCGGAGAAGGGTCTTTGGGAAAGGTTTTTGCCAGAGGAGCTTTCCGGTGGCGGCGTCGAGGCAGACGGCGTAAATTTGGTTCCAATGGTTCCTGGTGCTCTCGCGGCCGGAGCTTGATTTTTCGAGATCAGGGTTGCGGGTTTCGAGGAAGCAAATTTTTCCTTTGGCCAAAGAAATGGTGGGGTTGATGATGAGGCCGTGCGAGTAGGACCAGTTGCCCTTCCAGTTTGATTTGGAGTATCCGAAAAGATTGTCGCTGAGAACATTGGCGGTGTCGGACTCGCGTCCCACCTTGTCATACCAGGCGTCTCCAAAGTATTTCTTAAACTCGGCGCCGAGGCGAACGGAGGATCCGATGACGTAATCGTCTTCCTGGGCAATGAAGCCCCACTCGTGGGTTTCGCGATGAGCGGAGGTGAGTTTCAGGGTGGTGACGCGTTCGCCGGTAGCTCCGTCGAGGACCCAAAGGAGGTCTTTGACGGCAACGTAGAGATTGTTATCGTCCGCGCACCAATTTGCGCTGTCGTGCGGGATGTTGACGCGGCGAAGGTCGGGAATTTCCATGCCCCAAAGGATTTGGCCATTGTAGGCGTCGAGGGATATGAGGCGGTTAAGGCCCTGGTGAAACATGCGTCCGTTGGTGGCGAGAGGGGCGGACATGCGGGGTTGACGGTCGATGCCAAAGTTGGCGCCGGGTCGGCCAATCCACTGGAGTTCCAATTCGTCGACGGACTGTGCTCCGCCGAGCCGCTCGTTCGAGTAAGTGGTATTGGATGGAGGGCCGTATTGATGGGTCCATTCTCCGGCGCCGGGGAGGGACGGGCGGGTGACGAGAGAGCCATCGGGCAAGACGGTGTGGCCCCTTGGTCGGGTGAGGCGAATGAGTTCGGCGGGAGAGCAGGGAGGAGTTTTTCGTTCGGTGCAAACCAGGTTGCCAACACAGGAGGTGAGTGGGATTTCTTTAAGATCGACAAGGTGGATGAGGGTGATGCGTGATCCGTGAAGGCCTTGGGCGGTGAGTTCTTTTCTGAGCGAGTTAATTTTTTCAAGATCGTCATCGAAGGCGGTGACGTTGAGTTGGCTTTGCGACGCGATGGCCTTGGTCAAGGATCCATCGGAGAGGCCGAGGACTACGGCGAAGCCAGGTTGGACGGGGAGGTCGCGCAGGTAGCTTGAGGCAAGGGCGTGGTTGGCTTCAGGAGCGGGAGCCGGCATGTAGTTCATGCTGGTGTCGAATTCATAGAGAGGGCTGAACTTTTGCCCGTTATCGGTGTTGGCACTGATTCGATAGGAATAGCGGGTGTGGGGTTTCAGGTTTTCGAGAACGACTTCGTGACGCAGGTTGTCGGAATCGGATTCCACGATGCTGCCAAGTTTTCGGGTGGTTCCGTATCCGATGATTGCTTTGCCGGGGTGGCTGGCTTCCCAGAAAAGGAGGGCTTTGCCGGGAGCGAGAAATCGAACCGCAGGGCGAACGGAAAAGGGAACAATGGCAGACTCTTTCGCAATGACGGCGAGTTCTGTCTTGGTTGGCAGGGAGTCGTGAAACTTGAGCCACTCGATGCGGCCATTGATGGGATAGAATTCATCCTGATCCTTGTAAGCGCCGATGACAAATGGAGTTGGAATGTCGGGGAGAACAACCGGCCCGGCGATGGTACGGGAGCCAACGAGGCGGCCATTCAAATGGAGGTTCATTTGCTTGCCGTCATAGGTGGCGAAGAGATGATTCCATTCGCCAGGCTCGAAGGGTTCGGGTGCGGCCACTTCGATAAGTCTGCCGCCGGTTGAAAGTCGGAAGGAAAAACGGGAGCCGTTGTATCCGAGGAGCCAGCCCCGCTCGTAGCTGCCGTTGTCCTGACTGTAGCTCATGATCGAACCCCACTTCTGGGCTTGGTCGATTCGGACGCGGGCTTCGATGGCGAAGGTTTCGAGAGGAAGATTGTTCGCGGATTCTTCGGGGAGAAGAACGTGCTGTTTGGAGGCGAAAACGAGGTTTCCGTCGGTGTCGAACTCGGGGGCTTCCTGGGCTTCGCCTTCTGGTTTGAGCTTATGGTCGGTGAAAGAATCGCGGGTGAGAGACCATGAACCAAGGAGCCCGGCGTGGGCGAGTTGGAAAAGGGCCGGAAGAAGCAGTAATGATTTCATGAGCTCGCCGAAGAACTTATTTTTTTTGCTGATCGAGAGTCATCCCAAGGTCGGAAGCGCGGCCCGAAGGGAGTTCCATGATCTGGACTTTGCGGAAATGAATCTCGGCGCCTTCTGATTCGAGGCAAAGGTAACCTTTTCGAAGGTCTGCGTTGCGGATACCGTTGACGAACTTGCCATTGATGGAGAGTTTGACAGCCCCATCGACGGCGACAACCACGTATTGATTCCACTCGCCTTTCCCTTTGCAGCGCATTTCAAATGACATCGAGCGGGAGCCACGCGGGTTCTCAGGAACAGCCTTCATGCCGCCGGCGCCGAAGAGTTCGCCGCTGACGTAGCCGGGATGGTTGGGAGAGCCGTCACGTTTTTTGTGAATGTTCGGCCAGTCCAGTTCAAGCATCTGAACTTCCATACCTTTTGGGAGTCGGTTGCCGCTGGGTTTGGCATCGCTCCAGAGGAAAACTCCGGAGTTTCCGCCGGCTTCCATGTGCCGCCATTCGACGACGAGGATGAAGTTTTCGTATTGTTTTTCCGAGCGCATCACGCCGATGGGCATTCCGGAACAAACGAGAAGGCCGTCCTTGACCGACCAGGTTTTGGGCGAGGTGTTGACGTCGACCCAGTTGGTCAGATCCTTTCCGTTAAAGAGATTGGTGAATCCGAATTCGGCTGCCGGAGCTTTGGGCTCCTCCTGAGCGAAGAGGGCTGAAATCAGAAGCGCGGCCGGAAGGGCTTTCTTTAAAAACATCCCTTAATTTAGCGAATCAAGAGGGGCATTGGGAAGGTTCTTATTTTTTTGCTTCCGCCAGAAACCGGTCCGCCTGTTTTTTCCAGAGTGCGACGAGGGATTTCAGTTTCTCCGGTTGCTCTTTTGCCAAATCGGTGGTTTCGCTTCTGTCTTGAGAAAGGTGATAGAGTTCCCAGGGTTCCTTAAATGAAGAAACAGCCTTCCAGCCATTTTGTTGAATGGCGTTGTGACCTTCGTGGGACCACCAAAGATTTTGGTGGAAGTCTTTTTGATCTTCTTTGAAGACGGGAAGCAGGCTTTTGCCGGGGCTGGAGACGATTGGCGTATCTTGCTTGATACCCGCTAGATTCAGAAAGGTGGGGAGAAGATCAATGACGTGAGCCGGGGTGTGGCGGAACTTGTTTTTTTCGGCGAGGCCCTGGGGCCAGTGTGCGATCAGGGGGGTGGAGATTCCTCCCTCGTGAGTCCATGTTTTGTGCTTCTTGAAGGGGGTGTTGGCAGTGGTGGACCAGCCGGGGCCGAGGCAGGGGTAAGTCGCGGCTGAACCGAGGGGCGCGGTGGGGTCGTGGCCATCGCCTCTGACCATGATCTCGGCGCTGGCTCCGTTGTCCGAGAGAAAAAGAATGAGGGTGTTGTCGAATCGTTTGGTCCTTTTCAGCTGGGCGATGATGCGGCCAATCTCATGGTCCATGCGGTCGATCATGGCGGCGTGGATGGCCATTTTTTTGGCCTGAAAGGTTTTTTGCTCTTGGGTGAGTTTGTTCCAGGGGTGTGGGCGATTCACTTCGCCCGGGCCGAGGATTTTGAGTTGGTCGGGGAAGTGATAGGGCGGTCCGAGTTCGGGGAGCACGGGTGAGAGGTCGACTTTCGGGAAGCCGAGATCGTTCATGCGTTGGTGGCGGGTCTTTCTGGTCGAAGTCCAACCGGAAGTGTAAGTCTTGTCGTACTTTGAAATGTCTTTTGGGAGAGCGTGAAGGGGGAAGTGTGGGGCGGCGAAGGCGAGGTAAGTGAAGAAGGGGGAATCGGAGTGTTTGGATTCGTGTTCTTCCAAAAAATCGATGGTGCGATTGGCAACTTCGATGGTGCCGTAAAAATCGGTGCCGCGTTTGACGGGTGGGAGTTTTTTGTCGTCCAGGTAGTGAGTGGTGGGGCTGAAGAAGCGGCTCTGGTCCTTGAGGTAGTAGGAGCGGTCGAAGCCAGTGGCGATGGGCTTGCTGTCGAGGTGCCACTTGCCGGCGTGGTAGGAGCGGTAGCCTGCGCTTTTAAGGAGGGCGGGGGCAAGGGGAGCCCATTTGGGGCGATTGCCGCGCATGCCTCCGCTCTTTTTTTTGAGGGTGTCGCGGTTGATTTGCTGGGGATAATAGCCGGTGAGAATGGAGGCGCGGGTGGGCCAGCAGCGGGCGGTGTTGTAAAAATTGGTAAAGCGGAGGCCGTTGGTGGCGAGTGCGTCGAGATTGGGGGTCTTAATTTCGGAACCGTAGCACCCGAGGTCGGAGTAGCCGAGGTCATCGGCGAGGATAACGAGGATGTTTGGTGAATTTTGACCTCCGAACAGTGAGCACGAACTTTGAAGGAGAAAAAAGAAGATGGCGTGATGGATCTGCATGGCGGCGAGAGGTTGGCAATTCACAAGTGCGTTAAGAGAATTTTATAAAGGGGAATAGAGATCCACCAGAAGTCGATGAGGAGAAAGACGGTAAGGGCGATTTTGGTTTGGAGCCATTTTTGATGCTACCATCTAATGACGGTGTAGAAAGTTGCCCAAAGCATGAAGACAAATCCAGCGATGGCTCCTAAGAGCATTCCTTCCAGCGGGAATTGGCCGCCTTGGATGATCACGCCCAAAATCAGTCCCGCCAGAGTGAGCAGAAGGATGGTGGGAATGAAGGCAGCGATTAAGAGTCTTCGCTTCATCAAAGACGGGGCTTTCATCGTGAACTTCGGGCGGTGATCTCATCCAGGGCCCATTGGGCGTGCTCGGCGATGAGGGGGGATTCGTGGGTGGATAACGCTTTGAGCTTTGGCAGGTCTTTTTCAGTGCCGGTGTTGCCGAGGGCGACGCAGATGTTGCGGATGAAGCGCTCGTGCTTGATGCGTTTGATGGGGGATTTTGCAAAGACTTGGCGGAAGTCTTCGACGGTCATGTCGAGAAAGTCTTGCAGGGAATGGTTGAAGATTGCTTCGCGGGCGTGGAAGGAGGCTTCGCGGGAGATTTGGGCGAAGCGATTCCAGGGGCAGGCTTCGAGGCAGTCGTCGCAGCCGTAAATGCGATCGCCAATGGCTCGGCGGAATTCTTGCGGGATGGAGCCTTTGTGCTCGATGGTGAGGTAGGAAATACAGCGGGTGGCGGCGAGTTTACGCGGGGCGGTGATAGCTTGGGTGGGGCAGGCGGTGATGCAGGCGGTGCATTTGCCACAGTGGTCGCTGGAGGTGGGGTCGGGTTCTAAGTCGAGGGTGGTGAGGAGTTCGGCGAGGAAAAACCAAGTGCCCAGTCGACGGTGGATTTGGACGGTGGATTTTCCGTTCCATCCGAGCCCGGAAGCGGAGGCGAAGTCGCGCTCGAGGATGGGGCCGGTGTCGACGTAGTAGCGTTGGGTCCCGCCCATGTCTTGCATGGCCAGGTCGAGGTCCTTGAGCTTGTCTTCGATGAGATCGTGGTAATCGTCGTTCCACGAGTAGCGGGCGATACGATAGTCGGAGCGAGGCTGTTCTTTTGCGGGGAGGTAGTTGAGGGCCAGCGAAATGACGGATTTGCACCGGGGCAGGACTTCGCGGGGATCGCAGCGGCGGTCGATGTTTCTTTCGAGCCAGCCCATGTCGCCAGCGTGACCTTCTTCGACCCATTTGAGATAGTTGTCGGCGTGGGGCGCGCGGGTTGCGGCAGCGACGCGGCAGTCATCGAAGCCCAGTTGTCGGGCGACGAACCGGACGTTGGCTTTGGTGACGGCGGGGTTCATTCCTGGGTGCCGAAGTGGTAACGTGCGGATTCGATGATCCCGGTGGTGACTTCATCGAACGAAAGGTTGTCGGTTTCGATGCCGAGGTGGGCGGTATCGCGGTAGAGCGGGGTGCGGATCTCGAGAAGGTTACGGATGGTTTTCTCGGGATCGTCGTTGTTGAGAAGGGGGCGGTTGGAGTTCCGTGAGGTTCGTTCGAGAATCTCGGAGGGGCGGGCGATGAGCCAGACGACGTAGCCGAGTTCGCGGAGAAGATGGCGGTTATCGGGGCGGCCAATGATGCCGCCGCCAGTGGCGATGATGTGGCCAGTGTGTTTATGGAGCGACTGGAGGAGTGCGGTTTCCATGTCACGGAAAGACTGCTCGCCTTCGTCTTCAAAGATCTGGGGGATGGGACGCCCTTGTTGCTCGACGATGAGTTGGTCGGTGTCGATGAGTGGGTAGCCGAAGGTTTGGGAGAGGTTTCGTCCGATGGTGGACTTTCCCGTTCCCATAAATCCGATGAGGATAATGTTCTTCTGCATGCGCCTGTGAAAACTCTACCTTTCTGAATTCGATTCGCGAAGCCGTATCTGCTAAAGATCTGCCGTGGACACGAAACGAGTGGTTGCAGACTTTGAAGATTGGCGGGAGGCCGTGGCGGAAGCTGTGGCGCTTCTGGAGGATGGCGGACTGGTGGCTTTACCGACCGAGACGGTTTATGGGCTGGCAGCTGACGCCTTTGATGCCGATGCGGTGGCGAAGGTTTTTGAGGTGAAGGAGAGGCCTTCTTTTGATCCTCTGATCGTGCACATCGGGCACAAACGGGATGTGGAGATGGTGGCGAAGGTTCCGGAGGAGCTTGATGAAATCGTGGATGAGTTGATTTCAACCTACTGGCCGGGACCGTTGACCTTGGTTTTGCCGAAGAAGGAGGATGTTCCCGATTTGGTGACGAGTGGGCTTGGGACAGTGGCTGTTCGAATGAGTGCGCACGAGGTGATGCGTGCGGTGGCCAAGGAGATCCCGGTAGCCGCTCCGAGCGCGAATCGCTTCGGGCGGATTAGCCCGACTTCCGCCGATGCGGTGATGGAGGAGTTGGGAGGGAAAATTCCGATGGTGATCGATGGCGGCGCTTGTCGCGATGGTTTGGAGAGTACGATTGTAGCTCCGGAGATGTCTGAGAAGGGGCCCGTTTTGCGAATGTTGAGGCCGGGGCCGATCTCGCGTGAGGATTTGCGGAAGATTGCCAAGGTGATCAGGCCAAAGAAGACGAAGGCAGATCATGTTGAAGCGCCCGGCCAGGTGGAGAGCCACTACGCGCCGGCTACCCCTTTAATCGTGATGGACAAGCCAGCGGACTTTGTTCCGGAGGAGGGCGTGAAATATGGGTTGTTGAGTTATCGAGGGGAGGGGAATAGTTCTTTGATGGACGCGACCGATTGGGCGCACGTGGAGATCATGAGTCCCGGCAAGGGGAAGTTGGCTGAGGGGGCGGTGAGGTTGTTCTATTGTCTTCGGAATCTCGATGCGGCGGGAGTGGACGTCATTGTTTCTGAATCGGTCTCTGAGACGGGTATCGGGGTGGCGATGATGGATCGATTGCGTCGTGCGGCGGCAGGTTCGAAGAGGTGATGTGGAAGATTGCACTTCTCTATCTCTGTGCGGGGGCTCTTGGCTTTGCCGGAGTTTTCCGAATGAAATTGGCGGATGGCTTTGATTATCCGGTGGGGAAACCCGATGCCAGGAATTACTACAAGGCGAGAGGATTGCGGCTGAGGCCGCCGGTGCATTTCGGGGAAGATTGGAACGGTACGGGCGGGGGAGATTCGGATCTCAATGATCCGATTTATGCCTGTGCGGATGGCGTGGTAACTTTTGCCGCAGACGTGAAGGTGGGGTGGGGACGCGTTGTTCTGATTCGCCATGCTTACCGTGAACCGGCGACAGGGCAGGTAAAGTATGTCGATTCACAGTATGGGCATTTGAGGTCGATCCTGGTGAAGAAGGGAGATCTCGTGAAGAGAGGGCAGAAAATTGGGACGATGGGGAACAATCGGGGGATGTATGCGGCGCACTTGCATTTTGAGATTCGCTACAATTTGACGATTGGAATGTGGCGGGAAAGCGTGGCGCGTTCGGCCAAGAATTGGGCGGATCCAACCAAGTTTATCAAGATGCACCGGAGGTTGAAAAAGGAATGGCGTCCGGTGGTGGTGCCAACGGGAACCTATAAGGTTTACCGGGGGCACGAAGGGCTCTAAGGTTTCGGAAATATGGACGGAAAACTTAAGACTATCTTTGTCGGTATTCTTCTGGTGATTGCGGTGGCAGTTCAGATTTACCGGGGGTGGAGTGATCATCAGATTCCGAAGAGTGATGGCTCCATTGTCAGGTTGTCCGAGGGGCAGTTTGCGGAGAAGTTTACCAAAGTGAAGACGAGCGGGGCCGGGCTTGAGCATTTGAAGAAGTGCCGTCTAATCACCGGTCGGAACAGTGATGGTGATAGTTTTCATGTGAAGCACGAGAAAGGGGAGAACCAGTTTCGGCTTTATTTCGTGGATGCTCCGGAGAGTGAGTATAAGGAGTATGGGCGCGGCGAGAATAATGGCGAGCGGTTGGACGAACAGGCGGAGTATTTTGGGGGGATGAGTCGCGATGGAATCGCGTCGGTTGGCAAGGATGCCAAGGCTTTCGTTCTGGGGATCCTCAAAGAGGGTGATTTTCAGGTTTTGACAAAGTGGGAGGATGTGGTGAGGCCGGGTCGCGAATATTGCTTCGTGATCGTGAAGTGGGAAGGGCGTGATGTTTATCTTCATGAGCTTTTGGTGGCCCAGGGTTTGGCCCGGATGAAGACCAGAGGGGCTGATTTACCGGGTGGGCGTGGATGGCGTCAGCAGCGTGAGTATTTGGAGAGGTGGGAGAAGGATGTGAAGAAGGTCGGAATCGGAGCCTGGGGAATGTAGGGTGGGGGGAGGAGGTTGGCCTTTAGTTCGACCAGGACGAAATTGTTGGCTTGCTCGAACTAAATTCCAAGCTCCGTAGCGATTGCCTCCGTTTGCTTGCTTTCCTGAGCTTGGAAGCTAAATCACTCGCATGCTTGCGAAGCGAATCATTCCCTGCCTTGACGTTACGAATGGCCGGGTGGTCAAGGGGACCAATTTTGTCGATCTTGTTGATGCCGGAGATCCGGTGGAATCGGCAGTAGCTTACAATGAGCAGCAGGCTGATGAGATTGTCTTCCTGGATATCACGGCATCCTCCGATGGTCGCGACACGATGGTAGATGTGGTTCGAGAGACCGCCGCACAGTGCTTTGTGCCTCTGACAGTGGGAGGCGGGATTCGCGAGGTGGCCGATATGAGCCGGATGTTGCTGGCTGGAGCGGATAAGGTTGGTGTGAATACAGCCGCAATTTTTAGACCTGAAGTGGTCGATGAGGGCGCGAAAGCGTTTGGTAATCAATGTATCGTGGTGGCGATCGACGCAAAACGGCAGGGGCCTGGAAAATGGGGCGTTTATACCCACGGAGGTCGTCAGCCAGTGGAGGGGCTCGATGCGATTGAGTGGGCCAAGGAAGTTTACAATCGGGGAGCGGGGGAGATTCTCCTGACCAGCATGGATGCGGATGGAACCAAGAATGGTTACGATCTTGAGTTGACCCGGACAGTGAGTGAGGCGGTTGGAATTCCGGTGATTGCGAGTGGGGGAGCCGGAAATCTGGAGCACATGGTGGAGGTTCTCGACGAGGGGAGAGCTGATGCCGTGCTTGCCGCGAGTATCTTCCACTTCGGCCAACACACGGTGCCGGAGGCCAAAGAATACTTCCGCGAGCGTGGAATCCCGGTGCGTCCCATGGTGCACTAAGAGCCGAACACAAAAAACGCCACGATCCGAAGATCGCGGCGTTTATTTGAGAATGGTGCTCGACGCTGGATTTGAACCAGCGACCCCCACAATGTCAATGTGGTGCTCTACCCCTGAGCTAGCCGAGCGGCGGGCGAAAGCTAGGAGGAGAGTCCGAGTCTGGCAACAGGAAAATGCCTTTTTTGGATCAATTTGAGAATTGGGCTTATTCCGAGCGTGAGTGACCTGCTTTCACGAGGGCCTCCAATTCCGCTTGCATCTCTGTCGCGACCTTGGGGTGGGCTTTGATGACGTTCTTTTTCTCGGCGGGGTCTTTGGTGAGATTGTAGAGCTGGAATTCGGGCACCTTGGTGTTGGCGAGCTGCTTTTCTACGACGGTATTGCGAGCCGACCCTTTAGGGTGCTTGGTCAGCTTCCAGTTGCCCTTCCGAAAGCCGAATTTGCCCCGGCCGCCATTATCTTGCTGAATGAGATGTGCCCGGCCCTTCGATTCGGGTTTGCCAAGGAGGGCGTCCGATACGTTAAAGCTGTCTTTAAAGGCGTCTTTTGGTGTGGCGGTGCCAGTCAAGTTGGCGAGGCTCGAGGCTAAGTCGATGGTGCAGACCATTTTATCTGATTTACCGGCGGGGATTTGGCCTTTCCAGAAGGTGATAAAGGGGGTGCGGGTTCCGCCTTCATAAACACTGTATTTGCCGCCTTTGTATGGGCCTGCGGCTTTGTGTGATCCTACCTTTTCAATCGCATCATCCTTGTAGCCATCGTCCATGACAGGACCGTTGTCGGAGCAGAAAACGACGAGGGTGTTTTCAGTAAGTTTAAGACGATCGAGGGTCTTCATGATTTCACCGACTGTCCAGTCAAGTTGGACAATGGAGTCAGCGCGGAATCCGTGCGGAGTGACACCCTGAAATCTCTCATGGGGAATCCGGGGAACGTGAAGATCGTGCGAGGCATAGAAGAGGAAGAAGGGGTTGTCCTTGTTTTTCTCGATCCACTCAACCGATTTTTCGACCCACTTGTCAGCGAGGTCTTCGTCGCGGAAGCGGGCTTTTTCTCCACCTGTATAGAAACCGATGCGGGAGATACCATTGTGGATGGTCGAATTGTGTCCGTGGGACCAGTCCATCTTCAGTGCGTCGCGATGGGTGATGCCAGTGGGATGATCGGGTGATGGTTTTTTGCGACCGACCCAGAGCGGGTCCTTGGGATCAAGATTGAGGACCTTGCTCTCGGTGACATAGACTTGTGGGACGCGATCGTTGGTTGTTGGAAGGAGGAAGTGATGATCAAAGCCAATCTCGCGCGGTCCGGGTTTGAGTTCCCCGTTCCAGTCAGGGCCCTTGCCTTTTTCTCCAAGTCCAAGGTGCCACTTACCGACGACGGCGGTTTGGTAACCGGCCTTTTTCATGAGGTCGGGCAGGGTGAAAGTATCGGCATCGATGATCAGGTGTCCGTTTGGAGGAGCGATTCCGGTTCCCGGCGTGCGAAAGGCGTAGTTGCCGGTGAGCAGAGAGTAGCGGGTCGGGGTGCAGGTGGAGGCGGAGCAGTATCCACTGGTGAAGAGTTGTCCGCCGGCAGCGAGCTGGTCGATGTGGGGTGTTTTGAAGGTGTTGGCTCCATAACAGGAGAGATCACCGTAACCGAGGTCATCGGCCATGATGATAATGACATTGGGTTTCTTTTCCGCTGCTGAGGATGTGACGATGAGAGCTCCAAGAAGAGCTGTGATGAATTTCGACTTACGAAGCATGATGGGGAGGGTGTAGCGGAATGGAATATCTAGGAAAGAGAAAAGGGACACCCCGTGAGGAGTGTCCCTTGAAAATTGCCCGTTAGGGAACGAGTTCCTTACTTACGCTTTTTGGCGGTTTTCTTTTTAGCCGCTTTCTTGGCTACCTTTTTCTTGGCAGCTTTCTTAGCGACTTTTTTCTTGGCGGCCTTTTTGGCTACCTTCTTTTTAGCCGCTTTCTTAGCTACCTTTTTCTTGGCCGCTTTTTTGGCGACTTTCTTTTTGGCAGCCTTCTTGGCGACTTTCTTCTTGGCGGCTTTCTTAGCTACCTTTTTCTTGGCAACCTTCTTTTTAGCGGCTTTTTTGGCTACCTTTTTCTTGGCGGCCTTTTTAGCTACCTTTTTCTTGGCGGCTTTTTTAGCTACTTTTTTCTTAGCTACCTTTTTCTTGGCCGCTTTTTTGGCGACTTTCTTTTTAGCCGCTTTTTTGGCGACTTTCTTCTTGGCTACCTTTTTCTTGGCAGCCACGGGCTTTTTGGCGGCCTTTTTGGCGGCCTTCTTTTTTGTGGTCTTCTTTTTCGCAGCCATGGCTTTGTGCTGTTTAATTACGCGGGTTACCGCGGTTTTCTCTTCGGGCGTCATGACACCAACTGAGATTAGGGAGAGGATGGCCTGTCCAAGGCTACCTCCGAAACTGTTTTGAACAAGGTCCTGCAAGCGGGGCTTCAGGATGATCTCGCGGTCCACCTTTGCCTCGTAGACGTGTGCCCGCCCCTGGGTATTGCGGGTGGCGAGATTCTTTTTCTCGAGGTTACGCATGACGGCGAGGGTGGTGGTGTAGGTCCGGTCACCGCCGTCCTCGTTCATCACTTCATGTACGAATCCGACCGTACTTGGACCTTCATTCCAGAGAATGGCGAGGGCGTGGAGCTCTTGTGGAGATGGTTCGTCGTATTGTGGCACTTGTCTTTTGTGAACTGGTTGAGAGAAGAAAGCCGGATACCTAACAAGAGTTCAAGTTTAATCTTGCATAGTTGTGATCAAAGATTTCCGGCCCTATTCGCCATTTTCGGCGGGTGGAGAGGTGTTTGGGGCCTGTTTCGGAAGTACGGGGTCTATCGTAGGTGGAACAATTGTTGGGTTTAGTCCCGCCAATTTGTCCCACAGGCGGGCGTCGGCAGGATCGCCGTTGAAAAGGACCTTCCCTTCCCGTGATACCAGAACGACGGTGGGGAAGGCGGAAACGCGCATCAAGGATCCAAGGGACGATGTCTCGGTGTCGATGAGCCAGTGGCCCGGATTTTTCGCTCCGTCGCCGGCGAGGAAGGTCTGAGCATCCTTCTTTGCCTCATCGGTGCTACTGAGGAGAATGGATGTTACGGGGATTTTATTTTTGATGAGGGTCTCTGATACAGTTGAGATTTCTTCCATTGCAGCCATGGATTGTTGCACCCACGGGCTCCAAAAGTGAATGAGGAAGGCCGGAGAATCACTTGCGATGCTTTTCAAGCTTTTGGTTGCCCCCTTCGATTTCTGGTCTTCGAATTCCCGGTCGAGATCGAGAGTGATTTTGTTCATGGCTTCCTTGGTCCGGAGGTCATTGATGAGGGGGGCGAATTGGGCGGCGTGTGAGGGGCTGAGCCAAAAAGCTTCGGTGATGTGTTTTTTAAAAAGTGTAGTTTCGTTTTTTTCCAGCGCGGCGAGTGCCTTGGTGTATTCCACTATGCTGGCAAAATCTTCTTCGACGGCAAAGAGCATGGTGTTGTCCGGAGAGAATTTGGGAAGGTGTGCTTCGAGTTTCGTTGAGAGTTTCGCGAGTGCTGCGTGGTCATCTTCGTTCACGAGAAAGACAAAGCGTGCTTCCAAAAACATTTGTTCGGGAAGGCCTGCTTTTTTTCCCCGTTCGATGGCCTGATTTAATGAGGCCAGATTGGGGGCGCTCATCAGGGCTTCGAGAAGCTTTTCTTTTTCGTTGGGGGCTTCCTGTGAAAGAGCGGGAAGAAGAAGCGAGATGAGGGTGAGCAGAATAAGTTTCATCAGTAAAAAAAAAAGGTGAGCCGGAGGTTAGTCCGGCTCACCCAGGAATGAAAGGTTCGTAATCCCGCAGATTATCGTCCCGGAATGATGAGGGTGCGTCCGTCGATGATGGTGTCGCTGGTCATGCCGTTGGCTTCCTTAATGGCGCTGACGGAAGTCCCATACTTACGTGAGATGCCCCAAAGTGAGTCACCCTTTTTGATGGTGTAAACATTTCCGTTTAACTCGGGAGCAGGAGCTGGAGCAGGAGTTGCTGGGACAGAAGGCGAAGTGGTAATCGGGGGTGGGGTTCCGTAAGGATTGGCGTTGGGAATGGGGGCGGCAGGAGGATTGATGGGGCCAATAGGCTGGTAAGGTGGGTTGGCCGGGTCATAGGCTCCGGGAGTAGGGACACCATATTGGTTCCCGGTGTTTGCCGCAGGGGCGACGGGAGGGCCACCCTGGCCTTGATTCTGGGTGCAGGAGACGAGAAGCGAAACGGGGGCGAGCAATAGAAATGTTGCTTTCATAGCATTATCATACCTGAGAGATCTGGAAATGCGAAATAAAATTTTCCAGGAAATGATGTGAGGCTTGCCGGATAGGTGGAGGGCGGATAGGGCTGGGTTGGAATATGGAACTTTGGAAGGCGATCATCGTAGGAATTGTGCAGGGATTGGCGGAATTTCTCCCGGTTTCTTCTTCAGGTCATATTGTGCTGACTCAATATCTACTGGGGATCCGGGAAGTAGGGGCGGAGCATCAACCGGATCTTTCTTTCGAGATCATTCTTCACTTGGGAACATTGGTGAGTGTCCTGATCTTCTTCCGGAAGAGTTTGTGGCGATTGACACTGTCACTCTTTAACAGCGAGCTGAAGGAAGACCGGATGATGATTCTGTGGCTGGGAGTGGCGACGGTTCCAGCTGTGATCGCTGCGCTTTTGTTTAAGGACTTCTTTGATTCCGCGCCGGGCAAACCTGTTTTTGTTTCGAGCCTTTTGATCGTGACGGGTTTGGTTTTGTTTGTCCCGCGGTTCTTAAAAGGGAGGGCCTCAAAGGTGGGACTCAAGAGCTCCGTTATTATGGGAATTGGTCAGGCTTTCGCGATCTTGCCGGGAATCTCTCGCTCCGGATCGACGATCGCGGCTGGATTGGTGAGCGGGGTCAAGGCGGAGAAGGCTGCGGAATTCTCCTTCCTGATGTCGATCCCTGCGATCGCGGGTGGGTTTGTTCTGACTCTCAAGGATCAGATTGAAGAAACAGGATCTCTTGGGCACGCGCTTAAGTCTTGCTTCAATGGACCTTATGTCGCCGGCGCGATTGCGGCGGGGATTGTGGGGCTTTTCGCGATCTATGTGGTGATGGGCGCGGTGAAGCGCGGGAAGCTGGAGTATTTCTCCTATTACTGCTTTGCGGCGGGAATCGCGGGGATGATTTACTTTAGCCAGAGCTAATTACTTTTTAAAGTAGCCGCGTTGTTTTTCAGAAATCGGAAGGCCGAGTTTCTCCATGATGGCGAGCATGTCTTCCCAGACTTTGCGCTTTTCGCCGAGGCCTTCTTCCTGTCTTAGCAGATAGGAGGGATGGTAGGTGACGCGAAGAGGGATGCCTTGGAACTGGTGCCAGGAGTCACGAAGTTGACCGACGGGCTTTTCCGAACCCAGCAAGCCTTGGGCAGCGCTTCCTCCGAGGGCAACGATGACACGTGGTTTAACGACATCGATCTCTGCTTTCACAAAGGGAAGCGAAGTGGCCATCTCCTCGGGAGAGGGTTTTCGGTTGTTGGTCGTTTGATTCCGCGTCGCGGGCCGGAATTTGCAAACATTGGAAATGTAGACCTTCTCTCGGGCCAGTCCCATAGCTTTGAGGATTTGATTGAGCTTTTCTCCGGCGGGACCAACAAAAGGCTCACGTTTTTGTTCCTCCTGGAATCCGGGGGCCTCGCCGACGAGCATAAAGTCCGCCTCAGGGTTGCCTGTGGAGAAAACCATGGTGTCACGCAGGCTTCCAAGAGCGCGGGCGGGTTGCCAGGTCTCGGCGATGGAGGCAAGGGAGGCGATTTTTTCGGTAGCGGTGGTGCCTTGGGCAACAATCGAGTTCGTGGACGATGTCTGACGTTTGCTGGGTGCAACAGTCTTCGCGGGGCGTCTGGCGCTGCCACGGACGTATAGTTCCCGCAGGACGGAGCGCGCGTGGTCGTCGATTTCAACATGGGTCACTCCCTGATTTTCGAGCTGTTTGAGGTAATCGAGGAGGTTTGCGGCGGCCACGGATCGAGAAAATCACAGCTGAAAGGGGATTTCCAGTTCATCCGTTCAAATAATGAGGGTGAAAAACCTCGGGGAATTTTCGGAAACGGCTTGACCCATCCTGAAATTCCCCTATCTCACTCCTCCACCAGTTTTTAGACCTATGGCAAGAGTATGCAGCATCCGCGGTTCCAAAGTTCGTGTTGGACGTAAAATCCACCGTTCTGGTTTGGCCAAGAAAAAAGGCGGCATTGGCCGTCACGTCACCAAGACGGTGAAGCGTAAAGTTTCTCCGAACCTTCACACCAAGCGGGTCTGGGTTCCCGAGCTCGGCAAGCACGTTCGCGTGAAGGCCAGCGCCAAGGCATTCAAGACCATCAACAAAAATGGTGCCTACGTCACTCTCAAGAAAGCCGGCCTGATCTAGGTTCAAGCTTCTATTCAATTTCAGAAGAAGCGGGTCGGATTCGACCCGTTTTTTTTGTGGTGCGACCGGCAGGGCGCGCTATCAGTCCGGACTGGCGAGGCTGCAAGACGGGGTCTCTATGCCTTGAATAGAAATCGGTCGGGGGACCCACCGCGCTCAGGAACGTATGGCTGGGTGATGAGAGAGGTGCCCGGGTGAGGCCGAGCCGTCTGCTCGAGCTGGTGATCAAGGGCCGACCGTCCAGATATCGAGATCGATGCCCTGATGATCGGCGAGCGACTGGATTCGGTAAACGAATTTCTGGTCTTCGGGCTTTCGAAGGATCAGAACGATCCCGGGCTTTTTGTTGAGCTGGAATCCGTACCAAAGGCTCTGGCCGAATCCTTCATACCAATTGTTGGCCCATTCGATCTCCACGGCGTGAGTCGATGTTTCGACATCGCAGCGAGTTCCATCGGGAAGTCTCACTTCAGTTTTTCCGTTGTTCCGGATAGCCCACTGGTCACGGTAGTAGGCCTCGTTCTTCTTACCGTTCGTTTGTTTGGGAACTTCCTCGCAGCTCAACAAAAGAAGGGGGAGAAAGAAGATCGGGCTAATTGGGGGTCTCATTGGATGGCTGGAAGAGCCTGCCTTACGATGTGGCTGAACGCAATTGAGAGCTGGCGGGATTGTCGATGAAATAGGAATGATCCGCCTTGAGAGAGTTCAGTGATCCTGTCATTTATTCTTTCGATGAAAATTGTCGCTCTGATCCTGGCTTTCTCGTGTCTCTCGCTTTCTGCCCAGCAAAAGGCAGGCAAAAAGAAGCCGTCGCCGTTTCGGTGGAATAATCCTCTGCCTGCCAGGTTTGAGGAGGACCGGGTAAAGCATGGGACCTATGAGAGCAAATTGAATGAGGCGACGGTGGGTTACAATATTCTCCTGCCCGAGGTCTATCAGGCGAATCAAGAAAAGCGTTTTCCGGTTGTTTACTTACTGCATGGTGGACGCCCGGGGAGTGAGTCGAAGCTACTTCGGATGGCCGGGTTTGTGAATGAGGCGATCAAGAAGAAGGTGATTCCGCCAACAATTTATGTCTTCGTGAATGGAGGTCCGGTGAGCCACTACGATTACCCCACACCGATCAAGAGCATGGGCAAGGAGGTGGGGACAAAGGGGAACACTTCGTTTGCCAGGGAGCTGATTCCTCATATCGATCAGACTTATCGGACCATCGCGGAGCGCAGAGGCCGGGTGCTTGAGGGATACTCACAAGGTGGTCGAGGGACCTTACGCACCGCTTTTCGTTATTCGGAATTGTTTGTGGCGGCTTCGGCCGGATCGGCAGGCTTGGCCACCGAATTGAGAATCAGCAACGAGGGAGGCAAGGAGAGTGAGTTCAAGCAGTTTGCTCCAGGTGACGATGCCTACACTTTGGCAAAGAAATACGCGGCGAAGAAAGAGAAGAACCCCATGAAGCTGCTGCTTTACACCGGCGACACCAGCAAGGATTTCAATTGGGAAGGCAACGTCGCCTACTCGAAGTTTCTCAAATCGTTGGGAATCGAGCATGAGCACTTGTTGATTCCTGATTGCGGGCATTCCTCTTTTCAGGCTTACATGATCTCAGGAGAGAAACTCTTCAAGTTTCTCGCGCCTGTTCTCGTCGCTGCATCCGGGTAATCTCAGGAGGGGCGGAACTGGATCTGACCGTTAATCTCTCTCACCGGATGGGTGTTAAGGGCTTTGCAAACTGGGCGGCGTGCCGGGCTGCCGTCTTTGAGATTGAAGCGCCCGTTGTGTTTCGGGCACTCGATCATTTTTTCGATGACAAGCCCATCGGCGAGGTGGGTTTTGCCATGGGTGCAGATGCCGTCGGTGGCGTAAAGTTGGCCTTCGCCGTCGCGGTAGATGGCGTAAGTTTGATCCTCAAAATCGACGCGAATGACATCGGTGTTTTCCAGTGTGGAGGAAGAACAGATCTCAAGCCAGTCTTCGGAGTTGGCCGGGGAGGCCGGTTTGATCGCGTGCTTTTTTTCCCTGCCCGCATTGGGAGGGAGGACCCGGCTGACATGATAACCGGGAACCTCGGTCTGTCGGGCGACGGTCGGAATGATTTCCTGCCAGCATGACCAAAGGCTGGGATAGGGGGCGGGGCAATCGTCTTTGACGATCTCGTGAAGGGCGGGGAGATTGTAGTAAGGAACGAGTGGAAACATGTGATGCTCCACGTGATAGTTCATATTGAGATAGAGGAACCTGTTCACAATGTTGGTGAGGAAGGTTCGAGAGTTGAGCCGATGATCGAGAACGTTTTCGGCAAGTCCGGTGTGCTGGGTGAGGCCGTAAAGTGACATTAACCAGGTGCCAAAGAGGCTTGGGAGACCAATCAGGAACAGGGGGAGAAAGCTGCCGGTCGCCAAGGCGGTGACGATCACGAGGAGATAGATTCCGAGGTGGATTCGGGCTGTGCGAAAGACCTTTGGAAATTCTTCTTCGGGAATAAATTCGCGCTCGCGTTCGGCAAGGTGACCACGGGCATGGTGGAGGAGGTTGCCGAAGTATTTCGGGTAACGCTTGATCGCGAAGCAGCCGAGAAGCATGCCGGTGATATCGGGCGGGCGGGGAACCGCGATTTCCGGATCCCGCCCGACGATGATGGTATCACTGTGATGTCGAGTGTGGGACCAACGCCAGACGGTCGATTCGCGAAGGACCATGAAGGAGGCGATTTCGTAAAGAGCGACATTTAACCAATCGGTCTTGAAGGCGGTGCCGTGAAGTCCCTCGTGCCAACGAGCATCAGCGCTTCCGGCAAAGAGGGCGGCGTAAATCAAGTAAGGAGCGATGACCCACCAGCTTCCCCAGAGGGCGATGGTGGCGGTAGCGCAGGCTAAGATGAGTCCAAACCAAATGAAGGCATCCCGGAGGGCAGGGGCATCCCGGCGGACGAGTAATTGGCGCATCTTTGCGCGCGGCACCGGGCTCTGATACCACTCGGCCTCGGCGAGACCGGCCTCGATAGCTTTGCGGGAATTGCTGCGGTTGAGCAGGTAAACCGACGGGTCGGGGAATGCGACCTGATCCCTTGGCTTGGAGCTTGTGGACATGATTATCCTCTCAGTCCCACTTGATCCATGAGGCGGGCGGTTTGAGTGTAGGCTTCCTCGACCCACTCTACGATGCTCGCGGGGTCGGGCGAGTATTCCAGTTCAATTGAGACGGCCCCGTCAATGTTTAGTTCCTTGATCGCCTGCAAGTACGGCGCAAACTTAACAACGCCTCGTCCGGGCGGGAGATCACCGTGCACTTTTCCATCGCAGTCGCTGATGTGAACGTGGATGGCTTGATCCGCGAGTTTGCAAACCTCCTCGGGGCCGTCGTCGGCAAGAACAAGATGAGAAATGTCAATGTTGGCCCTGACACGTGGGTGATCGCATTCACGGACAAAGCGCGACATCTCATCGATGCTACTGAGGAGGCTGAGTCGGAAGGGCTCGAGTTCGAGGGCGATGTCGACGCCCTTACTTTCGGCATAGTCGCCCAGGATGCGGCAGGATTCGAGGCCCCAGCGCCACTGGTCTTCCGGAGTGATGACCTCGCGCTGCCAAAGGTATTCGCCAAGCACTAGGAGAATGTTGTCAGCGCCCCAATGCGCGGCGAGATCGATGAATTCCTTGCAGCGAGCGATGTGATAGTCGCGGACGGGATTGTTGAAGTCGATGAGGCCGATCGCGACGACTGGAAGGGAGAGAATGGGGAGGTTTCTGGCTTCGCAGGTCTTGGTGATCGCGGTGATTTCATCTGTCGAAATCAGGGAAGGTTCCGTAAAGATGTCGACGGAGTCGAAGCCGATTCGGGCGATGTGCTCGAGGCCGGTGATGGTGTCGACACCGGCCTGGCTGAAGGCGCTATTGATGATTCCAAGTTTCATAGGGAGGGGGCTTAAGGTTGGAGGATTTCGTCGAGAAGGACACGCCGTTTTTCGGTCGAGCTGATCACGGCGGCTTCGACCAAGGCGATGGTTTTTAAATTGTCACGTCCGGCCAGCATGGGAGTTGTTCGATTTTCAAGAGCATTGAGGAGGTCGAGCATGGTCCCGCCAAAGGCATCGGGGAACCAACTGCCAATGAGCTTTGATGCGGTGAATTCCTGATCTCCGATCGCGGCGTGGCGGAGGCTGGACGGGCTCGTGTAGGGATCGAGACACCAGCCGATATTTCCGATGGCGAGTCCTTTGGTTCCCTCGATGCGGAATTCGATTCCAATGTCAGCAGGGCAGCCTTCGTTGGCCGGACCGGTCCAGACATCATCAATGATGGTGGCTCGGAAGCCATTTGCATACTCGAGAATGCTGGTGCAGATGCCATCGTTATGGGGGAAGGTGGTGCGCGGATCCGGCCGGGTGCTGCAATAGATGGCCTCGGGATCGCCATGCCAGTGGCGGAGGCAGTCGAGGTGATGAATCGACATGATCTTGAGGGTGGCGCTTTCAAGCTCTCCCTGCCACGCCTGCCAGTGCGGGATGCCGCGCATGTTAATGGTGGTGAAGACCGGGTCTCCAAATCGACCCGCTCCGAGAAGCGAGGTGGCCTCGACGACCGAAGGGTCAAAGCGCATGTTTTGGTTTACAGCGAGCGTGATGCCCTCTGACTCGCAGGCCGCGACCAAGGTGCACGCGGTCTTGTAGTCCAGCGCGAGAGGCTTTTGTGCAAGGATCCCTTTCACGGTTTTACGCTTGCATGCGGCGAGGATGAGCGCTGGTTGATGCTGCGGAGGGACGGCAATATCCAAAACTTCGATGGCCGGATCATTGAGAAGTCCCTCGATCTGGTCGTGGACTTTGGGGATCTGATGAAGTTTGGCGACCTTGCGGGCGTTGCCGGATGTTCTTGAGGCGATGGCAGCGATGTTGAGCCCGAGCTTTCGGTAGGCGGGAAGGTGGCAATCCCTGACGATGAAACCGCTCCCGATCACTCCGATTTTTTGGTTGGGTTCCATGGTCATTCTTTCTGAGATTCGAACATGAGCATTCCCATTGGGGAATCAGCGGTTTTTTGCTTTCGCGAGATTTCCCATTGAGTAAGCAATCCTTCGGACTTCGATGGCGAGAGGACCCCGGTGATGATGGCTGCGAGGGCGCTGGGAAAGATCTTCACTTCACAAGTCTTTTGGAAATCTCGCGGAGATGACAGAAAAAATTGGCATCGCCGTGTTTGTGAGGGCAGGGTCTTCTCTATGAAGACTGTGATTTGCTGCGCCCTGGCATTTTTAGGCGTGCTCCGGGCTGACTTAACCAAGGAAGAGGCGACGAAGGTGATTGCTGAAACCTACAAGGATATGGCGTCGAAACGGGAGCTTAAGATGAAGGAGGTAAAAGATGGCTTTCGATATTTTGAAATCAAAGCGGCGGGGAAGACAATGAGGTGCGTTGGTAAAAAATACGGGGAAGCCGAGGCTGGAAAGTGCGCTCTTTACATTTCGATGCACGGAGGTGGCGGAGCCCCGGTCCGGGTGAACGATCAGCAGTGGAACAATCAGATTCAGCTCTATGTTCCAAAGGAAGGTTGGTATGTCGCGCCGCGTGCCCCAACCGATACGTGGAACCTCTGGCATGAGGGCCATATTGATGAACTTTTTTCAAAGCTCATCGAGGACATGGTGGCCTTGAAGGGAGTTGATCCAAATCGCGTTTATTTAATGGGATACTCGGCAGGTGGCGATGGGGTCTACCAACTGGCGCCACGCCTTGCAGACCGATTGGGGGCAGCCACGATGATGGCGGGTCATCCGAATGATGCGAAAGCGGACGGTCTTTATAATCTCCCGTTCCGGATTTACATGGGAGGTAAGGATGCAGCCTACAAGCGGAATGAAGTAGCGGTCCAGTGGGGTGAAAAGTTGGCAAAACTTCAGAAGGAACGCGGAGGCTACGAGCACAAGGTGACCATTTATCCCGAGATGGGACACTGGATGAATAAAAAGGATGCCGAGGCTGTGCCATGGATGGCAACGAAGACTCGAAGAGCGTGGCCGAAGAAGGTCATTTGGGGGAAGTCAGGAAAGCGTTCCGAGCGATTTTATTGGCTGGGAGGGAAAGCTAAGGACGTGGTTTTTGCTTCTGTGAAGGGGCAGGAAATCACCCTCAAAGGAGCAGGGGATGATGCTTTGAGTCTCTTCTTAAATGACGAGCTGGTTAATCTCGACGAGCCCGTGAAGGTGATCGTGGACGGCAAGAAAGTGCACGATGGAAAGCTGGTGAGAACCAAGAAAGCGATCCAACAGTCTTTCAAGCAACGGCTTGACCCGTCGATGGCAGCTTCTGTGATCCTTCCGCTGAAGAAATAGAGGAGGAGGCGATCCAGGTCGTCGGGTTACAAAAACCGCCGATTTCTGGAATGGCGGTAATGTTGCTTTTGCTGCGTTGACATGGTATCACGAGGGCCCGCTGCGGCGGATTCGTGATGAATCGGAAACTAAGTGAACGCTGGCATGCTCCCTTTTGGTTTGGGGGGATGGTTCTGGCATTGCTGCCATTTTTTGTGGCGGTTGGTTTCAATGGTCCCCGGGCTCCATGGGTTCTCGGATCCGGCAACTTTGGTGACAATGTCATCCTCGCAATTTGGTGGGCGCTTGGTGGCGCTTCATTGGGAGGCTTGCTGTGGATCAAGCTTTCGGGGCGGACCATGATCGGCAGCTTCCGCCGATGGTGTGCCGAGCATCATAACTTCCACTGGATGTGGTTTT
Organism: Akkermansiaceae bacterium; assembly: GCA_965657795.1. Lineage (GTDB taxonomy): Bacteria > Verrucomicrobiota > Verrucomicrobiia > Verrucomicrobiales > Akkermansiaceae > SW10. The sequence goes on from CBFHQJ010000045.1 coordinate 28,127, forward strand.
TTATCTCGGTCGGAATCTTTGGGATTCACAACTATCTGTTTCTCGAAGGGTTTCGGTTCACTTTTTTTGAGAAGACCAGCACGATGCTGGGTCGTGTTCTGACTGGTGCGGTTGTGGTGGGGATCTACTGGTTGATGTGTGGGATTGCGGGTGCGTTGGCGCCGAGGAAAATGAGGCGATGGCCGTGGGTTGTGGCGGCATTCCTTCCGATCGTGATGATCGCCGACTTTGTCGCGATCATATATGCCAATAACCCCGTCATCAATTACATCAATCAACTGGATGAGGAGGGAAGCTTTGATCTCGCCACGAACCTGACAGCGGCCGGATTTCCAATTCCTGCCTGGGCCGTGGTGCTCTCTTTTCTGGCCATTGTTTGGGGAATTTATCTTTTGTTTCATTGGTTGGGTGACCGGAATTTTGCGTCCCGCCTGCAGATGCCACGTTGGATCCTAGCGGTTTTTCTGGTTGGGATTTGGGGCGGAGTGTGGGCGGAAAAAGCAGCCGGCCCGGCCTGGAAATCCCGCAATGCCCAGCGTTGGAGTCACAATGTATACAAGGTTCATGTGACAACGGGCTTCGAGCCACCTCTCGGAGTGGCGGAGTTTCAGGTCAAGTTTTGGCCAAAGGCCGGGTTGCCGGAAGACGAAGAATCGATTGGGGAAGTGAAGCGTCCGGATATTTTTATCATCATGTTGGAAAGCCTCCGGCAGGATGCCATTGCGCCGGAACATGCTCCTTTTCTGACTGAATTCCGGGACTACGAATGCCAGCAACTGGGTAGAACATGGGCTTCTTCAAATTCGACCGCCTTGTCCTGGTATGGGCTCTTTCATGGCGTCTTGCCGGTATTCTGGGCTGGAGATAAGGCGACTTCGGTAAGTGAAGAAGATTTGGCGACTCCAGCTTGGTTTGAGCTTCTGAAAGGGGCCGGATACCGCATTGAGATTCGGACCGTTTGTGATCTCTCCTATCGGAATATGGGAGCGACGAGTTTCGGAACAAATCAGGATCTCTATCAAGTATACCGTCATTCTCCGGCGGCTGATATCCATTGGCAGGACTACTATGCTCAGATCCCGCTGCGCGAGAAAGCCTCGTTTGAATCGACGTTGACGGCCTTGCAAGCGGCTCCGTCCAGCGGAAATTTTCATTTCATTGCGTTGGACTCAACCCACTTTGGGTATCGCTGGCATGAGGATTTTGAACCTCCCTACACCGACTTTCATGACGGAGCCAGTATTCCCGGGTTCCCGGATGATGAAGACATTGCGTCAATAAAACGCCGCTATCACAACGCGGTAGCGTGGGTCGATTTTCAGGTTGAGGAATTCGTCCTAGAGCTAAAGAAACAAGGTCGTTACGACAATAGTGTGATCGTGGTTACGGGTGATCACGGGGAGGAATTTTATGAGAATGGTGGGTGGTTTCACAGTTCATCGCTCTTGCCTGCCCAGACCCAGGTTCCCATATTGATCAAGTGGCCGGAGGGAGTAGACGCACCGACACAAGCGTCAGCGTCGCATTTGGACCTCCTGCCAAGCTTACGCGATCTGCTAGGTTTGCCCAGTATCCCGGGCTTCTCCGGTCGTTCGCTTTTGCAAGCAAATGATGAGGAAAGGACACAGGTTTCCTTCGCTTGTAACACCGGAGTCAGCGGGGTTTGCATGGCCTGGTATCGGGACGGATGGGTCGCGACCTTTGTCTGGGAGAATCCCTTTTCTTATGGTCCTCCGCAGGAAATCCACCTCGATGACATTATCGGGCCGGATGGCAGTATCATGGAGCCGGAGGAGTCGGCCGAGTGGTTGGACTTGTTGCTTCAAAAATTCCCTGATGCGCCGGAGCGATTGTTCTCCGAGTTTAATCTCGTCATTGAAGAACCGTGAGGGATTGCTTGTCCCGTTTCCGGGTGTTAGAGATCACCTCCCGCATATGAAAGAGAGCCCCAAATCACTGAGTGTGATCGTCCCGTGTTACAACGAGGAGGATTCGCTGCCGGCTCTCTTCGAGCGGATCGAAAAGATCGCGGGAGACTGGCCCGAGAACTACGAAGTCGTCTGTATTGACGATGGCTCGAGTGATCGCACCGTGGAATTACTTCGGGAACAAAATGAGAAAAATCCCAATTGGAAGCTGGTCATTCTGAGCCGGAACTTCGGCCATCAGGCTGCGGTCTCCGCCGGATTGGAATCGGTGGCCGGTGAGGTTGTGGCTATTATCGATGCCGATCTTCAGGATCCGCCCGAGTTGATTTCCGACCTCATAGAGAAGTGGCGTGAAGGCTTTGAAGTCGTTTACGCGGTGCGCAAAAAGCGTAAGGAAGGCATCTTCAAGCGTGCGGCCTACTTTTGTTTTTATCGCCTCATGAAATCGATGACCGAGATCGAGGACTTCCCGCTGGATTCGGGGGACTTCAGCCTGCTCGACCGAAAGGTCGTTGATACCTTGGTGGCTTTTCCCGAGAAGAACCGTTTTCTCCGCGGCTTGCGGGCGTGGTCGGGTTTTCGACAAACCGGACTGGAGTACGAGCGCAGTGCTCGTTTCGCTGGCGAGCCCAAGTATACTTTTAAGAAGCTCTTGGGGTTGGCGAGCGATGGTCTCTTTTCGTTCAGTGGAGTTCCGTTACGGCTGGCCTCATATGTGGGTTTGGTGGTTTCATTTTTCTCGGCCTTGGGCGCGATATTTTTCATCGTGCAGAAACTTTATCCCGAACCATTCAGTGAGATGGGCCTGCCCATTGTTCCCGGTTTCGCGGCAACGATTGTGGCCATCCTTTTCTTGGGAGGAGTGCAGCTTCTTTTCCTGGGCGTGATTGGAGAATACCTCAATCGTATTTACACCGAGGTGAAAGGACGGCCTGAATTTCTGGTGGCTGAAAAAGTGGGGCTCGAAAAATCTTCGTAATGAACTCGAGTTCCAAACAAGCTTCATTATCGCCCCGAAAGATCCGTGGTCTGGCCGTTACTCTGTTCGCGGTGATTTCCGCGGCCTTGTGGATTGGGTTTGCGGCAGACACTTATTTCGCGAGCGATGGCTCCTTTTACTTCGCCATCATCCTCGACAACGCCACCTTCACCAACATTGCTCCTTCCCGGGCTCATGCGGAATATCTGACCCAGTGGCCTCTTGTGATGGCGGTGCGGTCGGGCGTGACGGATCAAGCCACTTTGGAGATGTTTTTTGGTTTGGGGATCTGGTTCCCGTGGGTTTTGTCGTTTGTTATTTCACTCTATGCCACCCGCGAGCGACCGGCTCTCATCTTCTTTTTTCTCATCTCGATGGTGAGCCTGAACCTTTCAGCATGGTGTTTGATTTATGGCGAACATCTCACCTTGCTCTCGCTGGCTTGGCCCATCTTTTACTTCGGGATTCTCCGGAGGCGGCTGAACTTGATGGAACAATTGCTGACGGCATTGCTTCTGGTGGCCCATCTCAAACTTTATGAGACGACCTTGGTATCAGGAGCAATCTTTACCGTCATATTTGCTTTCCGGGCATGGGTGGAAAAGAGCCCCCGGGAACGATGGGGGAGTGCCGCATTGGCCAGCCTGGCCCTCGCGTCGGTGCTGATTGCGGTGACGTGGATTCTCTTCCCGCGTGATCCTGAGAACCGCGGGCATTTCCTGGGGGCAATCATCGCGTCCCTTGCTCATCCTTATCCTTGGATCGGAGTTTCGTTTGTGGTTCTGAATACGGTCGGGCTTCTCTTTTCGTCCTCCCGGGCTTTACTTGCTGCTTGGATTGTTCCGCTGGTGATTGGAGGCATGTCGTTGCTTTCGCCTGGGATTCTGGGCGGGATTTCCTTCTCGACCCGGACGCTCACTTTGACCGCTCTGCCTCTGTTGATGGTGATCACCTTCTTGTTCAGTCTCTCCAGGCTTAAGCTCACCAAGGACTTGGCGTTATCGGTGTCCGCGGTTGTTGTCGGGATTTCCCTGCTACATGTCCGGCATCTTCAAAGTTGGGTAAGCTTCAAAGGCGAGTTTCAGGCGATTCTGCAAGAGGAGAAAGGGTTTGTTGATCCGGCTGATCACGGCGCCATCGACCATTGGGGGTGGACCAATCCGCTTCTCAGTTATGTCTGGGCCGAGGGCGAGGTGAAGGCGGTGATCCTGAATCGCAATTTTGAGGATGGTTACGAACCCTTTGATCCTTTCACCGAAATGGTGATGGAGAAGTATCTCGACCAGAAGCCGACCTTTCTCCGCGAGAAGGAAAAGGAATGATCACTTCTCGAAGACGAAGAACTTTCGGCAGACGAAGTTCACGAGAGCTGAGGAGATCACGAAAGAAAGATCGGCTGCTCCGTTGGGGATATTGTAGGCATTGACGAGCCAAACCGGAACGACCAGGCCCAAGGAAAAGCTAATCAGGGAGATGATCGTAAAGAGGGTGAGCTCCACCTTTGTCGAATGTCGCCCCGGGGTGAACACCAGCCAGCGGTTGAGGTAATAGGCGGTGAAATTCGAGGGGACAAAGGCAATGAACTGGAGGACGGAATTATGGAAAGAACGCTTGGCGGGATCGAGGGTGAGCGCGAATAATTCCGGGTAGAGTTGTCTTCCGCACCAAGTGACTGCGAGGAGAACGACCACTGAGATTACTCCACAAACGCCATACTTCCCGAACTGAATGAGGAAGGGAGCCTCGCGGGCAAAAAGGGTTTCCTTGAAACCCTTTTGCCGAAAAAACTGCCAGGCTTTGCCGACTTCCCGGGTGATCATTCGACGAGAGTGGCAAGAATCGCCTTCTGGGCGTGGAGCCGGTTCTCAGCCTGTTGGAAGATAGTGTCGGCGTGAGCTTCCAGGGCTTCTTCGGTGATTTCCTTGCCGCGATAAGCAGGCAGGCAATGGAGCACTATGTGGTTGGGGGCACAGTGCGAAAGAAGGGCTTCGTTCACTTGATAGTCTCCGAAGAGGGCTTCCTTTTCGGCTTGGCCTTCCTGCCCCATCGAAAGCCAGACGTCGGTGTTGATGACATCGGCATCTTTGGCGGCTTCGGCCGGATCGGTGGTGAGAGTGACATTGGGAGCATCCAGGCGATCCATGAATTCCTGCGGAGGAAGGCAGGACTCGGGAGCGGCGACGATGAATTCGAAACCGAGATGCTTGGCGGCCCACATCCAGGAGCGCGACATGTTGTTGTCGCCATCGCCGATGAAGACGACTTTCTTGCCTTCCCACGTGCCGAGCTTCTCGCGAATGGTGAGGAGATCGGCGAGAATTTGGCAGGGGTGTTCTTCGTCGGTGAGGGCGTTAATGGTCGGGATGCCCGAGTAGGAAGAGAAGTCCTCGACGTCCTGCTGGGCAAAGGTCCGGATGACTGCTCCGTGGACCATGCGACCGAGCACGCGGGCGGTGTCTTTGATGGGTTCGCCGCGGCCCAGTTGGATGTCGTTCTTGGAAAGGAACATGACGTTGCCGCCGAGTTCGCGGATCCCGACTTCAAAAGAGACGCGGGTCCGGGTGGAGGCTTTCGTGAAAATAATGGCCCAGGTTTGTCCTGCGAGAGGTTGGTTGGGGTGGGCGCCACGGGTCGACTTCATCTCGGCGGCGAGATGGAGAAGCGACTCGAGTTCGTGGGAATTTGATTCTTCGATTGAGAGAAATTTCATCTTTGAAAAACGGGGAAGCGCATAGCGTGGACTGAATTTAGAAAAAGTTCAAGTTTTGCCTGATGACTTTTTGAGGCGATTATTTTGTGACCTTTTTTGGCGCTGCGGGAGTAGGGTTGGTAAAGATGATGTCTTCAAACACCTCCAACGAGCTTCGGAAGCACCTGTGCGATTTTGTGCAGGGGCAGGAGAAGGCTTTTGAGCCGGTGGCCAGGCAATTGAGCGGGCTCATCTATCATACCGCTTTGCGAAGGTCGGGCGATCACTCCTGTGCCGAGGAAGTGGTGCAAACGGTCTTGGTTCAAATTTCAAGGAAGGCGGCGAAGCTGGCAAAACATCCCGAGCCCTTGGCTTGGGTGCACGAAGTGAGTCGGCTTGAAACGCTAAAGTTCCAACGTGGTGAGCTACGCCGAAAAAAGAGAGAGGAGAAGGCCATGAAAACACCGAGCGACGAACGATCAACCGACCCTCATCTTCTGGCCGAATTGGACGAGTCCATGAAGGTGCTGAAGGACTCCGAGCGGGAGTTGATTCTCATGAAGTATTTTCAAGGCCAGACTTTTTCCGCGATCGCGGCGGAGACCGGTCGAAGTGAATCAGCCGAGAAGATGAGGCTCAAGCGAGCCTTGGAAACGATGGCGGGTTGGTTTGGGAAGAAAGGGGTGACGCTATCGGTGGCGGGGTTGACGACGGTGCTCTCGACCGAGATGAGCAAGGCGGCTCCGGTGGGGGTGGGGATAGGAACCAGTTTTGCAGGGATGGCTGGGGCCGTTGGTGGGGGAACTGGGAAATTTGGCTTTTTGTTGAGTTCTTTCGTTGGGGGCGCGTTGGCTCTTGGTCTGGTGTCAACTCAGAATCGAATTTCTGAATTGGAGAAGAGACGAAACGAGATACTTGCCGAAACAGCTGATAGTGGCAGTGGACGACGTCAGATCACTGATCAAAGGCGCGAGCGTCACTGGACTGAGATATTACGGTTGGATGGGACGATGGAAGAGAAGAAGCTAACTATTGATGAGCTGGTTTGGAGGTTTCAGAGGGCTGATGCGTTAAGTGATTATTTGGCCAAGGAGAGGCTTGTGACTTTGGTGGCCACGATGGAACACGATGAGGTGAAAGAGTTGTGTCGCAGATTGAATGTGGTTTTACCCGATGAGTTGATCGAGTTAGTCGGGGAGCAATTGACAGGGTTTGAGCTGGTTGAGTTTTTGATGGAAGTGGGAGTCAGCGATGGCAACGTGAAGAATAAGATTCCCTATGATATAGCCCCGCTGGAGTTCGCGCGATGGTTGATCCGGAAGGAGCAGGCGGCTGAAATCATCAATCGTGGTTACAGTCATGACTACCGGCAGGAGTTTTGGTGGGAATTGTACAGAAGATTTCGATCCATCGATCAGAAGGATATTTCACCTGAATTGATTCGTTTGGTGGAAGTTGGCGCAGAATTGGCCCCACTTAGGAACCGTCCATCTCTCAAGCAATTGGTTTCTGATTTGCGAAAGAAGGGAGGTGAAAAGTGAAGGGTGCTCACTGGGTTTTGGTGGGTGTTCTCCTGACATTGGCGGTGTCTTGGACGTTTCTCTTATCAAAGAGGCAAGTCTTGGAAGCCGAAGTCGTTGAACTGGAAGAGAGGAATGCCAAGAAGCCTTTGAAGCAAAGTTCCAGAAAAATCCGCTTGATGCGGGTCACTGATATTCATCTGACCGAGGCTGATAAAGATGTGATGAGAGGGAATCGGGTTCTTCCAAAGGTTGAGATCCTGAGTCATCTCGGGAACAACGATTTAAAATCCCTCGCCGCCGAGTTAATCGCGCTGACTCAGAAGGGAAAGTTGTAAGAGGTCGAAGGAGCTTATTATCTTTACCGTCCGGTGATGACTCTGATCTGCCGGTTGGAGCCTGAGTGGTTCCTCGAACAAATCTGGAAAGTCTCTCAATCCGAAAGCGGAGTCCGTATCGAAAAGTCGCAGACTCCCAATGCATTCGACGCCTTCCTGAAAAAAACCGGGAGAAAGCATTACGCTGGTATGAGGATGGTCTGGAAGAAAGGTCGCACCAGTTCTTTCAAAAATTTGGTTTGCGAGACTTGGCGGTGGCAGAATTGTTGAAGTTTTCCCCAAAAAGAGCCTACGATGTGATGAGCCGATTTCAGCAGAGAATGCCGAAGGGGAGTCAGTATTTTCACTCTGGCGGAGTGGCGAGACTCGATGACCTTTCACAAGTTCGGCTCATCCTCGACGAGTTTCCGGCATTGAAAAAAGGAGGTGTCGCATCTGAGATGCGGTATTTTGTCATGCGTGAAAGCTACCGCATGGGTGTGAAGCGCGCTCTGGGGGAGTTGATCGCGTCCGAGGACTGGCTCAATGTATCGCACCTTTCGAAATTCGCGAGGGATGGGGGGATGAGCACGACGAAATTTCATTCGCCGGAATGGATTGCGGATTTGATGAGTCTTTCGAAGAATGAGTCGGAAGAAGTGAGAGCGGATCTTATTTCATCCGTTTGTGAGTCGTGGGTGTGCAGTGACCGGGTGACGGCCCAGCCATTTATCTTGGCCTTGCCTAAGGGAGTGACCCGGCAATTTGCGATTGGAAGATTGATTCAGACTTTGGCTGTAATTGACCCCAAGAATGCCCGTGAGTTATTATCTGAAATCGAGAGCGTTGATCGGCGGGCCGAACTTGAAGAGGTAATTGAGGAACGTCAGAATCGAGACCGGTAGATGAGGTCCGTTCACTGAGACATGACCTCGTAGGATCTTCCAACCGCTGAGAAGCGAGTCAAGGTCTTGCCCGGGGGGGCAGTGAGGGAAAAGGGACTCGAAGCAATGATCAAAACCAGGCCGAGCACAATCCGGAAGGCACGCGTGCTTTTTGCTGAACCAAAACAGTGGTGTTAAGGTTCGCGAGGCCCTCTTGCGATGGATTAAAGGGTCTGCGAAGAATGCAGACTAGTGCTCCAATCAGCTTAAAATGACGGATGTCCTCTATCGACCATAGAGATGGCTTTGTTGTCAGCCTTTTTGAGACTCCCGATTCACCAAAGACCTCCGCCTCGCCCTCTCGAAGCTCGTCTCACGATGCCACCCACCATTTTAAGCCGAACGAAGCACTAGGAGAGCGCTTTTGTGGTCAATGAAGAGGGCAGAGCCGCTCGATGTGGGTGAAGCCAAAAGCGGAGCTTTCGGCTACGGTTCTTTTTGCGCTAGCTGATTGGTGGCGGGTTCTGTTGAGGTGGGGTGTTTTTGGACCCGAAGAATTTGACCAGGCCAATGATGCCGAAGATGAGGGCGAGGACGATGGAAATTCCGCCGACGCCGAAGGCGCCCAGCCCTTTGCCGACCATTGAGAGGATGGCGGTGGAGGAGACATTGGAGAGCCAGACGGTGCTGCCATCGGCTGCACCTTTGGCGGTGACTTCGTAGGTTTTATCTTTCTCGGCACTGAAGACGGCTAGGAGGTGCTTGTCGTTAATGAAGCCGGACCCGTCGGGTTTCGCGCCCTTTTGGGTGACGCCGGTAGAGGGGTCGGTGAATTCGAGTTCGACCTTGCTGAGGTCGGTGTTTTCATCGCCCGAGATCCAGACGGTGACTTCGCCTTCCTCTTTGTGCGTGTAGGTGAGAGTTCCCGGGGTAACGAAGGATTCGCCTTTGGTAACGTTCTCGGTAAAGTCTTTTCCGGAGTTGAAAGCGCCGTAGCCAAGGAAGGCCGCGATGCCTCCGCCGAGAATGATGATGATGAGGGCGGTGAGGAGAAAGCCGCAGCCTTTTTTCTGAGTTGCCATGGTGGTTTTTGGAGGGGTGATTAATTGGTTGTTCGCGAGGAAGCCTAGTGATCGTCCAGG
>CBFHQJ010000046.1:0-36710 GCA_965657795.1 Akkermansiaceae bacterium
GCCGCCCCCTCCGCTACGCTTCGGGGGCGGCAGGGCGTGTGGCGTGAGGTCAAGGTCAGACTAATTTTACAGACGAAAGATTACACCCCCCAAAGAGCGACCTCATGTGTCCGCCCGACACAGTCGCCTTTTGATATTCCTTGATCACGTTCACCGAATAGTTGGCCGTCACCTCCGGCCGCATTGGAATAATCTCATCGATTCTGTAATAGATGGCGGGCTTTCCGTTCACATAAACCACCGCACCATCATCCACCTTAACCTGTATCTCGATGCGATCCCAATCCTTGGGGTCCTCCAGATTGATATCGGTCCAATAATAGGTGGTGATTGGGCGTGGGGTTTGCCTCGAACCCACAAAGGTATTTCTCGAATATCGACCATAACCGAATGGCGCGAATCCTTTTTCCCATTTACTATCGTCAAAATCAGGATTCTTCCACTTGGGATCAAATTCACCCTCCCCATTTTGATAGCTCCAGTTGGCGCCCTTCGGAATGAAGATTTTGCGTGCCTGAAGACTACCGGCAACCGATGCTAAAAAGAGGAATGGAAGGATGATCTGCTTGAATCCAAAGTTAAGTTTCATGGGAAAATAAATGAAGGGGGAATGAAACTCGACATAAGGGCCCCCGCTCGATCAAGGCCTAAATTTATAGCAAAATAGCCTCTACATTCTAACAATCTACCCCCCAAACAGTTGAGCCATAAAAATTGCTTTGTGCAAAAATCATTCTTGGGGAACAAAGCACAGAGCAGCCTCTGCCGCGAGCGTTCCACTCGCAAAGCAGCCTTGCAAAAGATAACCGCCGGTTGGCGCTTCCCAGTCGATCATTTCGCCGGCCACGAAAACTCCGGGGAGGTCCTTGATCATCAACTCATCGTTAAGCCCCCTCCATGGCACGCCACCCGCCGAGGAAATCGCCTCCTCAAGTGGACGGGGCCGGGTGAGTGGAATGCAACACGCCTTGGCATGTCGCGCCAGTTCCTCCACCGAGTTAAACGGCCCATGGAAGTGATCTAAAATCAAGCGCATCGGCTCGCTCAGCTTCCAGCGGTATTGCGATTCCTTGAGAAAGTTTTTTTTGGCTGATTCCATTTTGGCGACCAGCTTCTCGATCGTAAATGTCGGTTTGAAATCCAGAGTAATCGCAGGCTCTGTCATCGCTCGAAGCACCGGCCCAAGCGCATAGAGCGGCCCTCCTTCCATGCCATAATTCGTGAGCATAATTTCTCCCGGAGCCATCTGGCTACCGACCGTAGCGACCACGTTTTTCAAAGGCTGTGCCTCCAATTGCTCTGCCAGTTCGGGAGACCAAGCCACTTCCCAACCACAATTCGCCGACGACAAAGGGCTCACTCCGATTCCAGCCTTCTCCAGCGGTTCCACCCAAGCTCCGTCCGATCCTGTCTGCGGCCACGACCCTCCCCCAAGCGCCAAAATGATGGCGTCGGCTTGCAAGGAAACTTCTCCCTCCGGGCTATCGAAGGACGCCTCCCCGCTCGACAGTGAAATGAGACGATGGCTCATGCGAAAGTCCACTCCCTGCACACGCAGCTTCTCGACCCAGCGGCGCAAGAGCGGGGCCGCTTTGAGAGCTTTGGGATAAACCCGGCCGGATTTTTGAACAAAGGTTCCAACATCGAGACGCGCGGCCCAAGCCCGGATCGCCTTGTTATCGAAGCCCGCCAATGCCCTCGGCCAAAAGTCCTCCGGCTGATCCGGTCCCTGATAACGGGTGGTGAAGGCTTCCAGTTCCTCCGAATGCGTGAGATTCAACCCTCCCTTTCCAGCCACCAGGAACTTCCGACCCACCGAGCGCTTCTGATCACAGAGCGTGACCTTGGAACCGGCGCCGGAAGCAACTTCGGCTGCCCGCAATCCCGCAGGTCCGCCTCCGATGACAAGAATATGTGGCACACCGTTTTATTCCCGAGGCACGGCGATGACGCCAGCAATATCTTTTTCCCACAACCGGTGGCAGAGTCTCTTGGCCTCTGCCTCCGGAACATCTGTTTCTTCTCCGCCTTGAGCTTTTCGAGGAAGGCGACGATCTCAGCTGGCTCGGCGCGTTGTCGGTAATCAGCGTTTACGAAGGCCCAACGAATCACGCCTTTTTCATCAATGATGTAAGTCGCGGACAGAGGAAGCTCTTTGTCACCGGCAGCGTTCCCGTTAAACTTGGTGAGGTCGAAGAAGCTTTTATAAAGTTTCTCCACCTCGGGAGTGAGCTTAAAGACCAGACCATATTTGCGGGCGACGTCGTGGTTGAGATCCGTCAGGATAGTAAAATTAAGTTTGAGCTTCTCAGTGGTCGTCATCGACTTGTCCGGCAGCTCGGGAGTGAGGGCCACGAAGTCCGCGCCGGCTGCCCGGATCTCAGCAAGCTTTTCCTGATAAGTAGCCAAAGCAATATTACAATAAGGGCACCACCCACCGCGATACCAGGTGAGGACGATCGGACCATTTTTGAGAGCGGCGGACAGAGTGATGTCAAGGCCAACGGGATCCTTCAAAGTGAAGTCAGGCGCTTTGTCTCCAACATTCTTGGCGGATTTCTCAATCCCGGAATCATCGACTGCTTTGATGCCCTTGGCGAACTCGGCACGCACTTCGGCTGGAACTTTTTTGGCCGCTTGGTCGGATCTGGCCTTGAGCTGATCCTTAAGAGAATTTTGCGCCAGAAGAGACGAAATCATGCAGGCGAAAAGAGTAATGGTTTTCATGTTTGGAAGGAGCGATTGATCGCCAGGCTTTCTTGAGAGTTTAAACAAGCGGTCTTATTCCAACGAGATTCCAAAAAAAGTGGCCGGAGCGCGCGCTCCCCGACCACACAATGATTTGATAAGAGTCGAAGGCGCTGCTCCATTTTAACTCTCTGACTCAGCGGCGGCTTTGAAGTCGAGCCGAATGACCACCTCGTCACGGATGAGGTCATCAGTTTTCCCGGCATAGACGATCCCGAAGTCCTTGCGGTTGATGTCGAACTCGGCCTGAAAGGAAGCATTGTCTCCGTCACGGCTGGCAGTGACCGGAAAGGTGATATTTTTCTCAACGCCATGAAGGGTAAGATTACCCGAAATTTCATAGGCTCCTTCACCGGTCTTCGTTGCTTTCGTGAGTTTAAAGGTGGTGGTGGGATACTGATCGACCGCGAAGAAGTCTTCGTTCTTCAGATGACCGGTCAGCTTTTCACTATCGGACCAGAGACTGTCCATCTCGATCGTAAACTCGCCTGCGGTCGGAGCTTCATCATCCTCAGCCATCATGAAATGACCGGAAAACGTCTTGAAGCCGCCGTCGTGTGAACCCGTCACTTTCGATCCAGTGAAGCCAATCGTAGAGGAATAGTCGAAGACGAACTTGGTTCCGGTTCCTTCGAGCTCCTCTTGAGCCTCATCGACTTTAGCATCGGTCGTTTTGTCAGCGGGATTTTCGCAGGAAGTCAGGAGAGCTCCGATAAGAAAGGCCGGGGCGAGTGATAGGATGGTTTTTTTCATTTTTGTAGTGAATTAGGGTTGTTAGATTAAGAGAGGGCAGATCCAAAAGTTTGCAAGGCGGTATCCAGTTTGGATTTGTGAGCGGGATCCGTCACTCCCTCGTCAGCCGAAAAATTATCGTAGAATGACGGGAGCGAAAAGGTTGCCTCTACCTTGGCGCCGAGATGAGGCAGATATCCTTCGGCGGCACCGAGAACATTGGCCCCGCCACGGCCACCCGGTGAGCTCGCCATCAACAGCATGGGCTTTTCCGACCAGAGCTTTTGCTCCACCCGGCTGGTCCAATCGAGGACATTCTTAAATGCCGCAGTGTAACTTCCATTGTGCTCGGCAAGCGAAAGCACAATTCCGTCGGCCGCCTTGATCGCAGCGAGGAAATCTTTGGCCTGTTGTGGAATGCCTGACGCCTCTTCCTTATCTTCCGAGTAGATTGGCATTTCGAAATCATTGAGATCGAGGGCCGTCACCTCCGCACCCTCCACTTGGGAGGCAGCGTGGCTGGCGAGCGCAAGGTTGATGGATTCACGATGCTAGGTTCCGGCAATAACGAGAATATTTTTCATGGTTTGATAGGTTGGGGTTTAGAGTGAGAATAGGAAAAATGAGCTTTCTTGATTGGATACAATTTCGGGAAGATCACCCTCAATGGCGACTCCGTCTCCGGGAAGAAGCGTTTCACCTTCGATGGTCAGCTCACCATAAATCAAATGAAGCCAGTGACGATCCCGAGAAGAAGACTTGGTAAGAGATTTTCCCGACTCCAGTTGACCGAAGAAGATGTCACCTTCAGCCCGGATGGCAATGGAACCATCGCGACCATCCGGAGAAGCAATCAGCGTCAACGGGCGACCGGCGGCATGGGCAAAAAGATCATAATCATGATAGCGGGGCTCGCCACCCGGATTGTTGGGCTGAAGCCAAATCTGAAGAAAGTGAACTGGGTTTTCAGATGAGGGATTGAACTCGGAATGCTCCACGCCACTTCCGGCGGACATGTATTGGAATTCGCCCGCTTTGATCGTGCGGCCATTTCCCATCGAATCCTTGTGCTCAAGCTCACCTGAAATCACGTAGGAAAAGATCTCCATGGAGCGATGTGGATGGGAACCAAATCCCTGGCCCGGTGCCACCGTGTCATCATTGATGACGCGGAGGCAACCAAAGCCGCGATGATCGGGGTGATCATGTCCCCCGAAGGAAAAGGTGTGGAAGGAATTAAGCCAGCCGTGATTCGAGTGGAATCGATGGTTGGCCCGGCGGATTTGCAGTTTGGCTGGGTTCGTTGTCATGGCTGGACCTTAGCGAAATCATTCCATGCTGGCCAATGCTGTCTTATTTCCCTAGGCATGCCCTATGAGCATGGTTGATTTTGACTTAAGACAGCTGCAATATTTTCTCGCTGCCGCCGGGAAGCTGAATATCTCGGAAGCCGCGCGGAAGCTGGGCATGACGCAGCCCGCTCTCAGCCGACAGATCCGGGCCTTCGAGGAACAAACAGGCTCGCCACTCTTCGAACGCGGTAAGAAGTCCATCGCCCTCACCCGGGCCGGAGAGATCATGGTGCGAGAGGGCCGAGCCATCTTGCGGTCGGTAGAAGCAGGAATGAAGCGCTTTCGTCGTGAAGTGGATGGTGCCGAGCTGCGGGTTGGATACGCCCCCTCATTGGCCAGTGGCCTAATCGAAAAAGCGATCTCCTGCTTTTCCTCCCGCTACCCCGGCGTGCGCGTGAGTTGGTTTGACTCCTCGACGCAGGAAATGTGGGAAGGCCTCAAAAACGAAACCCTCGATCTCATCCTCGAAGTCGAAAACGATGACCCCGCCATCCGTTGGCAACGCATTAGCGAAAAGCCCTTACGGATGGCCGTTCCGCCAAGTCATGCCTTTGCTAAAAAACGCTTTCTTAAGCCGGAACATATCGACGGTGAACGCCTCCTCCTCCTCTCCCGTCATGACTACCCCGGCTATTGGAATCAGGTCACCACTTACTTCACCGATCATGACATCAACGCCAAGGTTGTGGGCGAGTTCGATGGCATCAGCAGCCTCAAGATGGGCATCGATGCCGGTCTCGGTATGGCCTTTGTCGCTGGCTCACCCCAGGGCCTCACCACCCTGAAGTTGAAACCAGAGCCCGCGCCCCTCTGCATCGCCCTCGGCTCTCTAAAAAATCGCAATCTAGCCGAATGGGAACAAGCCTTTATCAATGAGATGGTTGGAGCCGGTAAAAACTAGGCGCCTCCTGGCCGCAGGAAATCCAAGCCCGGAAGGTTCCGCAGGATTCCGTAAATGATAATCGCAAAGCCAAGTCCGATTCCCCAGCGACCGCCGGTTCCAGCGCGCCATTCCGGACGTTGCCATCCCCAGGCAGCAATCTCACGAATCATCACAAATCCCAAAAGGGGCATGAGTATGACCGCAACTGCATTCATCTGCAGAGCAGTTATCAGGTCACCGTGCAACAGGGCACGGGTTGCACGTGTGACCCCGCATCCCGGACAATAAAGCCCGGTCGTGGAATGCAAAGGACACGGCGGAAGGCCACGGAAATTCGCCCGCACCAAAGCCGCCATTCCGACCGCGCCAAGCGCGAGTCCAATGACCAACCATTTGCGCAAAGCCATCAGGCACCTGCAGCACCTAGAGCAACGAAGCCTATCGTTGCAATGAGACCAAAGCCAAAGCTCATCCAGCACCAGAATTTCGCCTTATTGGAGGCTTCTACTGCTCCCACCATATTTCCGCTTGCGGCCAAGCCATCAACCTTGGCCGCATAAACAATCCCCACGACGCCAAATGGAAGACAGCACAAAAGGGTGCAGGCAATCGATTGCCAAAGGTAGGTCGGGGGCTTCACTCCCATGCCGCCTGCTCCGAGTCCGCCACCGATACCCATGCCTCCTGCATATGGATTGGTCGCCGGCGGGGCATAAGGTTGGTTACCCACAGGGTTCGCTGCCGGTGTCGGAGCTGCTCCGGTCACCAATTTTGGAGCAGCCGCAAGTTCGGGAACTTGATTCCATGGCACCCAGTTTTCCATTCCCTCACGCCAGATGAGGGCATCGGCCGGGATTTGACCCGCCGCATGCCGGGCCTTGAGATCATCAATTCCAACAGGTCCCTGCTGGGCTCCTCCGCTCGCGTAATACCACTCGTTCGACATTTGCAAAATGCTAGAACGATCCATGCCAATGCCAATGAGAATTCTCTCCCATTTGGTTCGGTCGCGCTAATGTTCTGAACATGAATGGGGGACGGGACCACAGTTCGGACACGGACTGGTCCACTCCACCTCGCCGGAAGCGTAGGTTTCCTGCTTCCAAATGGGCACCCGGGCCTTGATTGAATCGATGAGAAAGCGATTGGCATCAAAAGCCGCTTGGCGATGGGCCGAGGCAGTCAGGGTCACCACGGCACACTCTCCGATTTCCAATGTCCCGATACGATGAATTGCGAGCGCCTTAACCATGGGAAACCTCTCCATTGTTTCGGCGACAATTCGCTCCCCTTCCTTCTGCGCAAGCACGGGGTGGTGAGTGTAGTGAAGTTTTTCAACATCCCGGCCTTCGTGGTGATTACGGACCAATCCCTCAAAAATAACGAGGGCCCCGCAAGCAGGGTCGGCCATCTCTTGACGCAACGCGGTGATGTCCAGTGAAGTATCTTGAATGGAAAACATGATATTCTATCCGCCGGCGAAAGGCGGCATGAAGGCGATGGTTTGACCGGGTGAGAGAAGGTCGGTCCACTTGGCGAACTCGTTATCGACGGCCGGATTGATATGCGGGAGGTCCAGGGAGAAATGATGCTTGAGGCGAAGCTCCTCCCAAAGCCCCGCGAGGGTGGCCGCCGAAGTACGAAGAACTTCGGAATCCGTTCCAGCCTCTTGGCTGAGTTTGGCGAAATACTCCACTTTTACCTCTTTTTCCACCGCACCGTTCTCGTGCAGGTGTTGCAATTCCACAAGGTGCTCGGGGCGATTCAGATTGAGCAAGGCGCGCGGGTCCGCAGGTATCAAATCAACGCGATCAAGCGACGAGAGAAACCGGCGCGCACAGCGTTGATTCTTCTTGATAACCTCCTCAAGTTTTCTCGCTGCAGAGGGCGAATAGAGAGCGCAAAGAGGCTCGGGATGACCATCCAGCGGATTGAGAAAACAGGTCACATCTTTCGATTTTTCCCTCTGATCCACAAGGGCTTGCAGGTCGTCGCCCTGAATCATGGGAAGGTCGCAAGCGATAACGAGCCACTCCGATTCCGGGTCGGATTTGAAGGCCGCTTGCAGTCCTCCCAATGGGCCTGGAGAAGGTTCGAAATCCGGGAGCGCTGGAAGCGAATGTTCAGCCTTATCGTCATGCGCAACCGACAGATAAATCTGGTCGGTAAGCGGTTTGATCAGGGAAACGATTCGATCCAATTGAGTGACGCCTCCGATTTCGAGCGAGGCCTTGTCCTGTCCCATGCGGGAGGATTTTCCACCGGTGAGAATGAGAGCTTTCATGCCTGGTAATCGGATTTGCCCCCGGTCTTCTTGGCGAGTTTCAGATCTGAAATCACAATGGCCGGATTGGCGGCCTTGCACATATCATAGAGCGTGAGCGCTGCCACCGAGGCCCCCGTCAGCGCTTCCATTTCAACGCCGGTCCGCGAAGTCGTTTTGGCAGTTGCTGTCACGAGGAGAGATTCGTCGTCGTGAGGGGTGATCTCGATCTTGGCGGAGTCCAGCGGAAGCGGATGACAGAGCGGAATCAGGTCGGAAGTTTTTTTGGTCCCGGTGATTCCGGCCAGAATCGCAGTCTGCAGAACAGGGCCCTTTTTGTTGCGCAATTCCCCATCGCCCATCTGCGAGAGCAACTCACGACCCAAGGTCACAAGACAGGTCGCCGTTGCCACCCGGACGGTCTCGGCTTTCGCTGACACATCGACCATGAGCGGCTGGTTGGATTCATCAAGGTGGGAGAGGTCGGCCATCGCGAAGAGGTTGGCTCATCTCTCCACGACACGCAATGAACAATCGGACCAGTGAGTGCCGTGATTAAGAACAAATCCGGATCATCGGCGGAGAAAGCGCCCGGCCCAAGGCTTGCTCCGAAGTTGAAGCTCTCGATGTGATGTTGTAAGATTGAGCCCCACCATCCCAGGTCCAGCCCGGCATGTTGCCGACGACAGGAACACCCAAGGGACCGGTGCCATTTGCGTAGGTCTCGACAGTGTCGTTGAGCCAGAGATTGAGGAGGTTTCCGTAGGAGTCCCAGGCCCGGAAGTCGAGGGTGTCAGCCGCGCTATCGACGTCGCCCAGTAAGAACAAGGTTCCGGCCGGGAGACTTCCGGTCGGTAAGGTCCAAAAATCATAGGTCGTCGTGCCAACCATTCCGGAGCCGGTGGTGGGTCCGGTCGCACTGAAGCTGCCGAGCCAAGGTGCTGGAGCGGCACCGGACCACGTTCCAGTCCAACTACCGCCGGAAGCGACGGTAGAGTGAGCGTATCCGGATGGCAAAGGGTTGTGTGTTCCGGCAATGGGCAGATTGGCTCCGGTTCCGCTGAGCACGGCGGCATTGGCAACAAAAGAAGAGGCGAGTAAAAGAATGGGTGTTTTCATGATTTGAGTTTTGGTTTCACACGCTTTATCGTGACGCGGTCACCCCAATTTCAAATTTCTCCAAAAAAGTTTCATGGATTTAAAAGAGGCTTTCGATTTGCTCCAGCAGGAGATGGGCGCCAATGGCTTGATCGACCTCGGATGGAAGGGAAAAATGGACGATGCCAAGAAGCGCTTCGGTTTGTGCCGGATGAGTTCGAAAGAAATTTCGCTGAGTGGTCCGCTCACGATTTTGAATCCCGAAGAGGAAGTGCGCGATACCATTCTCCACGAGATCGCCCATGCGCTGGCGTGGGAACTTTACAAGGAAAACTGTGGTCACGATGAGCGTTGGAAAACGATTTGCAGACGCATTGGAGCGCGCCCGGAACGGACCTACGATGATGATGTGGTGCAGCCTGATCTTCCGTGGGCGCTTTATCACAAGGAGACTGGTGAGGTCTTTGCAACATACCAGCGAAAGCCATCGCGTGACGCCTCACGAATGTGGTGGCGAGGGCGCAAGGAGGAGACGATGGGCAAACTGGCCTATGGGCTGAATCCCAAGGTCTATCCTTTGGGGAAAGTAGTGGAATTTGACCGCAACCTTGTCCGGGAATTTCAGGACGAGGTCCTGGAGGCGATTCGTAAAGTTGGCGCAAAATGGGGCATTCAAACTGAGCGTGGAAAGGGACGGTTTAACCAAGAAAGCTTTGAACTCGCGCTGCACTTTACTCCCGGCGAGGGAGATCAGCGTGAGCCTCACGAGCGGGCTTTTGAACGGGATGCGGCTCTCTTCGGCTTGAGTGCCAGCGACTATCTGCGGGAGTTCACGAGCGATGGTCAGTCGTATCGACTGGTGGCTTTGAAGCCGCGCAATCGCAAATACCCGGTCATCGGTGAGAATCAAAATGGCACTCGCTATAAATTCCCTCGTGACGTTCTCAAAAACCTCGCTTAGTTGCTGGCATGGACGGACACGAAAGGTCATCGCTCTGTGAAACGCCGGCCGAAGAAGCGGCGTCATCGGTAACGCACGGAATTGGTGCGGCACTGAGCATCTTCGCTCTCGTGCTCATGATCGTGCGGGCGGAGGGCTCCCTCGAAGTGACGGCCTCCGCGATCTTTGGCGCCCCACTGGTGACCCTCTACCACCTCTTCACCGGAACGCGTATCAAAGAGTTCTTCCAGCTCCTTGATCACTCCTGCATTTACCTGCTCATCGGGGGGACTTACACGCCCATCACTCTCGTCACATTGGGTGGCGGCTGGGGCTGGAGCCTCTTTGGGGTGGTGTGGGAGCTGGCTCTCGCCGGGATCATTTTCAAGGCGGTAACCCACGGAAAAAACGACCATTGGATCTCCACTGCCGTTTACATCGCGATGGGCTGGTTGGTCGTCATTGCGCTCAAACCACTCCTGCAAGCGATCGAGATGACCGGCTTCGTGATGCTGGCGGCGGGCGGACTTTGCTACACGCTGGGCGTCATCTTTTTTGTGTGGGAGAAGATGCGCTTCAACCACGCCATCTGGCATCTCTTCGTGATGGGCGGGAGCGCCTGCCACGTCATCGCGGTGGTGGGATATGTTATCTAGACATCACCATTCCGAAGAAGGAGCGCTTCTTGGCGGTTTTCTTTTTGGTTGATGTTCCCCGGCTGGCGACCCGGGTATTTGAACTCGCTTTGGTACGCTTGGAGACTGCCGAAGGAACACGGGATCGATTGACGGTCGAGGGCGCATATTGGGTGGGGCGAAGGCGCGTCTTTTTTTGGCCCGCAAAGGATCCGCTGGCGAGGTCCGGAAAACCAAGCGTTGTCGACACTCCCCCGGGATTGTTGCCATCGTTCGGATTGATAACCGGCCCATCGAGAACAACATTGGGCATGAGCCGGAGATCCGGAGTCTCGATGACCGAGCCGGCCATGTTGTTGTGAACGATCCCCCGGGCCTCGATGCTGATTCGCTGTCCGGCCAGGCGCCCACCGTTTTCAAAGAATCCTTCCGAGTAGATATCGACAAATCGACCTTCCATGGTCCCACGGTTGGTCGCTCTGGCAATGGGCCGACCGGGTTGGCCGCCGGGAGTTCGCTGGAGGTTGGGAAGCGCGATCGTTTCCGAGCCGGTTGCCACGAGATTCAGCTTCCCGGAAGGAGCTGACATCTCGCCATTGTTGGTGATTTGGTAGCCGATGACGGTCAAGTCACCGGTGATCGAGAGAAGCGTTCCATTGTTAATGAAAGAGCGCGCCAAGGTCGTCCCCTGAAAGGTATTTTGATCGAGCGCCGGCAGGGTGCTCAAGGTCATCGAAGGAGCGGTGATGCTCCCCGTCGGAGAGATCCCAATTCCCCGGCTGATCAAAGTGAAGGGTCCGTCGGCCGTGATCGGCCCGTTGATGCTGGCCGCGCCCAGTCCGGTGACACGGTGACGGCTTGAGAAGATTCCACCCGAACTTGAGATATCGAGCGAGCCATCGGCGGGAACGTTGAACCCGTCCCAGCTTAACTCGGCATCGGCAAACAGAGTGATCTGCGTATTACCACCCGCCGAGACACAATCGAAATGCGGCGCCGAATTGGCCGGACACTGGGCCGAGGCCTGATGTGCCAAAGTCAGAGCAAAAGTGCCAAGAGCGAAACGATTCACATTCACAACGCCTCTATCGCAGGATTTGCCATGAATGTCAGGAAAAGTTCCGCTACCTGCGAACTTTCTCAAACGAAAGACGGTATGAACCGTCTTTGTTGTGAAATGTGTCCACGTGCTTCAATCGTTGACGGCCAAGTGCGTTTGCGAAACCTTCCAAGCCAAATGAATTTCCGAATCGAGCCAAGTCGTGTTTTGCTACTTCTTGCTTTCGCAATGATGTCGATGGGCTGCCACGAATCAAATTCTCCAAAGACAGAGGTCTCCAAGAACGAGAAAAAATTGCGCGTGTTTTGGTCTGAGTTTCGAGCCACGGTGAAATCGGGACAATTGGAACGCGTTCCTGATTTTGTGCAGTTCCCAATGGTTGGCACCTACCAACAGCGTGAGGAACTGATCAATGACTACGATTGGGTCCTGTCAACAGAGGTGCAAAAGAAGATGGCAGCTACAGCCTTTGAAGATCTGGAGTATGTGACGGATGAATCCGGAGAATACTGGGAGTTTTTCTATCACAACGGCTTGGAATCAGAGGGTCAATTTACGGTGGGTTACCACCTTGCATTTGTGGGCGAAGAAGTCCGGATTATTCGGATTTTTGCTGCCGGGTAGAATCTCGATATGATGCTAGCTTTGAGACCTTGGCCGTTCTCTTTATAATCTGCGGGCAAATGGACTGGGAGAAGAACGAATTATCAAATGGTCTACTAATTGAGGGAGACTTGCCCGAAGATCTGGATTACGGCGTTGTCACTTCGAACTCTTTAATTCAACTCTTGTTTCATTACCCTTTTCTCCTGCTGAAGAGGAGGTTGATGATCGACCAGTGCCGGTTCTTTGGAAAACATGAGTGTTTTTGGGAAACGAAGATTTTGAGGGAACTCGTGACAATTCTCTTGGACGATCCCCTCATCTATTTCTTTCTTGAGGTCCGGCACCGCCACTGGTCCTTGGCGATCGAAGCAGGCTATGAAGGTGACCTCAGCGAACGTATCGAGAAGATCTGCAAGGCCTACTACAACGGTCCCAGGCCTTGAAGATTTTTGGTTTACTATCGATTGACCCAGCCCTTGATGCTAGCACTGCAAAATGGAAACCACATTGCTTAAAGATGTTCCGCGTAAATGCACAAGATGCGACGTGTATTTATTTACCGAGGCTCCGAGGCCTAAAATTGGACGCAAAGCATGGTTGATTGCAGCGGCCGGTGTTCTTGCAACGGCTCTGTGGGTTGTCCTGTTTTTTACCTTTTCAAAATTCTATCTCACCCCTCGGGGTGCAGGAGGACTTTTATTGTGTGCCATCGTTTACGGGTGGCCATTCTATGTCTCTGCGCTCATCGCTTGGAAATTGCCGCTGGAAGTCTCGTCCAAGTGTTTCAAGTGCCATGAGAAAAAACTCTACAAAATTGGAACTCCGAAAATGTAGTTCGAAACTATCCCACTTTAACGGACTGAGCTTGAGATAGGGTGTTGTCAGACATTTCAGAGCCTCTTTGCGTTTGAAACACTGAAAGCGCTCCCCGGAATAGAAGTGAGAGGCGAACAGAGGAGATTGGAGACAAAAGCTTTCACTTGAATTGGCTTCAATCAAAGGATGACTGTGCCTAAGTTGGCGAGGTCGATTGCGACAACTCGCTGATATGAAACTTGATACCGATTCGATGAGCCTTTTCGAAAGAAGGCTGACACTCTGGGTAGCTCTTTGTATCGCTGCCGGCATTGCCTTGGGAAAGATCGCGCCAGGTCTCACCGGAGCACTCGATGGGATGTCCATCATGGTTAACGGAGCACCGGTGGTTTCGCTTCCCATCGCGGTTTGCCTCTTCTTCATGATGTACCCCATCATGGTGAAAATCGATTTCGGCAACGCGGTCAGAGCGCGTGGAAATCTGAAGCCGGTGCTGCTCACCCTGATTGTGAATTGGGCCATCAAGCCCTTCACGATGTTTGGCATCGCGGTGCTCTTTTTGGGAGTCTTGTTCAAGGACTTCATCCCCGGGACCGAAGTCGTGAAGGACGGGACCGAGGTGGAACTTTATCGTTCTTATATTTCCGGAGCGATCCTTCTGGGAATCGCACCCTGCACCGCGATGGTTCTGGTCTGGGGGTTTTTGGCAAAAGGGAACCCAGGCCTGACTCTGATTCTGGTGGCGGTGAATTCGCTTCTGATGCTGGTTCTTTATGGCACGCTGGGGGGGTGGCTTCTCGGGATCAACCAAATGCCCGTCCCCTGGGAAGCGCTCTTGTTGTCGGTATCCATCTATGTGGCACTGCCGCTGGTTGCCGGTTATCTTTCGCGCAAATGGATCATGAAAGCCAAGGGCCAAGATTGGTTCAATAAAAAATTCCTTCACTACCTGACGCCGGTCTCGATTCTCGCACTCCTCGCCACCCTGATTCTGCTCTTCAGTTTTAAAGGCGAAACAATCCTCCAAAATCCACTCACGATTCTCTGGATTGCCATTCCACTCGCTCTTCAAACCATCCTGATTTTTGCCGTCACCTATCTTGCTGCGAAAATGCTGGGCTTCCGTTACGAGGACGCCGCGCCTTCCGCGATGATCGGGGCCTCGAACCATTTCGAGGTCGCCATCGCGACAGCGGTGATGCTCTTTGGGCTGGGCTCGGGAGCCGCCCTCGCCACCGTGGTGGGAGTCTTGATTGAAGTACCGCTGATGCTCATGCTTGTGGGCTACTGCCGCAGGACGAGCCATTGGTTTGCAGGTTCCGGCGATAAATCCGCAGGCGCAAAATAGCCCGGTGCTTTTTCGTCGCTGGAACCGGGCAAGTTCACTAGGATTTCCTTTGTCATGAAAATCTTCCTAGCACTTCTGGCCTGTGCCCTTCCACTTTCCGCGCGCAAGCCCAACGTCATTGTGATCTTCACCGATGACCAGGGCACCGTGGACATGAATTGCTACGGGGCGAAAGACCTCGTTACCCCAAACATGGATGGTCTAACGAAGCGTGGCGTGCGCTTTACGCAATTCTACTCAGCGGCCCCGGTCTGCTCGCCATCTCGGGTTGGTCTCATGACCGGTCGCACTCCACAACACGGTGGACTGAATGGTAACGTCCCGATCGACTCGGAGGGAATGCCTTCACAACAAATCACGATCGCGGAGGAGATGAAGAAGGCCGGTTATGCCACCGCACACATCGGCAAGTGGCACCTCGGACATCACAAGGAAACGATCCCGAATGCCCAGGGCTTTGATCATTCCTTCGGCCACCTGGTTGGCTGCATCGACAACTATTCGCACTTCTTTTACTGGAGCGGACCAAACAAACACGACCTCTGGCGCAATGGCAAAGAGGTCTTCCACAATGGCGAGTTCTTTCCTGATCTCATGGTGAAGGAAGCGGGCGAATTCATCGACGAGAACAAGGCCAATCCCTTCTTCATCTACTTTGCCCTCAACACTCCGCACTATCCCTATCAAGGCTCTCCGAAGTGGCTGGAATACTACAAGGACCTGCCATATCCCCGGAATCTCTACGCGGCTTTTCTTTCGACTACCGACGACCGGATTGGGGCGCTCTTGCAGAAGGTCGATGACGCCGGTCTCACTGATGACACCATCATCATTTTCCAATCCGATCACGGGGCCTCGGAGGAAGTCCGGGCTCACAAAGGAGGCGGGAGCGCCGGCCCTCACCGGGGTGCCAAGTTCAGCCTTTATGAAGGCGGCATTCGCGTTCCGGCCATCATCTCCTGGCCGGGTACCTTACCCGAGAATGAAGTGCGCGAGCAGATCGCCACCGGCTGCGATTGGTTCCCCACCATCATGGAGCTTTGCAAGCTTCCAGCGGTCACACACAAGATCGATGGCAAGAGTTTGCTCCCGGTGATCAATTCGGAAAGCGCCGCCCCTGCCCATCAGATCTTCCACTGGAAATCGGGCAAAGCGGTGGCGGTGCGTGAAGGCAAATGGAAGCTCGTGATGAACGGCCAGAAAGTGGAACTCTTTGACCTCCCGAATGATCTGGGGGAGGCGCGCAACCTCGCAAAAGAGCACCCGGAAGTGGTCGCGCAGCTACGCGCAAAAAGCGCTGCCTACTGGCGGAGTATCAGCCGATCCAAGTGATGGCTGCTCTGTTGGAAAGGCTCTTTTCCCTTTACCGTGGGATTCCCGCCCCCCTGTTGGCCAGGCTTCTCACAGCTCCATTTTTACTCAGTCTCGTCGATCTTTCGGTCACGCTCCTTTTCCAACCCGAAGAATACTGGCAGGGAGATCGCTCGACGGTAATCGAGGGCAATCCCATCGCGCGCTGGGCATTTTCCATTCATCCATCCCGGGATTTATCGGATGGTATGCGATCGTCATCCCGCTCCTCCTATAAAGCCCGGCTTGGATGGGACTCCGCGTACATGTCTTCCTCGTACTGGGCCACCTTGTCATGATCTCGGGTTGGTTGATTCGAAACCACGAAACAGGAATCTTGTTCGCTGTGATCGTTTGGGTCCTTGCCCTCCCTCTAGGCGAAGACGACCAGGTATTCGTCGGGTAGAAGATCAACGGCGGGAAAAGTCCACTTTGCCAACTCGTTGGCATCATCAGTGAGATGGTAACCTTCAAGACTGACTACGGTATCAGTCGGATTATGAATTTCCAACCAGTCTGGAGTGTCGCCATCTTCGTCCTGAAAATCATCATTTCCGACCGCAATGAGTTCAGAAATGAATGGAGTGGCGTGAGAATGGGAGGTGAAAATTGAGAGGAGAAGAATTCCCGGAATGACAAATAAGCGAATCATTGAAGCGAGCGTTGGTAAAAGGGTGAGAACGTAAAGTGAGTGCCTCTCATTCCAGACGCTAGGAGATAAACTCCCTGCGACCTACCCCGCTCAGCAACCGGAATTCTCCGATCAATTTATTGATCTTGTTTCTCGATCCGGAAGTAGACGGCTTTTGGGTTGTCGAGGTCTGCCAGATTAAAGGTTCTTGAGGTGCTTTCACCATCATCAGCAAGAATTCCATCATCAAGATCCGCGTCCCAATCAACGAGGTCGGTGGAGTATTTGACCGCATAGAGCTCACCCGGGGTCGAATTCCAGGTCAGGGTGAAGTCTCCGGTCTCATCGGTCAGGTCAAAAGAGGTCACGGCCAGTTCTTTAGCAGGCCGTTCAACGGCCAGAGGGCCACTGTTGTATACCGTCATCACCTCCTCCGGAGTGAGAGCCCGGTCCCACATGGCAACATCATCAAGAACGCCGGTAAAGGTCTCTTTTCCACCACGGAGATACAAGGGGGCAGTGGTATTGTTAACGCCCTCACAATATCCGCCGTCTCCGGCAATCCCGGTTTTCGGGTTGAGGTTTCCATTTTCAGGCAGTTCTCCGTTCACGTAAATACTGGCGGTGTCTGTTTCGCTGTTGTAAATGCAAACGATATGCACCCACTCGCCATCTTCATAAGCACCGGCCGGGAGGCGGCATTCGGTCCCCCACCCACCGTAAGCCTGCCATCCTCCAATGCGAAATCGTAACGGGCTGTCCTCGGTGCTTGTCGGGCGAACTAAAATATCAAATCCCGAAGCACTGTCGGTAAAAGACTTGTCCATAATGGTGCCCCAACTGGCCTGATTGTCGATCATCCACCATGCCAAAGTGAGATCATCGGTCGTCGAGATCGCTTCCGGTGGGCAAACAACTTCATCAGCTCCGGCACCGTCGAGGGCGCTCACGCCTACTTTACCTGGTTCCAGCCAGGTTCCACCAACGAGTGTTCCATTATACCCGCCAACGACGTCTGTTGCAACTTCGCCTGTTAAATCATCAAAAGGCCAGTAGGCGATCAAATTGGCCTGGGCAAGAGAGGCTGAGAGACACAGGGGAAGAAAGCTCCAGAAAGTAAAAGAATTTTGGATTTTCATAATGGGATATTTTGGATGAGGCCTGAGCATTACGCCGCAGTTTGGATGCCACCCTGTAAGCTAATTCAAGTTTGCATAATCCGGCAAGATAGGAATGAATGAATTTCATGCATTCGTAAAACGTATCACGTAATTTGTTACAATCCTTCCTATGTTGCTCCTGAACCTCAAATTCACTTTAAGAATCATTTCAAATTCCTCGGCAGGCGCCGGGGTTGGGTGACTGATGGTAGCCTGGGCCAGAGAGTCTCAGGAAGGTGCAGGACGCCTCGCAGAGATTTACCGTCTGGGGCGGGGGAACGAGCGGAATGAAGCCAAAGCAAAGGAATGGCGGAAAAAAGCTGCGACAGCTTTCATGAAGAATCGAGCGACTATCGTTGCACCCAGTGAGTGACTTCCTGGGTCTTGAGAAAGTTCTCGGCGTTTTTTCCCTGAAGGATGGCAAGCGTGGAAATCAAGCCCGCTTGCAAGCATGTCGGCATCCCTACGCTTACCGATGACGGGGCTTGGCTGACCGGCCAACCTGTTCGCGGGTTCAGGATGTGAGAGAGCTTTTTGCCACGATGCATAATGAAGCGATTGGCGTCTCCGCTGGTGGCAATGGCCCCTTCCTCCAGAACAAAGTTGGCGGGGGCGCCTTGAATGCCAATTTGCCATTGCGGGCGGGATCGTGGTTTTCGATTGGCGGCGAGGTCGCCTCCGAAGTTTACCAGGATAGGGGCGTCGCTCACTTCACAACAGAGCGCGAGGGCTTGGTCGACGGCGTATTCTTTGCCGAAGCCACCAAAGTCAACCTGCATTCCGGCGGGCACTTGAATGGTTTCACCATCCCAGGAGATCTTTCTCCAATCGATCAGTGGCAGGAGCTTTTTGATCGCGGCCCGTGAGGGAGCTTCACCATCGCCGGAGAAGTTCCACAGCTTTCGGAGAATGCCGGAAGTGATGTCAAAATCCCCGTCACTAAGTTGGTAGGCGGCGTCCGCAAAATTCAGCAGCCGGGCTGTTTCCTCGTCCACCCGCACCGGACCATTTTGGTGGAATTGGTGAATGAGATTATCGTCCCGATAACGGCTGTATTTGATCTCAAGTCGCCACGCTTCGTCCGCTGCGACTTTCGCAACCCGCGATGCCTCCTCCTTGCGATCGCACTGGATTAGAATCTCGCAAGGGCCGGCCATGGCCTGAAATGAGGCCGCGAATTCGCCGGACTCCTGCCGGTAGTCGAGGGTGATGGGTCGTTCTTCTTCCAAGTCTAGAAATCCATGTTGAAACGCACCATGAAGGCCGAGACATCCTCGCTCAAGTCCTGATTGCGCAGCTCGCCAAAAGTGCCATCGCGGTCAGCCAAATCCTGAAGGTAATACTCCAGCGAAATACTCCACGGTCGCTCGACGTTGTCGCGTCCATATTCAATTCCCACCGTGTAAGCCATCATTTCGCCGAGACGATAATCGGGCGAGGCATAGCTGCCACTGCCGGCTGTCGGGACACTCCCCTCGGCGAAGAATGGCGTGAAAAAATCGGCATCGCTCTGCTGATAAATTCTCAGGTGGGGCTGCAAGTACGAGACATCATTGAGACGATACTTGTATTTGAGATCGAGAGTGTGGGAGTTGATGCCCCAGTCATCGGTCATGAAACGGTAGGAGGCATCGAAGACATGGCTATCAAACATATCCCGCTTGTATTTCACGAAGAAGCTCTGCTTGAGGCGCGAATCGGGGCGGTTCTCAAAAACGACTTGTGAAAGCCCAGTGGTAGGGTCCTGGACAATCGGGCGGCCGTCTGCTCCGACCACCGAGATGAATTTGTAGGGATCGTTCAAGTAGCCATCCGACGCGCTGGCCGAATAGCTGAATTGAACGAGCGACCGTGAATCGAGGACCTGCGTGAAACTAAACAGGGCATCGATAACGGTCTTGTCATCTTCATCACCGAGTCGGGGCTGAATGCCGCCTCGATTATCCATGAGACCAAAGCTGGTGGGGACTCCGCCCACTGGTGAGATCGTGTCACTGAAGAACGAGAGACCGCCGGAGTAGGTGCGATTTCGATCATCGGTTTGGTAACTTACCAAGGCGTTCGCGGAGAGTGACCGGTAGTCATACTCGTTGGAGAAAGCCGCCCCGATCACGGATTGCCAGTTGCCATCCCACTTGCGATCCCAGTTCAAATTGATCGCGTATCGGGTATCAAGGAAGGTGTCATCGAGAGGGGTTTCGTTGGCATCTGTAGTGTAAGCTCCATTGCCCGAAGGACGGGTGAAGGTCTGGGCGCGATCAGTAGGCACGGCACCACTGGCGGATGCTCCGGTGAGCGAGTCGAAAGTAAGGCGGAAGCCGATGGTATCGCGATTATTCAGGAAGTAGGTTCCGTCAATGATGGCCTCAATGGCCGAGACGCGATCGGTTTCGGTGTAGTAAAGCAGCGAGCCTTTGAAGTCGGTATTGAGGAGGTCATCCTTGCCGAGTTGAGCATTGGCGGCCCCGGTCCCGAGTGCAGCCATTGAGGCGGTCGCTAGTGATGCGATGATCTTTTGATTTTTCATGGCTCGTTCGTCTTAATTGCATCCGCAGCCGCCGCCGCCAAAGCTCCGGCCACCACTGGAAGCCTCCTTGCTGAAGTAAATGTGATTATCGAGCGCAGTCGTAAGCGGTGAGGAATCGAGCTGCATGTCCGGGCGGGAAAGGACGGAGGAGGCATCGCGCGGGCCGGCGCCGACGCTTGAGCACGCTCCCAGCAGGAAGGCGCTGAGTGATCCCAGTAGAAAAAACTTCATGAGGTCCGGACCGTATCCCATTGAAGATGAGAATCTCATGAGAGAGTGAAAAATATCGAAAGGAAATTTTCTCATCGGTCTCTCATCTTCACGGGGTTATCTATTGTCGCACCAATGAGAATTCTGGTTCTGGAAGACTATCCACCGCTTCGGAGCAGCATTGTGGAATGCCTGACCGAGGAAGGCTACGCCGTCGATAGCACGGACTCCGGCGATGAGGGGCTCTGGTTTGTCAGGAACCACGAGTACGATGTCGCCTTGCTCGACATTATGGTGCCGGAAGTCAGTGGGTTGGAGATTGTTAAGAAGTTGCGAACGGATGGAAATCTGGTTCCAGTGATCATCATCAGCGCACGCGATACCGTGGATCAAAAGATCGAGGGCCTCGAGAGCGGAGCCGATGACTACTTGGTGAAGCCATTCTCACTGGATGAAATGCTGGCGCGCGTGCGGGCTCAAATCAGGAGGAGGCACGAGAAAAAATCTCCACTGATTACGATAAATGATCTCGTCATCGACACTTCGACAAAAGCTGTTCAGCGGGCAGGCAAGACGATCGATCTCACCCGGAAGGAATACCTCCTGCTGGAGTGCCTTGCTTATCGAAACGGCGAGGTTCTTTCGCGCGAGGACATTGCAAGACAGGTTTATCAAGACTATGACGGAGGCACGAGTAATGTCGTCGATGTCTACATCGGCTATCTTCGAAAAAAACTCCACGTTGAAGGGCTGCCAAATCTCATTCACACCAAGCGGGGACATGGCTACCTGCTAAGCGAACTATGAAACGCCCCTCGATCCGAGACCGGCTCCTCGCCTGGACGACTTTTGTCATCACGCTGATCATGGCGGCTGCAGGCACCATTCTTTACTATTCGGTAAAGCGATCCCTGTATTCGCAGCACGACCTGTTGCTCAACGAAGCGGCTACCCTTGTTTTGATCGAGGTGAAAGGGAAGAGTGGCAAAGTCCACCACGAGTGGAAGGCTTCGCTGGATTCGGCTTCAGGGAAATCCGGGAAGAGCATGATTCAGGTCTGGGATCTGGAAAGCGGCGAGTCAGTGAAGTCAGCGGCCTTGGGTGATAGCGACCTGGAGAAACAATATGGGGAGCTGGGCGAGCGCATCTTTTACAATATCACCTTTCCCAACGGTGAACCGGGAAGAGCGGTTGGGATCTTAACCCACCCGGTGATTGAAGGTATGGAGGGAAACGAGGGGTTTATACCCGAGGACCATCCCCAGGTCTTCGTCTGGGCGGATAGCACCGAGGAGTTGCGGGATGTTTTGATCAAAACCAAGCGCGCCTTCGTAGCCGCCGGAGTAGCGGTCGCTCTGCTTTCGGCCGCAGCGATTTGGCTCATCATCTACTTCTCCTCACTCGCGGTGCAGTCCTTTGGGGCGGATCTTTTGTCACGTGAGGGAACGGAAATCGGAGAGCCCATTCCAGTTCGTGATCACCTCCCTTCCGAGGTGGCCGGGATGGCCAAAAAGTTCAATGCCCTGCTGGCCCGGATCGATCATTTCCGCGAGAAAGATCAGGATTTCTTCCTCAATGTGGCGCATGAAGTCAGGACGCCGCTTGCCGGGGTCAAGGCGGTGATTGAGCAAGCGTTGAGAAGGCCCCGGGAAGTCGGGGATTATCAAAGGAGGCTTCGGGAAGCTCTCGATGCCACCGAGAACTTGGTCCGCCTGACCGATCGGCTGATGGAGTTTGGCAAACTACGAAACGCCCGTGACTCAATGGTCCGGACCAGTCTGGATTTGGACAGCTTGTTGGGCGGTGTCCTCGAGAAATTCCGGAGCAGGGCAAATGATCGCGGTTTGAAATTTCAATGTGATTTTTGTGGAGAGGCACGGCTTGCCACCGATGAGGAGCTTCTCAGAATCATAGTCAACAATCTGGTCGAAAACTCGGTCAACTATGCCGCCCCGAACACCGTGATCAAACTTGAAACATCCAATACCGAAGGAGTAATTGAGTTTGAAATCCGAAATGAGCATTCCAATCCCGAGAGGCTTCCGAAAGATCTCGATGTCTTCTTCGAAGCTTTTTACCGGAATGACAAGGCGCGAGACCTGGCGGCACACAACATCGGGATTGGTCTCAGTTTCTGCAAGGAAGTGATGGTTGTACTGGGTGGAGAAATCACGGCGGACAAAATCGTCTGATCATAGCTTGTCTTTTGCGGTGCGACTCCCGGTGAAAGGCCAGGCGGTCAACTAGCGGTTCTTCATTTCGACCCGGCCAGCGGCCCATTCAGTTTCACATTCGAACAACCATTCAATCGTAGTTTGTGAAGTTACCGGAAGCCCCCGGGCCGGGCGAACGGTGCGACGATGATGCCGCACCGGAATGGCGGCATGGTAATGGTTTCGGGATCAATGCCCATTTCCCCGGCTCCGGTGATGCTCCAGCCTTCGCTGTGGGCCATGCCCCGATGTTGCTGCATGGAGACGTCACCATTTTCACCGATCTTCCGGTTGCAAAAAGACACGCGGTATTGTTGGGCGAAGCCCCTGGCTTTCGAAACTAGACACGGAATACCACGGAAAGGGCTCCACACGGCA
Source organism: Akkermansiaceae bacterium (assembly GCA_965657795.1). Taxonomy (GTDB): domain Bacteria; phylum Verrucomicrobiota; class Verrucomicrobiia; order Verrucomicrobiales; family Akkermansiaceae; genus SW10. The sequence continues at coordinate 22,951 of CBFHQJ010000046.1, forward strand.
GGATAGGATGAGCGCGGTCAGGCAAAGGAAGGACCGCAGGTCTCACCTCCCTATTTGATCGTGATCACCTCGGGTTTCCTGGGCTCCGGCTTCTCCGCCATCTTGGGTTCCTCTTCCTTCTTCATGAAAGTTTCATCGGTCTCGTCACCTTCCTCGAGTGAAATAATAGCCTCTTTGGCCTCATCGAGGAGGGAGGTCGATGAGCCCAGATAGATTAGCCGCATGTCCCGCTTGCGCTGGATCTGAAGAACGTATCCCAAACCGCGATGCCCCTTGCCTGTGGTCCGGCCATTATTGGTTCGCTCAGCTTCCTGAAAGTGATTCTCGATGTCCTTGAAAATCGCCTTCTTGGTATCGCCATGTTTGATGGAAAGGTCGAAAACCTGACGGGAAAGAATCTTGTATTGGTCGTTGTCGAAGACGGAACGACCGACGAGGTAGTAAATCACCTCACTGTCCTCCAAATCCTTGGTGGGGCTGAAGTTCTTGATTTCGACCCTCATGGCGAAGGATTGAACGGCGGCGCTGGATTTTCTTTCGCGATTCCGGCTGAGGCCACGGTCGAAGTCCGGAGTGACTTCGAGATCGGGAACCTTGTCAGCGATCCAAGTCGTGATGAAGGTCTGGTCGTCCTCGCTGAGGGTTTTACGATCGACAGGAATAACGCGGCCTCCTTTGAGCCGCAGCCAGGCATGAGTTGTATTGGCCTTGATCAACTCCGCTTCCAGCGTCCGCTTCTGGGTGTCGGTAAAAGTGCGATACTCCGCATGGACCGATCCGACAAGAGCACAAAAAATGAGAATGAGCGGAAACTTTATAGAATTAAATAATCCGGTTTCTGATCTGTTCTTCCGAGCGGCGGTTCAATCACAGGCTCAAATCACGGGCTTGTGCTTTTCATCCCGCGCTTCAGGACTAGAGTCTTGGCCGTGACCCCCGACGAGTTTCGCATTCTTGAGATTGTTTTTCTGACAACAATCGGATCTTTTTTGGCTCTCGCCCTGCCGGGGTATGCCTGGCTACGAAAAGCCGCCCCGAAACTTGAATTTGATCCCGAAGAAGATGTCCCGACACCGGTGATCAGGCCTCTCGATCTCATCGTCGTAGGTCTCTACATTTTGGTTTTTGCGGGCTTTTTACAAGGGACCAAATTCAAGATGGAAAACCCGAAGGAACTCGAATTGTCCGCTGTTGTGGTAATGGCGAGTTCTATCACCATGCTGTTGATCGCGGGCGTGGTTCCTGCGGTCCTTTTCTGGCGGGCCAATCTGATCGAGTTTTTTGGGCTTCGATGGCGCGCATGGCCAAACGTGTTCTGGATCGCCCCGGTCTTTGTATTCAGCATGATGACGATTGGGGCCCTGCTGGTGGCTTCCGGATGGCAGACCTGGGTTCAAGATGCCCTGGGCTCAAAGCCGCAAGAGGCGGTCACGCTGGTGAGAGAGACTTCGGACGTGGGATTGTTGGTGGCGATGGCAGTGGCAGCGATCATCTTTGCCCCGGTCGCCGAGGAAGTGATTTTTAGAGGCTACCTTTATCCCGTGGTGAAACACTTTACCGATCGGTGGTTTGCTTCAGCTTTCACCGGAGTCTTGTTCGGAGTTATTCATTTCAATCTGATGGCCCTGCCAATGCTGGCTTTAATGGGGGTGGTACTGGCGGTGATTTATGAAAGATCGAAGTCGCTCTGGGTCCCGGTCGCCTGTCATGCCGCGTTCAATGGCACCTCGGTGGGACTGATGTTGTTGGCACGGGTTTATGAATTTCCCACGCAGCCATGAAGTCGGTGGGCGAATTGGGTGAAGATGGCTTGATCGCACGCGTCTGCGGAGATTTGCCAAAAGCCTCTCAGGTTGTCGTCGGACCTGGCGACGATTGTGCCGTGGTGGAAACAGGCGAAGATCTCGTCCTCCTGAAAACCGATGCGGTGGTGGCAGGCGTTCACTTTGTTCCCGATGAAAAGCCGGAGCGCGTCGGTTGGAAAGCGGTGGCGCGGGTCCTCAGCGATTTCGCAGCGATGGGTGGCGAACCCGGCGAACTCCTGGTCACGCTGGTCCTCGACCCCGGAGTTTCTCTCGATTGGGTGGATGGTCTTTATCAGGGCATGAATGCCTGCCTGAACCAACATGGCGGAGTCATCGTGGGTGGCGAAACGACTTCGCTACCACCGGGCGCACCGACCATGATTTCGGTCGCTGGCAAGGGATCGGTAATTCGCACAAATCTCGTCACCCGAAGCGGCGGTCGGGCTGGCGATGGTATTTATGTGACCGGAAAGCTGGGCAGATCAATTCATGGCAAACACCTCGACTTCACGCCAAGACTACGGGAAGCCAATTGGCTGGTGAGGAGCGGTTCAATCACCGCGATGATGGATCTGTCCGATGGTCTCGCCAAAGATCTCCCGCGCCTGGCTCGGATGAGCAAGGTTGGCTTTGAATTGGACCGCGAATCCATCCCGTGCTCGGAGGGCTCCACCACAGCGCAGGCCTTGAGCGATGGAGAAGACTACGAACTTCTCTTCACCAGCGGCGATGATCTGAGATCAGCGTGGCGTGAGAAATTCCCTGAGCTCGCACTCAGCAAAATAGGCACCTTGACCGAAGGCCAAGGCGATTCCGTCGAGGGTGGTTGGGATCACTTTCAGCGGGAGTAAACCCGCTTACTTCTTCGGCATGAGAGGCGAATTGATATCGGCCAGATCACTCGGCTTCACTTCCTTCACTTCTCCGCCGAAACCAAAGGTCGTGGGATTGTAGGAGCCCACGAAGTCGATCTTGGCGTCACCTTTGATTTTGTCCTCAAGTCCCACCGCCCAGAAAATTCCGTTGATGATGAGGCGACGGTAGTTGGGATCGAGGAGGTCCTGGGAAGCTCCCTGGGTCGAGTGAAACACGCGAGCCTTTTTACCGTCCTTTGATTCGTAGTGACGCGTCCAAGTGGAAGGGCTGGGCTTCTTTTTCTCATCGATGGGCGAGCCCTTGGTCATGCCATTGAGAGGCTGGCTTTCAGTGAGGACGGTGAAGGTCTTGTCAGGAATTCCCACGTAGGCACCGGCCATGCAGAGGGCGTTGTCCCCCACCCCGCGGAGGATGGGATTGTCCTTCTGTTCTTTGATCAATTGAATGCGAGTGGCCTGTTTGTGATTGCGGCCATAGTGACCGACCCAGGTGTTGCCGAGGACCTGATGGCCAAAGCCTTTTTGGTAGTCTTTCCCGCCGTATTTAAAGTCGAACTTCGAGTAAGTTTTTCCCTTTGGAATCTTGAAGGCATGGGAGGAAGTGCGCAGCCCCACCACCGGACCGCCGCGCTCTACGTAATCCGCGATGTGCTTCATCTGCTCATCGGGGAGATCGAGGAAACGAGCGAAGATCACCATGAGATCAGCATCCTTGAGAGCTTCCAGCCCTTTAATGTCCGAAGCTCCGGCATCAATGTGACCCTCCCCATCGACTCCGAAAAGGACGGTCGTTTTGAACCCCTGATGTTGGGCCAAAATACGCGCCAAGGCCGGGCAGCTTTCTTCGGCCCGATACTCGTGATCCGAGGCCACAAAGACGATATGCTTCCCTTTTCCGGGGCCTTCACCACCTTCGTAAGTGATTTGACCAAGAACCGGAAGGAGGCTGAAAAGAAAGAGGCAAATGAATTTCATGGGCATTGGATACGTTGAAGTCGGAGAGATTCTCGCAGGTAGATTGAATTGATTTTTTTCTGTCTCTCTCTCATCGGCTCCTTCAGTTTGTCGCCCTCCGAAATACAATCGAATCATATGAAAACATCACTTCTACTCACCTTACTCCTCGCGATCCCTGCTCTCGGCGATCACCACGGGGAAGCCAAAAAGGATGCCGCTGCCCTGCCTGCCGGTCTTCCTGCCAAGTCGGATCCGGCGGCCCTTAAAAAAGCGGGGTTCGAAGCACTCTTCAACGGCAAGGACCTCACCGGATGGAAAAAAGTCGGAGGAACAGCAAGCTACGAAGTCAAAGACGGAGCAATCCGCGGATTCGGTAAGAAGATCAAAGGCAACACCTTCCTCCGCACCGAAAAGGAGTATGGCGACTTCATTTACACCTTCCAATTTAAGTTCATCGACAAGTCCGGAAACTCGGGCTGCATGTTCCGCGCTTTTCAGAAGGGTGGAAAACCTGATGGTCGTGTCACCGGTTACCAGTGTGAGCACGATAACTTTAAAGACGGCAAGCGAGCCTGGACCGCCGGTCTCTTTGACGAAGCCCGACGCGGATGGTTGGATCCCCACAAAAAGGCCCCGGCCGAAGTGAAGGACAAGTTCACCAAACAAGGCAATCGTCTCTTCAAGTGGGACAACTGGAACACCATCGTGATCAAGTGCAAGGGCAACCATATCCAGACCTACTTAAACGGCGAGAAGCGTGCTGACTTCACCGACGCCAATAAGGAGAATGCCGATCTCAAGGGCTTCTTCGGTTTCCAGGTCCACGGAGGAAACTCAGGCGATATCCTTTGGAAAAACGTCTATCTCAAAGAGCTCTAGAATCGCTTTATTTCGAATTCCCGCTGCTTGCTCTGGAAAATCAGAGTGACCAGCGGGTTTTCTTTGCCCAGACTCCAACACGATGAATCGCCGACGCTTTACTCTGATGAGTTCCCTTACCCTGGCTTCCGGTCCTGCTCTCGAGGCAGCCGACACAAAGCCGACCGAAGTTCTTTCCCTGGGCTTGTTGACCGATGTTCACTATGCCGACAAGGACACCTGGGGTTCCCGGGCCTATCGTGACAGCCTTCTGAAAGGCAAGGAAGCAGCGGAATTCTTCAAGGCAAAGAAGCCGGCGGCCATGGTATGCCTGGGTGACCTCATCGATGCCGCTCCATCGGTCGAGACTGAAATTTCCTACCTCACCAAGATCTGCAAGGTGCTCGATGTCGCGGGTATTCCCAGGCACCACGTCCTCGGCAATCACTGCGTGGCGACTCTCAACAAAAAGGAATTTTTCAAGAATGCCGGGTCCGCCAACAAGGAAGGTCACTACTCCTTCGATCTCAAGGGAAACCATTTCGTGGTGCTGGACGCCTGCTACAACTCAAAAATGGAACCCTATGGCCGGAACAACTTTGTCTGGCACGATTCCAACATGACACCGGAGGAGATTGCCTGGCTGGAGAAGGATCTGGCGGAAACCAAACTTCCCACTGTTGTCTTCACTCACCAGCGTCTTGATGTGGACCGGCCCAACAAATACGCCATCAAACAGTCGGTGGAAGTACGAAAAATCCTTGAGGAATCCAAAAAAGTTCGCGTTGTCTTTCAGGGGCACAGCCACAAGAACGAGTTGGAGACTGTGAACGAGATCCCCTATTGCACTCTGGCGGCCATGGTCGAAGGGAAAGGTATCAAGAGTAGCTCGTATTCGCTTTTGCGATTTTTCGAGGATGGCTCGATTCAGCTGGAGGGATACCGCCGCCAAAAGAACCAAACCTTTTCGAAATGAGCATGAAAGTATTCACCGTTTTAGCCCTGACCATTTCCTGCCTTCTCGCCGCACCGGATAAGTGGGAAAAAGATATCGCGAAGTTTGAGGCGGCCGCAAAAGCCAAGCCCCTCCCAAAGGGAGCTCTTCTCTTTGTAGGGTCATCGAGTATCCGGATGTGGGATCTGAAACAATCCTTCCCGGATCGCGTCACCATTAACCACGGATTTGGCGGATCGGAGTTGGAGGATTCGCTGCACTTTGCGGACCGCATCATCATTCCACACGCGCCCAAAATTGTTTTCCTCTACGCAGGTGACAATGACATTAACAAAGGAAAAACCGCCGAACGGGTGGTCGCTGATTATCAAAAATTCGTGAAGAAACTTCACGGATCACTACCGAAGACCCGCATTGTTTTCTTACCAATCAAGCCAAGCCTGTCACGCTGGGAGAAGTGGCCCGAGATGAAGAAAGCGAACCTCACGATTCAGACCCTGGCCAAGAAGAACCCGCTTCTCGACTATCTGGATACGGCTACCCCCATGATGGGGAAGAACGGCAAACCCATGCCAGACCTCTTTAAAAATGACGGCCTTCATCTGAACGACAAAGGCTATCTGATTTGGAACAAGGTTCTCAAAGAATGGCTCAAGGAGATTGAGTGACCTTCACGCGAATGAATTCGCGAGTGGTCACGGCAATATCTGAAAGCGATCGATAGGTCACGGTCTCGGTGCCATCACCATTCGGAATGGCCGAGACAATCTGTGTCTGAACCAGATCCCAATCGACGAGGTCAGCCGAACCTTCGACCGTGATGATGACATCTTCGGCAGCCAGGTTACGGCGGAAGGTGATGGCCAAGCTTTCAACAGCAGGATCTCCAAAGAGGCCCTGACCGACGGAGATGACTGATTCGGGGCTGGGTCCGGCATCGCCATTGATGGAGCCAAAGGCGTATTCAAGGAGGGCGGTCAGCCCATCGCCATCAAGATCGGCATTGGGATCGCCGGTGAAGGTTTGACCGTCACTTCCTCCCGGTGATCCACCTGAATTGAAGCTGGATCGCCAGCTGGCGGGATCGCCGTGGGCTGGCGAGGATTGTGGTGAGACAAGCACCAAGGTCGCTCCGGTGCCGTCCGGGGCAGTTGGCCAGGGTGCTTCGTCAAGATAGGTAAAGCGTTGAATGTCGACTGTTCCGGTGGCATCGATGATCGCCAGTTCCTCACCGCCATTGTTGAGACTTCCGGTGAAAACACCCGGAGCAATCAGAATCCCGGTGGTATCGTAATCCGCCGCAAATCCCGCCTGGTCCTTCACGATGACAATGCGTTGACCTACTTCGAGGGTCGTTCCGGCCGGGAAGGCATAGGTGATGCCGGTGAAGGAAACGTCCGTGAGATCGATGGCGGTGGCGGAGATATTCATCAACTCGAGCCACTCCTTCGTGTCGTCGACTCCCGCCGGGTTGTAGTTGATTTCAGAAACGACCAGATTGCTGGGCGAGGCCGGGATTCCCACGATGAAATCAGCTTCGGTGAGTGCCGACCATTCGCCACCGCTAAAGGAGCGGGCCTTCAAGGTTCCGGTCTCCGTCAGAGTAACGTCGGATGCTCCGGGGTTGGGCTTGATGCCACGCACCCGCAAATCGACTCCAAGATCACTGCTCCCGGTGGAGGTTTGGTGAACCTCGACTGCGATGACATTCACTCCTTCGACAAGATCGCCGGGGGCGAGAGTCAGCGTGCTGAGCGGCACGATTTCATCTTCGGGGCTCGCGCTGGTCGCGAGCGAAGTTGCGGTGATCACTCCGTCAGCGAGGTTGCTTCGGTCAATCTCTTTTCCGTTAAGGTAAACAATCGCACCATCATCTCGAATCAAATCAAAGGTGAGTTCAGTATAGTCAGCCGCGCCGGAAACACTGAACTCCTTGCGGAAGTAAGTGGTGATATTTCTCGGAGTGCCAGCCGGACCGACCGTCGTCCGGATGGGAACCGATCCAACCGCCCCGTATCCCAACATCGCTTGCCCGGTTCCCCAGCTATTGTCATTGAAGTCGGGGTGCTTCCAATCGGTAGCGTTGTAAGAGCCATTTCCAACCACGACGTTGCTGTTGCTTTGCGCAACTCCGTTGTCGAGAAAGCGCCAGCCGGTCGCTTCGAAATCGAGGAAGGTGTCAGCGAGAACGCCGCCGGTCAGCATGCCGGCACTTGGGTTGATCCCGCCGCCGGCGAGCCGCGGATCGCTGCCATCGGTGGTGTAGTAAATATTTCCTTCCGAGGCCGTCACAGCGAGGTCAAAACCGCCCGAAACAATGCCACCGTGCTGCGCATAAATCGGCGGGTCGATGGAAGGATAGAGATTGCGGGCACGCAACTCGCGGACAATGGAGCGACTGTCGCTTTCATCATGAAGGATGGGAATGTAGTGATTCGTCACGACGTCCCGCTCCACCACCCAATGCTGCTCGCGGGTAAAGTAGATGGGGTCATTGATGGTCGGCGGATAATAATCCGCGTCAATGTTGTTGGAACTCGAGGCGGTGTTTCCATATGGAGTATTGTCCTGCGTGTCCCCCCAGCGGGCCGACTCGGCCACGATCGCTTTATCAATTTCGTCAGCGAGTTTGAGATATCGCGCGACCGATTCACTCTCACTGAGCGCACCGCCGTTGAACATGTGCTTGTGAACGCGGTCGGCAAAGAGAATCCTGAACTCATCATTCAATCGCAGCCGTTGGAAAGGAGCACCCGAACCTGAGTTCCGGTCATAGCGATTCCAGCTGAACTTATCCAAAGCGATTTCCTGATCCCAGACCTGGAAGCGGAACTTGCCATCGCCACTGATTTCGTTGACAGCACCATAGCCGTTCTTGGTCGGCCAGTCTTCGGCGTCCGCGTAGAAGTGGAGGAGCATGTAGTCGATGTAGTTGTCGAGATCGATGTAATCCTTCACCTGATCATAAACCCCGTTGTCGGTAATATTGCCGTTCAGAAGACTGGTCATGGCATTCCAGCGGGTTCCGGCTTCGCTCACGACGTGGTCCTTGTTGACCCTCCAATCCTCTTCCCTTCCGCCAAGATGCTCGGCATACCAATCATCTTCAATGCGCTCGGTGAGATCGTGGACCCCGAAATACAGTCCGTTGTAATAAAGGTGCACAAAGCGCCCGTGTCCGCTGGCGTGCCCCAAATCGGTCATGCTGTCCTTCATCCAGACATCACGGGTATATTGGGAATCATTCGGGCGGTAGCGGCTGCTACTCCAGGTATTCAAAGCCCATGAATCGGTGAAGCAGGCGCGCAGCACGAGCTTGTTAAAGGTTTCAACTTCCGAGTCTTCGAAGAGTGGGTAGTCGAGCTTGGGAATACCAAACTCCGAGGTGAAGGTCACACGCATCGAGTGTTTCTGCATCCGGTTCGGAGTCCGGCTTGAATTGCCCTGGGTTTCGATTTTGCAATCTTCCTGGAATCCAGTCGTCCCGTCCGGGAAGATGTATTCGATCGAGCAGGGCCGCTCGAACCGGCCTCTCGGATTGGTGAGCACCCCGCCGCTTCCACCGGTGATGTCCTCTTGTCTCATCGAAATCGCCACAGTCGGGATATCAAGCAAAGCCTCCTGCACCGTGTAGACTCCCAAACCATTGGTGTTGTTCACAACACGGGGATCCATTTCGTAATCGGAAGCCACATTCTGCCCGACCTGGCTGTCAAAGCCCCAATCCGAAGGCCACCCGGGCGGGTCGGTAGGCTGCTGAACCACGTCCTCGATGAAAATATAAGTGTGGGTATCCACATTGGTGGGGAGCCAATCACTGAAGGTGGCAAGTGCGCGTACGGTGCTCGTCGTACTAATAGTGATCGGTCCGGTATAAACGGTTCCCGAGGTCGGTGTCGGGGGGGTGCCATCGAGAGTGTAACGAATGGTCGCGCCGGGCGTGTCCGAGGTAATGACCAATTGGAAGGTGTCGGTGTAAAACCCACGGTCGGTCATGAAATTGGTATCCTTGACCACGCCGGGGAAAGCCGAAGCGCTGTTGATGGATCCCGGAGTGGTGCTTTGAAAGAATACCGGCTGGCCTCCTCCGGAAGGAACACCATAGGAAGTGTCGGTAAACTGCTCGGGAAAGGCAGGCGAAAAACTATCGTCCACCGTGGTGCCGTTTGGCCGGACGATTGCGAGGTATTCTCCGCCCGTGCTCAGGCTGAAGTTGGTGTGGGCATTCCCATCCGGATCAACCGTATCCTCACCGGAGGCAAAGACAACCAGGTAGCCCTGCGCGGAAATGGTGATGTTGGGGAAGTTCCATTTGGTGGGATTCCCCGCACTATCGGTGAGGTAATAACCATCGAGGTTCACTGCTTGATTGTTGGGGTTGTAGATCTCGATCCAATCTTCCCGGCGGCCGAAGCCGTCCTGAATGTTCGTGACATTGCGGGTCAGGATTTCGTTGAGACGCAGGGGAAGCAATGTGTTTGGGAAGTCGCTGGTATTGGTGGGGTCGGTTCCCTCGCTCAATTCCAGAGCGTCGTTGAAGCCATCGCCATCAGTGTCCGCGAGCTTGGGGTCGGTCACAAATCCTCCGGTCCCCGAGAGTTCATCGGCATCGCTCAATCCTTCGCCATCGGTATCGGCAAGGAGTGGATTGGTTCCAAAAGTGTTAATCTCCTGGCCATCCGTCAATGTGTCACCATCGGTGTCGGTCATGGTGGGATTTGTTCCGGCGCTTTGCTCCTCAATGTTGGTGAGATCATCATTGTCGCCATCGTCGTCACCCGAAGCGGTAGTGAGCGCCGGGAAGTAGAGGAGTTCCCAGTCGTCATCCAAACCGTCGTTGTCGGAGTCGTTCACGACTTCGATATTGAAGACCTCTTCATAAAATGTCCCGGCGACATCGGCCGTCCGAACCCTGATACTCAAAATGGCCCCGCCGACCAACTCACTGAGATCGCGATCGACACGCAAGGTGTCCCCGGTGATCTCAAAGAGACCGTTGTCGCTACTACCCGCGCCTTCCTCCAAAGAATAAATAAAAGTATCGCCCGGCGTGGGGTCGGTCGTGGTGAAGGTCCCGACCGCCGAGCCAATCGTTGCGGACTTGGCGACGATGAGGCTGGAGAGGGCCAGATCATTCGGCCCGTCGGTTGCAACCGGATCGCCAATCTCAAGTCCGTTAATGAAGACGTTGTGAGAAGAGTTGGGATTGGTGACTGAAACGATTCCGTTGAGAGTCACCGCTCCGGAGCCGTCGGTGGTGACATTTAAAGTGATGACGTTGTCCGCGAGGGTGGCAGGTTGACTCGTGAAGGTCAGCCGCTGCGTGGCCGCGCCCCCTCCGCTCCAGTCGGCGGCCCGTCCCCCGCTCGAGCTCACGTCGTAGCCCCAAATCTTAACGGGATATTCGGCATTGGGTTGCAGGCCGGTGAAAGCAAGTCGAAGACCGCTTCCCGGGTTGCTGTTGAAACTGCCATTGGCAAAAAGGAAGTCCCGCCACATCGAAGCCTCGCCGCCGCCGCCGTTGTTCGAGCGATCCCGATCATCGAGATTGATGCTCCCGATGGCATCGACATCAAGGCTCACGCCTCCGGAAAAATTCTTGGACCATGAATCTCCGAGATCAGAATCTCCGGAAGCCAGGGATTGCCAGCCACTCTGGGTGGTGCCGTTGGAATTGAAATCGATGCGAAGAGTCTGGGCGGCCAGCGGCAAGGTCAGGGCTGCAACAGCCAAGGTGCTGAAAATGAAGGGGTGCGCAATCATCGGGGTGAGAAAGCTAATCTCTTAGATCTGTCATTCAACATCTAATCGATTTTTTGGTCTCCCTCGTTTTGCCTCAGAAGTGAGAACTCCATGGCGCCAGCGATGAAGTCACGGTGTTTGCCCACGTTAAGCCTTTCCTTCCACTTTCGGAGCCACCGAGAGCAAGGCCTTACATACTTCCTCAGCTGTGTCCTCCGGCAAATCGGATTCCAAGGTAATAAGCTTTCCGCCAACCTGCACCACAATCCCTCCAGCTAGGCTACCTGTTTCGAGATAGTAGGAGATGTCCTCAATTTTATCCCACGGATAGGTCGTCTTTTTTGATCGAAAGGGAAACATCCTTTCGAGTCCCACACCGTTCTTGTTCGCGAATATTTCTACTCGAATAAAAGCCCGCAAGTACGACTTCCACTGCAGGATCCCTCCCCCACCAATCCAGATAATCACCCAGACCGCGAAGAAAATTCGGAGGCCCAAAGTAAGGGATTCTGGAGAAACAAATCCGCAGATACTCATCAACCCAAAGACTCCGGCAGCTGCCCAAGGCATCAATCGTAGCAGAAACAGGACTTTTTCCAGAGTAGGCCTAAGGTTGTAGGCAGTGATCATCACCTGCCCCCTTTTGCGAACGATCCGGGCGTCACGTGGAGATCTCATGGATTCGACAATTGTCTGGATTCAGTCACACGCCGTCGGGAACGAATTCAGATATTGCAACAAAACCAATTTATTGGCGGATTCAACCTGAAAGCGCAAGGTTGACTTGATTGAAGAAGACACCGCTGGTTTCATCTGCATCTCACTAAAGTCTCACAATTACGATGACAAGAAAAGCGAGCACGCTCAGGCAAATTGCGATCAGGACGCCGAAAGCAATCTTCGCAAGCGTCGTTCGCTTCCCAAATTCATGGCGGCATTTTCAACAGGCATAGAGCATAGGAGTCGAGGCACGGTGGAGTATCGCATAGGGCAACCCAATCAGGACAAAACAACCGGCCGGATAAACGGCGTATTGACGCCCTTTTGAGATCACCTCGGGCGAATTGCAGCTAGGACAGACGATCTCCCATTTTTTTTTCAAAATGTTACGAAAACAAAAATCCACCGGACGTGGACGCAAACAGCGACCCTCTCTGAATCGGTAGAACGTGCTGAAATTACACACCGCCACGACAAGCTCAAGGAATAGCCACCGCTCCCGACCTTCAACCCATTTGATCCATCATTTGCGTAAATCCATCCTTGGACCGAGCGCGCTCAGAATGCGGTAGGCCAACATCCGCTGAAACCGCTCACTCTTGTCCGGGTCTGAGTAAGTGAAGTTCGGCGAAAGGTTCACGGCCATGGCAGCCCAGCCAAGCGTGGTGGGGCCGCGATAAGAGGCATTAATCAAAACCTTGCGCGACCTTTGCGGATACGGGGCCAATGAAAAGCTCAAACCATGGTCTTCGTTTTCGAATGTGTTTATGCCCCATGCTCCCATGATGTGTGTGGTTTATATTTTAGACAGAACGTCGGAGCACACCAACCGCCTGACGACAGCCGCGCGCCGACTGTGGGTTGAGGGTTGTAATCACGGTGAAAATTCGACTCGGGGCGGGTCAGGCGGTTGTGGTGCTGCAGCTTGTTCGCTGTTGGTAATTGTCACCATCGATTAGGTTTGCGCGGTAGAATGAACTAGCCTCGGTTGACTCGGTGGATCCACTCTGTTCACGATTTGGTTCTGAGGCCGGACACCAAGAGAACGAGTCCAAACATCAGCACGGGTGCTGCAAACACTATGGCCTCATCAAGCCGATTATGATCTTCGGCGGCGGGCTGTAGTAAAACTGCTACAGCCAGAACGAGAATGCTTCCTGCGATTGTTTTCATGGAATTAGTGTTAGGTTTTCAAAGCGAACGTCGAGGCCTGGCACCCGCTACCGGGAGCGCCCCTCCGATTCAGGTTGAGGTTTGTCGCCACCCTCCGGCTTCGACTCGGGGCGGGTAGCGGGTTGCCCAGTGCCGGCTTGTTCGTCCTGTTTTGCTGGAGTAACGACGAGAAGACTGGCTCGGTCTGACGTGAATCCAATCATCACCTTGAAGCGATACCAGTTGTCAGGATGATCGTCGGGGTTGCTCGCACCATCTACCAAACTCCCGAGAGCAACGAACTGGAGGGCTGGCCCCTTCTTCCAGCTTAGCGCCTCGTCGAATTGATAGCGTCCTCCTTCGATCTTGTTGAACCTCCCCAGAATATTGAGCCGGAAGTCGGGTAGAGTCACTGACCTCACGCTGTCGGCATCCAGTCTGTAAACGGCGAGATTCATCGTGGTCTTTGTTCCGTGCTCTACGACGGCGAGGTATCGCGAATCAGGCGACCATGAAACCGCGGTGTAGCCTCCATAACCAGATGAGGTTGAAAAGAGCTGCTTGTCGCCACGCACGACGGTCAGGTTCCGGACGCGAAACTCATCCTCTTCGATCTTCACATCGTAGGTTCCGTCCGGCGATGGGAAACTGGATTCAGCTAGCGCCATCAACGGGGTGATCAACATTAGAATCGCT
>CBFHQJ010000047.1:0-36571 GCA_965657795.1 Akkermansiaceae bacterium
GGTGATTGAACCAGAAGCCTCTACCGCCCCTGGCATTTTCACCACCCCGAATTGCGTTAGGTTCTTGAATCCAAGGTGTGAGTTGAGTGGTGATTCAGCTTTTGGCAAGGCACTGGTTTGCTTCGGCTTTTCAGTGGAAATGGCGACGATTGCGGAAGAGATGTTTCCTTGGCCAATGCAAACTTGATTTCGTCTCCGGGTGCAAATTGGGATGATGTCCCATTCGTGGTCCCTACCATATTGGGCTGCTCAGGAGTGGATGAAGTTGATCGAAGATGACCCTGCAATTGTTCTCCATCGACGTCTTACCGTTCTGTTAGATCCCAGCTCTCAATCCCCTTTGACGGATAGAATTTCGCCGGAAGAGAGGCTTACGGTTTTCGAGCGCTCGTGCTATGCGAGGTGAGCGCCGTCGGCGGGGCGGGTGATGAAGAGGAGGGGCTCGATTCCGGTTTGGGCTTGGTAGCGTTCGTGCATTTGTTGCGCGATGTTTTTGGCATCAGCAGAGCGGCAGAGGGTGACGGTGGAACCACCGAAGCCGCCACCGGTCATTCTTGCGCCGAGGACGCCGCCTTCGAAGCCAATCTCTTGGGCGAGCGCGACCATGAGATCGAGTTCATCACACGAGACTTCAAAGTCGTCGCGGAGTGATCGATGCGAGCCTTCCATGAGTGAAGCGATATTTGAGAAGTCGCCCGATTTGAAGGCTTCGACCGCTTCCATGGTGCGGGCGATTTCGGTGACGACATGGCGGGAACGACGGAAGATCCGGTTCCCCATTTTTTCTTCGGCAGCGTAAACATCGGCCATGGTGACGTCGCGCCAGCTGGATTTTCCGATGAAGGCGAGACCATCTTCGGTGTCTTTGCGTCGGGCGCCGTAGCCTCCATCGGAGAGGTCGTGCGAGACATTGGTGTTGGCGACGATGATGGAAAGGGATGGATCGGAAAAGGGCACCATCTCGGGTTTGCCGGAACGGCAATCGATGAGAATGAGTTGGTCTTTCATGCCGAAGGCGGAGGCGAATTGATCCATGATGCCGCAGGGAACTCCTGCGAAATCATGTTCGGCTTTTTGGGCAAGGAGGGCTTTTTCAGCGGTGGGAAGGACGGTGTCGACAAGGCCTTCGAGAAGGGTGGCGAAAGAGCATTCGAGAGCGGCAGAGGAGGAAAGGCCGGCACCGAGGGGGACCGATGAGACGATGGCGGCATCGAATCCGGGGATGTGGTAGTTGAGGTCTTGAAATCCGCGAATGACACCGCGGAGATAGTTGGACCATTTGGGGTCGGAGACTGTTTGTTCTTTAGAGAGATTGATTTCGATCGCGGATTCGCCGGTGGTGATAATGCGGGCGGTTTTCGAATCGTTGGGCCGGGCTGAAATGACGACGTAGCGCTCAATGGCGAGAGGGAGAACGAAGCCGTCGCAATAATCGATGTGTTCGCCGATTAAGTTGACCCGTCCCGGGGCGACAGCCACGAAGGTGCCGTCGACGTTAAAAGCGGTCTTGAGGCTGTCCTTGGCCTCATGGACGAGTTCGAAGAGTGTTTTGTTCTGATCGAGCATGTATGCGTGTTAGGGCATTTTAGTCAGTCCGGGGAGCGGGGGCAAGGTCGGGAAAAGAAAAAGCCCCGCACTCGATGGGAGGCGGGACCGTGCTGCAATGGGAGGCAGGGTCGGACTACTTCGAGAATGTGACGTAGATGATGACGACAACGGCGGCCAAAAGGAGAGCGGCCCATTTCGCTCCTTTCCACGGAGTCATATCAATGGACGTATTGGTTTTAATCGTCCATGGCTCGGAGCGGGGCGAGACCTTTGACATCACGATCAGATAAAGGACAAGAATGGCAAAGATGACCCCCATGAAGTGGAACTTGTGCATCCCGAGAATTTCACCGTCCTCAATAAGACCGAAGAGGCCGACGCAGAGCAGGGCGACTCCGGCAATCATGGCAATGCTGGCAGCTTTACCCGGGACGTTGCGATTGAGCATGCCAACTGCGACGACCGAGAAGATCGGAATGAAGTAGATGGAGTTCATGTCCTGCAGGTAAGCGAAGATGGAATCGTTCGCGGCGAGGAAGGGGGCTCCAATCATAGCCGCGATGGCGATGAAAACGACGAAGAGTTTGGCTGCCTTCACGGTTTGTTCCTCGGTTCCCTCGGGGTTGATCCGGTGCTTGTAAAGGCCAAGCGAAAAGAGAGCGGAGGTGGAATTGAGCGCGGCATTAAAGGAGCTTAAAATGGCGCCGACCATGACGGCTGCGAAGAATCCGGTGAGGTGATCGGGAAGGAGGTTGCGAACGAGGGTGCCGTAGGCCTGGTCGTTGCTGATGCCGTCACTGGCATAAAGATGGTAGGCCACAATGCCGGGAAGGACGAGGTAGAGCGGCCCGAGGAGTTTGAGACCTCCGGTGAGGAGCACTCCCTTTTGCCCTTCGGCAAGGCTACTCGCACCAAAGGTGCGCTGAATAATTTGCTGGTTGGTGCACCAGTAAAAGAGGTTGAGGAGGGCAACCCCGGTGAAGAGGGTGCCGAAGGGGAGGCCAAAGTCTTTGTTGCCGGTGGAGTCGAGGCGTTCGGGGTGGACTTCGTTGAGGGTTTTCCAACCCTCTCCGAGGCCGTTGCCCCCGCCGACAGCGTCGATGGAGAGCCAGGCGATGGTGAATCCTCCGATGAGAAGGCCGATTCCATTGATGGTGTCAAGGACTGCGAGGGTTCGAAGGCCACCAAAGCGGGCGTAGAGAAGGCCGCCGATCCCGATGATGATGGTGGTGAGGCGGAGCAGGGTGGTGTCACTTTCGATGCCAGTGAGGGAGGAAAGGTCCATCATGTCGATGAGACCGCGGGCCCCTGAATAAAGGATCAGGGGGATCAGAATGAGAGCGTAAGCGAGAAGAAAAATGGTATTGGCGATGCTCTGGGTCCTGGTGTCGTAACGTTGTTCGAGAAACTGCGGGACGGTGGTGATCCCGGTGCGAAGAAAGCGCGGGAGGAAAAAGAGAGCCATGATGATGAGGGCGATCACGGCGTTGACTTCCCAGGCCATGACGCTGAGGCCGTCTTTGAAGGCGGCACCATTGAGTCCGACCATTTGTTCGGTGGAGAGGTTGGTCAGGAGGAGGGACCCTGCGATGATGGGAAAGGTGAGGCTGCGGCCGCCCAGGAAGAATCCATCGGAGCTGTCTCTCTCGTCCTTGCGGGTGATCCAGATGGTGAGCGCCGAAGCGGCGGCGGTGAAGAGGATGAAGGAAAGGACAGTGAGCATACCTTGGATTGTGTTGTGATTGTGAAGGGCTCCGGATGAGCCGTGGAGGGGAGACTAGGTTTCCCTCCCGACCGTGACAAGAAAACAGGGCGCAGATCAGGGTTCGGAGTGCGGAAGCTGCGAATACGCACTCTGATTTTTCACTCCTTATCCTGGCCGGAAAGGGGGATTTCGTTCGCCTCCGCCCATTGTTTGGCGGCTTCAGGGTCCCGTTGCATCCAGGCTCCGAGGCCAACGGTGATGGAGACGCCGCGGAGTCCTTCGTTACTGATTTGGGTGGCCCATGAGAGTGATGCTTCAGGGTCCTGTTCGAAGGCAGCCCCGGCAAGGCCGGTGATGGCTCCATCGAGGGTGGGGCCTTTTTCCTGCTCGTTAAGCCAGTTGCCGGCGGCTTGGGGATCTTCCCGGGTCCATTTCCAAAGGACATCACCCAGAGCGGCCCCGACGCCTTGATCGGACTCGGACTCCGAGGCGAGGTCCATGACCCATTCGGCGGCTTCCGCCGGTTCCTCGGTAGCCCACTCGCTGGAGACTGATTTGAGATAAGTGGAGCGTTCGTCCAAGTCCATGTTTTCGACAAACTCGGCGGCGCTTTGGTGATCGTTCCTTGCCAGTTCGCCGAGGCTGGTATTGAGAGCGCGCTGACGCTCCTTGCCTTCAAGAGTGGCGGCCCAGTCGAGGGCGTCTTTGGGAGAAGTCTTGGCCCAGCTTTGGGCAATTTCGCCGATGATGTGCTCTCTGCTGCCTCCGGGAGCGAGGTTTGAGGCAAGGCCGGCAGCTTTTTGAGGGGCGGTCGAGGCGTGGTTGCCGAGCACTCCGGTGAAGGCTCCGGCCTTTTGGCTTTCGGGCAAACCGTTGGCCCAAGCGAGGGCGGCATCGGAATCCCTCCGGACCCATTCCTTGGCGATCGATCCGGCGAGGATTTGTCCAATGAAGGGGAGTTTCACCATCTTGTTGTCAGGATTGTCGAGCCAGGAGATGGCGATGTCGGGATCTACGGATGCGACCCCCGATAGAACGCTGACAGGATCGGCTCCGAATTTGCCAAGGTCGATACCTTCGAGCGAGGCGAGAGCGCCCTCGGGGTCATCGATGGCCCAGCGAGTTAGGAGAATGTGGGCAATCATCTTGGCTTCGGGGTCCCAATGGGGAGATGACTTTCGAATCTCTTCGAGAGCTAGCGGGATCTCGCTGCTTTGGAGCCCCTCGGCATATTTCAAGAGGCCGGCAATACGGTTTGCGGGGTCTTCAACGGAGAGGAGATCCTCGAAGGATGCGGTTGAGGCTTTTGATGGGCGGGGGGTGGAACCGGTGGTGGAGCGCGAGGTGGTTCTGGGGTTTGCCGAAGACGATTCAAGTGAGTCTTTTTTCAGGTCCGCGATTTCATCTTGAAGGCGGGTGTTTTTGTTCTGGAAAAAGAGGGCAGCGGCGACGGCGGCGAGGCATCCAATGAGGGAGAAGATCGGGAGGCGTTTCATTGTTATCGGTTATGAATTTCGGTTTTGATTGGTTACAGTGAATGTGGTTTTGCTGATTGATCGTTGCCGGTGGAGGAAAGCGAACTATGAGAGATGAAAAAGGGTCACTCTGATGAGTGACCCTGAAATAGAAGAGGTGGGACAGAAAACTGGAGCTTTCCGCTACTTTCTACGGACGATGGCGATCCAGTCGTTTTTGTCGGGGCTGGTGATGTCGGCTGACTTCAGCGGGGTTACTTTCTGAATCTCTCCGTTGCGCGGGTTGAACCACTGGATGGTTAAGGGCTTGTCGCTCTCGGGAATCTTGCAAGATCCGCCGTCAGGTAAGGCGAGGACCATAAGGTTTTCTCCAGCGAGGCAGTAGGCTTTGTTTCCTTTTTCAGGATTCCCGACGAGTTCGGGTTCCGGAGACATTTCCCAGAAGGGAATCTTTTGGTCGCGGAAGAAATCGAGGGCATACTTGGCGAAGGTCCACGAGTCATCGCGGGAGCGCCAGTCTTCGCAAACGAGGTCGTTTTGCGGGAGCTTGTAGCCGAAGTAGTACTCGACGCCCCAGCCGCCGCCGAGGAGGTTGCCCCAGAGGACCCACTTGCGGGTTTCTTCGACAGTTGGGCCTTTGTAGTTCTTCGGCATGCCGGGGTAGTCGGCATCGGGTGGCATGCCTTCACTGGCGTTGCCGGGTTCGTCGAAGGCGACGCCCCAGGGGTGCTTGGCTTCGCGGGACAAACGGTTCCATTTCACGGTCTGCCAGTGGACATCCTTGAGGGCTGAGTTTTGCAAGGAGACTCCGGTGAAGTCGTCGACGCCGAGAAGTGGTTTGTAAACCTTGTCCTGCATGTTGGGAAAGGTATGGACGACGAGGTGGTGATCGTAGGGATCGAGGTCGCGAATGCGGCGCGCCATCTCGACCTGCTGTTTTGTGGTCTGGGTGTTCTCTTCACCCAGGTTCCAGTTGAGAGCGAGGTGATGGCCAAAGCGGGCGACGAGCTCGCGGCAGTAAAGTTTGCGTTCGGGGCCGAGGTCGCCGCCATCGAGCGAGGTGGGAACGTTCTGCATTTTAGGCCCGTGATGTCCGCCGCGATTGTTGTCGTCCATCTCAGTCTCCTGCAGTTTGAAGTGCAGGAAAAGCCCTTTGGTCTGGGCGTGGTTGAAGACGATATTCCATTGGTCGAGCTTGGAGCAGTCGTAGTTGAATTTTTGATTTCGTGAGACGAAGGGCCAAACGTTGTCGCCATCTCCGCCGGCATTGTAGGGGAGGAAGGAGAAGGCGTTCATCCCTTTTCCGGAGAGGTAATTGAGGGCGCCGATCAGGCCTTTGCCTTTGCCGTTTTTCCAGGTCGGGTCGCCTTCTTTCCAGTCCTTGAGGTGCGGCTTGTAGTGCTTCAGTGGAACCTTCTTGGTGGAGACGGTGGTGTCGTCGAAGTCGGCGTAACCAAGGAGAGTCTCGGGCGCGTCGGCTCCGGCTTTGAGGAAGTAGCGCTTGGATCCGGCGAACTGAAGGTAGGGTTTGCCCACGTAAGTGAGGCGGCCTTCGGCGTAGAATCCGGGGGAGTCCTTGGGAGTTGGTTTGATGGTGATCTTGCCGGTCTGATTGTATTTTTTGAGAGTCTCAACAGCTTTCTCGGGGAACTTGTTCGTCGGCAAAAGGGCGACGTCTTTTCCGCTGAGGAAGGAGGTGTTGTAGGTCCACTCGCCCGGAAGGTCGGGTGAGAAATGAGCGCGCCACTTTGTGCCGGATTTGGCGGAGGTTTCTCCGGCATTACCATCAGCGGCGAAGTATCCGGGGACGTGGTATTCAAATTCGCCAGAGCTGTGAGTGAAGGTGACGATGAGCGAATAGTCGCGGAAGGGGTTTGGCTTTTGGTCGAGCTCGCAAGCGAAGGGGCCGTCGAGGGTGAGAGTGACAGGCTGCCATTGGGTGTCGCCGGTGACTGCTACCGAACCATCACCGTGATCTTGGCGAGGTTGCTGGAGGTCGGGGAGTTTTTCGACAGCAGGTTGCGGGGCTGGCGTGGCTTCTTGCCTGAGGCCTGCGACAAGTTTGCGCGTCTCAGCATCGGCCGGGATGAAGACGAGGGCCGCGAGGCGGGCACGGGAGAATTCCTTGCCATCGGCGGAAGCGACCTTGGATTTGATCTTAATGTCTTCTCCTGTGCCGAAGACTACGTTGCGGGCCGTCTTGTTGAATTTCTTACCGGTCTCAAATTTGTCCTCAGCCAGGGGGATGGTGAAGTTAAGAACGGACTTGTCGTTGAGGAAAATTTCGTGAGTGGCTTCGCCGTCGTTCTCGCCCACACCGATGAGGACGAGGTGGTAGTTGCCGCTTGGGTAGTTGAAGGCGAAAGTGGTTTCGGCAGTTTTGTCTTTATCCGGATTGATCGCGAGCCATTTCCCTTGGTCGAGGTAGAAGCCTCCTTTGGCCGGAATTTTGGAGGCGGGAATACGAATGCGCGGCGCTGCATTGGCTCCTTTCCTGGTGGCATCAATTTTTTGGTTTTCGAGAATCCAGTTTTTCAGAGTGGAAGAACCACGGCCATAAGGTTTGGGAAGGGGGACGAGGTCACGCGTTTGGATTGTCGGCGGAGCACCCCAGTGTGCCGGGTAGGGATTCCTGGCGATTTGTTTCGTCGAAAAGGCAGCGGGGAGTTTGCCTTGCTTCATTTTTGTTGTCGGTCCCTTGCCCTTGGGTGGGGATTTTTGGTCGGGTTTGGCGGTGGTGAGGATGAATTTGTCGAATTCGAATCCGTCCTCGCGCATGGAGAAGTGAATTTTGTGAAGTCCGGGCTCGGGGATATCGATCCAGATTTTTCCAAAGACGCCGGTATGAACCTTCTGGGTGCGTTGTTTCGAGTCCCAGGCCCATTCCTGTTTCTTGGTCCATTGCATCTTGGCGCCGGAGGCGGGCCAGGTGCCGTTGAGGCCGAGGTGGATGCCATTGTCTTCGGTGTTGGTTGAGAAAGTACGAACCCAGCAGTAGTAACGTCCGGCAGTGTTGAAGTGAACAGGGTAAGTGAGGATGGCCATCTTGCCACCTTGATCGATGAAGTTCTCACCCTTGATGAGTTTGTCATCGTGGGAGCGACGGGTGTCGGGTAGGATCTCGAGGTAAGCTCCTCCCGAGGCATCAGCGGCGTGGCTCGGGTCACCATCCGGCTTGATATCAGGAGCGCTTTTGGTGGAGATGATGTGCCAGGCCCGGACGTCTGATTTGTCCTGCGAGACGAAGTGTTCGGCTTCGATTGCGACCACTCCGTCTTTTTCCTCAAAGACGAGGTCGGTTGCGAGTGGTTTGGTGGAAGCAAATGAAAGGCCCGCGAGAGGGAGGGCAAGCAATTGCATGTAATGACTCTTCATACGGACTGGCAGGCTAGTCGTTTGCCAAGGGGGCTGCCAAGGAAGGAAAACGGGCTCTTTGCAGAGTGGTGGAGAATGAAGAGCTTTACGCAAAAGTGCTGAAATGCCTGCGATTAATTGGCAAGGATCTCATCGGGAGCGTCGGCGAGGATGCGATGGTAGGGGGAGATTTCCCGCATGATGGTTTTCCAGAGCACGGGATTGTGGGGGAGGCCGATGAGGGAGCCTTCGGGTTCGGTGATCGTCCAGGCGTCTTGCGCGACTTCGTCTTCGAGTTGGCCTTCGGACCAGCCGGCGTATCCGGCGAAGGCTTTGACGAGGGTGTTGGGCTGTTTGAGGTAGGTCTTGGCCTCGTCCATGGCGATGCGGGTGGCGGATTCGAATTTGGAATCCTTTTCCCAGAAGGCCGAGAAGGTGAGTTGGTCGCGTGAGACGGGACCACCGAGGAAAACGGGGAGATGCCAGAGTTCCAGGAAATCGGGATCGCTGATGAGGTCTCCTACGGTTTTGCCGGAGGGACGGTTGAGGATGAGGCCGAAGGCGCCTTCTTCGGGAGTGTGTTCGGCGAGAAGAACGACGGACTTGTCGAAGGTGCCATCCCGCAAGGAGGGGGCGGCAAGGAGGAGCTTTTGGCGAAGGTCGGGAGCATCCGGCTGGCTTTTCACCGGGATAGTGTGAGTGAGGTGGAACGAAGAGTGAAGACTTTGATTCGTGGATTTGGGAATCATGAGCGGGAATTGGGCAAAGTTGTCACGGTCAATCTGTATTACGGCTTGATCATAAGGCCTGATTTAGGGAGGTTCGCCCCTCATGAATAAAGAAGCACTTTCCAGAGCTGCGGCCGAGGCCCGCGGATTGGCCATCGAT
The DNA here is from genome assembly GCA_965657795.1 of Akkermansiaceae bacterium. GTDB lineage: Bacteria > Verrucomicrobiota > Verrucomicrobiia > Verrucomicrobiales > Akkermansiaceae > SW10. The sequence continues at coordinate 8,971 of CBFHQJ010000047.1, forward strand.
GCCGTCTATGCCTGCTCCTCCGGCCACCTTGGTCTTCCACTCGGTTGCGCCGATCTTGGCGCGGTCCTTTTCGGCGAAGGCCTTCGTTTTAATCCTGCTGCTCCGAAGTGGTTGAACCGTGACCGTTTCATCCTCTCGGCAGGTCATGGATCTATGTTTATTTACAGCTGGCTCCATCTTGCAGGTTTCAAAGTGAGTGGCCAGGATGTGGCTGATTTCCGCAAGCTCCACTCGATCACTCCGGGTCACCCCGAGTTCGATGAGACGGAAGGTGTGGAAGCGACCACCGGCCCTCTCGGTCAGGGCGTGGGAAATGCCGTGGGGTATGCGCTCTCCGGAAAGCGCGCGGCTGCTCGTTACAATACCTCTGATCACACCATTTTTGACCATCATGTCGTTGCTCTTGCCGGTGATGGATGCCTCCAGGAGGGCGTGGCCCAGGAGGCAATCGCTTTCGCCGGTCACAACCAATTGGACAATCTGATTCTCATTTATGATTCAAATGACGTCACGCTCGATGCGATGGCGGACAAGACCCAAGGCTGGGATTCCGAAGCTTATTTCAAGGCCCTCAACTGGGATGCCGTGACCGTCGATGGTCATGACATGGATGCTTTCCTCTCTGCTTTCACTGCGGCCAAGGCCAGTAGCGGAAAGCCAACCGTGATTATCGCCAAGACTGAAATTGGTCGTGGTATTCCAGAGGTTGCTGGAACGGCTGGTGCGCACGGTGAGGGTGGTGCCAAGTTTGCCGAGGAAGCCCGCAAGGGACTCGGATTACCGGAGCAGACCTTCTTCGTTTCCGATGAGACCAAAGCCTACTTCGCAGCACAAGCGGAGGCTCAGGGCGATGCCTTCAACGAGTGGCAGGCCACTTACGATTCATGGGCAGCAGCCAATCCCGAACTTTCCAGTGAGCTTGAGGACAGTGTTGCCAAGGTTGTCCCGACCGATCTCTCCGATCAGATCCCGGCCTTCGGTGATGACTATGCCGACGCCACTCGTGGCTCGGGTGGGGTTGTCATTAATGCTGTTGCCAAGGCCATGCCTTCAGTGATTACCGGTTCGGCCGACCTCTTCGGATCGACCAAAAACTATCTCAAGGACGAGGGCGACTATTCCGCCACCAATCCAACCGGCCGCAACATCTGGTTTGGAATTCGTGAGCACGGCATGGGAGCCATTTGCAATGGTGTCGCATATGATGGTCTCTTCCGCATCAGTGGTGCGACCTTCTGCGTCTTTGCTGATTACCTTCGCCCCTCGATCCGCATCGCGGGCCTGGCCAAGCTTCCTGTCACTTACATTCTGACTCACGACTCCGTGGGTGTGGGTGAAGATGGACCGACCCACCAGCCTGTTGAAACCGTCAGCGGCTTGCGGGTTATTCCAAACCTCGACGTGATTCGCCCCGGCGATCAGGAGGAAGTGGCTGGTGCTTATATCTGTGCGATGGAGCGTCTCGATGGCCCCACCGCGCTAATCTTCAGCCGTCAGAAAGTGGTTTCCCTCAACGATCTCGCTTCCGTTGAAACCCGACGCGATGGCGTGGCCAAAGGAGCTTACGTTCTTAAAAAAGAAGAAGGCGACCTGGAGTGCATCATTCTCGCGACCGGTTCGGAAGTTGGACACGCGATCGAAGCCGCCAAAGAAATTGGAGCCGGAGCCCGCGTGGTTTCCGCGCCTTGCCTTGAGCGTTTTGATCGTCAGTCAGCCGAGTATCAAGCTGAGGTTCTCCCGGCCTCCTGCACCAAGCGAGTGGCCATTGAGGCCGGCGTGAGCGGACTCTGGTATAAGTATGTTGGCCTGGAAGGCAAGGTGGTCGGTATTGACCGCTTCGGCATCTCGGCTCCGGGCAACGTCGTCATGGACGAGCTCGGCATCAACGCGGCGGGTATTGTGAAAGCGCTGAGCTAAACTGATCGGCTGAAATTTCAAAGCCCTCGTCGGAGAATTCCGGCGGGGGCTTTTTCGTAGCACAGACATCCTGCCTGTGTTTGAGGTGAACCGGACACAGGTGGGATACCTCTGCTACTTCGGTTACTCCTCTTCCTGCTTCTTCCTCGTTGGAAGAGAAGGGAGCGCTTTTTGGAAGAGGCTCATGGTCCGCGCGGCGTCGTTTTTGAGGCCTTGGATCTCGCGTTGGACGGGAGCTTGTTCGGTGGCCCCTGTAACTGATCCTTCTGTAGCTTCGACAGGAGCAGGTGTTTTGGAGATGGCTGGGCCGGCAGGTTTGTCCTTGGGCGCGATCACGATGAAAATGGCAAAGACGGCCATCGCAGGAACGGTGAAGCGACGGATGAAACCCTTCTTTTCCGGAGTAAACGGCTCGCGGGCCATGGCTTGGATCCGTGTTTCAAACCCGGGACGGGGAGTCTCGGTGACGATCTTTTCACGAAGGCGATTTTCGAGAGCTTGAATGTTCATGGGGAAGTCAGGTTGGCTTGCCGGCCGGGAAGCCAGGTGTCGTTGGTGAGGGTGAGTTCCTTGCCAAGGCGCTTGCGGGCACGATACACGATAACCTTGGCATGGGTGGTTGTTTTTTTGAGCACGCGGGCCACTTCCTTGAGGGGAAGATCTTCCTGATAGTGCATCCAGAGTGCGGTAAATTCGTCGGGCTTGAGCTTGTCCTTGGCGATCTCCCAGAGAACAACGGCATCGTGCGGTTTGTTGCTCTCGATGGAGGGGTGGTCCGAGTCGAAGAGCGGAGAAGTGGGCTTGCTTTTACGCCACTGTGAAATGGTGGTGCGGCGGGCAATGGTGAAGAGCCAGGGGAGGAGGTCGCGGCCGGTTTTGAAGGTTTTGAGTTTACGGAGGGCAAGCAGGAAGGTGTCCTGGGTGAGGTCTTCGGCGTCTTCCTTGCGGCCGGTCAATTGGTACAGAAAGCCGTAAACTTTCTGGTGGTAGCGGTGAATAATTTCATCACGAGCCGACATGGCCTCGTCCCCGTCTGCGAGTGCAGCGAGGACGAGATCAGTGTCGGTTGGTTCAGCCATCAGGGGGGGACAGCTTACTTGAGTTGGGCAATGAGTGCGAGGGCTTTCGTGGCAGGAAGGCTCATGGTCATTGTCATGGTCTTGCCCTCGGTTTGGCCTGCGTGTTGGATGTCGAGGTCCTCGACTGTGTCATCAGCCAATTCACCGAGAGAAACCAAGCCTTGGACCACATGCATCATCCGCCTTGCCATTCTGGAGGAATCGGTTTCCACGACCATGTCTACCACGAGGCGGTTTCGTTTTTCACCGAGTGTCATAAGAATGGAATCGGCCTTGCGGACAATTTGTGAGCCTTCATCGAGCGGCATTTCAATTTTCTGGATGTTGGCGAAAGCGACGACCACCGGTTGATCCGAGGGGAGTAGAAGGTCAGCCTTGAGCCCGGGCTTTTTGCGGGCAAGAACATCAAGGGCAAGTTCGACAAGTTCCTTTTGCTGTGAAATAATGACGGTATTATCCCCGTGGAATCCTGCATGCTGGGTGCTGCCTTTGTCTTCCCATTGATGAATAGTGACGGTGCCGTGAGTGGTGAATTTGTAGGCATCCGCCTTAAGGATGACTTCCTCAAGACGGGCACGATCAAAGTCACCGGAAAGAGTGATGGCAATCTCGTCTCCCTTGCCGGTGCCGAAGAGGGTGACGTCAGTCAAATCGTTGATGAGGTCAAAACCGAAGAGAGCTTTGATATCCGCGATTTCGTCTGTCTCGTCTTTGCGGATTTGTGCGAGGACAAAGCCTCCGGTATTGGTTTCACGGATTCCGGTAAGATCTCCATGAAGATACCACTGGGCTTGGGCCGGGATGTTTTCGGGCTGCAACGGCCCCGCGACGACCAGCGGAGCCGCGAGGAGAGTCAGGAGGAGCAGTTTCTTCATGCGAGGCTTATGAGCCCGGAGCGGAATTGGTTACATCCGGAGAGAAATTTTTTTAAGAGTGGCGGATGATTTTTCCATCTTTCATGAGCCCAGCGCGGTGAAGGCGTGCGATTGCGGCTTCCTCGATGGGGCTCTCGGGACCGATGGCGACTTTAATTAAGCGGAGGAGGTTGACGGTGACGGGCCGCATGATCTTGAGGGAAGGATGGCCGAGCCCGATCATCGTCTGGTATTCGCGCGGGAGCGAGGCGAGGGCGGCTTTGAAAAGAAAGCGATAGGCGGGAAGGGAGGTTTTTGGGAGTGGGGGATGCTTGATCCAGCGAATCACCTCTCGCGTGGTGTCATTCACAATAAGTTCGGGTCGATAGCGTTTGAGCTCGTCGAGCAGCTCGGCCTCTGACATGGGGACTTCGGTCAGCCCGAGGGGTGCGACGGATTTTGACCACAATCTAATGTATGCGTCAGCTCCTCCGGGGAGCGGGCGGGTTGAGTAAAGTTGATGACAGCGGAGGAAAGATTCCATGAAGGCGATGTGAACCCAGCGAAGGAGGTCTGGATCGGCAGCGCGGTAGCCTTTACTTTCTCCTGCCGAGGTTTTGTAAGTGCCTTTGACGCGCTTGTGCATCTGGTTTACGCGATCGGCTTCGGTCGAGACGCTTGCGGTGGAGGCAAAGGTGGTGACAGTAAGCCAGCGGATGGTGCCAGAGAGGCGTCCCAGTGGATCGGACTTGTAGCGAGAATGGTTGGCCACTCCGGTGAGGCTGCCGGGGTGAAGAGCCTGCATGAGGAGAGCCCGGATTCCGCCCACGAGAGTGGCCAGGTCCGCGTGGGCGACCCAAGGTGCTTCGTCGGGAAGGTAGAGTCCGGGTGCGTCGCTCGATTCGACATCCTTTAGCCAGGGAGGAATACCATCAGGATCTCCGGAGAGGAGAATTCGAAAGCGCTTGGAGAGGTAGCGTTGGATGGCGTTGTTTTTTTGAGTTTCCATCTGCCCGGCTGTTGACGAGATACACTCGAATATTGGAGTGGCAAGTGGCGAGGGAAATTTGCGGGACCTGGGATGGGCTTTCTTTCGCTGGGCTGTTAGGTGAAGTCCTTTGTTTTACTTTGAGAGATGATAAACTCCGTTTTCGCTGATTAGACAAGGATGCTTGAGTGCTCTGAAGCTGAGGGAGCCGTGGCCGAACTACACGCAGATTCGAAGCGGGCAGGGCGCGTTTGTTCAGGTGATTGGGCTTTCCAACGGACTGTTCTCCATCAAATTTCGGTTTTGGAAAACCCCTATGAATCTCCCTCTGTTTCCAATCTTGGAGCCACTCATCCTGGTGGTGAAATTTCCCCCCAAGTCGTGGACATGCTGTCACGAACGAAGGGGTGGGTCAGGTTTTTGGGGGTGCTTGGTTTTATAGCGACCGCTTTTATTCTCTTGGCCTCTGTTGCAATTTTCGCGGACGGGCGGAGCGGGCGAGTTTGGGGAAATGGGAGCAGTCATCGGAGCGGGTTACCTGGTCATGGGCGTGGTGTATTTCTACGCCTCTTTTTAAACTGAATCAGTATGCTTCGAAGATTGGCGCTTTCGTTTTGCAACCGACCTCGGCCACTTTGTCGACAGCCTTGGATGCGCAGCGTGGTTTTTGGAAATTTGCGGGTGTTTTGACGATCATCTTTATGGTCATCTACTTGCTGGCGATTGTTGGGTTCGTTGTTTTCACGATGAATCAGGTTTCGTAGCGGGTTGAAGAGGAGCTTGCCGTTCCCGAAAATGCGCTGATCGTCTGCGGTGGAATTTGCATACACAAGAGCCGGGGCTTTGGCGGATCTGGAAGGTTTTTTGGGACGCGTGGGGCGTTACTCGAGAGATCGCAATCAGGTTGTTTCTGGGCATGAAAATGTCTCTGGTCTTTCGCCGGCGATTCGGCACCGGCTCCTGACGGAGTGGGAGGTTGCGGAAGCGCCACTCAAAAAGTATGCTGCTTCGACAGTAGAGAAATTCACGCAGGAGGTCTACTGGCGGACATACTGGAAGGGGTGGCTTTCGCTGCGCCCGCAGGTCTGGAAAGAATATTTGGAGGGGATTGAGGAGCATCCGGATGCTGAGGCAATTCGTCGGGGCGAGGGGCCGGTGGCGGTAATGAATGGGTTCGCGAGGGAGTTGGTGGAGACGGGCTATCTGCACAATCATGCCCGGATGTGGTTCTCAGCATATTGGGTCCATGTCGCGCGCTTGCCTTGGGAGTTGGGAGCGAAGTTTTTTCAGGATCACCTGCTGGATTTTGATCCGGCGTCGAACACGCTTTCGTGGCGTTGGGTCGCCGGCTTGCAAACTCCGGGGAAGACCTATCTGCCGAGGCGAACCAATATTGAGAAGTATCTTGCTGCGGAGTTGCTTGATTCGAAGGGTCTGGAAGTGTTGGAGCATCCAGTCGAGCTTATGCCTGGGAATGTGGCACGCCCCGATGTGACAAGGTCATCGCTACCGGAGGTTGAGGTCCCTGCGGATGGCAAAGTGTTGTGGATCCATGAGGAGGATTTGCATCCGGAGAGCTCACCGCTGGGGGTGTATCGCCCGTCGAAGATTGTCGTGGCTGGTGACCTTGAAGGGAAATCGGAGCTGCAAAAAGAGTGGCAGAAGGGCGCCCTCAATGATGTGGCGGAACGTGCGCAAGATCACTTTGGAGTGTCGGTGGACCGGGCGGAGAATTTGACGAGTTGGGCCGAAGAAAACGAAGTGACTGAGATTGTGGCAATGCGACCGGAAGTGGGGCCTTTGCACGATCGTTTGGAATCGTACGATAACGCGGGTCTGGAGTTGAGTCTGATCGTTCGGCCGGAGGATCGTTATCTGCGAGCGTTCGCAAAGTCAGGCTTCTTTGGTTTTTGGAAGAAGCTGCAAGCGAGGATGAAGGCGCGAGAATTCCCGACGTCCGCGCAAGGGGAGTTGTTATGAGAAAGGCAATGTGGAGATTGCTGATTCTGGTCGCTCCGAAAATTCTAAAACTCGCGGTCGAGAAGGTAGTGTGCAATTTCCTCAAGGCGTTTGCCTTTCCGGCCAAAGACAGAGAGTGCTTCGAGGGCTTTGCGGGTTAGGCGTGCTGCTTCTTTCTTCGATTTTTCGAGCCCAAGAATGGACGGATAGGTTGCCTTGTCGACGGCTTCATCTTTGCCGGCGGTTTTGCCGAGTTGTTCGGTCGATTGGGTCACGTCAAGAATGTCATCGATGACTTGGAAGGCGAGACCGAGGTTGTAGCCGAAGTCGGTGAGAGCATCCAGCTGCCTTGGGGTGGCATTTGCGGTCATGCCGCCAAGGCGGAGCGAAGTGGTGAGAAGGGCTGCGGTTTTGTTTTCGTGAATCCGCACCAACTGAGCCTTGGTGAGGTCCTTCCCTTCTCCCTCGAGGTCGAGAACCTGTCCGCCAATGAGTTTTCTGGAGCCACCACAGATCGAGAATTCAAGGAGGATATCTTTCAGGTCGTAGCGTTTTGTGGGAGGGGTTTCGGCGAGAATAGTGAAGGCTTCGGTGAGGAGAGCATCGCCAATAAGAACGGCCATGCCTTCTCCGTAAACTTTGTGGGAAGTGGGGCGACCGCGGCGGAGATCGTCATCGTCCATCGATGGGAGATCGTCGTGAACCAGGGAATAGGTGTGCATGATCTCGACCGAGCAGGCGGGTGGAAGGGCATTTTCAGCCTGACCACCACAGGCTTCGGCCGCTGCGAGGGCGAGAATGGGGCGAAGTCGCTTGCCACCGGCAAAAACGGAGTAGCGCATTCCCTGGTGCACGGTTTTGGGACGGGCGGTGACGCGGGGGAGAAACCGGTTGAGGGCGTCATCGACGAGAACTTGCTGGCCTTTGAGATAAGCTTTGAGATCGGACACGGGACGGAGCCTAACAGGAATTCCCGTCAGGGAAACCGGTTATTGCAGACAAGCGGAAAGGAGTTACTGTGCGATCCATGAAACTCAAGACGATGTTCGTTTCGTTCCTTTCCATGCTTTCGTTGAATGCGGAGCCGCTGAAGGTGGGCGCCAAGCTTCCGGAACTCAAAGGGAAGAACCAGGATGGCAAGGAAGTTGCCATCAAAGCTGCCGACGGTCATCAGTGGTTGGTGATTTTTACTTACCCCAAGGCTCTGACTGGCGGATGAACCAGTCAGGCATGTTCGGTGCGGGACGCATTCGAGGAATTGGCAGGTAAGAAGGTCACGGTTTTTGGAATGTCCACGGACAAGCCGGAGACCCAGAAAAAATTTAAGGACAAGAACAAGCTCCCCTACGATCTGATCTCGGATCCAGGCGGTGAGATTGCCAAGAAGCTGGGGATCTCGGTTCGAGGTGGAATGTTCACGGCCCGCCGTGCCCTGCTCTTTAAGGATGGCAAGTTGGTGTGGCGTGATGACAAGGGCGCGACGTCGACCCAGGGAGCGGATGTGCTGAAAGCGATTGCCGGGGCCAAGTAACGCAGGGGGCTCGAATTATTTCTTTTTCTCCGTCAAACGACCTTCAAGCGCCTTCTTTAAAAGGGGGCGCTTTTTCGTGAGGATGGGCTTGAGGGAAAGGATAATCCCGGCGCTTTGATCTTCGTTGAAATGAAGTTTGAGAGCGGTGAGTTCTTCGTCGAATTCCGCATCCGTGATTTGGGTCCAGTAAACGAGGTTGAGGTTCTCCCGGGGCTTGATGAGCGGGAAAATCTCCACCCCGAGCGGGGTGAGGATGATGTATGCGTGGCGGGCACAGTGGGTGGAGACCTTCGTCAGGAAGGCCGAGAGAATCAAAAAGGGAAGGGCCATCCACCAGGTGAAAGTGGGATGTCCCATGAACCAGGTGAGCCCAATGAGAAGAAAGAAGGCAAAGGAAACCGCTGCGATTACGATGAAACCCTGGGCCTGCCCGGCCCGCGTGAAGCGGAGTTCCTTGTGTGGTTCGGCGACTTTCTTGGGAGCAGGCATGGAGATTAAAGGTCGTGGTAGTCGGGGGTAAAGGTATCGCCCTGAGTAAGATCGCCGGTTCGCAGTCCCTTCATGAACCAGTGCATGCGTTGTTCCGAGGTTCCGTGGCTGAAGCTTTCCGGTTGAACGCGGCGGCCTGCTCCTCTTTGCAGGGCGTCATCGCCGATGGCTCGCGCGGAGTTCATGGCTTCCTCGATATCGCCGTCTTCGAGAAAGCTGATCCCAAATTCTGCCTTGTGGGCGTCGTTGGCGTGGTGAGCCCAAACCCCGGCATAGAAATCAGCCTGAAGCTCAAGGCGGACGGAAAGTTGGTTATATGCCACCTCTGGGATTCGTCTCTTTTGGTTGTGCACTTCATCGGTACGACCTCTGAGCTTCTGGACGTGGTGACCGACTTCGTGCGCGATAACATAGGTGTAGGCAAAGTCGCCACCACCTCCGAGTTCTCGGTCCATTTGCTGAAAGAAAGCGGTATCGATGAAAATAGTTTCAGTTTTTGGGAGATAGAATGGCCCCATTCTTGAGTCGGCGACAAGGTTGACGCCGGTGGTGGTGCGACCATCGTGGTTGACGAGTTTGGGGACGCGATATTTCTGTCCGATTTGCCGGAAGAGTTTGGTCCAAACGTCTTCAGTGGAACCTTTTACGTGCGAGACCAATTCATCCAGTTCGTCGTTGGTTTTTGTTCTGGGTTTGGCCTCTCCTTGCTGTCCCTGTCCTATTTGACTGAGAACCTTTTGGGGATCTTCCTTGAGGATGAAAATCGCGACCAAAGCCATGACGATGGCGCCGAGTCCTCCGCCCATTGCTGCCTTCTTGCCTCCTCCGCGACGGCGTTCAACGTTTTCACTTTTTCTGAGATTCTTCCAGCGCATGGGGGTGATTTTAGAGGGGGACTGTTCAAACGTCTACCACGTTTCCATCATCGAGTTTTGACTTGGGTCTCTGTTCCTGAGTGCCTTGGGGTGGCATGCCGGGAGTGACGATTTTGATTTTTCCTTTGAGTCGCTTGCCCACATATCCCGCCATCACTGCGCGAACAGGGGGGAGGAGGAGCAGGAAGCCGACGGTGTCGGTGAGGAAACCGGGGGTGAGGAGCACAGCTCCGGCAAGGAGGATCATGATGCCGTCGAGCGCTTCCTTGGCGGGCATGCGGCCCTCCGCGGTGGCGGCCTGGAATTTTTTCATGGCACGCCGGCCCTGTGATTTGGTGAGCGCGGCTCCCAGAAAGGCTGTGACCACAATGATGGCAAGAGTCGGCCAGAGACCCAGCTCCTTGCCAAGGGTCATGAAGAGGTAGAGCTCGGCGATCGGGACGAGGATAAAGAGGAGGAGAAGTTTTCCAAACACAGTCTTAGTGGGAACGTAGACAGGAGGGGGGACAATGCCACTACAAACAGTGTTCAAAAAAAGAACGGCAGAGCCCCATTAATCCCGCCAGATCCAACGGAGGGCTAGAATTTCGAACGTCTGAGTTCAATCTGCGCCTTTCGAAGCAATTTAAATTTATGCTCCGAGGGATTTCCTGCTCTTAAAAGTTCGCTGATCTTTCCTTTCGCCAGCTCGTAGAACTGCGGAAAACAATAGACCAAATCAAGAACACTCGAAAGGCACTCCTCGTTTTTATCCAAGTCACTCAGATAAATCGGCAATCCTTCTGAAACCGCATTATGGCAAGCAATTTCCAATGGTAAACTGACACCAGACCGCGATGGCTTAAAGTAGTGGAAACTCTCGTAGACTCTTTCAAAGCTGACCGTGTCCTTTAGATCAGCAGTCCCCCTCCCAATCTCACCAAGGATTTCGTATACCTTTTCCCTTCCGCCAACTCCTATTCCAGTGCACAAGGAGGCAACTAAGAATGGCGTGATATAGAACGCACCCGGATGGAGGTTGCCCTGAAACAAAAAATGATGATCAAAGAATCTACAGGCCTTCTCCAACTCAGTAGTAGTCTCCGAAAATAGATCACAAAATGCTCTCGAAACTGGTGGTGGTAAGAACGGTCTGCCCACCATGATTCCCCAATCAATTTCATCAATCTGCTCAAGAATTTGATCGATTTCTAACTTCATTCGATTGGCTCGCGAAACAAAAGACGGTTGGGGTTTTTGGGCGATTCGGGAGAAAGTTGAGAGGCGTTCTGGCTCGCTGCTCTTATGCTTTTTGACTTGGAGCCTAGTGGCGCCCTATCACTTCCTCCAGATCCAGCGAAGGGCATCGGGGAGAAGCATGCCGCCTTCCTTGACGCTGTGGCCGCCTTCGGTGGGGACGAACTTGTAATCGTATTTTGCGAAGGCGAGGGCTTTGGCCATTTGTTGGTTGGAGAGCCACCAGTTGCCGTGGGAATTGTCGAGATCCTTTCGGCCGTCTTGAAGCCAAACGCGCAGAGGGCGTTTGTCCTGCTTGCGAATGAGGGCGGGGTAAACGTGTCCGCCGCGGATGTTGGTGAAGCTGCCGATGTGGCTGATGACCTTGCGGAAGAGGTCGGGTCGCTCCCACGCGACGGTGAAGGCGCAAATTCCGCCGGAGCTGGCTCCACAAATGACACGTTGCTCCGGGTCCTTGGTCAGGTTGTAGGTCTTGCCTACTTCGGGAAGGAGTTCGGTTTCGAGCATGCGGGCGTGAGCGTCGCTGAGGGTGTCGTATTCCACGCTGCGATTGCTTTTTCCCCCTTTCTTGCCGGTGCTCCAATCCTGTCGACCTTCGATTTTATCCATGAAGACACCGGGATTGACGAAGATCCCGATGGTGACGGGAATGTCTCCCTGATGAATGAGGTTATCGAGGGCGAGAGTGGCGCGGCCTTGTCCTTTCTCATCGACGTAAGCATGGCCATCTTGAAAAACCATCACCGCGGCGGGCTTGGATGGGTCGTATTGGGCGGGGACATAGAGGTAATACTGGCGCAGGGTGCCTTCGAAGATCTTGCTGCGATGCTCGTGGCGGGTGACTTTGCCCACGGGAACGCCCTCCTGACGTTGCGAATCCTTGGTGAAGGTGAGTTCAGCGAAAAGTGGAGGGAAGGAAGCAAGCGAGAGCGCCAGAATGAAGAGTTTCATGTCCCCAAGGTTACTTGGGAGGACCATTTGATCTATCGGGGATGATTCGGACGCCTCAAAAGAAAACGGCCACCCCCCGGTTGGGGGAGTGGCCGTTGAACAGGAACAACAACGAAAAGTGTTTTTAGCTCTGGGGGGCGGCTGCGGGCGCAGGCTTAGCAGCTTCCACAACCTTATATTTGGTGGTGTTGATGGCGGCCTTGAGTTTTTTGGCATCGAGCTTCTTGGCGTCGTAGGTGACGGCAACGGTTCCGCTCATGTGGCAGACCTTGTCGACGTTAACGACGCCTTCGGTTTTGCCGAGGACGGCGGTGAGGTGGTTGCTGCAGGATTGGCAGGCAAGCCCCTTGACTTTGACCGAGGTCCGGTGACCGGTGACTTTAATGCCATTTTTAGCGACGGCTTTCTCGACGTCAGCCACCTTCATTTTCTCGGGGTCATACTTGACCATCACAGTGCCGGATTTGGCGCAGGTCGAGGTGAAGTTGATGCCGGCCATGGCATCGAGGGTGATTTTGGCAGTTTCGGCGACACCTTCTTTTTCCAGTCCGGTAACGGCAAGCTTGACCATGGTGCCGCAGCAGTCATCGGCACACTTTCCGGCGTTGCACGCGCTGGCAGCGCATTTGCCGGCTGAAGCCTTTTTGGCAGCAGGAGCTTCCTGAGCGTTGGCGAAGGATCCGAAGGCGAGGAGTGATGTAAGAGCAATAATATTTTTCATACGTGCCTATTATAATACACAAGCGACATATTTATTCCTGAATTCTTCGTTTTTTTGTGACAACTTCGTTCAGATGAAGCGCCGGTTATTTATGGGGACCTCGGTTTTGGCGGGTATGCCGTTCATAATGAGGGCTGAAGAAGGGTATCTGAAGCCGGGTAAGGACGGATACGAAAAGGCTCGTCAGCTCTTCAATTCAGACCTCACTCCCCAACCCGCTTACATAGCGTCCTGCAAAAGTGAGGATGAGGTGCGCAAGGCGATTCACTTCGCGCGGGAAGAGAATCTTTCGGTTTCCGTAAAATCAGGAGGACATTGCTTTCTTGGAAGCTCGATGAGTGATGGGAGTCTTGCGATCGATCTGAGCGGGATGTCGCAGCGGGTTTATCTTCCTGAGAGTCAAAAACTGATCGCGGGACCGGGGGTGAAGCTGGGAAAGCTTTACGATGTTCTTTTGCCGCAGGAGCGTATTTTGCCGGCAGGATCGTGCGCCGGAGTGGGTCTGGGCGGTCTGGCTCTCGGGGGTGGATATGGCTTGTTTGCGCGCCAATGGGGGCTGACTTCCGACCATATGGAGCGGGTGAAAATGTTGAACGGAAAGGGCGAGTTGGTGGACTCGAGGGATGATCCAGAGCTGCTTTGGGCGTGCCGGGGTGGTGGGAATGGAAATTTCGGAGTGGTGACGTCGATGGAGTTTCAGACCCGTGCGGTGAGATCGACTTTCGGGGCCCAGCGATTTGTGGCGCGAGGTTTTTCGAGCAAGAGAGCGGTGGTGATGATGCGCGATTGGTTTGAGCTCGCGAGTAACTTACACGAGGCGATGTTCTCAGGATTCGTTTTCAACGGCAAGCAGATCACGGTCTTGATGACGACTTCATTTACGACCGGGGGACCGGCTTTCCGGAAGGCCGCTGCGGCGATGAAGCGAATAGGTTTCACTTCGAAAGGCGGGCTCAATTCTCCAACAGCCAAGGCCTTGAAGCGCTATTATGGACAGGCCGGACCACTTCCTTTCCATAATGTCAGTGGAGGGTTTTACCACGGTTTCAAGGACGTGGAGAAGGCGTCCGAAGAGATCGCAGAAAAGGTGATGGGAACCAGCGGTCTGATCTTTCAGGTGAATACCCTCGGTGGTGCTATTGCCCGTGGCCCGGACTCAGCTTATCCGCATCGTCAGTATCCTTTTATGGGTGAGATTCAGGCCTACTGGCAGCGGGCGAGCCAGCGTGAAGCCTTGATCGCAAAGGTCACCGAAATCAGAAAAGCGATCGGAGCCAAGGCCCACTACCGGAACTACCCGGATGCGACTTTGGAAAACCCGCTTGAGGCCTACTACGGGTCATCCTTGCTCCAGCTGAAGGCGCTGAAGGTGAAGTATGACCCGGACAATCTCATTTGCCACTCGCAGTCGCTTACGAGCTGAGGAAATCGATGATCCGTTGCTTGGGTCGTCCAATGATAGCCTTGTTTTTAGTAACTAAAATGGGGCGTTGGAGAAGTTGCTTGTGCTTCACGAGGATGTCGACGACGGCCTTGGGATTATCGATGTAGTCATCGGGATTGAGTTCGAGCTTCTTGAACTTGGAATCCTTGCGAACAAGGTCTTCGACGGGATCTTCGAGAACGTCCACAATCTTCGTGAGTGCCGCGGCATCGGGCGGAGTCTTGATGTAAACGATGACTTCGTGATCCACTCCAAGTTCCTCGGCGACCGCCAAGGCATTCGTGGATGATCCTCAATGATTGAAGTGATAAATGGTAACTTTCGCCATAGGGCAGATTTAACATTGGGAGGGTTTGCGTCAAGTGGCACCGGATCGTTAGATTACTTTGGTTCCAAGCGTAGAGTGCGGATGAAGTTTTTGATTCTGGCACTGGGGTTAACCTTGGGTTCGGCGGTGCTTGCTCGAGAGCAAATCGAGGGCAGTGAGGAAGGAGTGTTTCATCAGGTCCAGCGTGGTGAAGGAGGGAGGTTGGTCCTGGATGCCACAAATGGTTTTTTTGATAAGGGGAAGGTCAGAGCGACGGGCCAAGGGGCTGGTGATGACGATTGGAAGGAGTTCATCAAGGTCTCGTTCTCGGAACTCGAGTTTCTCCCGGGAGTGGTGGATGCCCAAGCCAAGTGGTATCTTTGTTCCGAGTCGGAGGGGCAGGTGAAGTTATCCATTGAGACGGGGAAAGGTTTTCAAAAGATGGGTGAGGGTGAGAGGTGGTGGGTTTCAGTGAGGGGATCGGAAAAGGAGTATTCCCGCGAGTTTGACGGGAAGATGGGAGAGCAGGAAATCGTCATCCCTGTGATGAAAGGTAACCAAATGGTGGTGATTGAGCGTTCGGGAAAGCCGGAGAGAGTAGCAGGGATCAAGTCCCTGACTTTTTCGGGTGATCAGGTGAGGGATCTTGCCTTGATGCGGGCACGATGGCGGCCGGCGGCCATCCACACCCGTTACTGGTCGGAGAAATGTCCGGAACCGGTGATGTGGATTTTTGAAAGTCGGAGTTCATCGAGTGGGACGAGCTATAGTCCAATGACGACAAATTTCGGATATTTTGGAGCGCTTTTTGGGAGCGATCGACGGGCGTCGGGGGGCGTGAATTTTTCAATGTGGGCGCTCTCGCAAAAGGGGGCGAGGGGAAAGCTTCCGCCCCTCGAGCAAATGCCTCATCTTCTGGCAACGGGGAGCCCGGAGGCCGAGTTTAGCGGTTTTGGACACGAGGGTTCGGGAGTTAAGATACGCAATTGGACTCCCTATGCGCATCGCCCAAAATCGGTGATCCAAGCTTTGCGGGTTGAGAAGAACGGAATGTATCACACTTACTATGGCTACCTTTTTGATGAGGTGAAAAAGGAGTGGGTTCTTTATGCTATGGGAAACAAGGTGCCTCGCAAGAATGCCAAGGCGACCGTGCGGGCTTCGTCATTTTGCGAAGTGCCGGGGCCTCCGCAGGTGGAGCGAACCGGCGATATACAACGTGTTTTGGATCGAAGGGGCTGGTTCGTGGATGCTGAGGGCGAGATTTACCCGGTGGATCGCATGACGAGCAAAGCTCATTTTCAAAATCATGGCATCGCGGTTAGCAGCGACCATTGGTTCCGCATGACGACGGGTGGATTGAATTTTCGTGAAGTGCCAAGTGAGGTGAAGTCCGATCATCAGCACGAGGCTCCTGTTTATCTGCAGCCGGAGATCCTGAAGGGGCTCTATCGACTCCCGGCTGAGATCGGAGAAAGCGGGGTGATGGAGACTGCTGCGGGATCAGCTGCGATTTCATACGCGCTTGGTAATCCGGGAACGGCGGCAAAGGGTGTGCTGTGGTATGGCGAAGTGGATGCCATGACGTTTGCTCCACGAAAATTGCATGGCACGGAACGGGGCAGGGCAAGCGAGGAGCTGTTCGCGAAAGACAGAGTGTGGGCGGCCTCCACGGCGGCTCTTGAAGTTTCGAAGGGCGAGAATCGTTTTCAAATCAAGAACCTGAAGGCTGGAACGAAGTATTACTTTCGCCTCTTCGTAGAGAATGAAGAAGGCAAGTGCTGGGCCTTCAAATCAGGTACTTTCACAACCCGGTAGGTGAAGTCACTTTGTGGAAAACTTAAAGACGCAAGTGTGCGAGTAAGTCTCGCCCGGTCTTAAAATGGTGTTTGGAAAGTCATCTTGATTGGGCGAATCGGGGAAGGCCTGGGTTTCGAGGCAAAGCCCGGTGTGCTTTCGTGAGAGGAAGTTTCCAGTGTAGAATTGCACGCCGGGTTGGTTGGTCCTTACCTCCAAAACCCGTCCGCTTGTCGGGTCATGTACGATTGCGGCCGTACTCAGATCAGCGGTGGCCCCTTCGTGTAGAATCCAGCAGTGGTCGTAGCCATTGCCATAAAGGAGAGGCTCAAATTCGTCTTGGATTCGTTTTCCAATTGGGGCGGGTATGGTGAAGTCCATGGGGGTCCCCTGAACATTCTGCCTTTTGCCGGTCGGGATTAAGCCGGCCGAGGTGGGGAGAAACATCTGCGCATTCAGCTGCAGTTCATGCTCCAGAATTGTTTTGTCGGGATTGCCGGAGAGGTTCCAATAGTTGTGGTTGATCAGGTTGACCGGGGTCGGGGCATCGGTCTTTGCGGTAGCTTCGAAAACGAGTTCATTATCATCGGTGAGCCAGTAGGTGACTTTAGCAGTCAGGTTGCCGGGGTAACCTTCCTCTCCCGCATCAGAGTAGTAGGTAAAACAGACACCTTTGGCCCTTGGCCGGATGACGGGTTGGCCATCCCAGAGGACACGACTAAATCCGGAAGGTCCGCCATGGAGGTGGCAAGGGATGCCGCCGGGAGCGTTGTTTGTGGCCAATTCGTAATCGATCCCATCGATTGAAAATTTCCCTTTGGCGATTCGATTTCCAAAGCGTCCCACGGTTGTGCCAAGATAATCAGGGTTATCCAGCCAGTCTTCAAATTTGTCTTTTCCCAGGGTGATATTGGCAAACTTGCCATCACGGTCCGGAGTCTTTACAGACGCCACGATGGCACCATATTCGCAGAGGCGAACCTCAACTCCGGATGAGTTGGATAGGGTGAAAAGTCGGACAGTTTGACCTTCTTTCGTGGTCCCGTAAGGAGTGGTTTCCAAAGTCGGAGATTAGTCGAGGATTTCAACTTCAACGCGTCGATTTTGACGGCGATTGGCTTCGTTGGTATTTGGGACGGAAGGCTCGGTCTGGCCGACTCCGCGATACTTCAGGCGGTCCTTCTTGATTCCCTTCGAGAGGAGGAAGTCATGTAAAGATTTTGCACGTTGTTGACTGAGTTTGAGATTCCCGTTGGCTGATCCGATGTCACAGGTGTGACCCACGATCTCGAAGCGCGCGCTTGGGAAAAGTTTGAGGACCTGCTGAACCTCACTCAATACCCGAGCTTGTTGCCGGGTGACATCAGCCTCTCCTTTGGCGTAGCGGACCGGATTAATCGAGGCGGTGGTTCGCTTCAGGGAGACGAGTTGCTTCTCAAGAACGGTGGCATTAATCTGCAGTTTGCCCAGTTCTTTCCGGGTGTTCTTTAATTCTTCTTCGCGTTTTGTGAGCTGGGCCTCGAGATCTGCTTTCTCCTTCTCAAGTTTTGCGGCGTCGCCGGAAATCTTGGGTTTCTTAATCAGCTCGGTGCGGAGTCTTTGGAGCTCGTCGTTTCGCTTGGTGATTTCCTTGGTCAACTCGGTCTTTGCCTGTTCGAGATCTCCGTAAGCATTCTCCAATTTATCGCGGTCCGCTTTCAGCATTTTGAAGCTCTTCTCGGTGGCCATTAAGCGGTCCCGGATTATGGCCTGCTCTTCGATGAGAGCGGCATTCTTGTTCTTGAGTTCATCGGCAATCGCCGCGAACTTCTTACTTTCGGCCAACTCAGCTTCGAGGCGATTGCGTAATCCCATCGCTTTGAGGAGTTCGGCCTTGGCCATATCAACAGTATTTTGGAGCAAGGCTTGCTCGGCGAGAAGGCGGTCGTTGGTTGCTTTGATCTTGGTGACCGAGGCCATGGCTTTCTCGTTTTTGTCAATCTGAGCCCGCATGGCCTTGATCTTCTGCTCCGTGTCCTTGATCCCAGCCTCAAGCTTGAGCCGCTTGACACTCAGGTCTTTGTTATTCTTCAGGAGTTCCTCGTTGTTGGCGTTACTTTCGGTCAGCTTTTTTTCAAGGTCATTTTTGGTTTGGATCAAGACCGGGATTTCGAGGGTCCGCTTCACCTCGGCAGCGAGGTGGGATTTAAGATTGGCCAACTGCTTCTCCTTCTCGGTAATGATTTCCCCGAGGCGAGCTTGTTCCTTTTTAAGCTCGGCTGCGGCGGTGATCGCCTTCTTGTGTTGTTCCTCGATGGGCTGAAGGCGGGCAATTTCTGTCTCCTGGGTTTTGATCGTGGCCTTTAGTGCGACGTTTTCTTTCTGGAGAGAGGCGATCTTGGCGATGGCGACTTTGTGACCTTTCTCGGCCATTTCGAGCTTGGCCATGGTGGCTTTGAGGTCGCCGAGGAGCTTGGTGTGCTCTGTTTTGATATTCTTGAGCTCTTTTGTCGCCTCGGTTCGGCTTTTGTTGGAGTCGTTCAGCTGTCGCCCGAGCTCATTGGCCCGGACGAGGCGGGCTCGGGCGACGAGCAGTTCCTGCCGCTCGCGGTGGAGTTCGTTGCGCAGGTTAACCATGTCCTGCTCCAGGAGTGCCTGGGTTCGCGGGTCGGGACCAACAGGCTTTTTTTCTGACAGCTTGGCGAGGGCTTGCTTCAGCTTATTTTGAAGGTCTTGCACTTTTGCCGATTGATCGGGAGCGGCTGTTTTTTTGAGGAGCTTGGCGTAGTCCTTCTGAAGCTGGGTGTAATCCTGAAGGGTGCGTCCGAAGTCGGCTTCGAGAGTGAGAGCCAGATCGATGAGTCGCTCACGATCTTTCTGGACCTTGGCGAGCTCCTTGTCGGCCTTTTGGGCGGAAAGGGGCGAGAGCATGGGGACCGAGATTGCGGCCAAAAGGGTGAAAATCTTGTTCATGATTTTTAGAAAAAAAGTTTCCTCTTCGGGGCGAATCGGGACAAGGGTATTCCAGCCAGCTTCCTTGTTTCCTTGGAAGCGAGGGAATCGTTACATTTAAGAATGATTAAGAAATTTACACTTATTCACATTTTCGGGATCATTTCGGCATTTGCGGAAAAGCCCAACATCGTCCTCATTTATGCTGATGATTTGGGTTACACCGATCTTTCGTGTCAGGGATCGAAATACTACGAGACGCCCAATATCGATCGCATTGCGAAGGAGGGAATGACTTTTACGAACGCCTATGCGGGTGCTGCGAATTGTGCCCCTTCGCGTGCTTGCATGATGTCGGGAAAATATAGCCCGCGTCATGGGGTATTCACGGTGGGGAATTCCGATCGGGGAAAAGCGAAGAACCGGAAGCTCATTCCGATTAAGAACAAGGAGCTGCTCGACGCGAAATTCGTGACCATGGCGGAAGCTCTGAAAGCCGAGGGTTACCGGACTTGTGTGGCCGGTAAGTGGCATTTGAGCAAGGACCCGACCAAGGATGGCTTTGATACCAATTTTGGAGGCACCACCTGGGGGCATCCCAAGTCGTATTTCTCGCCCTACAAGAATCCCTACCTTAAGGACGGCCCAAAAGGGGAGCATCTCCCCGAGCGCCTCGGAAGAGATGTTGCGAACTGGATCATGGAAAACTCGAAGTCGCCCTTCTTCGTGTATTTGCCATTTTACTCGGTTCATACTCCGATTCAGGCTCCCAAGGATCTCACGGCGAAATATGAAAAGAAGTCGCCTGATGGCTCACACAAGAATCCCAAATATGCCGCGATGATCGACGCGATGGATCAGGCGGTGGGTCATCTTTTGAAGACTCTTGATAAGCAAAATCTCGCCAAAAATACTTTAGTGGTCTTCACCTCGGACAATGGTCCGCATGGCAGTTTTTCCCGGGCGGAACCACTGCGGGGAGTGAAGGGAATGTATTATGAAGGTGGGATTCGTGAGCCATTCCTAATTCGTTATCCGGGCGTTATCGAGGCGGGTTCCAGGAATGAAACACCCATCGCCCAGATCGATCTCTATCCGACCTTCCTGGATCTCGCCGGAAAGACTCCTGTAACCGATCTGGATGGCTTGAGTTTATTACCAGCTTTGAAGAAAGGTGAGCTGAAGCCGCGCTCGCTCTTCTGGCACTTTCCAGGCTACCTGCAGAGTTACAAAGCGGATCCTGATTCCGCTTCGAAGTTCTTCCGGACAACTCCATGCAGTGTGATCCGGAAAGGCGATTGGAAGTTGATTCAATATTTTGAGGACGGAGTTTTTGAACTCTACAACTTGAAGAAGGACCCCTCGGAAAAGAGGAATCTTGCAGT
This sequence comes from Akkermansiaceae bacterium, assembly GCA_965657795.1. Classification (GTDB taxonomy): domain Bacteria; phylum Verrucomicrobiota; class Verrucomicrobiia; order Verrucomicrobiales; family Akkermansiaceae; genus SW10. Next base: position 29,435 of record CBFHQJ010000047.1, read on the forward strand.
GAGCAATGAAGGGAAAAAGCAGGAGCTGCTGAAGGAATTACAAGCGTGGCAGGCCTCGACCAAGGCTCCCATTCCGACGGAGAAAAATCCGGCTTATCAGGAGTAGCCCGCTCACCGGGTTAGTCCCACCAAAGATGGAGGAGATTTTCCTCAATTACCGGAGTGAGAAGAGGTCCCTCACCTCGCCAATTGGAAATGTAGCCGTCAAGCCCTGCCTGCATGGCTTCTTCCTCGGGGAAGAGAGCTTCAATTTCTGCCACCTCGGTTGCGGTGATCTGTCTTGTGAAGCGAAGTTTGAGACCTGCTGAATCGGCAAAGGTGACCCGGAATGGAATGATCTTTGCAATCGCTTCAACTTTTTGGGCGACGAGTTCACAGGTTTCTTTTTCGTCGTAGCTGTAGCTAATTCCGGCTTGAAAGCCGACTTCGAATCTCCGGATGATCTCCCGGGTTGGAGTATCGACGGGCAAGGTGAATGCCTGGTGATCTACTTCCCCGGGTTCGAGTCCCCAGAAGGTCATCATCTTGGGATCTTCGGGTTGGGGCGGGTCTTTGTAAATGTGTTCGTTTTCGAGGTTCACGGTGGTGGATTTTGGATGATCGTTTTGGTCCGCGGTGTCCTCCGGATCACAGGCGATCAAAAGCTGAGCTAGAATGATGAGACAGGCCGATCGCTTCATAGTCATTGTTTTTTTGGGACGTGCAGTTTTGCTACCGAAGAAACAAAAGTGCGATTCCGGCAGGGAGAGCGAGAAGCAGGAGTCCGGCCATTCCAAGGCGACAGATTGTAAGTGTGGAGGTCTTTGAGCTGAAATAGTCTCCGGCAATCTCGGGGAACCAAATCAGGAAAAAGGGGACGACGAAAAAAGGAAGGGCTTTGATGCCGGGTTTCCCGAGCCCCAGATCCGGCGAGATGAGTAGGATGAGGGAAAAGACAACGATCACTGAGATGGCTTTAAGGACGAAGCTCTCGTTCATTTCATCGTTGGGTATTCTCGTGCGGCTTCAATGAAGGCCTCGAAGAGTTTGGCTTGGTTGGGATCGGTTTCGATGAGGCGCTCGGGATGCCATTGCACGCCGATGAGGAAACGGTCGGGGTTAATCGTTTCCGTTGCTTCGACAATGCCGTCAGGACTCATCGCGACGACGCGAAGGCCCGCGCCCAGTTTCTTGACGGCCTGGTGGTGGTTTGAGTTCACCTCGAAGGCGGTTGAGCCAAAGATCCTGCTCAGCCGGGAGTCGGATTCGATCGAAATACCGTGCGTGACACCGCGGTGGTTTCCTCCGACTTCCGATGGGATATCTTGAATGAGTGAACCGCCATGGGCCACGTTGATCCACTGGCTACCGAGGCAAATACCGAGGAGTGGTTTATCAGACTTTTGAACCCAGTTCGTAATGAGGGCTTTCTCAAAATTATAGCGCTCGTCGCTGAGAACGGAGGTGGTTGGGTGGGGGGCGTCTCCGTATTCGGAGGGAGGGATGTCGAGGCCGCCGGGCATGATGAGGCCGTCGATTTCTTCGAGGTAGGCGGTGATAGTTTCGATACTTCCATCAGTGTTGGGCAGGACGACAGGCAGGCCGCCATGATCGCGGATGGCGCGAATGTAGGTGTCCTGATCAAGGCTGGCGATTCCGATGAGCGGGCGTTCCGGAGCTGTGACTGCGGGTGGCGGCGAAGAGGCTGTGACTTCCTCGCGGCGGTCTCCGATGAAAAAGCCGAGGAGTCCGGAGCCAATGACGGCCGTGGCGGTGAGAACGAGTCGACGGGTGGGCATGGTCTTTTTTCAAATGGAGGATTTTAGCAATCGTCCTTCAGGAACCTATCTCAACGGGTGATGGGCCGTCCAGTGAATCGCGCGGGCGAGCATTTTGAGGAAGGCTTCGGATTCAAAGTCCGAGGGGACGCCAAGTGAGGTGTAAAAGGCGCGGCCCTTTTCCGAATACTGATTGGTCCAGGTGACGGGTTGGGTCGAACCTTCTCCTTTGCGTGTGATGGTGCCGGTTTGAAGGACGGAGGTTTTTGGGCCGAGCTTTTTGGCTTTGTAGAGTTTGCTGGAAACCCCGGGAGCGAGGTCTTTGAGGAGCGGGTGTTCTTTGGTCGCGTTGACGGTGACTTTCTCATCGCCGAAATGTCCGTCGTAGTTTCCGCCGAGAATCTTGAGGTCGAAGATTTTATTGTCCTCGTTCGAAAAGGCATGGCTGGCGGTGCGGATTCCGACGATGCCTTTGTCGTTTTCCCAATGGCTGCGGATGATCTTCATTTGTTCTTCTGGAAGGTCCAGACGTCTTGCGAAAACGACGAGGACGTCAGTGGTTTTGATCTGTTCGAAATTAGGAAGATTCTTGGCTTTGTCAGTCACCATGGAAGTGGTGATGGAAACCTGATCGTTCTTTTCGAGATAGGCTTTGAGTTTTTCGAGTGATTCAGCTGACTTGTATTCCTTGGAGCCGGAGATGAAATGAATTTGGAGAGGGGCGGTTTTTTCTGCGAAGAGCGTCAGAGGAAAAAGCAGGAGGAAGAGAAGGCGTTTCATAGGAATGACAGTTTTAAGAAGGTTGTGTTTTGCTTGAGTTGCTCCCCGCATAATACATGCAGCGTGCGCCATAGAGTGTGAAGGCTATGTGGAAAGTGAAGTATTGCAGTTTTGGATGATCGATCAACAGGGGAAAGAATAGGAGGAGGATGAAGACTAGGATGGCGGCAATCCACAACGGGGGGCGATGGGTAAAAAGGGATATGAATGTAAGTGACCAGACGATTAGGACTAGGCACAGGGAGATGACATGCAAGCTGCCACTGGCGTAATTCAGGAAGTTCCGATGCCTCCAGAAAATGGCATCGGTCATTTCGCATACGAAGATCACAAGTAGCAATGCGAGTTGAACAATGATGAAGATCTTTCCCCACTTTTTTGGATCCTCTGGTTTCATTTCTTCTATTTTTTGGCGAGATAGCGGGGGTGAAGCGGGGTGTATTAGAGCGAGGTTTCAGGTGGCACAGGCATCTTGCCTGCGTGGTGGTGACGGGACACAGGCGGGACGCCTGTGCTATTTCTTTTTCGCCCAGTCGGCAATTTGGGCGGAGCCGGGTTCGCGGTTTTTGCGGCCTTTGATTTGACGGAGGCGGTCGCCGAGTTCGGTGCGCTTCTTATCGGCGAGGTTTTGCATTTTGGCGACGATTTCAGGGTGTTCGTCGGCGACGTTTTTGGACTCCGCGATATCAGCTTCGAGGTCGTAGAGTTCGAGACCACATTTTTGCATGACATACTTTCCGGCGTGGCCGTCGTTCGCGGGTAAGATTTTTGAATTCCGGAAGGTGTGTGGGAACTGCAGCTTCCATTTGCCCATGCGCATGGCTTCGAGGTCGTTGCGTTTATACCAAAAGTAGTAGGCCTCTTGCACGGGGTCGGTTTGCTGGCCGGAGATGACGGGCCAGGCGTCCTTGCCATCGATGGGCTTTTCGGGGAGGGGAACGTCGAGAATTTTGGCGATGGTGGGGAGAAGATCGATGGTCATGATGGGAGTTTCTACAACGGAGCCGGCTTTCAGTTTTGCGGGCCATTGCATGAGGCAGGGGACGCGGACTCCACCTTCCCAGCAGTTGCCTTTGCAGCCGCGAAGTGGCCCGACTCCTCCGGCGTGATTTCCATAAACCATCCACGGGCCGTTGTCGCTGGTGAAGACGACGAGGGTGTTGTCGGTGACTCCGGCTTTTTCAAGGGCGGCGAGGATCTGGCCGGTGGACCAATCGATTTCCTGAATAACATCACCATACTTTCCTTGCTTGGAGGAACCGGCGTGTTTTGGCGAGGTGAAGAGCGGAACGTGCGGCTGCGGGTGGGCGAGGTAGAGGAAGAAGGGCTCTTCTTTCTTCTCTTCGATGAAGCGGACGGAGCGCTCGGTGATCCAGGTGGTCATCCAGGTTTGGTCGCGAACGCGGGCGATGATTTCGTTGTCCTCAATGAGCGGAAGAAGAGGGTAGTTGGGCATGAAGCGGACGGGGCCGCTGGGCCACATGTCGTTCGAGTAGGGGTAGCCGAAGTAGTCGTCGAAGCCGTGATTCACCGGGAGGAATTTTTCCTGATAGCCGAGGTGCCATTTGCCATACATTGCGGTCCGATAGCCAGCGGATTTGCAGATTTCGGCGAGGGTTGTTTCTTCGGCGTTAATACCAACGGTGCTGCGTTGGGAGAGGGCTCCGGAGATGCCGACCCGGTTTGGGTAGCAACCAGTGAGAAGGGCGGTGCGGGAGGCTGAACAGACAGGTTGCGCGACGTAAAAGTCGGTGAATTTGACGCCGTTTTTGGCGATTGAGTTGATATGGGGTGTTTTCCAGCCCCCGGCTCCGAAGCACCCCAAATCTCCGTATCCCATATCATCGCAGAAAATGACGATAATATTGGGCTTTTCTGCCGCTTGAGAGAGACAGAAAAGGCACATCCAGAGTGAAATCAATCGAATCATCTGGAAAGCTCATCACATCCCCGACGTAACCTCAACCTGCAAGCACCCATCATGAAGAGACTTTTCATCCTGCCATTCCTCGCCACCTGTTTGTCTGCCCAAGAGCCAAACCAGGATATTAAGGAAGGCCATTCCCATAATGGCCATGCTTTTAACGAAGGGCCCCGGCAGGCAGGCCCCTTGATGGGTTCGACCGGCAATGTTCATCTGACCATCACTTCGAGCTGGGACCAGGGGCAAGCCTTTTTTGACCAGGGATTGGGCCAACTGCATGGATTTTGGTATTATGAGGCCGAGAGGTCGTTTCGGGCGATTTTGGCTCATGACCCGAATTGCGCGATGGCCTATTGGGGGCTCTCACAGGCCAACTATGAAAATGAAAAGCGGGCCAAAGAGTTCATCGCCAAAGCGAGTGAGCTTTTGAAGAAAGAAGACTTCAAGATCAGTGAGCATGAGCGGGCCTACCTCAATGCTGAAATCGCTTACCATGATGAAAAGAAGGAAAAGGATGCCACCAAGCGTCGGAAGAATTTTATCCGGGCTTATGAGGATCTTATTTTAAATTTCCCCAATGATCTCGAAGCCAAGGCCCTATTGGTTTGTCGGCGTTGGCAGTTCAACCGGAAAGGGATCCCTATCACGAGTCACGTCGGAATGGATGCGATTCTAGAGCAGATTTTTGCCAAGAATCCCGATCATCCTGCCCATCACTACGCGATCCACCTCTGGGACTCCCGCAAACATGAACAGGCTGTCGATTCTGCGGCCCGGTTGGGGCAAACTGCTCCGGGAATCGCACACATGTGGCACATGCCGGGCCACATTTATTCAAAGGCCAAGCGCTATCAGGATGCGGTGTGGCAGCAGCAGGCGTCGGCGCGGGTGGATCACAAGCACATGATGAAGTGGTTCCTTCTGCCGGATCAGATTCACAACTATGCTCACAACAACGAGTGGCTCTCGCGGAATTTTTCCCACCTTGGGATGGTGCGGGCGAGTATTGATATGGCGAAGTCTCTCTTGGGAAATCCTCGTCACCCCAAGCTGAATAATCCGGGTCGGGGATCCGCGCGTTACGGTCGCCGGGCCTTGATCGATTATCTCGAAAAAGCGGAGCTTTGGCAGGAGGCGCTCGAGACAGCGCATTCGCCATGGTTGGAAGTTCTCTCCAAGCCCGAGGACGATCTTTCGCGCCTTCGACTGATCGGAGTGGCGCAGGCAAATCTTGGCCAGCAGGTTGAGTTGAGAAAAACGATCGAGGGAATCGAGCCGCAGTTAGCCAAACTCAAGGCTGATCAAGAGCAGGCGAAAAAGAAGGCCAAGGAAAAGGCTGAGAAGGAAAAGAAAAAAGAGAAAGAAATCAAGGCAGCCGAGAAGAAAGCTCACGATCAATTTCAGAGAAATATTAAGAAGTTCGAGAACGTCATCACCGAGCTCAAAGGCTACCTCGCTGCGATGAACGGAGATTTCAAGACCGCGAAAGAGGCTCTCTCAAAGCGCCCATCGCAGCAGACTCCGGTTCTTCGGTATTTGGCCTATGGGGATCACGAGAAGGCGGCTGAGATTGCAAAAAAGCAGATCGAGAAGAAGGACAAGCAGACCCTGCCATTGGCGAAGGCCATTCATGCCCTTTACCACGCCAAGAAAGAGGATCCTGCCTGGAAGGCCGGGTTTGAAGATCTTCGTGAATTTGGTTCGGAAGTTGAGATCGGATCTCCTGTGTTTGCCCGCTTGGCTCCCATCGCAAAAGAACTAGGGTATCCCGCTGACTGGCGGATCGCTCACAAGCCGGCCAGCGATCTTTTGGCGCGTCCGCAACTGGATGAACTTGGGCCGCTTCACTGGACTCCGCCGGTAGCCTCCGGGTTTACGCTTCCCGACCAGCATCAGAAAACGATCTCTCTTTCGGAATATCGGGGCAAGCCGGTGATTCTGGTTTTCTACCTGGGAGCGGGATGTCTCCATTGCACCGAGCAAATGACAGCGATGGCGGACCGGTATTCGGACTTCGAAAAAGCAGGCCTCCCGATTCTCGCAATTTCGACCGACGACGTCGCCAATCTCAAAGATTCACAGGACAATTACACCAAAGGGAAAATCCCGTTTCCTATTGTTTCCGATGCCCCCAAGAATGTCTTTAAGCAATACACGGCGCATGACGACTTTGAAGATCAACCGCTTCATGGAACCTTTGTTCTTGATGGCAAGGGCCGCATGCTTTGGTCTGACATTTCGGCCGATCCCTTCATGGACATCGACTTCCTGATCAAGGAGTCGAAGCGGCTTCTCTCCCTGCACCAGTAGGGGGGGCACTGCTTTTCAGTAAGAGGAGATGGGGACTCTGGATGTTTTGCTTGTGCTTGTCTCCCTCGGCACGGCAGGTGGATTGATCTTCTCCGGTACGCTAAGACGGTCCTCGCAATGGAGTGCCACGGTGACGCCGTTGGCCTCCATCATGGGGAGTGGTTTTCTCGTCAGCGCTCCTCTTTTGGGAGGGGTCGTGGGAAGCAAGGCCGTTCTTTTTATGGCGGCATTACTTTTGCTCGCATTTTTGGTGGGGGGCAGCGGTTCGATATAATATTAAACATTTTGAACCTTGGATTCAAGAACCTAACGCAATTCGGGGTGGTGAAAATGCCAGGGGCGGTAGAGGCTTCTGGTTCAATCACC